>CAKPPS010000009.1 GCA_934177795.1 uncultured Clostridia bacterium | reverse complement strand
ATCTGTCGCAGGCGCAGGATATTTGAGGGGAGTTGACCTTAGTACGAGAGGACCAGGTTGAACTTACCAATGGTGCATCAGTTGTCACACCAGTGGCACAGCTGAGTAGCTAAGTAGGGAAGGGATAAACGCTGAAAGCATCTAAGTGTGAAGCCCACCCCAAGATAAGATATCCCATACCGTAAGGTAGTAAGATTCCACGTAGACTATGTGGTTGATAGGTTGGAGGTGTAAGTACAGTAATGTATTAAGCTGACCAATACTAATAAATCGAGGGCTTAACCACAATTTAAAGAAGAAAAAAATCTTAAAACTTTTAAATTTCATCTATGTATTTTTGAGTGTGCTATGCATACTATAATTTTCTAGTGATGATGACATTTAGGGAAATACCTGTTCCCATTCCGAACACAGAAGTCAAGCCTAAATGTGCCGAAAATACTTGTGGGTTACCCTGCTGGGAAGATAGGTTGTTGCTAGATTTTTTTTATTTTAATAAATTTTTTCGATTTAATATTAAAAAAATCATTAAATTTATAAAAAATAAAGATAAATAATAAAGTAATTTTAACATTTACGACATTTTTATAAAATCATTTTCAAGATATAATAAAATAAAGATAAAAACTATTATAAAAAATAGAAAATTAGAAATTAGTATATTAAAAATTGTAAAAAATCGAGCTTTTACAATATTATTTAACATGTTAATTTCTGATTTTTTATATCTATTTATTTATATTTAAGAAGAAGGAAAAATAGTTAAAGAAAAATAATTAAGGAGAAATAACATGGGAAAAGTCACATGGAAGCCGGGAACATTTGAATATCCAATTCCAGCAGTAATGGTAAGCTGCGGGACTATGGAAAAATCAAATATTATTACAGTTGCATGGACGGGAATTATAAATACAAATCCAGCAATGGTATATATATCTGTTAGACCATCAAGATATTCTTATAATTTAATAAAAGAACAAAAAGAATTTGTAATAAATTTAACAACTAAAAAATTAGCTTATGCAACAGATTGGTGTGGAGTAAAGAGTGGAGCAAATGTGGATAAATTTAAGGAAATGAAATTACATAAAGAAAGATCTAATTTTGTTCAATGCCCAATGATTAAGGAAAGTCCAGTCTCAATAGAATGTAAGGTTAAAGAAGTAAAAGAATTAGGCTCACATACTATGTTTATGGCAGAAGTTTTGGCAATAAATGCTTCAGATGAATTTATAAATAAAAACGGAGCTTTTGATATATCAAAATGTGATTTAATTGCTTATGCAAATGGTGGATATTATGAATTAGGTAAGAAAGTTGGTAAATTTGGATTTTCAGTGCAAAAAAATAGAAAAAAATCAAAAAAACGTTGACAGTTCAACATAAAGATGATAAAATAACTAGGCGTATGTATATTACGGACATGCGTTCACATCGTTAAAAATAGTAAGGTAAAATTCGGAGGTGTATTTAAATGGCAGCAAAAGGTCCAAGAGAAAATATAACATTAGAATGTACAGAATGTAAAAGAAGAAACTATGTAACTTCTAAAAATAAAAGAAACAATACAGATAGATTAGAAATAGTTAAATATTGTAAATTCTGTAAAAAACGTACAACACATAAAGAAACTAAATAGTATAAGCTATTTTAAGGAGGAAATAAAATGGCTAAAAAAGAAGTTAAAACTACAAAAAAAGAAAATAGCAACTTAAAAGAAAATAAAAATAAAAAAACTTTTTGGAAAAGTTTAAAAGTTGAGTTAAAAAAAGTTATTTGGCCAACACCAAAACAATTATTTAATAATACAGTAGCTGTTATTTCAATTGTTTTAGTTACAGCAGTAATTGTTTGTGTATTAAATTTAGCTTTTGAAGCTTTAAATAGACATGGTATAGATAAAATTAAAGAATCAATGCAAAATACTAATACAAATAGTGTAGAAGCAGAAAATACTACTAGTGAAGAAAACGCAGCAGATGATGCTTCAACATCAGAAGAACAAACTGAAGATACAGAAGTAAATACAGATACAACAGAGCAAAAATCACAAGATAGTACAAACCAAGAAGCTAATGAACAAGAAACACAAGAAACAAATACTGAAGCAGAAAATAGTGCAGAATAATTATTAAGGAGGCTTTTATTCATGTCTCAAAAAGATTATGATATGATGCCTAGATGGTATGTTGTACATACATATTCAGGCTATGAAAACAAAGTAAAAAAAGATTTAGAAAATACAATAAAAAATAGAGAGCTTGAAGATTATTTCTTTGAAATTATAGTTCCAATGGAAGAACAAATAGAAATAAAAGAAGGAAAAAGAAAAGTTAACTTAAAAAAAGTTTTTCCTGGTTATGTTTTAATAAAAATGATTGTAACAGAACAATCATGGTATATTGTAAGAAATACTCGTGGAGTTACAGGATTTGTAGGTTCAGGAACAGATCCAATACCATTGACAGACGAAGAAATTCGTAATATGGGATTTGATGATATTTCAATTAATGTAGATTATGACATAGATGAACAAGTACAAGTAATGAATGGTCCATTTGAAGGATTTACTGGAACAGTAAAAGAAATTAATAAAGAAAAACATAAAGTAAAAGTTTTAGTTTCAATGTTTGGTAGAGAAACACCAGTTGAACTAGAATTTTCTCAAGTTCAGAAAATAAAGTAAAAAGTTTTTGAATATTAAGAAGGAGGTGCCATTAACATGGCAGAAAAAGAAATAACTAATATTATTAAATTGCAAATAGAAGCAGGAAAGGCAACACCAGCTCCACCAGTTGGTCCAGCTTTAGGTTCAAGTGGTGTTAATATTATGCAATTTGTTAAAGAATTTAATGATAGAACAGCAAATCAACCTGGAATGATAATACCAGTAGTTATAACAGTATATAAAGATAAAAGTTTTGATTTTATAACAAAAGTACCACCAGTTGCAGTATTAATAAAAAAATCAATTAAAATAGAAAAAGGTTCAGGAAAACCAAATAAAGAAAAAGTTGCAAAAATAACAAAAGCACAAATAAAAGAAATAGCTGAACAAAAAATGCCAGACTTAAATGCAGCATCATTAGAAACAGCTATGAGCATGGTAGAAGGTACAGCAAGATCTATGGGTGTTGTTGTAACAGAATAATAAAATTTAAAATGTATTGGGAGAGCATAGCTCGTTAGAACCAAAGGAGGTAAAAAATGAAAATGTCAAAAAGATATGCAGAAAGCGTAAAACTAGTAGATAAAACAAAAGAATATGAAATTAAAGAAGCTATAGAAATTATAGAAAAAATGCCAAAAACAAAATTTGATGAAACAGTTGAATTACATGTTAAATTAGGTGTTGATTCTAAACACGCAGATCAACAAGTTAGAGGTACAGTTGTACTTCCAAATGGTACTGGAAAAACTCAAAAAGTTTTAGTTTTTGCTAAAGGACCAAAAGCAGAAGAAGCAGAAAAAGCTGGAGCTGATTATGTTGGAGCAGAAGAATTAATACCAAAAATCCAAAATGAAAATTGGTTTGACTATGATGTAGTTGTTGCAACTCCAGATATGATGGGGGTTGTAGGAAGATTAGGTAAAGTATTAGGTCCAAAAGGATTAATGCCAAACCCTAAATCTGGAACAGTAACTATGGATGTTACAAAAGCTATAAATGAAATTAAATCAGGAAAAGTAGAATATAGATTAGATAAAACTAACATAATCCATTTAGGATTTGGAAAAGTTTCATTTGGTACAGATAAATTAGTAGAAAATTATGAAACAATAATTAATGCTATTATAAAAGCAAAACCAGCAGCAGCAAAAGGTCAATATATAAGAAGTGTTGCTATAGCTAAAACAATGGGACCAAGCTTATTCATAAATCAAAAATAATTATATATTAGCCAAAGACAGTAGGCAAAATTAAGTCCTACCGAGGTTACATGAGAAAATAACATTCTTTGTATCTCTCGGTATGGATATGAAGAATGTTATTTATATTTTATAAATACAAAAAATTATGGGAGGTGAAAATAGATGGCAAGCGAAAAAATATTAAATCAAAAGAAAGAAGAAGTATCAAAATTAGCAGAACAAATGAAAGAAGCAAAATTAATACTTTTAACAGATTACAGAGGAATAAATGTAACTGATGTAACTAATTTAAGAACAGATTTAAGAAATGCAAATGCAACATACACAGTTATAAAAAATAATATTACAAGAAGAGCTCTAGCAGAATGTGGAATAGAAGGATTAGATGAACAATTAATCGGACCAACAGCAGTTATAATGAGTAATGAAGATTACTTAGAACCTGCAAAAGCAATTTATAAATTCAGCAAAGATAATGATTATTATAAAATTAAAGGTGGAGTTATAGAAGGTAAAGTTATGACAGCAGAAGAAATAATAACTTTAGCAAAATTACCATCAAGAGAAACATTATTATCAATGCTTGCTGGAGCATTACTTGGAAATATTTCAAAAGTTGCAGTTGCACTTGATCAAGTAAGAATAAAAAAAGAAGCTGAAGGTGAAGAAACATCAGCTGAAGCGTAATAAAAAATTACTGTTATCATAATTATACTGATAACAGTCGAATATAGAGTAGTGAACTTATATCACTAAAAAAATTTAGGAGGATTATAAAATGGAAAAAATAGAAAAATTAATTGAAGAAATTGACAACTTAACAGTTGTTGAATTAGCTGATTTAGTAAAAGCTATCGAAGAAAAATATGGAGTATCTGCAGTAGCAGCAGCTGCACCAGCAGCTGGAGGAGCAGCTGGAGAAGCAGCAGCTGAAAAAACATCTTTTGATGTTGTATTAGCATCAGCTGGAGATCAAAAAATAAAAGTTATAAAAGTTGTTAGAGATGCTACAGGATTAGGATTAAAAGAAGCTAAAGAATTAGTAGATGGAGCACCAAAAACAGTTAAAGAAGGAGCTTCTAAAGAAGAAGCAGAAGAATTAAAAGCTAAATTCGCAGAAGTAGGAGCTGTTATAGAATTAAAATAATTAATAAGTTTTTAATTAATGTATTTGAATAAATTTTGTATATCTAGATATACAAATAAATGAAAAGATAGAAATGCTATAAATTTCTATCTTTTTTTTGTAATAGTATAGAAAAAAAAATAAAAGTATAATATAATTATCACATAAATATAGAAAGAGGAAAAATATATGAATTTTATTGGAATAATAGTAGCTATGGATGAAGAATGCGAAGAAATACAACGTTTGATGACTAATATTCAAACTAAACAAATTTATAATTTAAATTTTATAATCGGAAAAATAAATGAGAAAAATTGTATACTTACCAAAAGCGGAGTAGGAAAAGTTAATGCAGCGAGAACAACACAGATTATGATTGATAATTTTGACTTAGATATGGTTATAAATGTAGGAGCTGCAGGAGCTATAAATTATTTATTGAATATAGGAGATGTTGTAATAGCAAATAATGTTGTCCAACATGATTTTGATATAACAGCTTTTGGTCATAGTAAAGGATATATTACAGGTGTAGGGGATAAAATTTATTGTGATAAAAACTTAGTAACAGAATTTGAAAATTTAATAAAAAATTCTGAAGAAAGAATATATAATATAAAAACAGGAATAGTAGCTTCTGGAGACATTTTTTGTACAGAAGTTGCTATGAAAGATAAGATTAATGCTAAATTTAATGCAGATGTTGTCGATATGGAATGTGCATCAGTAGCTCAAGTATGTTATTTAGATAATATTCCATTTGCTAGTGTAAGATGTATATCAGATATTCCAAATGGAAGTAATGATAAGACTTTTGATGAAAATTTAAAATTAGCATCTAAAAGATGTGCTAAAATATTATATGAATTTTGCAAAAATAAAGATAATAATATCAATTAATATAAATCACATAAGTGCATAGTACAAAAGAATAATTAATATAGATTGTATAATTATATCAATAATAGTATATAATTTATATAATAGAAAGGAGTTGATTTTTTTGGAAAGAAAAATCAGAGTAGTACAATATGGTACAGGAAAAATGAGTGTATATACAATGAGGTATGTATATGAAAAAGGAGCAGAAATAGTAGGAGCCATTGATGTTAATCCTGCAGTAATAGGAAAAGACATTGGAGAAATTATGAAAAGCGAAAATAAAGGAGTAAAAGTTGTTGGTATAGAAAATGCTGAACAGATGTTAAAAGAAACTAAACCAGATATAGTTATAGTAACAACTATGAGTTTAATTAAAGATGTGGAAGAAGCGCTTATGTTATGTGCTAAATTAGGAATAAATGCAATAACAACTTGTGAAGAAGCATTCTATCCAGAAAATTCTAATCCAGGAGTAACAGAAAGATTAAATGAAATGGCTAAAAGTACAAATTGTACTATAACAGGTAGTGGATATCAAGATATTTACTGGGGACAACTTATTTCTAGTATTGCAGGTTCAACACATAAAATAACTAAGATAAAAGGTAGTTCTAGTTACAATGTTGAAGATTATGGAATTGCATTGGCTAAAGCTCATGGAGCAGGATTAACTTTAGAAGATTTTGATAAAGAAGTAGCAGCTGTAGATAGAATTTCATCAGAAGAAAGACAAGCTATGATTAATAGTGGAGAATATCTACCATCATATATGTGGAATGTAAATGGATGGTTATGCGCTAAATTAGGTTTAACAGTAAAATCACAAACACAAAAAACAATACCACAAGTATATGATAAAGATATAGATTCTTCTACATTAGGAATGGTAGTAAAAGCAGGAGATGCAACAGGAATGAGTGCAGTTGTTACAACTGAAACAGAAGAAGGAATTACAATTGAAAGTGAATGTATAGGAAAAGTATATTCAGAAGAAGATTTCGACAAAAATGAATGGACAATTATTGGAGAACCAGAAACAACGTTGATTATTAATAGACCGAATACTGTAGAATTGACTTGTGCATCTATTGTTAATAGAATACCAGATGTAATTAACTCTAAAGCAGGATATGTTCCAACAGAAGGAATGGGAGAGCTAAATTATAGAACAAAACCATTAAATGAATATGTAAAATAAGCGAATTTTCTAAGACAGTGAATAGTAACAATTTTGTAACCCAATTTTAAATAAAATCTAACAAAACTATACACTTTTAATTGATTATGTGTTATAATATAAATAGTGTTATTATAATTTTTTACGGAGGTAAAAGATATGTTTGAAAGTAAGTATAGTAAAGTGTTAACAGTTGTATTAGTAATAGTAATTATTGCTATATTAGGATTGTTAGGTTTTTTAGGATATGACTGGTATAAAAAATATTTTTTAGAAAATGATGCAATGGCTTTTGTTGATAATTATACAGAAGATTCAACAGAAGATAAAAATAATACTACAGATGATAGCAATGCAACAAATCCAATTGACAGTATAGATAAATCTAATACAACAAACGGAGCAGGAAGTAATACAAAACCACAGTATAAAGGTTTTGATGTAGTTGGAACAATAGAAATACCAAAAACTAAAGCTAATTATCCTATATTAGAAAAAGTAAGCAAAAGTTCATTAGAGACTTCAGTTGCAATGTTGTATGGTGCAGGAATTAACCAAGTTGGAAATACAGTTATTATTGGACATAATTATAGAAATGGAGCATTCTTTTCAAATAATAAAAAATTGGAAATTGGAGATAAGATATATGTAACAGATAATTCTAAAAATAAATTAACTTATACAATATATCAAAAATTTGAAACAACTCCAGAAGATGCAAGTTTCTATTCAAGAGATACAGCAGGAAAACCAGAAATCACATTATCAACTTGTAATGATGATAGTAGTAAAAGGCTAATAATATTTGCTAAGACTGAATAAAATAATATAATTATGTAAAAAACAAAAAGAACATTAGAAAAAATCTAATGTTCTTTTTGTTTACATAGATTGGTTCCCTGGAATAAAATAATCTACAACACCATAAATTAAAGCACCTATTATAGCAGCAATCCAAGAAATAGAATAGCCAGCTACAAAAAATTGTGTAATATATAATGTAATAGCTGCTAAAGCAAAGCCTACAAAACCTTTGCCAAATGGACTAGCATGTAATCCAGTAAATTTTACAATTAGATAATCAATAATACTTAAAACTACAGCAGCTATGATAAGTGTCGAAAAATGATTAATACTAAAACCAGGAGTAAAAAAAGCAGTTATACCTAACACTATGGCTGCTACAATTAATCTACCAACAATTTGCCAAACAGTAGATGATGTGTTAGAACGGCTGGTTTCTCTTGTTTCTGACATATATAAGACCTCCTTATTTTACTTCAAAATATATAATATAAAAATACATTTTGAAAGGTTCTACAAATATTATTTGCAAAAAAAAAATAATTATTCAAAAAAATAAGTATAAAATAAACAAAAATTGCAAAAAATATGATAAAAATAAAAAAATGAAGGTGTTTATATGTTAATAACTTTTTTTAGATCAATTGCATTATATATAATTGTATTAATAGTAATGCGATTAATGGGAAAAAGAGAAATAAGTCAGATGCAGCCATTTGAATTAGCAATATCTATAATGATAGCAGATTTGGCTTCTATTCCAATGACAGAAGTAGGAATTCCAATATTTAATGGAATAATTCCAATTTTAGGATTGTTGGTAATGCATTTAATAATTTCTATAATAAATATAAAAAGTTTAAACTTAAGACAGATTATATGTGGAAAACCTAGTATATTGGTATATAGAGGAAAAATTGATGAAAAAGTGTTAAAAAAAGAAAGATTTACAATAAATGAACTTCAAGAAAGACTAAGAAGAAATAATATATTTAATTTAGGAGATGTTGAATATGCAATATTAGAAACAACGGGAGAAGTAACAGTAATACAGAAACCAGAAAAAAGAGGAACAATTCCAGAAGATTTTAATATAGTACCAGAATATGAGGGAATACCGTATGATCTAGTAATAGATGGAAAAGTTATAAATAAAAACTTGCACAAATTAGGAAAAGATTATAAATGGTTACAGAAACAGCTTAATGCTTTTAAGATAAAACCAGAAGAAGCATTAATAGTTACTATAGATGGAAAAAATCAAATATTTTGTCAAAAGAAAGAGGTAAGTTAAAATGGTTAAGGAATTGATTATATGTAGCATAATAATTGCTGGAATAATAGGTGGAAATAATATTACTCAAAATTATACAAATACTAGTATAGAAAATATAAATAGTAATCTTACAGAATTAGCAGATAAAATAAATAATAATGATGAGAAATCACAAATACAAAATAAAAAAGAAGAAGTAGTCAAATTATGGGAAAATACTTTTCCAAAGTTAGCATATTATATAGAACATGATGAGTTAGAAAAATTTGCTAACAATCTAGAAAATATTAAAACTTATATAGAAGAAGAGGATTATTTAGAAACTAAAAAAGAAATAAATGAGGGAATATATATATTAAAACATATAGAAGATAAGTATTCATTTAATCTACAAAATATATTTTAAACAGAAAAAATAAGAACAATTTTACCTTAACTAGTTTACAAGTAAGTTCCATATTTATAGAACAAATAAGAAAAATTGAAAAATTTTCTTTAATTTGTTCTATCCCGGTTTGAGTTTTCAACTAAAAGGAGAAAATCGCAAATGGCTAGTAATTGTAGCTATTAATATACTAGCAAAGTGATACTTTCCTAGTATATTAATAAAAGACTATTTTTATAAAACATAAAAATAGTCTTTAAAAATATCATTATTATATTTTGAAAATATTAGTTTTTTAACATTTTTTCACTAATTTTAGCATAGTTTTGTAATTTATTATAAACCAAATTATTAATTGTACCAGAAGGGAATTTACCATTTTTATCTTTCTTTCCAGCAGGAACGCCAGTTAGAATTTCTATACCTTCTTCAATTGTAGAAACTGCATATATATGGAATAATTTATTTTTTACAGCCTCGATAATTTCATCAGATAATTGTAAATTATCAACATTTTGAATTGGAATCATAACACCATGTTGACCATCTAAACCTCTCATCTTACAAATTTGGAAAAATCCTTCAATTTTTTCATTAACACCACCAATAGGTTGAATTTGTCCTTTTTGATTAACAGAACCAGTTACTGCTATAGATTGATTAATAGGGATGCCAGAAAGACTAGATAATAATCCATAAAGCTCTGTACTAGAAGCACTGTCTCCATCAACACCATTATATAATTGTTCAAAACAAATACTTGCAGTTAAACATAAAGGCATATCCTGAGCAAACATTTCACCTAAATAACCAGTTAAGATAAGCACACCTTTTGAATGAGAAGGACCAGAAATAGCAACTTCTCTTTCAATATTTACAATACCATTTTGACCTGTATAAGTATTAACCGTTATTTTGGCAGGTTTACCAAAACTATAATCACCAATACTTAAAATAGTTAATCCATTTAAGGTTCCGACTTCATAACCAGAAGTGTTTATAAGTAAAGAATTATCTTTTATCATTTCAACATATCTTGAATCATATTTTTTTACTCTATTAGTACGTTCTTCTAAAGCTTTTTGAACAAATTTATCTGTAACAACCTTTGATTTTGATAATTTAGCCCAAGTAGCTGATTCACCTACAACTTGTGTTAAATCATTAAATCTAGTAGAAAGTTTATGATGACTACCAGCAAGTTTTGAAGAATATTCTACTAATCTTGCCATGGCACTTTTATCTAAATGAGGTAAATTTTCATAAGTGCAAAAACCATGTACTATTTTTGCCAATTTATTCGCGTTTTCTGATGTTAAAGGTGCATCATCTTCAAATTCAACCTTAATTTTAAATAACTTTCTAAAATCTGAATCCATTTCAAGTAAAGTTTGATAAATACTAGCATTACCAATTAATATTACCTTTAAATTTAAAGGTATTGGTTCAGGTTTCAAAGATACTAATACCATAGATGAACGTTGATCTGTAGTATTTTCAATTCCTATATTTTTTACACGCAAAGCCTTTTTTAAAGCTTCATAACACATTCCATTAGCTAACAAATCCTTAGCTTGAAATATGATATAACCACCGTTAGCTTTTTGCATTAAACCTGCTTTCAACATAGTATGGTCTGTTTTTAGAGAACCATAGTAATTTTCATACTCAAGAGAACCAAAGATATTGTGATAAGAATAATTTGTATCCATAATAACAGGAACGCCTTCAGTATTAGAATTATCAACAAATAAATTAACTCTATAATTTACTGTAGGATCAGGCTTTTTTAAAGTAGGATTTTGCTGAATAGAAGAATTAGTTGATTGAGTATCATCTTCTAAAAAAGTTGAAATATTTCTTAATACATCATTTTTAATATTTGTTAAAAATTTGTTGATTTTTTTATTTCTTTTATATTTAGATTTCAAATAATTAATGTGAACATTTACAGTTAAAAGAGCAACATTTGACTGCCATTCTGAAATCTTTTGATCAGATTGTCTTTCAATTTCTTTGATTTTACCGATAGCATTCATAATTTGTTCTTGAACAATAAGAGCATTTTCTTCATATTTATTTTTAACATCTTCATCTAATTTTTCAAAATCTTCTTCTTCAATTGGTTTACCATCAACAACAGGTGTCATATAAATACCATTTTGTGCAGATCTTATACAAAAATTATATTTAGCTGCATCAGAATTTAATTTATCTAATAAGTCAGAACGTTTATTTTCAAATTCTTGTTTAATTAAAGCTTTTTCTTTTTCAAAGTCGTCAGCGTTAAAAGTTTTTTTAATATCTTTTTTAATTTCCTTTATAAAGCCATCCATTGCTTCTTTAAATTCTTTACCTTGGCCAGCTGGAAGTTCTACTGCAATAGGTTCATTAGGGTTATCAAAATTATAAATATAACACCAATCAGAAGGGGCTTTTTTCTTTTTTGCAATACTTTCTAAATAATTTTTAGTATACATTGTTTTTCCAACACCGCTAGGACCTTCTAGATATAAGTTATAACCTTTTACATTA
Source organism: uncultured Clostridia bacterium (assembly GCA_934177795.1). Taxonomy (GTDB): domain Bacteria; phylum Bacillota; class Clostridia; order TANB77; family CAG-508; genus CAG-269. The sequence goes on along the minus strand of CAKPPS010000009.1, from coordinate 37,883 downwards.
ACTTGAATACCAAATTCTAAAGCCTTAATTCCTCTATCCTGCCCGATACCTTCGTGAATGTCTTCGAGAGATTCTGTAGTATCAAAATTAAAAATGTCAGGATTACATGTCATTTTTAAATCTTTATAATTTAATTCATTTTTGTTTTTCATTTGTTACCTCCAAATTTTTTTCTCAATATATAATTATTAATTTTTATTAGTGTTACCAATTAAAATATTTTTATTATATAAAAGTAATTTATCAAACATATTTTATATTAGTTATATAAATTTGTAAATAAAAAATGAAAAAAATTTAAAAAAGTATTGACAAAGATAAAAAAAATCAATATAATATAAAAAGTTCAGGAAAACATGCAGGTGTAGTTCAATGGTAGAACCTCAGCCTTCCAAGCTGATGACGTGGGTTCGATTCCCACTACCTGCTCCAATGACGTTTCTATTTGGAATTTTTATAGAACAGATATATATGAAATCAATCAGTAAAATGGTTGATTTTTTTTGTTGCCTAAAAACAATATTAAAATCATCTAAATGAAAGACAAGAACAACGACAGCAACAAATGCAATGCGACAATGCTAAAACTAATATCATAGTCAAACAGAGTGGGAGTTGCACCTACTCTGTTTTTTTAGGCATAAAAAAGTATATATTAATGAAAATATCTCTTGAAAAACTATAAAAAATTATGTATTACAATAATATGTAAAAGTAGGAATGAAATGAGTAATAATTAGAATTTAAAGAAATTGGAAAGACAAGCTATAAATAATAGAATAAAGTAAAATACCGTTGATATATGCCAGACGGTATTTTACGAAAGATATAACATTATACTTTTAATTTTTTAATACTCTTTATTTCAGTATAAAGTGTATCTATAATAGCTTTTCTTTTATTATAAGCATCTAAATATTCTTGATAAATACCATGAAAATTATCAAGAGTTTCTCCTGGTTTTAATAGCATTTTTATTCCTTCTAAATAAAAGTTCATCTTCTTTTCATTTTTTGCACTGTTCATTTTATTTTCATATTTTTCCATTAATTTAAATCTTTCAATTTCATTTTGAAGTGTATCTACATAATTTTGGGTACAAAAAATTTCATAAGAAATATCATCAATTACAGCATTTAATAAAGTACGCACAACAAGAGGATTATTTTTCCCAACTTTTGGGTCTTTAGGTGGATTATGAGAAAAACGAGAATTATCTGATTCATTAACAGGATGAGCTTCTTCTATTAAGATTTTTAAAGTATCTGTAATACCAATATGTGTTTTGTATTGTCTTTTACTTACAATAGCATCATATTCATCAGCAACTCTAATTATTTGACCTTCATAAGGAATGTCTTTTTTTGTTAAACCTCGTGGATAACCTGTACCATTTAAAGCTTCATGATGGTACCAAGGACCAGCAGCATAAGGACGAAGTTTTAAATCTTTCATACACATATTATATCCTAAAGTAGTATGAGTTTTCATAATTTCATATTCTTCTTGAGTTAGTTTTGAAGTTTTCTGAAGTATTTCTGGAGGAATAAATAATTTGCCCAAATCATGTAAATAAGCACATATTGTACAATATTCTGTAAATCCTTTAGAACAATGAAGATATTCGCAAAGTCTACAGGTCATTGCAGCAACATTTTCACAGTGTTTTCTTGTAAAAACATCTAATTTATCAAGCATTGCTAATTGATATCGCATTGATTCATTTAAATTATAAGATTTTAAATTAGTTCTATCATAAAAATCAAATTCATTTTGACTCATCTAAAAATCACTCCTTGTATTTTATAACTTGACTAATATAATAATAACATTAAAAAAGTGAAACTGCAATAATATTTGTTTAATATATTATTGTATAGAATATTAATATAAGTAATGAATTTTAAAATATACAACTATTTTGAAGCGTAAAATTTTAAAAGGTAAAAAAATATGATATTTATATTTTTAGATAACTACTAATTGCATATGACAATAAATATCAATTATTATACCTAAATTTACATTTATTCACAATTTTTCACTTGACATAATGCTTGTGAGACATTATAATAATAGTGTGAAAAAAGTAAATACTGTCAGTATTAAAATTAGAGGAGGTTAGGAAAATGAAAGAATTAACAAAATGGGAAATAGAATACAACTACATTAAAGGATATGCAATTGAACATCAATTGCGGAATACTTTAAAAGCTCTTGCTATAGCTGCAGAAAAGCATCGTGGACAAATAAGAGACAGTGGAGAACCATATATAATACATCCACTTATGGTAGCGAAAACATTGATACTATTAAATATAGGAACTGTATTAAGGGAGTGGTATCCACAAAAGTCGGACCAGTGGACTAAATTGCAATGCGACATTTTGTATGCATCAGCAATGTTGCATGATGTAATTGAGGATTGTTATTTTTCACAAGGAGGAGAAGAATTAGTTACAGAGTATTATCTAGATCAGGAAGTACTGGAAGTAGTGCAGTTACTATCAAAACCTAAGAAGAACTATATTGCGGAAAGCTATTTTGCTAATATAGCAAATAACTGGAAAGCAGGATTAGTAAAATTAGCAGATAATGCTAATAACTGTTCTACTTTGAAGCCATTCAATGAGGAGCGAAAAATTAGATATATCAAATATGCACAAACATATATATATAGTTTGGCAGATAACATTAAAACTAAATACCAGGAGTTTACTAATGTTGTAGATATAATGAAGAATGTTATAGTATCAATCTGTGAATCCTTAGCATCAATTATGGGATTGCCTGAAATGATAGTGGATAATGAAAGCGATTATTTAAAAACAGTTGCATTCATTAAAGGTGTATCTAGGACGGAATATCCTAATACATATAAAGCTTTAGAAGTAGCACTTGAATTCCACAAACATCATAAAAGGACATCAGGAGATCCATTTATTATTCATCCTCTAAGGGTATGCCATTATTTGATGGCGTTGTCTATAAAAGACGACGTTACCTATGCAACAGCATTGTTGCATGAAGTCCCGCAAAAAGCAATAAGCTATAGAAGCGGAATGAGATATCTGAGAAAAGCTGGTTTTGATAAGGAGATACTAAGAAACGTAGAAAAAGTAGCCAATAAAGGAAAAAAACTGGATAAATATTACAAGGATATCGAAGAAAGTCCAGTAGCAGTACTTGAAAAATTATCTAATAGAGTGCATACATGTACATTCCTAGCTAGTGCTGGAGAAGAAGATATTGAAAAATACAAAGCTGAGACAATGAACTACATGGTACCAATGGCAGAAAGAGCTATAGTAAGGTATCAAAAGTATGCAAATCAGATAGAAATCATGGAGAGTCATATTCTGGCTATATTTGATATGATTGCTTCTGAGACTACAGACAAGAAAGCAGGATAAAAGAAAGGAACCTAACCTAGCAAGCAAGTGACTATATTAGTTACTTGCTTGCTTCATATCAATACATAAAATAATATTAAAATGAAAACAATAATCAATTGTTAATATATAAAATAGAAAAAAATTTATTAATTAGCAATCATTTTATTAACTTTTATAGGAAAAAAATAGATAATGTGATATACTAGTTATGATATTATTGATACACCAATTAGTAATAGTAAATGTGTATTCAATAATATAGGTGAAATAAGAACAGTCAGGGGGAATAAATATGTATAGAACAAAAACAAATGGAGAATTAAATATAAAAAATATAAATGAAAAAGTTGAATTGGCAGGATGGATACAAAAAATAAGAAACTTAGGAGGAATGACATTTATAGATTTAAGAGATGAATTTGGAATAACACAAATAGTAATAAATAATGAAGAATTACAAAAAACAGTAAAAGAATTAACAACGGAAAGTTGTATACACATAAGTGGAACAGTTGTGGAAAGAAGCAGTAAAAATCCTAACATGAAAACAGGAGAAATAGAAGTAATAGCAGAAGAAATAGAAGTTTTAGGAAAATGTAAAAATGTACTTCCTTTTGAAATTAATACTAATCAGGAAGTGAGGGAGGATTTAAGATTAGAATATAGATTTTTAGATTTAAGAAATGAAAAATTACATAATAATATATTATTACGTTCAAAAGTTTTAAAAACATTAAGAGATAAAATGGACGAATTGGGATTTGCAGAAATACAAACACCAATTTTAGCAAATTCATCACCAGAAGGCGCTAGAGATTATCTAGTACCAAGTAGATTAAATCCAGGAGAATTTTATGCATTACCACAAGCACCACAACAATTCAAACAATTGCTTATGGTTAGTGGATTTAATAAATATTTTCAAATAGCACCATGCTTTAGAGATGAAGATCCAAGAGCTGATAGGGCGCCAGGAGAATTTTATCAATTAGATTACGAAATGAGTTTTGCAACACAAGAAGATGTATTTAAAGTTATGGAGGAAGTAGTACCATATACATTTGAGAAATTTACAAATTGGAAAGTTGATAAAGGTCCATTTATTCGTATCCCATATAAAGAAGCAATGGAGAAGTATGGAATTGATAAACCAGATTTAAGAAATCCGTTAATAATACAAGATGTAACAAAACTTTTTGAAAATTCAGAATTTAATGCGTTTAAGAATAAAACTATAAAAGCAATAATAGTACCAGATGGTGCTGAACAAGGAAGAAAATTCTTTGATAAAATGGGAGAATTTGCAACAACAGAAGAAGTTGGAGCAAAAGGACTAGCATGGACAAAATTAGATAATGAAGGAAATGTGCAAGGTGGAATTGCTAAATTTATAACTGATGAGATAAAACAGAAATTAAAAGAAGAGTATGGACTAAATGAAAATGCAAGTATATTTTTTATAGCAGATGAATTTAAGAAAGCTCAGAAAATTGCAGGACTAGTTAGAATAGAACTAGGAAAAAGATTAGATTTAATAGAAAAGAATGTGTATAAATTCTGTTTTATTGTAGATTTTCCTATGTATGAATTATCAGAAGAGGGAGAAATCGACTTTAATCATAATCCATTTTCAATGCCACAAGGAGGAAAAGAAGCTTTAGAAAATAAAGACCCATTAGATATTTTAGCATATCAATTTGATTTAGTATGTAATGGATATGAAATGGCATCAGGAGCAGTGAGAAATCATGATCCAGAAATTATGGTAAAAGCATTTGAAATAGCAGGATATAATGAAGAAGATGTAAAAGCTAGATTTGGTGCATTGTATAATGCATTCCAATACGGAACACCACCACATGCTGGAGCAGCACCTGGAATAGATAGAATGATAATGCTTATAGCAGATTCACAAAATATAAGAGAAGTCATAGCATTTCCAAAAAATAAAAAAGCAAGAGACCTGTTAATGAGAGCACCATCAGTAGTATCAGAACAGCAATTAAAAGATGTACATATTAAGTTGGATAAATAGCTACAAACAGCTTGCACTTCTTTACATAAAATGTTATAATGCAATAGGAAACTAAAAACTTATAATAAAAAAGATAGGAGTAAATATTACTATCACACAGGAGGTTTACTATGAACGAAGGGCAGAAAAAATTTATTAATCAAATTGCAGAAGAGGCAAGAAAACGGAATGCAGATGTAGTAATTTTGGGAGATGTAAATCTTCAAAACATAGTTGTAGATACATGTTCAGTTGAATATGATATTTGCCGGAAAATTGTAAAAAGGAGCTATAAAATCCAGATTGTTGTATTGGGAGAATTTGATGAACATCTAAAAGATGAAGGAACTACAAGTGATTTCAAATTTTCGATAAGGGAGTTTCAGGATGAGGTAAAATATAAATCAGATAAATATGTGACTACCCCATTAGGATATAAAAGCGGAATAGATACAAATAATTTAATAATGGGTTATATATATGCTCTACAGAAAGATGAACGACCGACAATATTAACCGCTGATAAGGAGTTAGTGGCTAGAGCACTTGGAATTGCTACAATAATGTATGTGGTAAACAACCCAGAAATCATACTTAAAAAAAGAAAGGAAAGGCAGAAGCAAAATCTAAAGAAAGAAAAAACAAATGAAATAGAGACAACAAGAAAACTAGAAAATGAAGAGACTAAGAAACAATATTGTAAACTAGGATTTAACCTAATATTAAAAAAGGGAAAAAATGTAACAATAAAAAAACATTCTCCACATACTCAAATATTAAAAGAAGATGGAGAAGGTTATAAAGAGATTCTACTTGATATCAAACAAAGGGTAAGAGAAAGTGTTCCGCAGGAATTTATTATACTGGGCAAAGTGAAAGGTACAGTTCAGTGTATTATAATAAATTGTACGGAACAAGAAATTAAAGCATCAGAATATGAATTCTATACGATTAATGAATTGTTTCTTCAACGAAGCTTTTCCGAAAATCTCATAGATGAGATTCAGAAATATTTTTAAGCAACAGGGCTTGGTTTCTACTAAGCCCTGTAATAAAAAAAGGAGGAGATAATATGGAATATAGATATAAACCAGAAGGTGTATGTTCAAGGGAAATAATAATACAAATAGAGGATGGGAAAATTAAAAATTTAAGTATAGTTGGAGGATGTCCAGGAAACACAGTAGGGCTTTCACACCTAGTGAAAGGGATGAAAATAGAAGAAGCAATAAGCAAATTAAAAGGAATCCCTTGTGGAGCTAGAGGAACATCTTGTCCAGACCAAGTAGCTAAAGCATTGGAAGAATTAGAAAAGAACATATAGAACAATATAAAAAATAAAATATATAATATGAAAAAGCAGTAAATTAATCAATATAATTACTGCTTTTTTCGTAAATAAATAAAATTTATATTATAGTGCCACATCATTATAACTTTCTTAATTTAGCTACAAAGAAACCTTCATATAAATCAGACGGAGAAATACATAAAGTACCATCAATAGATGTAGGAAGAAGAGGAATATCGGAAAAAGTACTATAATCAATTGGAACGATTTCTATCTTATTTTTAGATATAAACTTTTGCAATATATTTTCATTTTCCGCTTTTAAAATCGAGCAGGTAGAGTAAACAATTTCATGATTATGTTTTAATAATGTAATAGCTTTTTCCAATAAACTTGATTGAAATTTGGAAGAACGATTAATTAAATCTTCTGTAAATGAAGAAAGTTGTTTCTCATCATTAATATTTAAAGTACCACTTCCACTACAAGGAGCATCTAATAGAATTTTGTCAAAAGAAAAGAAATTATCTAAATTTCTAGCATCACTTACCATTACATTAATTCTATTTGCATTTTGTTTAGTGATATTATATTTTAGTCTTTCAGCTCTAATTTTATTTTTTTCAGTAGCAGTTATATATGCTTTATTATCAGATAGAGCAAGCATTTGAGTAGTTTTACCACCAGGAGCAGCAGCCATATCTAAAATATTTTCATCCTTTTGAGGAGATAAAATTAGAGGTGGAATCATAGAAGACAAACTCTGAAGATAAATTTCACCATTTTTATAAATATCTAATTGTTTTATTTGTAAAATAGATACATTATTTAATATCAAAGCATCAGAATACCAAGAAACATCATGATAATTAATATTATTTCTATTAAGAATATCTTTTATATAATCAGTATTTGATTTTAAGGTATTAACTCTTAAAGTGATAGGTCTAGTTGAATTATATCCATTTACGATTTGTGTAGTTATATTTTGTCCATATTGATTATTTAATAAATTATATAAAAATTCGGGAATATTATTTTGCATATAAATCAATCCTTATTTTAAATTTTGGCTTTTCAATAAATAAACCAATGTAATATAAATAATTTTATCATAGTTCTATAAATAAGAAAAGTGATTTGAAAGTAAAAAATTATAAGAATCAAAGCCAGGCTATATAATATAGTCTGGCTTTTGAAGGATAAAAAATTGCTTATCCCAGAGACTCAGCAAGACTGAAAATGGATTTAGGATTTAAAAATCCAGTTTCAATACTACCGTAATCTCCTTTAGGATCGATTTGCTGGCAGATAAAAATTAAATTTCTGCAAGCATTACGCCCACAAAGTTTTGTGGTCCGATTTTTATTAAATACGTTCCAATAGGCTTCCCAAAATTGTTGATTATTTGTGAGCATCATAAGTATACCTCCTTTATAAAAGTGTAAATAAACACTAAAATTAATTACAAGTGATATTAATAGTATATAGCAAATAATAAAAAAAGTAAATGATAAAAAATAAGAAAATGTATATTCAATCAGCATTAGAGACGAAAACTTGAGTATATATGACTTCCTTTGGGAATATAATAGTTTGGAATATTGAAGAATAGATGAAAAATGTAAAATGTAAAATGTAAAATAAAAAAGAGAGAATACAAAATAAAGTGTACCCTTTGTCAAGGACATTAATAAAATTAAATTCTTTCTTTTTTTATTTTGCTATTTGATGGATATGGAGTTTTAATTTCAGTTCTATATAATAAATAATCAACACTTGTATTATAAAAAGTAGCTAATTTGCACAATAATTCTAAAGGAATATTTCTTTTATTAAGTTCATAATAGGAATAAGCCACTTGAGAAATATTTAAAAATTTACTTAATTGGCTTTGAGTTAAATCATTATCTTCTCTTAAACTTTTTATACGAGTTTTCATATTTATAAATCCTTTCTAAATAAAAGCATTAAAATTTATAACTAAAAAAATTATAAAATAAAACAGAATGTTATATTGATTTTTAAAACAATATGTTATAAAATATAATCTATAGAATATTTATTGGATAGGAGGATTAAAGTTGAAAAGAGGAGTTACTTTGATTTCAATAGTAGTTACTATAGTAATTTTATTAATTTTAGCTCGGCACAAGTATAAATATAATTGGAGGATCAAATGGAATTTTAAATAAAGCTACTACAGCTAAGAATGTAACTCAAAATATAAATGATTTAGAATATTTAAAGACGAAGGCTTATGAAGCGATAACAGAATATTACATAGAAAGTGTAATGTGCTCAGAAAGTGAATATGTGTTAGAATATCTAGGAAAAGATGATGAAATAGAGACAGATTTAATACAAGAAACCGTAAAGTATAAAAATAAAATATATAATATAAATGAAATTATAGGAATTTCGGATGAACAAAAAATTATAGAAGAGTCAGGCTTAAAACAAATTACAGCAGCAAATGCTGAAAGTGACGAAGACAAAAAAATATTAGCGGAATTGGATGAAAATAATAAAATTAAAATTAGAATGATAATTGTTGAAGAAACAACGGAAAATAAAACAGTAAAAGCTGTTATTCCAAGTGGATTTTATTATGTTACAGGAACACCTACAACAGGGTTAGTTATATCTGATAAATTTGAAGATAACAATAACAATGACAAAGAAGGAAATCAATTTGTATGGATTCCATGCAATGGGAACGAAGTTACATATAAAAAACATGAATATAAGTTGATAAATGAAAGTGATAAAAATAAAATAGTATTAGATGCTGATAGTAATTGGCCAACATATTCTTACAGATGTTATGGTAATTGGACTGATAATGATGAGAGAGAAATTAAAAATGCAAGTGTAAACAAGTATGGCGGATTTTATGTTGGGAGATATGAATCAGGAACTCCCCAAAATGCAGATTTCTATAATGATACTGATGGTTCAACGTATTGGCAAGGAGCTTATGATAAAGATGTATCTGATAAATTAGGAGATAATACAAATAAACCAGATATAAATAAAACTTATGCTGATACATATAAATCTAAAAATGAAATAAGTCAGGGAAATGAAGAGTTATTACCAGTAAGTAAAAAAAATATGCCTGCATGGAATTATATAACTCAGCAAACTTCAAATGTGGTTTCTAAAAACATGTATAAAAATAGTAAATCAGTAACAAGTTATTTAATTGATAGTTATGCTTATGATACTATAATACAATGGATAGAAAATAAAGGAATAAGTTTAGATAAATGCTCAGAATGGGGAAATTACTATTATACCAAAAGTATAATTAATGGATTATATGCAAGACATCAAGCTAAAATAGCTAATGATAATAGTTGGAGATGGTTTCCTGCATATATTTATAATTTTGGAACATATAAAAAAGAAAATGAAAGTGTAGAAATAGCAACAGGATCAAATGAGCAATATAAAATACAAAATATATATGATTTAGCAGGAAATATGTGGGAATGGACTACTGAAACAATGTATAGTGAGAATAAAGATCAAAATATAGCCGTATTGAGAGGAGGAAGTTTTAGTAATGGGGGGAACGATTATAATGTAGCTATTAGATATGGCGGGAATTCAGCAAGTAATTATTGTAATTTTCATATAGGGTTTAGAGTAGTGCTTTATATAAAATAAAAAAAGAAAACTTTGAAATTTCAAAGTTTCTTTTTTTAGGCAAATAGTAGAGTTTTCTAGTAACTAAGTGCCAACTACATAAATAATTTATTAAAATAATTGCAAAAACCATAAAGTTGTGATATAAAGTATATAAATAAAAGTGCGTAAAATAAAAGAAAACGAGGTGAAAACATGATAAAGGCTTATGCAAAATCAGACATAGGAAAAGTTAGGGAGATTAATCAAGATTATTATTATATATCAAATTCATTAGACGAAGTGCAACTATATATGTTAGCAGATGGAATGGGCGGATACAAAGGTGGAGAAATTGCTAGTAAACTAGCAATAATATCAGCAAAAAGTTATATAGAAAATAATTTTAAAGAAATACCTAAGGATAAAGAAAGTATAATTCAATTAGTGGCAAGCAGTATGGAATATGCAAATATGGTCGTATATGAAAAAGCAAAAGAAGATCCAGAATTAGAGAATATGGGGACTACTTTAGAAATTTGTTTAATATATAATAATAGAGCCTTTATAGGTCATGTTGGAGACAGTAGAATTTATAGAATTAGAAAAGAATTTATGAGAAAATTAACACAAGATCATAGTTATGTGCAAAAACTAGTTAAAGACGGAACAATAACACAAGAACAAGCTGCACATCATCCACAGAAAAATATGTTAATGAAAGCTTTAGGGTGTAATGCATTTGTGGAACCAGATGTTATGGTAAAAGGATTTTTAAAAGAAGATATTTTAATAATAAACTCAGATGGTTTGACAAATTTGGTTTCACAAGAAGAAATATTTAAGTGGGCTAAAAAGGATATAGAACAAGCACCTAAGGAATTAGTAAAAATTGCTAATGAAAATGGTGGATATGACAATATTACAGTTATTGTTATAAAAAATATATAATTTGCAAAGACAATTAATATATTACATATTGAGGGAGAGAATAAAATGATTTTAGAAGGAAAATTATTAGGGAATAGATATGAAATTATAGAAAAAGTTGGCAATGGTGGAATGGCAACTGTGTACAGAGCAGAAGACAAAGTATTAAAAAGGCAAGTGGCAGTAAAAGTATTAAAAGATGAATTTACCACAGATGAAGAATTTATAAAAAGATTTGAAATAGAAGCACAATCAGCTGCTAGATTAGCACATCCCAATATTGTATCTATTTATGATGTTGGTTCAGAAGACAATCTATATTATATAGTAATGGAACTAATAAGAGGAAAGACATTAAAGGAAATTATTGTAGAAGAAAGAGGGCCACTTCCATGGAAATGGTCAGTAAATATTGCAATTCAGATAGCTTCGGCATTAGAGATGGCACATAAAAATAATATAATACATAGAGATATCAAACCACATAATATAATTATAACAGAAGATGGAATAGCAAAAGTTACAGACTTTGGAATAGCAAAGGCGGTGTCTAATTCTACAATAACAGCATTTGGTACAACTTTAGGGTCAGTTCATTATTTTTCACCAGAACATGCAAGAGGAGGATATACAGATGCAAAATCTGATTTATATTCTTTAGGTGTAGTTATGTATGAGATGGTAACAGGAAGAGTTCCTTTTGATGCAGATACACCAGTATCAGTGGCATTGAAACACATGCAAGAAGAACCAGAAGAACCAATAGAATTAAATCCAAATTTACCATCATCAGTAAATAAAATTATAATGAAAGCATTAAAAAAAGATACTACATTAAGATATCAAACTGCATCAGATATGTTGGTTGATTTAAGAAAAGCATTAAAAGACCCAAGTGGAGATTTTGTAGATGATAAGGAATATGATCCAACAGCAAAAACACAAAAAATAGATGTGAATTCGTACAAAGACAATGAATCAAAAGATAATAATAATTCTAGAGGAACAAATAAAGATGGAAAACTAAAAAGTTTTATAAAAAACCATAAAAAATTAAGCGTATTTCTAGGATTAATAATATTATTCTGTCTTAGCTTAGGAGGAACACTAGGATATTTAAGAATAACAAATCCACCAGAAGTAGAAACACCAAATGTAGTTGGAATGTCAAAAGAGGAAGCACAAAAAACAGTAGAAGATTTAAAATTAAAATTTACAATCGACAAAGAAGAATATAACAAAGACGTTCCAGAAGGATATGTAATTTCACAAAAAGTAGATGGAGACTTAGGAGATTTTACAACAACACCATCTAATAAGGGGATTAAAGAAGGCTCTACAGTAAAAGTTATTGTTAGTAAAGGCCAAGAAAAAACAAAAGTTCCAAAGGTAGTTGGTAAAAAGAAAGATGAAGCACAAGAAGCTTTAGAAGAGGCTAATTTAAAAGTAGAAATTGTTGAAGAAACAAGTAAAACGGTAGAACAAGGATATGTAATTTCACAAGATATTGAACCTGATACAGAAGTATTTTCAGGTGATACAGTAAAAATACATGTTAGCAAGGGAACAGGAATAAAACAAGTAAATGTAATTAGCGTTATAGGTCAAGAAGAAGCAACAGCAAAAACCAACTTAACTAATCTAGGATTAAAAGTAAATGTAAGTTATGATGAAGATGAATCAAAAGATAACGGAGTAGTATTAAAACAAAGTATAGATGCTGGTAAAACAGTAGACGAAGGAACAACAGTAAGTTTGACAGTAAATAAAAAAGACGAAATGAAACAAGGAACTGTAACTGTAAACTTGAAATCTATATTAAATTATACAGCTACTAAGGACGAAGATGGAAAAGATATAGTTGAAAATGGAAAGGTAAAAATTGTCGTAAATAATGATACAGTATATAATGAAGAAAAACCAAAAACAACTACAAGCATTGTACAAAATTTTAGTGCTAAAGGAAATACGACAATAAAAGTATATGTTGATGATATATTAAAAGGAACAAAAGAAATTAATATGAATACAACAACATCAGTTGTATTTGAATAAATTAAAAATACAGTCTAGTTGAAATCTGGGCTGTATTTTAGTATAATGGAAAAAAAGAAAAGAGGAAAATAATGCAAGGGGTAATCATAGAAAACATATCTAATATATATAAAGTAAAAATAAAAGACAAAATATATACAACTACAGCAAGAGGAAAACTAAAAAAGAACGAAATAACACCTGTTGTAGGAGATTACGTAAAAGTAACTGTAGAAGATGAAAAAAATAAAATAGCAGTTATTGAAAAAATAGAAGATAGAAAAAACTATATCAAAAGACCTAAAATAGCAAATATTACACAAATTATATTAGTACTATCAAGTAAAAATCCAAAACCAGATTTATTAATGTTAGATAAACAATTAGCATTTGCCGAATATATTGGAATAAAAGCAATTATCGTATTAAATAAAACAGACTTAGATAAATCGGAAGAATTTAGAAAAATAAAAGAGATATATAATCAAATAGGATATACAGTAATACTAACCGAAGCCAAAAATGGAATAGGAATAGAAGAATTAAAAAAATACTTAGAAGGAAATATAAATGCCTTTTCAGGGAATTCAGGAGTAGGTAAATCTACTTTAATAAATAAACTATTTAATAAAGAAATGACATTAGAAGGAGAAATAAGCAAAAAAAATAAAAAAGGAAAAAACACGACAACAGCTATAAAATTGTATGAAATAAATAATAATACATATATTGCTGATACACCAGGATTTGCAACTTTTGATATATGTGAAATTGAAAGTAAAGAATTATATAAATATTTTAGAGAATTTCCACAATATGAGAAAAATTGTGAATTTATAGGCTGTACTCATATTAAAGAAAAAGAATGTGGGATAAAAAATGCTGTACAAAATAAACAAATAAATAATGATAGATATGTGAGATTTTGTAAAATTTATAATGAATTAAAAGAAAAGGAGGAAAGAAAATGGTAGAAGTTTCAACATCAATTCTTTCAATAAAAAAAGGAGAAGAATCAAAAACATTTTTTGCATTAGAAAAAGCAAAAACAGACTATTTTCATATAGATGTAATGGATGGGAAATTTGTAGAAAAAAACACTTATGATAAAATGTTTGAATATGCATCATATATAAAAAGGATATCTAATTTACCATTAGACATTCATTTAATGGTGGAAAATGTGGGAAAAGCTATACAAGATTTTAGTGCTGTTGAACCTAATATTATAACATTTCATTTTGAAGCAGAAAAAAATAAAGAAGAAATATTAGAAAAAATAAAACAAATAAAAGAATATAATTGCAAAGTTGGAATTGCAATAAAACCAAACACAAAGATAGAAGAAATTTATAAATATTTACCTTATATTCATCAATGCTTAATAATGACAGTAGAGCCAGGCAAAGGTGGACAGACTTACATAAGCGAAATGACAGAGAAAATAAAGAGATTAAAAGAATATATAGAAAAAAATAATCTAGAAATAGATATAGAAGTAGATGGAGGAATAAATTTAAGAACAGCTCCAATAGTAAAGGAGGCGGGAGCAAATATACTTGTAGCTGGAACAGCTATATTATTAGCGAAAGATTATGAAGTAATAATAAGTGAGCTAAAAGAATAAGTTATGGGCAGTTTTCTAACTGTCTTGTTTTTTATCTCAAAAAAATATGCAATTCTTATTTCACGTATCAAGTGGAGATACAATGAACGGTTACATTACGTAAGTGATTATTAATATAAAATTACATTGGTCAAACGACTTTGAAAATAATTCACGATAAATTCATCAAATTCCCCTTTTGATATTATGTAACTATGTGCTATAATATATAGGTAACTCTAAATAGAAATTGCAGAAAAATTAACAACAGGAGGTTTGACAGAAATGCAAAAACAACTAAAAAGAATGGCAAAAAAAGATTGGAGGAAAAAGAAACGAAAATGTAAAGAAACAGTATTGTATGAAAATCAAATGGTACTAGATGTTCGTGAGAATGAATACATTGTAGTATCAAGAGATGGAAAAAATTATGAAGTTGAATTCATATTTCGGAAAGAAGATAAGGTGAACAAACATCTTATGGAAAAGGGAAAATTTTCTATAGAAGAAGAGGATGTCCCAAAAGATGGAAAGTTCAAATATCTGATTACGATATTCTTTGGAATAGCAATAATGATAGCCGCAAAGTTGAAAGATGTAAATGTCTATTTTTTTACATTAGCAATTGAGGCTTTATTGGTAGGTGCAATGACACAAGCTGCAATGTTGAATAGAACTTCAACATTATCAGGATTGAGGAAACATACAGCTATGCATAAAATGATTAATTTTTTTAATCACAAGCATAGATTACCAGAGGATTTAGCAGAACTAGAGAATGCAACTCGACTAAATTTAGATTGTATTTTTAGCAAAAATATAATCAATTTGTCGGGACAGGTTTTGCCAATATTGATTGCAACATTGATAGCTAAAAGTATTCCAACAGAAAATATATTGTACAATATTGCTTGTCAATTACTTATATATATTGGATTAAGATTTTGTATAAAAATCAAATTTATAGCTAATATAGAAAATTGTATTGGTAAGATAGTAGCTTTACTAATTCAAATAGCCATTTTACCAGAACATACAAGTCAAGTAGATTTATTAATGGCTTATGTTCTAATGAAATATTGGGTTAATATAACAGATGAATCTGATTACAATTCAGAAAATAAAGAATATTTGGATAAATTTATTATAATAACTTATAAAAGATAACCGTTTTTGCAAAGAAACAAAAATAGCTCAAGAAAATTTTCTTGAGTTATTTTTGATGAAATCTTTTATTTATCAGTATCTTTATTATCTTTTTTCGTATCCTTTTTCGTATCTTTTTTATTAGTATCTATTAATCTATTTGAAATAGTACCAATACCATAAGTAATACCTATAAATGAAACTAAACTTCCAAGATAAGGTATTAAAGATAAAATCCAAAATACTAATGTTGAAATAATTAAAGTTCCTAATTGACTAATAGTTTTATCTACTTTGAATTTTTTAGTAATAAATTTATTAATATCAATAATACTTATAGAAACACTAATAAAGAATAATATTGCTAGTAAGCAAAGAATAAATATCGTTAATTGAGATGCTATAGGTATCATTAAAATTAATATAGATAAAATAATAAGTGCAAGTGGTATTAATATACCTAAACCTATTGAACCGAATACTTTTTTTATAGTTAAAGGTGTTTCTTTCTTTAGTTTTAATTTTGGAGAAATCCATAAGCTAAGTAGCCATACTACTATAGTAGATACTGCTAAAGCTCCGAAAGACTTTATATAACTTGCAATTTTTTCAGAACTTGATGGTGTCTCTACAGTTTCTTTATTATATTTTGTTGTTCCTACCACTGAGCCATCAGGAATAGAAATTTCTTGTGTAGAAGAATAAGTTAAATTACCTTGGATATTACCATAAGTAGTAATATCATCAGTTTCTTCTGAAGAAGATTTTTCTTTAAAATTAATATTAGAAACTGAAACATATACATCTCTACCAATAGCGCTATTAATATTTAAAGTATCACAAACAGATTTTACGTCTCTATAAACTATTCCATCAAGAGTAAGATTTTTTGAAGTAGAATAAATATTATATACTTTTCCTTTTACTGTAATATCTTGAGCACATACAAATAGATTGCTGTAAATATATCCGTTTTCAGTAATGTTGACATTTTTAGCACAAATAAATGCATCTCCACCAATTGGAGAATTAATTGTAACATTATTTGCTAAAATAAAAACATTGCCATCAACTGGAGTATCAATAGATACAGTATCCTTACATAAATATTCATCTCCATTTTTTATTGTAAAAGAAGTATCTTGATCTTCGTTAGTTTCTACTGCTTCATTTTCTGTGTTTGTTTCATTAGTATTTGCTTCATTTGTGGTATCAACATTAGTTTCTGTATTTGTATCTTCACTGATTGGTGTAGTGGTATCATCTGCATTTACTAATGGCATATACAAAGAAACAACCAATAAAGTAATTAATGATATAATTTTTAATTTGTTTTTTAACATAATAAACCTCCTATTTCTTATTAGGTAAAACCTCTACTAAATTATATATTAAAACTTATAAATATTGCAATATATTATTAAATTTTTTGATTAAATATATTTATTATGCGTCAATAAGATTTAGAAGTAGAAATTTGAAATGAAATGTTAAATGTGAATATTGAAAAGTACAACTGGGCTGGGCCAATAATAGCAAAAATGAAAAAACCTAATTATGTAAAAATACAATAATTAGGTTTTGCAAAAAATAAGAGGTAAAATTAAAGGTCGTTTTTTTGAATATTCTTAAATTTGGATTTATCAATAAAATATGCACATTCATTTATTGTGGAAAATTTATTTAAAGTAATATTAGAATATCCGCATTTTCCATCTTTTTGATAAATACAATTAAGAGAACAATTTATATTTGTCAAAAAATCACCTCTAAATATTAGTATATAAAAAAACAGAATAAATATACATTTTTTAAAATAATTCTTTAATATATGATTTTCTATTTGTTTATTCATTATTCATGTATCTAACTGGTTTTGTTAGCAAAATTATCATTATAATAGTCACAAAAAATATTTATAGGACAATTAGCACATTGAGGTTTTCTGGCAATACATGTATTTCTACCATGCCAAACCAATAAATGATTAATATCTCCTAAATATTTTTTAGGGAAGAATCGAATTAAATCTTGTTCTATTTTTTCAGGTTCTTTTTCTTTAGATAAACCAGTCAAATTAGATATACGTTTTGCATGAGTATCAACAGCGATGCCGTGTGAAATACCAAAAACTTCTAATAAAATTACATTGGCAGTTTTTCTACCGACTCCAGCTAGAGACATTAAGTCTTCAATATTGTCAGGAACTTGACCATTAAATTTATTTAAAACTTGATTAGCACATAATTTTATATTTTTAGCCTTGTTTTTATAAAAACCACAAGGATGAATGATTTTTTCAAGTTCATGTATATCAATATTTGCAAAGTCTTCTATAGTTTTGCATCTACTAAAAAGTTCAGGAGTAGTTTTGTTAACTCTGGCATCTGTACATTGAGCAGAAAGCATTACAGCAACAACTGCTTCAAAAGGAGTAGAAAAGTCTAAGCTGCAAGTTGCGTCAGGATATGCAGAACGTAATTTTTGAACTATTTCAGAAGCATCTTTTTTATATTTCATATTAAATTTCTCCTTGTAAATATGTTTATATTTAATTCTCACAATTAAATACATAATATATTTTAGAAAAAAATATTAAAAAAGTCAATCTATTTACATAATTGTAACGTAAATATAAATTATGAATATAATATAAAAAAAGGGAGGTAATGGAATGATAAAACTATTTAGAAAAACTATAGCAATATGCTTAATTGGATTGGGAACAGGAATATTATTAGTTTTATTACTTCCTATAACAGGATGGCTTTTTATAATAGGATTAGCAGTTGTATGTGTTGGATTAATGTGGTTAGCTTGCTAAAATGGAAGGAGGATACATAAATGACAATAGTAGTAAAAAAAGTTCCTAAATTTTTAAGGGGATTTGTAAAATTAATATTTGGGATTAAAGAATAGAATACATGATAAAAAGACATATTTAAAAAAGTACACTATAAATTAGAAAAATATTTTAAATTTAATAGTGTACTTTTTTGTATTAAAGTTTGAATAATAAATTTTATATAATTTTGATTAGTATGTTATATAGAATTTTTCTGTATAAAATATGTATTTTATAGTATAAAAAAACGACATAATCTGATAAGATTATACCGCATATTTAAAAACTTTATTGTTAAAATAATTCATTAAGCTTTTCTAGTTACTTTTCCGTTTTTTAGACATTTAGCACATACATATTCTCTTCTTGTTTCACCATGTTCATCAACTATTTTTACTCTTCTTAGATTTGCACTCCAAGTACGAGGAAATCTTTTACTGATATGAGAACGTGTTATGCTACATTTATTTCCGTGATTAATTGATTTTTCACATATTGCACATTTAGCCATTTCTTATTGCACCTCCTAATATAAAATAAACTGACTAGTATCAAGTTTAACACAAAAAAATAAAAAAAACAAGCATTTTTTAAAAAATCTTTAAAAATCCTTGCAAAATAGGAATAATGTGGTATAATAAATGGGCTATACGAATAAAGAAAGGATTGAATAATAATGGAATGTAAAGTAGAAAAAACAAAAAATGCAAATGAAGTAAAATTAAATATTACCATAGAAGCTGAAAAATTTGATGAAGCTATAAAAAAAGTATATTTTAAAAGTGCAAAATATTTTAATATACCTGGATTTAGAAAAGGAAAAGCACCAATAAATATAGTAGAAAAATATTATGGAAAAGAAATTTTCTATGAAGATGCTTTTAATGATGTAGTTCCAGAAGAATTAGAAAAAGCAGTAGAAGAAAATAAATTAGAAGTTGTAAGTAGACCAGATATAGATGTAACACAAATAGGAAAAGGACAAGACCTAATATTTACAGCTGTATTCCAAACAAAACCAGAAGTAAAACTTGGAAAATATAAAGGTGTAGAAATCGAAAAAATACAATATAAAGTAACAGCAAAAGATGTTGAGCATGAATTAGGTCATATGCAAGAACATAATTCAAGATTAATATCAATCGAAGATAGACCTGTAGGAAAAGGTGATATTGCAAATATCGATTTTGAAGGATTTGTAGATGGAGTTGCATTTGATGGTGGAAAAGCTGAAGGACATGACTTAGAAATAGGAAGTAACACATTTATTCCAGGATTTGAAGATCAAGTTATAGGAATGAAAATAGATGAAGAAAAAGACATTAAAGTAACATTCCCAAAAGAATATTTTTCAAAAGATTTAGCTGGAAAAGAAGCAACATTTAAAGTAAAAGTAAATGAAATAAAGAAAAAAGAATTACCAAAATTAGATGATGATTTTGCTAAAGATGTAAGTGAATTTGATACATTAAAAGAATTAAAAGCAAGTATAAAAGAAAAACAACAAAAACAAAATGATGAAAAAGCTAAATATGAAACACAAGAAGCAGTAATGAAAGCAGTATGTGATGATATGAAAGTAGAAATTCCATCAGGAATGATTGAAACAGAAACAGAAAACATGACAAGAGAAATGGAACAAAGATTATCATATCAAGGATTAAAATTAGAACAATATTTACAAATGATGGGTAAAACAAAAGAAGATATGCAAAAAGAATATGAACCTCAAGCTGTAGAAGCAATAAAATCAAGATTAGCACTAGAAGCAGTAATAAAAGCAGAAAAAATTGAGGTACCAGATGTAGATGTAGATGAAAAAATAAAAGAAATGGCAAAAAATTACGGAAAAGAAAATGATGAAGAATTCTTGAAAAATGAAAATGTAAGAAATTATATTAAACAAGGATTAGAATCAGAAAAAGCAATAGATTTCTTAGTAAAAAATGCAAAAACAAAATAAAAAAGTAGAAGGGTTGGGGTGTTAAAGTTAATATAAAAATTTTAGCTCCAATCTTTTTGACATTTTTTAAAATATGTAATATAGTATAGTAAAATATTTGAATATACTTAAAGTAGATAAAGAGGAGGAAAAAGAATGTTAGAAAAAAACAGTTTAGTACCTTATGTAATTGAACAAACAAGTAAAGGAGAAAGATCTTATGATATTTTCTCAAGATTGTTAAAAGATAGAATAATATTTTTAGGAGAAGATGTTAATCCTACGACATCAAGCTTAATAATAGCACAATTATTATTTCTAGAATCAGAAGATCCAGATAAAGATATAAATTTATATATTAATTCACCAGGAGGATCAATTACTGATGGAATGGGAATTATAGATACAATGAATTATATAAAATGTCCAGTATCAACTATATGTATAGGAATGGCAGCAAGTATGGGGGCAGCATTACTTGCTGCAGGAGAAAAAGGAAAAAGATTTGCAACACCAAATGCTGAAATTTTAATACATCAACCATTAATTGGTGGAGGAGGACTTTCAGGTCAAGCAACAGAAATTAAAATCCATGCAGACCATTTAGTAAAAACAAGAGAAAAATTAAATAAATTTTTAAGTGATAGAACAGGACAAAGTGTAGAACAAATTCAAAAAGATACAGAAAGAGACAATTATATGACTGCAGAAGAAGCACTAAAATATGGTTTGATTGACGGAATTATGGATAAAAGAAAATAAATACAATATAGTGTATAATAATTATAAAAAATAATATAATATAAAAGATAAAAAAACCTGAGGAAGGATGATAGTTTAATGGCAAAAAATAATGTACCAAAAAGTGTAAGATGTTCATTTTGCGGAAAAGCACAAGAAAATGTTAAAAAAATAGTAGCAGGTCCAGGAGTATATATATGTGATGAATGTATTGACTTGTGTAATAGTATTATTGAAGCTGAATTATATGATGATGATAAAGTTGGATATACACTAAACGAATTAAATGATATTCCCAGTCCAAGAGAGATAAAAAAAGTGTTAGATGATTATGTTATAGGGCAAGATGATGCAAAAAAAACATTATCAGTTGCAGTGTATAATCATTATAAAAGAATTGCTCATGAAGAAAATAATAAAAAAGATGATGATGTAGAAATACAAAAAAGTAATATATTACTTTTAGGACCAACTGGATGTGGAAAGACATTACTTGCAAGAACTTTAGCAAAAATTTTAGATGTACCATTTGCTATTGCAGATGCAACAACTCTTACAGAAGCAGGATATGTTGGAGAAGATGTTGAAAATATTTTATTAAAATTAATTCAGTCTGCTGATGGAGATGTACAAAAAGCAGAAAAAGGAATTATATATATAGACGAAATTGATAAAATAACAAGAAAATCTGAAAATCCATCAATAACTAGAGATGTAAGCGGTGAAGGTGTACAACAAGCATTATTAAAAATAATAGAAGGGACAATCGCATCTGTACCACCACAAGGAGGAAGAAAACATCCAAACCAAGAATTAATACAAATCAACACAGAAAATATATTAATAATTTGTGGTGGAGCTTTTGAAGGATTAGAAAATATCATAAAAGATAGAACAGGTAAAAAATCAATAGGTTTTGGCTCAAAAATAGAAAGTACGAAAGAAATAAGCAAATATGAAGTATTTAAAGAACTATTACCACAAGATTTATTAAAATTTGGATTAATTCCTGAATTTATAGGTAGATTACCAATTGTAGCTACACTACAAGAATTAGATAAACATGCATTAGTACAAATATTAAAAGAACCAAAAAATTCATTAATAAAACAATATCAAAAATTATTTGAAATAGATGGAGTAGAACTAATATTTGAAGAAGAAGCTTTAGGTGCAATAGTAGATAAAGCTATAGAAAGAAAAACTGGTGCAAGAGGATTACGTTCTATAATAGAAGAACGCATGAGAGATATAATGTTTGATATTCCTTCAAACCCAGATATTGAAAAATGTATAATAACAAAGCAAACAATATTGAATAATGAAGCTCCAGATATTATTATCAATAAAAACAAAAGTAAACAAGAAAAAAATAAAAAGAAAAAAAGACAAGTACCACAACCAGAAGAAAAAGAAACAGCATAAAAAAATAAGTAAGGATTTTATAATATGTAAAATTCTTACTTATTTTTTATACTAAGAAACTAATTAATATGCATACAATTACAGTATATTTTTGATTTTTATAAATACAAAAATTAGACTTTTAATTCTTTATCATCATATATATCTACATTTTTATATTTTTCTAATTCCATTTCATCTAAAGAATTTTGAATACAGCTAACAATCACATTATTAAAACTCATATTTTCTTTTTTAGCAATTTTTCTTAACATATCATTCATTTTTTCAGGCAATCTAATAGAAACTTTTACATTGCTTTTTTTATATTTAGAAATCTCAAACATAATGAATCCTCCATTTCTTTTTAAATATTGTCGCACAAAAGAATATCAAAAAATACCGCACGAAAGTATTGCACTTTTTATTTTTTATTGGTATATTTATAATAAGAAAAAAGAATAATAAACAAAAGAGGAGGAATTCTATAAAAGATGGCAAATAAAAAAAGAAAAAAACAAAAAATTTTAGATAAAAAACAATTTAATAATGAAAGTGGGATTACATTAATTGCTTTAGTAATAACAATAATTGTGCTTTTGATACTAGCTGGAGTAACAATAGCAATGTTAACAGGAAACAATGGAATATTAACAAAAGTAAAAGAAGCAAAAGAAAAAACAAAGCAAGCAGAACGAGAAGAAAAATACGATTTGGATAGTATAGAAGAAGAAATAGAGAAAAATATAAATCAAAAAATTGTAGAACAAGTAACAGATAAAAATCCAGGAGAATTAGAAAAAGAAGAAGAAAATGTTTTTGTTATAAATAGTATTGAAGACTTAATATTTTTTGCATATGATGTGAGAGAAGGAAATACCTATGAAGGAAAGACTGTAAAATTAGGAATAGATTTAGATTTTAATTCTACAAAATCTTATGTTAATGCATTTAGAATGGATTATGGAAAGTACGGATATGATGGTGAATTGAAAACATTATTAACAAGTGGAGAAGGTTTTTTACCAATAGGAACAATAAATGATGTTAATATTAGTAATAATTATTTTAAAGGAACATTTGACGGAAATTATCACGAGATTTTAAACTTATATCAGTCTTTGGAAAATTCAGATAATGTAACCATTGCAGGACTTTTTGGTACTAATGGGGGAATAGTAGAAAAAATAAAAGTGACACAATTAAATATATACCTTAAAACTAATAATATGCATATATTATATGGAAGCATAGCTGGTAGAAATTCTGGAGAGATAAGAGAGTGTTCTACATCTGGAAAAATATATGTAGATGATAATGGAATAAAATCAAGCTATATAGGAGGGATATCAGGCCAAAGCTCAGGAAAAATAGAAAAAAGCACATCAGGAACTAATATAAAATTGGATGCTAAAAATATTTCGGGAGTCAACATTGGCGGAATTAGTGGCTCACAATCTAATCAAGATGTTCAGTATTGTTATAATACAGGAAAAATAGAAGTAAAAATAAATAATAAAACGGGAAATGAAGTGAATTGTGGAGGAATCACAGGATATAATATAATTCGAATTCAAAATTGTTATAATGCGGGAACGGTATATGTAGATGTTGATGAAACAGAAAGAATATTAAATATAGGAAATATTGTAGGATTATCAAATCAAGCAGCAGATGTATCGTATTGTTATAATGTTAGTGATATGCGTATAAATTTAATAAACAATGATACAGCCTTTATTGGAAATATTATTGGTAAGTGTTATAAAGGAACAATATCTTATTGCTATAATACAGGAACTATAGATTCTAATAATTTTAGTAATGAAAGAATGGCTCAAATTATACCACATCCCATTTCAGCAACCGTAAGTAATTGCTACGGGATTGCAAATACAATAAATTTAATTTCAGATTATGGGGTTTCTAGTGTGGAAAATATAATAGCAGTTGAAAAAGATGAAATGAAAAATATATTAGAAGTAATGGGAGAAAATTTTAAGGCTGATAGTAATAATATCAATGATGGTTATCCATTATTAAAATGGCAAGAATAAAATAACAATGTACCTGTTGACTCTCAAAAAAAATATGATAAAATATAAACAAAAAACCAAAGGAGAAAACATGGTAGCAGAAGTCATCATAAACAGAGGAGCAAAAAAATTAAATAGGACATTTGATTATAATATACCAAAAGAAATAGAAGAACTAATACTAGTGGGAAGCAAAGTATTAGTTCCTTTTGGCAATGGAGGAAAATTAGAAGAAGCATTTGTAATAAAAATAAAAGAAAAATCAGAATATGAGGTAAAAGATATTGCAAAAATAGGAGAAAGTCTAAGTGATAAGCAAATAGAACTAGCAAGATGGATGGCAAGGAGATATTTTTGTAATGTATCAGATTGTATTAAATTAATGTTAACTCCTGGGACAAGAACAAAAAACAAAGAAAAAAGAATGCAAGATAAGAAAGTTAATGTAGTATATTTAAAAAAAAGTATAGAAGAAATAGAATTAGATATCGAGACTAAAAAAGTAAAATCAGAAAAACATAAGAAAATATTAAATTTTCTAAAAGAAAATAAAAGTGCAACAATTACAGAAATAATGTTATTCACTGATTGTTCGAGAAGTATAGTTAATACATTAATAAAAAATGGATATTTAGAAATTAAAGAGCAAAAAGTAGAAAGAAATCCATTATTATATAAGGAATATAAAAAAAGTAATAAATTACAATTAACAGAACAGCAAAGTCAAGCATTAAAAAAAGTAGAGTATGTAATAGACAATCAAGAGTACAAACAATTTTTGTTATATGGAGTTACTGGCTCTGGGAAGACAGAAATATATTTACAATTAATAGACAAAGTATTAAAAATAGGTAAAAATGCAATAGTATTAGTTCCTGAAATTTCATTAACACCTCAAATGTTAGACAGGTTTATTTCTAGATTTGGAAAAGAAGAAATTGCGGTATTACATAGTAAATTATCAATAGGAGAAAGATATGATGAATGGAATAGAATAAAAGAAGGGAAAGCTAAAATTGTAATAGGAGCACGTTCAGCAATATTTGCACCTATTGAAAATATTGGAGTTATAATCATAGATGAAGAACATGATGCTTCATATAAATCTGAAACTAATCCTAGGTATAATGCAAAAGAAATAGCAATGATAATAGCTAGAGAAAATAGAGCACCTCTAGTATTAGGAAGTGCAACTCCAGATATTACTACATTTTATAATACAAAGAGAAAATATGAAAATGGTGAAAATAAGACTAATTTGTTACAATTAACTAAAAGAGCAAATAATTCAGCATTACCTAAAGTTGAAATTATAGACTTAAAACAAGAATTGGCAAATGGAAATAGGTCAATGCTTAGTATGGAATTATATACAAGTATAGAAGAAAACCTAAAGAAAAAAAGACAAACAATTTTGTTTTTAAATAGAAGAGGATATTCAACATTTATTATGTGCAGAAATTGTGGATATACAGTAAAATGTCCACATTGTAACATTAGTATGACATACCATAGTTATGAGAAAAAATTAAAATGTCATTATTGCGGATATGAAGAAAATTTGATAAAAATTTGTCCAGAATGTCATAGTGACAAAATAAGATATTTTGGTACTGGAACACAAAGATTAGAAAGTGAAGTACATAAGCAATTTCCTGAGGCTTCGACAATTAGGATGGATATAGATACTGTGACTAAAAAAGATTCTTATCAAAAAATTTTAGATAAATTTAAAAATGAAAATATAGATATCTTAATAGGAACACAGATGGTAGTAAAGGGACATCATTTTCCAAATGTAACACTTGTAGGAGTTATTGCAGCTGATGGCTCATTAAATATAGATGATTATAGAGCAAGTGAAAGAACTTTTCAAATTTTGACACAAGTAGCAGGAAGGGCTGGAAGAGAAAATTTACCGGGAAAAGTTATTATCCAAACATATAATCCTAACAATTTTAGTATAATATGTGCCCAAAAACAAAATTATAATATGTTTTACGAAACTGAAATAGAATTAAGAAAACAGTTGAAATATCCACCATTTTGCGATATAATACTGATTGGATTTAATAGTGGTAAAGAAGAAGAAATAAAAAGAGTATCACTATTTATGTATAATGAATTAAATAGCAAATTAAATAAAAACGAGTTTAAAATTTTTAAGCCAATGCCTTGTCCAATAGATAAAATTCAAAACAGATATAGATGGAGAATTATAATAAAAGGAAATATGACTTTAGAGGCTAATAAAATCTTAAATGAAAGTTTACAAAATGCTTATAATAAAAATATAAAAGATACAAGAATATCAATAGATATAAATCCTAATAATATGAGTTAAGAGGAGGAACAATAATGGCAATTAGAAATCTAAGATATCAAGGTGATGAAATATTAAAGAAAAAATCAAGAGAGGTACCAGAAGAAGATATTTCAGAGGAAAAAATTCAGACATTAATTGATGATATGATAGATACTATGCATAAATATAATGGTGTAGGATTAGCAGCAGTACAAGTTGGAATATTGAAAAGAATAGTAGTAATAGATTTATATGATGATAAAGGACCTATAGTATTAATAAACCCTATTATAACAAAAACTAAAGGAGAGCAAGAGGTAGAAGAAGGTTGTTTAAGCTTTCCAAATGAATTTGGAAAGGTAGTAAGACCAGCAGAAGTTACAGCAGAATACACAGATAGAAATGGAAAAAGAAAAAAAATAAAAGCAAAAGAGTTATTAGCACAGGCAATAGCACACGAGTTAGACCATTTAGAAGGAAATTTATTTGTAGATATAGTAATACCAGGAACATTAGAATATATAGAACCAGAAAAATAAAAAATTAATAAAAAAGAAGGTGATAATATATGAGAATTGTATTTATGGGAACACCAGACTTTGCAGAGGAAAGTCTAAAAAAAATATATGAGGCAAAGCATGAAATATTAGCAGTAGTAACAAATCCGGATAGACCTAAAGGAAGAGGAATGAAGATGATATCAACTCCGGTAAAACAATATGCTATAGAAAAAAACTTAAAAGTAATACAACCAGAAAAGATAAGAAATAATGTTGAATTTATAGAAGAAATAAAAAAATTAAATCCAGATGTTATTTGTGTTGTAGCTTATGGAAAAATTTTACCAAAAGAAATATTGGAAATCCCAACATTTGGTTGTATAAATGTCCATGCATCACTATTACCTAAATATAGAGGAGCAGCACCAATTCAATGGGCTATATTAAATGGAGACAAAACAACAGGAGTAACAACGATGTATATGGACGAAGGAATGGACACAGGAGATATAATTTTAAAGAAAGAAGTCAATATAAATGATAACCAAACAACAGGCGAATTATGGGACGAGTTAAAGAAAATAGGAGGAGATTTATTAGTTGATACATTAGAAAAAATAAAAAATGGAACAGCTCCAAGAATAAAACAAGATAAAGATTTTTCTATGGCACCAATGTTATCTAAATCAATGGCTCAAATTAATTGGAATACAAAAACAGCAGAAGAAATAAAGAATCTAGTAAGAGGATTAAATCCAATAATGGGAGCGTATACATTTTTAAAAGGCAAAAAAATAAAATTTTGGAAAGTACAAATTATTGACGAAAACGAAATTCAAGTAGAAAATATGAATTTTTTAAAAAATGGAACAGTAATAATTTCAGATAGTAAAGATGGAATATATATAAAATGTAAAGATGGAACAATAAAAGTTTTGGAAATTCAAGGTGAAAATGCAAAAAGAATGACAATACAAGAATATTTGCGTGGAAATCCAATATCAGAATTCGATATTTTTGAATAATATGCAGTTTGTCAGGTCTAAAATTAAGTTTGCTCGTAATATTATCAAGCATAAAATAATTTATTTCATAAACTATAAATTTCAAATGTGTAATCAAAATTAGTTACAATAATTTATTAAAAATTGTTGTAAAATTTATAAAATATTGGTATACTTATAGTATTTCAAGGAGGTAAAATTATGAATGATGAAAACATGAATACTGAGAATGAAGAAATATTAAATTTAGAGGAAGAAACATCTATAGAAAGTGATGGAATAGAAATATCAAATGATGTTGTAGCGGTTATAGCAGGTGTAGCTGTATCTGAAGTACAAGGAGTTTCAGGAATGGCAGGAGGATTTGCAGGCGGAATATCAGAAGTATTAAGCGGAAAGAAAAATTTGGCAAAAGGAATAAAAGTAGACATAGATAATGAAAAAGCAAAAATAGATGTAAATATTATTGTTGAATATGGTTCAAGAATACCAGATGTTGCTTTTGAAATACAAAATAGAGTAAAAAAATCTGTAGAAAGTATGACAGGATTAAATGTAGAAGAAGTTAATGTACATGTTCAAGGTGTTAATACAGATGCAGTAGCACATAATGAAAGAGAAAATGAAGAAGAAGAAAATGAAGAGCAAACAGAAAATCAAGAATAAAAATAATAGATACAAGGAGAAAAGAAAATGAAAATTTTAGAAAAAACAACATTAATAATATATTCTTATATAATATTAATATTATCAGTTTTAGCATGTTTATTAGTATTTGGATGGATAGATTTAGACATAATACAAGGGGCAGTAGAAGGGATAATATTAGGAGAAACTTCAGGAAGAGTAGTTCTAGGAATAAGTATAGTATTTATATTATTATCTATAAAATGTATATTTTTTGATTCAACATCAAAAGAACAAATTAAAGAAAGACAAGGAGTTTTACTAGAAAACGAAAGCGGAAAATTAATGATTTCTAAAGAAACTATTGAAAATCTTGTTAATTCAGTAGCAAAAGGATTTGAAAGCACAGAAGATGTTGTAACAAGAGTAGAACTAGATAGAGAAAATAATGTAAATGTATATGCAAATTTAACTGTAAATTCAAATGCGGTAATTAAAGATTTATCAGCAAAACTTCAAACAAGTATTAAAGAAAAAATAAAAAGGACAACAGATTTAGATGTTAAAGAGGTAAATATTACTATAAAGAGAGTAGCAGAAGAAACTAAAAAAGCATAATGAAAGGACGTGAGAGTATGAACAATTTTAAGGAATTTTGGAACCAATATAAAGGAGCTATAATTGGAGTTATTTTAGCAATATTAATTTTAATAACAGGTTTAGAAAAATTAATAGTATCAATTGTTGTAATATTTGTAGGTGCTTTTATTGGAAATTATGTACAGAAAAATAAAGAAGATGTGAAATCAAAATTAAAAGGTTATATAGATAAAATGTAACTTTAGAAGGGGAAAAATATGAACAGAACAACTATCAGAGAAAAAGCTTTTAAATTAATATATAGTCTAGAAATACAAAATTATGATGACTTACAAGAACAAATCGACATATATTTTGAAAGTGAAAATCTAGATAATGAAGAGGCTAAAAAATATATTGAAGATGCAGTTTTAGGAATAGAAGAACATAAAGAAGAAATTACAAATTTGATAAAAGAAAATTTAAAATCAGATTGGAAAATAGAAAGAATTTCTAAAATAGACTTATCAATATTAAAATTAGCAATATATGAAATAAAATATAAAGATATACCATTTAAAGTAGTTATAAACGAAGCAGTAGAATTAGCAAAAAATTATGGCGAAGATTCATCAAAAAATTTTGTGAATGGTATCTTAGCAAGTATAGTAAATAAATAAAATCAGGGGATATTTTTAGAAGGGGGATAATAGTAAAACTTCAAAAAGTATCCCTAGTTTTCTTAGAGGGGTAATATATGAAATATGCAGAAATGGCAATTAGTGTAACAGATTTGAATAAATACATAAAAAATAAAATTACAGATGATGAATATTTAAACAATATTTTGATAAAAGGTGAAATATCAAATTATAAACATCATTACACCGGACATCTATATTTTACATTAAAAGATGAAAATTCACTAATAAAATGTATTATGTTCAAAAGTTATGCGCAAAAATTACAATTTGAGCCAAAAGATGGAATGAAAGTATATATTTTTGGGGAAGTGTCTGTATTTGAAAGAGACGGAATATATCAAGTGTATGCAAAAGCAATGGAAGAAGATGGTCTAGGAGATTTGTATACCAAATATCAAAAATTAAAAGCAGACCTAGAAGAAAGAGGATTATTTAAAGAAGAACATAAGAAAAAAATACCGATGATGCCTAAAACGATAGGAGTTCTAACATCACAGACAGGTTCAGTTATAAAAGATATTATAAATGTATCAACTAGAAGAAATCCAAATGTATATATACGATTATTACCTGTACCAGTACAAGGAGAAGGAGCAGCAGAAAAAATAGCAAAAGGTATAGAATACATGAATGAAAATAAATTGGCAGATGTATTAATACTAGCAAGAGGAGGAGGCTCTTTGGAAGATTTGTGGCCCTTTAATGAAGAGATAGTAGCACAAAGTATATATAATTCAGAAATACCAATAATATCAGCAGTAGGACATGAAACAGACTTTTCAATTTCAGACTTTGTCGCAGACTTAAGAGCTCCAACACCATCAGCGGCAGCAGAATTAGCTGTACCTAATATATATGATATAAAACAAAAAATTAATGTTTATCAAAATAGACTAAAAATGGCACTAACCAAAAAGTTAGAAATAATTAAATTAAGATATGAAAAATGTATGTCAAGTATGGTATTTAAAGACCCATTAAAAAGAATTAATGAAAACTATATAAAAATAGATATGTGTATCAAACAATTAGAAAAAAATATAAATGCTATAAAAGAAGAAAATAAAAAGAAATATATTGAATTAGTATCAAAACTAGATACATTAAGTCCTTTAAAGACATTACTAAGAGGATATTCAATAGTTGAAAAAAATGGCAAAGTAGTAAAAAAAGTTGAAGATTTAAATACTGGTGATGAAATTTCGATTAGGTTAGAAAATGGAAAGAAAAAGGCTAAAATTATGTGATATTTGAGCTTAATTAGATATTGAATTTTATGAAGGGAATGTGATAAGATATGAAAAACTTCGAAGAACAAATGGAAGAATTAGAAAAAATAATTACAGAATTAGAAAATGGAAATTTGAATTTAGATGATTCAGTTTTAAAATTTGAAGAAGGAATGAAAATTTCTAAGCAATGTAGCAAAATGCTAGAAAATGCAGAAAAGAAGATAACAATACTATTAAATGACAATGGGGAGTTAAAAGAAGAAAAATTTGAAGTAGAGTAAAAGGGGAAGATTATAAAAATGAATGGATTTACACAATTTGTGGAAAATAAGTATATATATGTACCAGTATTATTATGGTTTGCAATACAATTATTTAAATTATTATATGATTTAGTAAAAACAAGAAAATTTAATTTTAAAAGAATATTAGGAGCAGGAGGAATGCCAAGTTCACATTCTGCTGTTGTTACAAGTTTAGCAACATTAATAGGAAAATATGAAGGGGTAAATACAGCGATATTTGCAGTATCATTTGTTATGGCATTTGTTGTTATGTATGATGCGTGTGGAGTAAGAAGAGCAGCAGGAAAACAAGCAGCATTATTAAATAAACTAGTTGAAACTCCTGGTCTAACTGGAATACAAGTGTCTGAAAAATTAGTGGAAGTATTAGGACATACACCTATTCAAGTAATAGTTGGAGCATTGATAGGGCTTATAGCTGGACTATTAGTTTAATATATTGCCTTTGAACAAAGCGAGAAAGGAATGAAAGTCAATATGACAGATATAGAAATAGCTAAAAATACAAAATTAGAAAATATTATACAAATAGCAAAAAAAATTGATATAGATGAAGATAATATAGAAGTTTATGGAAAATATAAAGCGAAATTTTCAGAAGACTTGTTAAAAAAGGTAAAAACAAAAAAGAATGGAAAATTAATATTGGTTACAGCACTTAGTCCAACACCATTAGGAGAAGGGAAAACAACGGTATCTATAGCGATAGCAGATGGCCTAAGAAAAATTAATAAAAAATCCATATTAGCTTTAAGGGAACCATCATTGGGCCCAGTTTTTGGAATTAAAGGTGGCGCAACAGGCGGTGGAAGAGTTCAAATAGCACCAATGGAAGATATAAATTTACATTTTACGGGAGATATCCATGCGATAACAGCTGCTAATAATTTATTAGCAAGTCTAATAGATAATCATATTTATTTTGGAAATGAATTAAATATTAAAGAAGTAGTATGGAAAAGATGTGTGGATTTAAATGATAGGCAATTAAGAAAAGTTCAAACAGGATTATCAGGTGAAAGTAAAATTGTTCCAAGAACAGATAAATTTGACATTTCAGTTGCATCAGAAATAATGGCTATATTATGTCTGTCTAAGGATATTTTTGACTTAAAACAAAAACTAGGAAATATATTGATAGGATATAATGAAAAAAATGAACCAATATATGCAAAAGATTTAAAGGCAGAAGGAGCGATGACAGTACTATTAAAGGATGCAATAAAACCTAATTTGGTACAAACATTAGAACACACTCCAGCAATCATACATGGAGGACCATTTGCTAATATTGCACATGGATGTAATAGTATTAGAGCAACAGAATTGGCGTTAAAATTAGCAGATTACACAATAACTGAAGCAGGATTTGGAGCAGATTTAGGAGCAGAAAAATTTTTAGACATTAAATGTAGAAAAATGGGAATTGAACCAGATGCAGTAGTAATAGTAGCAACTATAAAGGCAATAAAATATCATGGAGGAATAAAAAAAGAAGAAATCCAAAAAGAAAATATCGAAGGTATAAAGAATGGAATACATAATTTATACAAACACATAGAGAATATAAAAGAAAAATTTGGATTAAATGTAATTGTAGCCATAAATAAATATAATACAGATACTGATGAAGAAATAAAATATTTACAAAAATTATTACAAGAAAAAGATATAAAATTTAGTATTGTAGAAGGATGGGCAAAAGGAGGAGAAGGAGCTATAGATATTGCTCAACAATTAGTAAAATTAGTAGAAGAAAAAAATGATTTTAATTACATATATAAATTAACAGATAGTATAGAAAAGAAAATAGAAAAAGTTGCAATAAATATTTATGGTGCAACAGATGTAATTTATGAAGAAAATGTATTACAAAAAATGAAAAAAATAGAAGAATTAGGATATTCTCAATTGCCAGTATGCATTGCAAAAACACAATATTCATTATCAGATAATCCAAAAAACTTACAATGTACTGATGAATATAATATAACAATAAAAGACGTAGAATTAAAGGCAGGAGCGGGATTTATAGTAGTATATACAGAAAATATTTTAACAATGCCAGGCTTACCAAAGATTCCTGCTGCAGAAAATATAGATATAGACAAAAGTGGAGAAATAATAGGAATATTTTAATGGGGTAGATAAAAATGTCTAGAAAAAGAAAAACAGAAAAAAACATAAGAAAAATTATGAGTACAGTAATTTGTACTTTGGCAATAATAGTTCTTTTCATAATAAATAATAATACATATAATGTAAATAGTTCAAATGAGTCTAGTAATGTAAATTATAATACAATACAAGAAGTGCCAGAGTATAGTGGAGAAAAATATGTACAAATCAACAATAATAAACCATATTTTGATGAAAATGATTATACAACAAAAGTATATGAAAATTATAGTGAGCTAGATGACAAAGGAAGATGTGGAGTAGCAAGTGCAAATATTTGCAAAGAAACTATGCCAGCACAAGGAGAAAAAAGAGGAGATATATCTTCTGTAAAACCAACAGGATGGAAACAGAATAAATATAATGGAGAATTCTTGTATAATAGATGTCATTTAATAGGATATCAGTTAGCAGATGAAAATGCTAATAATCGAAACTTAATTACAGGTACAAGATATTTTAATGTAGAAGGAATGTTACCATTTGAAAATAAAGTAGCAGAATATGTAAAAAACAGTAAAGAAAATGTTCATGTACTTTATAGAGTTACTCCAGATTTTAGAGGAGATAATCTTTTAGCAAATGGAGTAGAAATGGAAGCATATTCAGTAGAAGATAGTGGAAAAAGTGTGAGTTTTAATGTGTATGTATACAATGTACAACCAGGGATTAATATAAACTACAAAACGGGTGAAAATTGGAAGTAAAAATATAATATAAATAGGAGAGTGAATTTATTGAAATTAGACTTAATAAACAAGATGCTAAGAAATATAAAAGACAACAAGGGAGTACAAGATTTTATAGGAGAGTTAACGAAAAATTTGGAAAAAGAAGTAGAACAACAAAATGTAAATAACAATAAAATGGACTTAAATCAGGAAGGAGAGCTATATCAAGTAATAGAAATAGGAACAGATTATGCATATTTACAAAATATAAATACTAATAAAATAGAAAAAGAGGAAAATATATCAAAAGAAGTATTAGATAAAATTGTAGAAGATACAGTATTACAATATAAAAATGGGGAATATATAATAGAAGAGGAACTAACACGGGAAATTTTTCGATAATCTATTAGATATTCAAGAACTTCAAAAAATACAAAAAGACTTCATAGAAGAAAGTAATATATTGACCAATTCTCCTGATACAAAATATAAACTCGAAAGCAAAAATGAAGAATATTGTTTATTAAGTTATGAAAATAAAAATATAAAAGTATCCACTGCACTTATACCATTTTGGAGTAAAGAAGGAGAAGAATTATATTATGATGATGGCAAATTTAATAGGATTTTAAGTTGATAAAAATGATTAAATAGAGTATAATAAGAAAGTACATGGGGATGTACTTGGTTTCGACATAATACTAGAAGGATAGATAGCAAGTAGTGGATTCTCGTTGGCCACTAAAAAAACGAGAAAATAAAAATAAACGCAGAAAATAATAATGAGTACGCTTTAGCTGCCTAATTGCAGCTACGCTTTTCTAATTGAACCTACGCATTTAGACAAAGTGTTATAGTAGTAGGAAACGAAATTACTTTTTGCTTTGAAAGTAATGGGAATGTAAAAGCTATATTTTATTTTAACCTGTTTGTTGGTGAAAATAAAATGAATATAAAAAACAAACTAAACTTGTAGAAATTTATTTGGAAGGTATTGTGGACAGGAGTTCGAATCTCCTCATCTCCACCAATGATATAGCTGTTCAAACTAATAAGAACAGTTAGAATGAGAATCAATCAGAAAATAGAATCTGGTTGATTTTCTAGTTGAAAAAGTTATTAAAGCTTAAAAAAGAAAGGTACTAAAAATAAAAAGCTCTTGAACATCGAAAGATGATGTTCAAGAGTTTTTGGAATCATGTTTTTTAAAGATTATGGCGATAGAGAAGTGATGAGTCTTTAATTATCTGTCTTTCAAAAGTTCCTTTTTTGGATTTGAGAAAGAGCTTTTTAACTCTTAAGTCTTCGGAAAAGGCAATGTTACCATATTTACTTTTTACTTCGATTGTTTCAAACACTTTTGCAGGAATATCGAGATTAAGATGTAAATTGCTATCCATGGAATGGCCTGTTAGTTTGGCTGTAATTTTGACTTCGTTGCCAAATGCAGATACATCAAATTTACTAGTTCCAGTTGTTGTTACATTGCCGAAGAAATGTGCATTAATATTATTGCTATTAGTGACATTTAACTGTACATCAGCATAATCACAGTTGACAGTTATCCGACTTATGTTAGTTGCACTTATTGACTTCTTTTCATCAATCCTCTTAGGTTCTCCGTTAAAAAAAATTCTGTTGAAAAAGTTCTTAACATTAACAACTTTACCATTTACAGTAATACTCATGATTTTTTCCTCCTTAAACTTTGTTGTCGATTGGTATCTATATGTATAAACTAAAAAGTTAGAGGTTATTCCTCTCACTAATTAGTGAAAAGTGGAAAATGCTGTAGGACTTTACCTGCATCGATTTTTATTATACCATAAATGTGTATAAATGCAATATTTTTTGCTAGAATTTTGTGACAGTATAAAATAAGGTTAAATCAGTTTGCTTAAGAGCAGAAGAAAAAATGTATAATATATTGTTATTAAAGAAGAAATAGTAAAAAGAAATTATTAACAAAAAAATGATATTAATCATTTACTATTTTATGTAAATATGATATACTTATAAGTGATGTAACACTTACACTTTAATTATGGATAAAATTATCCAAGGAGGAATTATTATGGCACACATTAGGATTTTGTCACCAACGGTTGAGGAGTATATTATTGTGGTATCTATACCACTTAAATCTCCTACAATTCTGATTAAGAATCAGACAATTAATGAAGCAGAAGAATCGTTTATTTCTAGAAGAAATACAACGAGTGATCACACCAAGCGTATTGAATTTGATATAATAGCACAACTTTTGAAGTTGGCAAATTGCTGCAATGCTAACTTGGTGGAAATGCACAACGTAGATTACAAACTTAATATTACATTGAGTTTCTCTACCATCAATGATATGATGAGGTTCAATGAAAATATGGGAGTAAATGTACGTTCAACTGTGAAGTAGGCCATACTATTAAAAAAGATATATCTTTCTCTTACCTATTGGTGAGAGTTTTCTTTTGCTAGACTTATAAAAAGATTATAAAAAGGAGATGTTGATGTATATATATGAAAAGTTACTTAACTATACAACAAAAGTAGAGTTCAAATGAGTGTTTTTTCATTAGAAAGGTATGCTATTAAAATAGCAAGTATCATCAGACATAAT
The DNA here is from genome assembly GCA_934177795.1 of uncultured Clostridia bacterium. Classification (GTDB taxonomy): domain Bacteria; phylum Bacillota; class Clostridia; order TANB77; family CAG-508; genus CAG-269. The sequence goes on along the minus strand of CAKPPS010000009.1, from coordinate 141 downwards.
ATTACTGCTTAATTGAATTAAAAAAATAGGGAAAACTGCACTTGTTATACAGGTGCAGTTTTTAATAGTGCGACAGGCATGTCGTTTAGCTAATCGGTGAAAGTCCGTATTGGAGGTATATATCGCCAACCAATTAGAGAA
>CAKPPS010000008.1 GCA_934177795.1 uncultured Clostridia bacterium | reverse complement strand
CAATTAAAGTAGCTCTTTTTAATTCTTTTGCTTTTAACATTAAATATTCCACCTTCCTATTTTCTCTATTTTTTACAAATTTATACATTGGGGGGTGAAATATTCGCTTATAAACTTTCAAGGTGATATTATCATAAATTAAATACATTAATTTTGCTCAATTGTTGACACTTTATGTAAAAAATGCTATTATTAGAATGTTAAAACTACATGTTTAACAATATTAAGAAAAGAGGTTTGGAATATGCAGAATGAAAACATTAAGGACATGGTAGAAAACATTGCCAAGATAGTACGGGAAACAGGAGAATGTGTACAGTACTTTGGCCCATGTAACGAAGATATGGAAACCGATAAGGTAGAAGCTCATGTACAATTGGAGGAAGAATTGAAGACATTAGGAATTGAAACTATAGAAATATATGCTTATGCAAATATATATCTTCCTTATGAAATTGAGAAGTCTAAAAGACAAGCACATATTGAAGAATACAAAAAACTTTTACCGATTGCTTATAACTCTATAGTACGGAATTATGCGAGAGTGTATGAAGGAATTGTAGTAACAGCAAATTCATTTGAAAGCTTAATGAAAGAGCTTTTACAAGCATTGTGAGCTTATTCTATTATTCATTATTGATGATGAAACTGTATAAAAAAGAAGAGTAAGTAGGTAACTTTTCTTCTAAAAAATCTCAGATAGTCCTACCACATTGTTGGTAGGACTATTTTGCAAGGTCGACAGACGGAAAGAGTATTCTATTTAATTGGCAAAAATCTGATTAAAAATCTACCTTTATAGAGTTGCTACAATTTGCAATTTTATGTAAAATATGCTATGATTATTATTGTAACTAAAAATAGTATTATATATATGAAAGGAGCATATAATTATGCGTAAAAAAATTGGAAAAATCCATTATTATGGAAGAAACGGGGAAATTATTCTTGTTAACGAAAGAAACGGAGCAGAAGGTGCACCGATTGTAATTCAATCTTCTGGGTATACAATCGATACACGGACATTAGTTGAACCGTGGATAATGACTCAGGTAAGAACAGTTCCAAGTAAAGACCGTTCTGAATTACCAGACCCATTCATTTTTAAAATGAAATCCAAAGCGTATAAATTAGAGGACTGCACTGTATACACAGTATATTTTCTTCCTCATTGTGAAGGAATAAAAGCAGCAGCACAGGATTTATATAATTTATTAGAGAGCCATAAATTTAATGTTAATAACATTTTGTTTGTGGGACATTCGAAGGGGTCTTTACTTATGACAGAAATGTCAAAGTATATCCCGGAAAACGCTAATATGTTATTAATTTCCCCAACGTACCCGACAGTATTTGGGGATGAGCAATTAGTGTTGAAGAAGTTGGAAGAGAGTCAGGATATCAGACGATATCTGATTAAGCCAATAGTAAAAATTATTGGGAGCAGGAGAAGAGCCGATTATGATATGGCTCCGGGGTCACAGTTCTTGAAACAATTAGATCTTGAGCAACTTTCTAGACACAATGTAAAACTTATTATATCTGATTGCAGCTGCTATCCGGAAGGAGTCTTCGAAAAAGTTTTTAAAACATTAGGAGATATCCTCGGGTTATCTCGAAGTAATGCTGGCATGAGTGGACACGATGGAATGTGCTTAGTGAATGACCAGTTTAAATTGGAGCCTTATTGTAAGGAAACAATTGAGATAAAGGCTTGCCACCAGAATAGTTTTAACAGAAGCTATTACTGGATAAGAGAGGAGATTAAAGAGCTTAAAAATAAGAACAAGTAGTCAGCCCCACAGTAATTTTTCCATAGCAAAAGGCACTCTGTAGAGTGTCTTTTGCGTTTAGAAAAAAATATAAATTATCAAAAAAATTAAGTCTATAATATTATTTAACATTATAAAAGAATAAGATTGAAAAAATAGTAAATAATAAATAAACATAAATATCTTAAAAGTAAAGGAGAAAATATTATGTTTAATTTTAGAACAGACCTAGCAAATGAAAGAAGAGAGATATATAGAGTAGCAAACAAATTAGAAGATGATATAAATGGAATAAAAAGCGAAGAAGAAAAAATAGATGATAATATAAAAGTTGATAGAGTATTTATCATAAATGAAGAAGGAGAAAAGGCAATAGGAAAACCTAAAGGTAGATATGTAACAATAGATATAAAAAAACTGAAGATAGCGCGGAGAAGAAGAAATTCAAAAATCGGCAGATGTAATAACAACAGAATTAAAAAAAATAGTAGATAGCCATGTAGATAAAGATGGAGAAATCTTAGTAGTAGGATTAGGTAATATTTATGTAACACCAGATGCATTAGGACCTAAAGTCATCAATGATATAGAGGTAACAAGACATATTATAAAATATTTACCACAATATGTAAAAGAGGGAGCGAGAAATGTTAGTGCAATTTCACCAGGAGTATTGGGAACTACAGGAATTGAAACTATGGAAATATTAAAAGGTATTGTAGATAATATACATCCTAAATTAGTAATAGTTATAGATGCTTTAGCATCAAGAAGTATTGAAAGAATAAGTAGTACAGTTCAAATATCAGATACAGGAATAGTTCCTGGAGCAGGTGTAGGAAATACAAGAAAAGAAATTAGTGAAAATACATTAGGAATACCAGTAATAGCAATAGGAATACCTACGGTCGTGGAAACTGCAGTATTAGTAAATGATTCATTAGATTTATTTATAACTAAATTACAAGATGAAGCAAAATCAAATGATTATTTAAATCAGTTAAAAGCAGAAGATAATTATGAAGAAATAAAAGAAGCTTTAATTCCTAAAGATTATAATTTGATTGTAACACCAAAAGAAATAGATGATTTAATAGAAAATATGAGTAAAATAGTATCTACAGGAATAAACCAAGCGATATAGAACAAATTAAAAAAATATAAAAAAATGGTTGAAAAAAAATCCCTATTAATATATAATTTTGTTAGATTATAGGAAGAGAGGGATTATTATGGAAGAAAAAAAACCAGAAGAAGCAGCAAAATTTAAGCAGATGACTGGAAAGGATGTAAAAAAAGAAAAAAATAAACCTGAAACAAAGAAAGAAAAAGGAAATAAAGTTGGATTTGCAGTTGGAGGAATAGTTGTATTAATAGTACTGATTATTGTTAGTGCATTATTAATATTGCCAAATACTCCAGAAAAAACAATAGATGGAATGTTAAATTGCTTGAAAAACGGAGATTTTGAAGGTGTTAATAAATATGTTAATTATGAAGAAATAGCTAAAGATGCTAGTACTTTTGAAGACATGAAAGATGATAAAGAACTTGCTAGTTTAATGTTTGATAAATTATCATGGAAAGTAAATAAAGTGACTAAAGAAAAAGATAAAGCAACAGTAGAAGTAGAAATTACAAATAAAGATTTTAAAAAGGTTATAACTAATTATACTCAAGAAGCATTAAAAATAGCTTTTAGTGGACAAACATTTTCAGATGAGGAACAAAATAATACTCTAAAAGAAGAGCTAAAAGATGAAAGTGTTGGTACAAAAACAGTTACAGCAACATTAAATCTTAATAAAGAAAATGGAAAATGGAAAGTACAAACAGAAGATACATTAATAAGTGCATTATTACCAGGTCTAGAAGAAGCCATCAATTCACTAAATTCCATAATAAATGAATAAAATTAAAGCTGATATCATATTATTAATATTTAATATTAAATAATATTTGAATATCAGCTTTTAATGTTCATCATTGATTTTACTTGATAAATTATCTTGATATCTATATAAATCACAAATATCACATTGTAAACAAATAAAAACACGATTTTCAAAAATTAATTTTAATGTATTGATAAATTCATCAATATTATTGTCGATTATGTGAATATAGATTTTTTTAGGTAACAAGTTTAAAAGTGAATTTAAAGTATAATCATTAGAAGAAAAAGAAATATCACTTAAATATTTAGCGTTATTAAAATCATTAGAATTTAATATTAAATTTTTATTTTCATCTAATAAAATAGATTCAGAAGTTTTATAAATTAAATGAACAGTGTCAGAATTGGGAGATTGAGAATTTATATATAATTTGAGTAATGAAATAAATTCCATGTATTCTTTTTCTATTATATAATTATTAACAGCTTCTGATACGAGTTTATCTAAAATATCATTATATTTTTGAAGTCTAAAGTTAATAAATCCATCTAGTACAAGATTTTTATTCTGAGAAATGAAATTATAAAAACTATTATAAATTTTTTCAAATTTAATATCAAACCATTCATAATAATCATCAGTTAATAAATCATAACAAATATTGATAATTTTATTTTTTTCTGAGGAATTAAAATAGAAATATTGTTTATTAATAATTCTTTTTATTAAGATATCTTCAAATTCATCTATAACAAAAAAAGTTAACAAATTACATATTTTATCAAAGAAATATGAATAATTAGAATTGGAAAGATAATGTATAATAATATTATTATAATGCTTAAATTTATTTTGAGAAAAACATATATTGTCAATATTAGCATATTTTAATTCATTTAGTAGATAATCTAGAAATTTAGAATTATTTGTTTTTATACATAATGATTTCATATACAAAAATACTCCTTTCTAATAAAACTAGTATCTACAGAATTAAAAAAACTTATACATTATTATATGAGAATAATAAAAAAATGAAACAATTTCGTTTCATTTTTTTAAAAATAAATCATATAATCAATATCAGGAAACACACAATCTTTTTCTGATATATCTTGTAAAAATTCTTCGTCAATTTCATCTTTTTTTATTTGATGATATAGTTTTGTAAATCTACCTATATGGTCTTTTATTCTTTTTTTAGCATAATCAACCATTGTGCCGTTAGTTATAATAAATAACCAATCACTACTTTGAGCTAATAATAATTCTCTAGCACATTGATTTAGAGCTTCTCTTTGTAATCCTTTACTATTAGGATATAAATGAGCTAATTCACACATTCTGTCACCAGCTATATGTAGATGCCTATGAGCATAATCATTTGTTGGATTTAGCCATACCTCACTATAACCATTGGCACCCCAACTAGAGCGACAAGGTGAAGCAATCTGCATATTTGGATATTTATCAATATATTCAGAAGGTGTAATTAATTCAAAATTGCAATCATCATAATAAATTTTCTTAAATAAAATATATAACCAGTAAGGACCTTCATACCACCAGTGGCCATACAATTCAGCATCATAAGGGCATAAAATGATTGGCGGATTTTCTGTATATTCTGCTAAATTAGCAATTTGAGCATTTCTAGAATCTAAGAAGTGGCCAGCCTGACGTTCAGCAGAATCCTTAGCCCATTGAATATTATAATAATCTTTAAAATCACTTTTTCCAGTAATTCTATAATATTTTATTCCAGTATGAACTCTTACACCATTGTGAGCAATATAAGGTTTTATATAATCATAATCAGCTTCATATCCAATGTCACGGTAAAATTCTCTATAGTTATAATCCCCAGGATATCCATTAATAGAGCTCCATACTTGTCGAGAAGACTCAATATCTCTACCAAAGGCAACTACACCTTCAGGAGAAACTATTGGAGCAAATGTACCATATAGTGGAGTAGGGTCAGCATATAAAATACCGTGTGATTCAGTAATTATATATTCAATACCAAATTCTCTTAAATATTTGTCAGCTTCAGGAACATATCCACATTCAGGTAACCAAATACCACGAGGTTTTCTACCGAAATATCTTTCATAAGTTTGAACTCCAACAGCTATTTGAGCTTTTACTGTTTTTTCATTTACATATAATATTGGAAAATAACCATGTGTAGCACCACAAGTGATAATCTCTAAAACGCCAATATCTTGAAAATGTTTAAAAGCTTCTATTAAATTGCAATTATAAACATCTTTGAAAAGATGTAAGTCATTTGAGTATCTATCAAAATAATAGTGTGATAATTTATTTAAACGTTCATCACCAGTAGTACGAGTTATTTCCTTTTCTGATAATTCTATTAATTTATTTAAATATTTAATATATTTTTGTTGTAATAATTTATTATCTAACATTGAAAGTAGAGGAGGAGTCATAGACATTGTAATTCTAAAATTGACACCTTCATCTACAAGTTTTTGAAAATTTGTTAATAATGGTATATAAGTCTCAGAAATTGCTTCATATAGCCATGATTCTTCTAAATAATCATCACTTTCTGGATGATGTATAAATGGAAGATGAGCATGAAGAACAAAACTGACATATCCTTTTTTCTCTTGCATTAAAATTCTCCTTTTTAATAAGTATGTATATTGGTAAATTATTTAAATCTTGAAGAAAAAGTACCTGATGATGGATTACCAGAAGAAGGGTTTGATAAGTTATAAATTTCTTCAACATTTTCATTTTTATAAATAGCTTTATATATGTCATAAACATTATAGATTTTGCCCATATTTCTAAGAAATGTAAGGTTAGCAGAAAATGGTTTAGAAGTTTCATTACCATTTTTAATATTTCTAAAATAAACCATTTTTTGTTCTTTATTAAATAAAATATGGTCATTAGGTGATTCAATTTCATTAGAAGTTGTAACATATATGTAATCTGTATTAATTTTAGGATTTTGGACAATAGGACGTCTTCCTAATTCGATTTTGTAATCACATTTAGCATCATTAACATGAAGATACCAACTATTTGCAAAATCATTAATATCAACTTCAAAGCTATAATTCATAGTAATGTTATGGACTTTCAAAACAGGTTTTGTAGTTTCAAAAAAATTATCACCATAAGTTTTTTTATAATTTTCTCTATCAGCATCAGAGATATCCCAGTAAATAAATAAAGTAGTAGGTGTTTGAGCTAATACTTTTACTACAGTTTGATTATAACGATATGGCAAATCATAATATTCAACAATATTATTAGTAGTTTTTTTAGTAGGTGTTTTTATATTAGTAGAAGCTTTTTTTGAAATAACTATTGAATCTTTATTTTTTACTTCAGCAGTAGTTTTTTTGATTTCTGATTTTATATTTTTTGTTTTTTTAGACGCGTTTTTTGTAGTACTTTTTTTACTATTGCTTTTTTTTGTAGTAGTTCCTTTTTTTGAATCTTTTTTAGGTAAATTTTTACTAACTTTTTTTGTTATTTTTTCTTTGATTTCACCGATTTTATTTGTCTTTGATTCTTCTTTTATTTCTTTAGTTTTCTTTGGCATGATTTATCCTCCTATGTGAATCTCTTTTTTTCTTTTTATATCTTATACTAAATATAAAATAAATTCAAGTATATAAAAAGAATTTTTATTATTTATTCTTAATATATAATAATAAAAGGCTGAATGAATCAGCCCCTTATTTGTGATTATTGAACATATTTTTTGAATTTTTCAAATAAAGATTCACCGAAAGCAAAATCTGCTTGCAAATTTACAGAAGAGAAATCTTTATAATCTACACACCCATTATATATGACTCCTCCATTAAAAGTCTTTGCGATTGACATATTTTTTTTAGATAAGCGCCATTCCCCAATATTTGAAAGCCAAAAAGTGCTATCATTATTTTTGATTTGAAGTTCGGAAATACGACCATTTTCTATCATAATCATATTTTCTTGTGTATGCACTTCGTTTAAATCTTTTGAACGTGCATAGTCATTGTCACCTGGATATTCGGCAAGAGTAATAGTTGAATTGTGCCACCAAGTGTATAGTGAAAAAAGATTTTTAAGACCTTCATAAATTTCAATAGGATTAAAAGGTATTTTTATATTAAATAGAAAATCATAAAAATCATCTTGCTTTTTTTTGATTGAATCTCTTATATAATATTCATTAGTAGAGACAGTTAATCTCAAAAGAACATTATTAAAGTCGAAACATATATTAACTGCAAAGTTTGAAGTATGCATATCTTCTAATTTTTTATCGTCTTTTATTATAACTGTCTTTACTGGAGTTACAGTAAAAGTATCAGAAACATTATTTATTTCAAAAACTTTTTCAAAAGAGTCAGTCTTAAAAGTGATTTTGCTCTTCTTCAAAATTACTGCAGATAAAATAATCGTTGTTTCTTTTCCAGGAGCATTTTTGCACTTCATTGATCTATCTGTGGTTTTGTAAGCACCTAATGAAGCAGGCAGTTTAATGTTTCCATATTTGCTTAGTAATATTTCTAAATGTGAAACATCTAAGTTTAAGCGATTTAGCCACCGATATACAAAATTGTGGCAACTTTTTGAAGTGAATGTAATGTTATATGTTTCTTCGTTTAGATTTTTTTTGTTTTCAATCATGTTCAATTCTCCTTCTTTTGTAGCAGATTTATCAAATCTGCATGGTTAATAAAAATGTATTCAATAAAATTATAATGCAAAAGTAAAATTATGTCAACATAAAATCAGGATTTACTAGTTGACTAATTAAGGGTTAATGGGATAAAATAAATCGAACAAAAGTAAAGTTGAAAGAGAGGTATGATGAAGTTATGAAAGAATTTAATAGAATTAGATGTGCGGCAATAATTCCAATAGGTGAAGGATATGTATTTATGCACAGAAAAAATGTAAAAAGAAATGCTAAATATAAAGAATATTACACATTTCCAGGAGGAGGTTTAGAAGAAGGAGAAACTTTAGAACAATGTACAATAAGAGAAGTTAAAGAAGAATTTGGAATAAATATAAAAGTTATCAAAAAAATATATGAATTAGAAAATGAAGAATTAAGTATGAAGGAATATTTTTTTCTATGTGAATACATTGATGGTGAATTTGGCACTGGGACAGGAGAAGAATTTTCTAATAGTGAAAGACATGCAAATGCTGGAGAATATATTCCAGAAATAGTAAAAAAAGAAAATATCAAAAACATTACATTATTACCACCAGAAATAGCAAAGAGATTTATAGCAGATTTTATATAAAACTTATGTTTGACATTTATTTGTTTGTATGATATGATAAGACAAAATATGAGAATGGAGTGAAAAAAATGCCAAGAAAAAAACCAGAATTAAATAGAAGAGAAAAATCAATATTACATTTTATAGAAAAACAAATAATGACACAAGGTTATCCACCATCAGTTAGAGAAATAGGGAAAGCTGTAGGATTAAATTCAACAGCAACAGTACATGGATACTTAGAAAGATTAGAAGATAAAGGCTACATAAAAAAGAAAGACAAAAAAGGAAGAACTTTAAGATTACTAAAAGGAGCATCTGGAGAAGAAAAGGTTACAACAAGTAAAAATTTCTATACACAAAAAGAATTAGTAGAAGTACCTATAATAGGGAAAATAACAGCAGGAGAACCAATTTTAGCTGTAGAAAATGTAACAGATACATTTCCTATACCAGTAGATTTTGTTGGGAATTCAGAAAGTTTTATGCTAACAGTTAGAGGAGAAAGCATGATTGAAGCTGGAATATTGGATGGAGATTATATTTTAGTAAAAAAACAAAATACAGCTAATAATGGAGAAATTGTTGTGGCATTAATAGGAGAAGAAGCAACAGTAAAAACATTCTATAAAGAAACAGATCATATTCGTCTTCAACCAGAAAATTCTACAATGGATCCAATAATAGTACCAAATTGTGAAATTTTAGGGAAGGTAGCAGGAGTATTTAGAAAAATGTAATTATTACAAGGACACAAAAAATTCACAAAACTAATAGATATAAATATTGACTAATAGCACTGTATAAAATATAATAAAGAATACAGTGTTATTTTATTATAGTAAAAAGAAAAAAATTTTCTATATAATAAAATAGAATAATGTCAAATAATAAATAAGAAGGGAGAAATTGTATGCTAAAAGTACTAAAAAATTTAAAATATTCATTAGTTTCAGTTATAGCCATAGTGATATTACTTTGTATACAAGCATCTACAGATTTAGCTTTACCAGATTATACATCTAAAATAGTAAATAAAGGTATACAAGCAGGAGGAATTGAAAGTGCAGTACCAGAAGTAATATCAAAAGAAGATATGGACTCATTATTAATATTTACGGAACAAAATAATGAAATATTAGATAATTATACTCTAGTAGGAGAAACACAAAATACTAGAGAGGAAAAAGTTATAAAAAAATATTTAGGAGAAGACTATCAGGTAAATAAGGACACTTTGTATGTTTTAAAAGAAATAGACAAAAAAGAAGAAGAAAACTTATCAAAAATTATGTCAGGTCCTTTAATGGAATTGACAACAATAACAAGTGAAGAAACATCAAATAAAATTAAAGAACAGATGGTGCAAAATGTACCAGAAGAGCAAAAACAATTTATTCAAAACATGAGTGTAATAGATATTATCAAACAAATGCCAACAGAACAAAAAGAACAATTTTTGTCAGAATTCACTAAAAAAATAGATGGAATGGGAGATTCAATAAGAGAGCAAGCAGCAATAGCATCTGTAAAACAACTGTATACAAAAATAGGAATTGATACAGACAAAATTCAAAATAGTTACATAGTTAAAGTAGGATTTCAAATGCTTGGAATAGCTTTTATTACTATGATATCTGCCATATCAGTTATGTTGTTATCTGCTAGAGTAGCGGCTAAATTAGGAAAAACTTTAAGAGAAAAAGTATTTAAAAAAGTTACTAGATTTTCAAATGAAGAATTAAATGGATTTTCAACTGCATCATTAATTACTCGTAGTACTAATGATGTGCAACAAATTCAACAACTAATAACAATGTTATTTAGAGTAGTGGTATATGCTCCAATTATAGGAATAGGTGGATTTGTTAGAGTCCTTACTAACACAGATAATTCAATGGCATGGATTATAGGAGTGGCAATACTTGCAATATTATTTGTAGTAGGAACTTTATTTGCAATTGCAATGCCTAAATTTAAGAAATTACAAGATTTAATAGATAAATTAAATGAAGTTTCAAGAGAAATACTTACAGGATTGCCAGTTATAAGAGCATTCAATAAAGAAAAAAGAGAAGAAAAAAGATTTGAAGATGCAAATAAAGAGTTAATGAAAGCAAATGTTTTTGTTAATAGAGCAATGTCAATGATGATGCCGTTAATGATGTTTATAATGAATTCAATAATGATATTGATAGTATGGACAGGAGGACACAAAGTAGATGAAGGACTAATGCAAGTTGGAGACATGATGGCATTTATACAATATACAATGCAAATTGTAATGGCATTTTTAATGATATCAATGATATCAATTATGTTACCAAGAGCTTCAGTATCAGCTAGACGTATAAATGAAATTTTGGATACAGAACCAAAAATAAAAGACAAAGAAGAAACTAAGAAATTTGATTCTAATAAAAAAGGGTTAGTTGAATTTAAGGATGTTTCATTTAGATATCCAGATGCAGATACAGAAATATTAGAAGACATAAACTTTACAGCTGAACCAGGACAAACAACAGCTATTATAGGAAGCACAGGTAGTGGAAAATCAACAATAGTTAATTTAATACCTAGATTTTATGATGTTACAGGTGGGGAACTTTGTATTGATGGTGTAAATATAAAAGATGTTTCTCAACATGATTTGAGGGATATTATAGGATTTGTACCACAAAAAGGTATGCTATTTTCAGGAACAATTGAATCAAATATTAAATATGCAGATGATACAATGTCAGATGAGAGAATGATAAAAGCAGCAGAGATTGCCCAAGCTACAGAGTTTATAGAAGATAAAGAAAAGAAATATAAAGAAGAAATTTCACAAGGCGGAAGCAATGTTTCTGGAGGACAAAAGCAAAGATTGTCTATAGCTAGAGCCATTGCAAAAGATCCAGAAATATTTGTATTTGATGATAGTTTTTCTGCATTGGATTTTAAAACAGATAGCAAATTACGAGAAGCATTAGCAGAAAAAACAGAAAATAAAACAGTTATAATTGTAGCACAAAGAATTAGTACAATATTAAATGCTGATAAGATAATAGTGTTAGAAGATGGAAAAATGGTTGGAATAGGAAAACATGAAGAATTAATGAAAAATAATGAGACTTATAGACAAATAGCATTATCACAATTATCAGAAGAGGAATTAAATCAAAATGAGAAAGGAGGAAAATAGTATGCCAGGACCAATGGGTGGACCAGGAAGAGGACCAGTAACAGAAAAATCAAAAGATTTTAAAAAGACAACAAAAAAGTTAATAAATTCATATTTAGCTAAATATAAAATAGCAATTATAATTGTTATTATATTTGCTATTGGAAGTACTATATTTACTATAGTGGGTCCTAAGATATTAGGAAATGCTACCACAGAAATTTATAATGGATTAATCGGAAAATTGAGTGGTGGAGAAGGAATAAATTTTAGTAAAATTGGACGTATAGCATTAACATTATTAGGCCTATATGTCGTAAGTGCAATATTTTCCTTTATTCAAGGATTTACAATGACTAGTATAGCACAAAAAATAACTTATAAATTAAGAAATGATATTGCAATAAAAATAAATAAATTGCCAATGAGTTATTTTGATAAAAGAACAAATGGAGAAGTTTTATCAGTAATAACAAATGATATAGATACTTTAGGAATGAATTTAAATCAAAGTATTACACAAATTATTACTTCAATTTGTACAATTATAGGTATATTAATAATGATGTTTTCAATAAGTTGGCAAATGACATTAATATCATTAGTAATTTTGCCTATAGCAGCTATGTTAGTAAAGAAAATAGTAGAAAAATCACAAAAATATTTTAAAAGACAACAAGATTATTTAGGACATGTAAATGGTCAAGTTGAAGAAGTATATGGAGGATTAAATATTGTAAAAGTATTTAATGCAGAAGATAAGGTTATAAAAGAATTTGAAGAAGCCAATAATCAATTGTATCATTCAGGTTGGAAATCACAATTCCTTTCTGGGTTAATGTTCCCAGTAATGAATTTTATTTCTAATATTGGATATGTAGCTGTAGCAGTTACAGGAGGATATTTAGCAATAAAAGGAACAATTACAGTAGGAAATATACAAAGTTTTATACAATATAATAAACAATTCACACAACCTATAAATCAAATTGCACAAATATCAAGCATGTTGCAATCAATGATTGCAGCAGCAGAAAGAATATTTGAATTTTTGGAAGAACCAGAAGAAGTAGTAACAGCAAAGAGTAATATTACTACAGATAAATTAAAAGGAAATGTTAAATTTGAACATGTAAAATTTGGATATGATTCAAGCAGAACAATAATAAATGACTTCAATGCTGAAGTGAAAGAAGGACAAAAAATAGCTATAGTGGGACCAACAGGAGCAGGGAAAACAACTATGGTTAAGTTATTAATGAGATTTTATGATGTAACAGATGGAGAAATATCAGTAGACGGACATAATATTAAGGACTTTGATAGAGGAGACTTACGAAAGATGTTTGGAATGGTATTGCAAGATACATGGTTATTTGGTGGAACAGTAAAAGAAAATATAAAATATAGTAAAGAAGATGCAACAGAAACAGAAGTAATAGAAGCTGCAAAAGCTGCACATATACATCACTTTATAAAGACCTTACCTAAAGGATATAATTCATTAATAAATGAAGAATCAACTAATATTTCAGCAGGACAAAAGCAATTATTAACAATAGCACGAGTTATTTTAGCAGACCCTAAAATATTAATATTAGATGAAGCTACAAGTTCAATAGATACAAGAACCGAAATACAAATACAAGCAGCTATGGATAATTTGATGAAAGGAAGAACAAGTTTTATTATAGCTCATAGATTATCAACAATAAAAAATGCAGATTTAATATTAGTAATGAATCATGGAGATATTGTAGAACAAGGAAAACATGAAGAATTATTAGCTAAAAATGGCTTTTATGCTGAATTATATAATAGTCAGTTTGAAGAAGTAGAAGAATAAAATAAAATTCAATATAAGGCAAACCAGAAATATCTGACATAAATTAGTTCAAAAATGGGTACAAGCGAAAAAACTCCTTGATTCAAAACTTGTGAAATATAAGAAAATGTGGTATAATTAACATAATGACGCTAAGCGTCTGTTAGAAACCGTTATAAAATCATTACTTAAGGAGGTATAAACTATGAAACGGTATGAAAAAATTGTGCTTGAGGCTAAAGAAGGAATAAATTTTAAAGTCTCAGAGGGAACAAGTGGAGAAGTGATTGTTAAAGCTCTGAACCTTGTTTCGGATAGTATTTATTCGGAGGAACTGCCAACTGTATTAGCTGGGGAATATGCAGAGGCATTATCTGTGTATACAGATAATAATGGCAACAAAGCAATAGTTCCACAAGGTTGGACAGTGTCTGGAGTAGACAAGGAAAACACCATTTGGGGAAAAGATAAGAGCTTAGTCATCTATAAAATCCCAAGTAGTATTAACTGGCAAAATTCCGATGAGGTTGAATTTTTAAAGGAAACATACAATCAATTTGTATGGATTCCAGTAGAATTTCTGTCAGCTAATGGAACACTTGATGGCGAACTTTTTTCGGAGAAATTCGGCAGACGAAATTACATGAACGATGAATTTTCGGATGATGAATTCAATGAAGCTTTAAATGGTGAATTGCTTGAGCAACTTGAAAGTGTTAAAAAATATGGGGGATTTTATTTTTCTCGTTATAACATTTCCAAGAGTTCAGCAGGAAAACCGCAGTCAGTAAAAGGAGTTATGCCGTGGGTAAACATCAATTTTGATGATACCAAGAAGATTGCATCCACTATCGAAGACAATGAAGCAGTTAAAAGTCATCTGACTTTTGGTGCAGAATATGATTCGGTATTGGAATGGTTGATTAAAACAGAAGTTAGAACTCTTGCTGAAATTGCGAAGAACTCTACTGGAGGGGGCAATCATCGGAATACAGAGAATTCTCCAAGAAAATTAGTTGAAACAGGAAGCGAAGAAGGATGGCATGATAATAACATCTACGGCTATGTGTATGAATGGACACAAGAACAGAGCGAAAGTTCTTCTCGTGTTATCCGAGGTAGCATCTACGATTTTGGAAAACGTTATCCTGTCGCCTATCGCAATTACTATTTTCCTAATAATGTGTTCGATAAAACTGGTTTTCGTGCTGCGCTTTATATTAAGTAGCACTGACCACTGTAAAATAATTCAAGCACAGACAGAGGGAGAAAACTTTGAAATTTCAAAGTTCCTCCTTCTTTTTTATATATTTTTTAATAGGAATAGATATGAAAAATGGAGAAAAACAAAGAAATACGAACATAGCAACGAGTTATTAGTTGAAATTGGAAAAATTTAAGGAGGACTGATTAAATCTCTAGAGGTGAAGAAATATGCCTAAAACAATGAAAAAATGATACATATAAACATGGTGATTACACAATTTCATATAATCTATCTTTAATATTATATTCAAAATTATGAGTAGAATCAAAAATGTTCCAATTATTTTTTATTACAAATTAATTATTTAGTACTTGAATATAAGATAGAAATAGAGGTATAATAGTTATGTGATTTGTCTTATAAAATAACAAATCATTTTTTATATAAAATCAGACAAAAGAGAGGAGAAATATATGAAAAAAGGAAAAAGAGCAGCTGATAAGAAAATAAAAAAGAATAAAAAAGTACTAAAAAATAAAAAAATGATAAAAATTATATTTGCAATAATAGTTCTAATATTTGTAGGTATAATGGCAAATAATTATATAATATTTGATAAAAATAAGAGTATAAACTTAATTATAAACAATAATAATGTTACATCACAATTAAAAAATGAAGTAATAATAGAAGAAGATAATATTTATATATCAGAAGCAGATATCAAAAATTTCTTTGATAAATACATAACAGAAGAAGGGGATAAAATAATAACAACTTATGAAAAAAAGATAGCTGAAGTTAGTACTACAGAAAATATAATTAATATAAATGGAGCTGATAAAAAAACGGAAACTAAAGCTATTAAGAAAGGTGAAATAATGTATTTACCAATATCTGAAATGACAGAAGTATATAATATAGAAATAGGAAATAAAAGTAAAACAAAAGTGGTAACATTAGATTCATTAGATAAAGAACAAGAAAAAGCTATCATAAAATCAGGCACTAGTGTAAAGTCATCAACGAATTTTATAGCAAAAACTATAGATAGAATAAAAAAAGGTGAATCTGTTGTGATTATTTCTTCAGATAAAAAATATTCTAAAATAAGAACAGAAAACGGGAAAATAGGATATATAAAAACTAAAAAATTGACTAATGAATATAAAGTTAGGGAAAATATGGAAGAAGAAAAACAGATAAATGGAAAAGTAAATATGACATTTGATTATTATTCAGAGGTAACTTCTGCACCTAATAGAGATGGGACAAAAATAGAAGGAGTGAATGTAGTATCACCATCATTTTTCTATATAGATAAAAATGCAACATTTAAAGAAAATATTGGAGATGAAGGAAAGGCGTATATAGATTGGGCACATAATAATGGATATAAAGTATGGGCAATGGTTTCAAATGCTCCAGCAGCAAAAGAAGATTTGGAAATAACATCAAGAATAATGAATAGTTATGAAAAGAGAAAAAAATTAATTGGAATATTAGTTAATAGATGTGTGCAGTATGGATTAGACGGTATAAATATTGATTTTGAAAATATGAAAGCAGAAGATAAAGATGTATATTCAAGGTTTATTATAGAGTTAGAGCCTAGATTAAAGGAAATAGGAGTGGTTCTTTCAGTAGATGTTACAGCACCAGATGGCGGAGAGACATGGTCAATGTGTTTTGACAGAAATGTTATAGGAAATGTAGCAGATTATATAGTATTTATGGCTTACGATGAATATGGCACATCTAGTACAAAATCTGGTACAACAGCTGGATATGATTGGGTTAAATTAAATTTAACTAAATTTTTACAGACAGAAGAAATAAAATCAGACAAGATAGTTTTAGGAATACCTTTATATACTAGAATATGGACTGAAAACAAAGATGGAACACTTGTAAAAAGCTCAACTGTAAATATGAAGGATGTAGATTCTGTATTACCATCAGATGTTGAGAAAAAATGGGATGACCAATTAAAACAATATTATGTCGAATTTGAAAAAGATTCAACTATAAAGAAAATGTGGATAGAAGATATAAAATCATTGAAGGAAAAAGTATCGCTTATAACTGATAATAAGCTAGGCGGAGTAGCTTCATGGCAAAAAGGAATGGAATCTGATGATGTATGGTCAATGCTGAATGAGGAATTATCAAAATAGTAAAAACGTCTTTTGAATATTGTTTTTTAGAGAACTATAAAGTATAATGCATTTATCCTTTCCAGAGGAAATCTTTGAGAAGGGAGGTGAACGTTTTGAGTTCATTTGACTTAATATGGCGTCTTATTGTTTTATTATTACTTAGCCTAAGTGATAACAATAAAGATGACAATTCTCAAGACTAGTGAGAGCTAGGAGGCAGTCTGACCAACTGCCTTTATTTTCATACAAAAAAAGAGATATGCGACCAACATATCCCTGCGAACATTTGAGTTCTTTGACTTATTCTCTTGCTTAAGCTAAATATAGTATACTACCTTTTTTATTATATGTCAAATGATTTTTGGATATTCAAAAATTATTTGACATATGATAAAAAAATAGAAAGTATGGAGCTTCTTTTCTTAAAGGAAAATACTGAAAAAAACCCAGAAAATCCATTGACAATAGTTATTTCAATCGTTATAATATTAATAAAGTGACATTTGGAGGTATTTTAACGAATGCAAAAAGAAAAAGTATTTTTTTCTGCGAATAAATTTGAAAATATGACAGATGAACAAATAATAATAGAAATTCAAAAAGGTGACCAACAAGCAATATCATATTTAATGGACAAATATAAAGAATTAGTAAATATGAAAGTTAGTAAATATTTTATGATTGGAGCAGAAAGAGAAGATATAGTACAAGAAGGACTAATAGGATTATTTAAAGCAATAAAAACATTTAAAAAAGAAAAAAATAGTAGCTTTAAATCTTTTGCAAATATGTGTATAGAAAGACAATTAATAACAGCAATAAAGACATCAAATAGGCAAAAACATATTCCGCTAAATTCATATTTATCATTAAATGCATCAGCTTATGATAATGAAGAAGAAAGTGGAACTGAACTAATAAATACTTTAGATAATAAAACTGTTGAAGATCCATTAGAAACATTGATGAAAAAAGAATACATTAATCAGATGGAAGAAAATATAGAAAAAACATTAAGTAATTTTGAAAAGCAAGTTTTAGATGGATATGTAAAAGGATATAGTTATGTAACAATAGCACAAAAGTTAGATTCACCTGTAAAATCAGTGGATAATGCGATACAGAGAATAAGAAAAAAAGCAGTAAAAAACTTTTGGGGCTTCTAACCGGGATTGAACCGGTGACCTCAGCCTTACCAAGGCTGCACTCTACCAACTGAGCTATAGAAGCATATAATTTTTTACTACTTTAAATAACTGATAGTAATTATAATATATAAAAATAAAAATGTAAATAAAAATATTGACTTTTATGAAAAAAAGGGTTAAAATTATTTACATAATAGATAAAAACAATAAAAAGAAAAAGTAAAATAGAGGTTATCTAAAGAGAGGATTAGTTATAAGCTGAAAGCTAATCTAGAAAAACATATTTGAAAAACTACCTTTTTTAGTTGTTGGTGAATAAGCCAAACGTGTAAGATACGTTACAATCTAAGATTAAGTAAAAATTAGGATGGAACCGTGTAAAATAAGCACTCCTATGGGTATGTATAATATTCATAAGAGTGCTTTAATGTTATATTGGGGACATTCATAAAAATATAATAAAACAAGGAGGAGTTTGGTATGATTAAAGTAACATTAAAAGATAATACAGTAATTGAGGTCGAAAAAGGTACATCAATTATAGAAGTAGCTAAGAAAATTAGTGAAGGGCTAGCTAGAAATGCAACTGCAGGAGAAGTGAATGGGAAAATAGAAGATTTAAGATTTAATTTAACAGAAGATTGTAATTTAGTTATTCATACATTTCAAGATGAAGATATAGAAGGAAAAAAAGCATATTGGCATACAACATCTCATATTATGGCACAAGCTGTACAAAGATTATTTCCTGATGTTAAATTTGCCATAGGACCTAGCATAGAAAATGGATTTTATTATGATTTTGATGTAGAAAAACCTTTTACTGATGAAGATAAAGCTAATATCGAAAAAGAAATGAAAAAAATAATAAAAGAAAATATAGCAATAGAAAGATTTGTTTTATCAAAAAAAGAAGCTATAGAATTAATGAAAAATCAACCATATAAAAAAGAACTAATAGAGGAATTACCAGAAGGAGAAGAAATTAGTTTTTATAAACAAGGTGATTTTACAGATTTATGTGCAGGACCTCATTTAATGAGTACAGGAAAAGTAAAATCAGTAAAAATATTATCATCTTCTGGTGCATATTGGAGAGGTAATGAAAAAAATAAAATGCTTCAAAGAATTTATGCTATATCATTTCCTAAAGCAAGTCAATTGGAAGCATATTTACAATTTTTAGAGGATGCAAAACAAAGAGACCATAGAAAAATAGGAAAAGAACAAGAAATATTTATGACACATCCATTAGTTGGCTCTGGATTACCAATGTATCTGCCTAATGGAGCTACAATAAGAATGATTTTAGAAAGATATATACAAGATAAAGAAATTTCATTAGGATATAAGCATGTATATACACCATCACTTGCAAATGTTGAATTATATAAAACAAGTGGACATTGGGAACACTATAAAGAAGATATGTTTCCTGCTATGAAAATGGATAATGAAGAAATGGTTTTAAGACCAATGAATTGTCCACATCATATGTTAATATATAAAAATAAAATGCATTCATATAGAGATTTACCAATAAGAATAGGTGAATTAGCTCATGATTTCAGATATGAAGCAAGTGGTAGTGTTTGTGGGCTTGAAAGAGTTCGCCAGATGTGTCAAAATGATGCTCATTTATTTGTACGTCCAGATCAAATAAAAGAAGAGGTAGGAAAAGTATTAAAATTAATAGTAGAAGTATATCAAAAAGATTTTGGATTCCCAGCATCAGCATTTCAATATCGTTTATCACTAAGAGATAAAAATAATAAAGAAAAATATATAGACAATGACCAAATGTGGGAAACAGCAGAAAGTCAATTACGTGAAATTTTAACAGAATTAGAAATACCATTTTATGAAGCAGAAGGAGAAGCAGCATTTTATGGACCTAAAATTGATATTCAGATAAAAACAGCATTAAATCATGACGTAACAATTCCAACATGTCAATTAGATTTTGCATTACCAGAAAGATTTAATCTAGAATATGTAGGTGAAGATGGAAAAGAACATAGACCAGTTGTAATTCATAGAGCTATACTTGGAAGTTCTGACAGATTTATTTCATTCTTACTAGAAGAAACAAAAGGAAATCTACCATTATGGTTAGCTCCTGAACAAATTAGAATATTACCAATTACAGATAATCAACATGAGTATGCATATAAAATAAGAGATGAGTATAGAAAAAATGGAATTAGAGTAGAAGTTGATGATAGAAACGAAAAAACAGGTTATAAAATTCGTGAAGCTCAATTAGCAAAAATTCCATATATGTTAATAGTAGGAGAGAAAGAAGTTGAAGGAAATACAGTATCTGTTCGTTCAAGAGCTAAAGGCGATATGGGAGTAAAAACAGTAGAAGAATTTTTAGAAGAAGCAATAGAAGAAAGAAAATTAAAAACTAAATAAGTAATAAACTCCTTGCCAATATGGTTAAGGAGTTTTATATAATAAAAAATAGTAATTGTTAGTAATCTGAGATTTTTTATTATAGTTAAAAATCTAAATTTGACAATTTATAAAAAAATAAAATAAAATCAAAAAATTCTACAAATTTAGCATAAAAATAGTGTATAATAGAAAATGAAAAAAGGTTTATAGGGAACCTTTTAAAAACCTAAATATATTATATAAGGAGAGTATGTAGTATTAGACATAAATATAGCATACAAGAAAATAATGGAAAATTTTAAATCTGGATTTGTAACATTAGTTGGAAGAACAAATGTAGGAAAGTCAACATTATTAAATTTGTTGGTTGGAGAAAAAGTAGCAGCTATTGCAAATAAAGTACAAACAACAAGAACTGCAATAAAAGGAATAGTAAATAGAGAAGGAGCTCAAATTGTGTTTACAGACACACCAGGAATACACAAACCTAAACATAAATTAAATGAAACTATGAATGAAACTTCTTTTTTAAGTATTCCTGATGCTGATGTTTTATTATTTCTAATAGAAGCAACAAGTGAAGATATAGGAAAAGGTGATAGATTAATACTAGAAAAAATAAAGCAAAGTAAAAGAAAAACAATATTAATTATTAACAAAATAGATTTAGTCAAAAGAGAAAAATTATTAAATTTAATAGATATTTATAGCAAAGAATATGATTTTGAAGCAGTTATACCAATATCTGCGACAAATGCAAAATATAGAAATATAATACTAGATGAAATAGAAAAAAACTTAAAAGTAGGTCCAGCATATTATGATATAGAAGAATATACAGACCAAACAATGAGACAACTTGCTGAAGAAACTATAAGGGAAAAAGCGTTAAAATTGTTAAAAGATGAAGTACCACACGGAATATATGTGGAAGTAGAAAAAATGAAATTAAGAAAAAATAAAAATAATGAAGAAATATATGATATAGAAGCAGTTATTTATTGTTTAAGAGAATCACATAAAGGAATAATAATAGGAAAAAATGGTGAAATGCTAAAAAGAATTGGTAGAGCAGCAAGGATTGATATGGAAAAAAACTTTGGGTTAAAAATTAATTTAAAAACTTGGGTAAAGGTAAAAGAAGATTGGATAGATAATCAATCTATAGTAAATAATAAATTCAAATTAAATAAATAATAATTTGAATAATAAAACAAAAATTGCAAAAGATAATAGTGAAAACTAAAAAATGGAGATGATAACAATGATAAAAAAGATTGCATGGCAAACATTTAAAAATACAGGGAATATAGACACATATTTGGAATTAAAACAAATAGAAAATATAGAGGAAAATATAGAAAAAAATACATCAGATATTATAATAGATAAAACAATAAAAAAGGAAAATAATATAATATTATGATAAAAGGAAAACGATATGGCAACAATAAAAATTAAAGGAATAGTAATAGCAGAAAATAATATGGGAGATTATGATAAAATGCTTACAATATTAACACCAAATTTAGGAAAAATATCATGTTCAGCTAAAGGTGCAAGAAAACCGAAAAGTGCACTTCTAGCTGGAACACAACTTTTTTGCTTTTGCGATTATTTGATGTATCAAGGGACAAGTACATATCACATAAATTCATCTGAAACAATAGAGATGTTTTATAATATACGAACAGATTTAGATAAACTAAAATATGCAATACATTTAAATAAAATAGTACAAGATATAACAGAAGAAAATGAAAATTGCTATAATATATTACAACTATACTTAAATGCATTATATAGCATATCAGAAACAGATAAAGATAAAGATTTAATAATTAGTATATTTAAATTAAGATTATTAAAAATTTTAGGATTCACTCCACGAATTAATGAATGTGTTAATTGTAGAGAGAAAAATAATTTGAATCATTTTAGCATAAAAGACAATGGATTTAAATGTGAGCCATGTTCAAGACAAGACAAATCTGCCATTTCTATATCTGAAAGTACAAAAAATGCAATAATATACACAATAGGAGCATCTCCTAAAAAAGTATTTTCTTTTAATTTGAAAAATGAATCGTTAGAAGAATTTAAATTAGTTAGTAAAATCTATTTTGATGAAAAAATGGAAAAAGTATATGGCTTGGAAGAAATATTTTAAAAGGGTTGCAAAAAAGAAAAATAACATATATAATATTCACGTATTTAATTAAAGCATAAAAGAGAGAAGGGAGCGATTTTTATGAAAATAAAAATAATAGGAAAGGAACTAAAGATAACAGAAGCTATAAATGACTATGTTGAAAAAAAATTAGATAGAATTGATAAATACTTTGAAGAAGCAGAAGCAGATGTGACTTTAAAAACAGAAAAAAATGAACAAATAGCTGAAATATGTGTTGTAGCTGGTGGAGAAAAATATAGAGCAGTAACAGAAGATAAAGACTTATATGCTTCTATAGATAAAGATATAGACATCTTAGAAGGACAAATAAGAAAAGCAAAAACTAAAAAAGAAAAAATGTTAAGAGATGGAAGTTTAAAAACAATAGAATTTTCAGAAGGAAATATTCCAGAAATAGCAAACGAAATAGTAAAAACATCATATTATGAAATAAAACCAATGCAACCAGAAGATGCAATTCTTAAATTACAAGAAAAACCAACACACAATTTTTTAACATTTATAAATGTTGAAACAGGAAAAGTAAATGTTATACACAAATTAAAAGATGGAAAAAATTACGGAATAATTGAACCAGAAGCATAATGAATAATTTAAGTGTGTTTTAATAAATAAAAAAATGTATAAGTGTATTAATACCTAAAGTATAAATTAGGGTTAATACACTTTTTTTGTATGTTATCACAAATATAAAATGATAAAAATCAAAATAAAAGTGAAAAAGTATTGAAAAAATAATTATAAATAATGTATAATCTAAATATATGCTAAAAGCACAAAAATTATAATTAAAAAGATAACATTTAAAAATTTATAAAAGAGATACTTAATTTTAGGTAAAGTGAAAGAAATAATAAAATAAAAGTAAAAAGAATAAAGAATGTAAAAAGGCAAATACTAATATAAAAGAAAAATAAAAAAGGAGAAACGAAAGAAATGGAAAAAACCAAGGTAAAAACAAACAAAGGAATTACACTAATAGCTTTAGTAATAACAATAATTGTGCTGCTAATTCTTGCTGGAGTAACAATAGCCATGTTAACAGGAAATAATGGAATATTAACTAAAGCAACAGAAGCAAAACAGAAAACAACAGAAGCAGCTGCAAAGGAAAAAGTGCAAGCAGAAGTAATAGGAAGTTATGGGACAGATGGGAAT
This sequence comes from uncultured Clostridia bacterium, assembly GCA_934177795.1. Classification (GTDB taxonomy): domain Bacteria; phylum Bacillota; class Clostridia; order TANB77; family CAG-508; genus CAG-269. The sequence continues at coordinate 26,248 of CAKPPS010000008.1, read as the reverse complement.
ATTAGTATAGATGAGTTAAATAAGAATCTGCAAAATATTAATGGCCTAAAATATAATGGAAATGCAATATCAGATAGTAATAAAATATCAAATTTACCAGCAATAGTAGAATTAGATGGATATAGAATTATAATAGACCCAAATGGAAATATGAGAAAAGAAATTACATTACAAAATGCAAAAGATAACGAAATGTTAAATAATGCAGAAAATTCTTATATAAATTTAACTGATGGATTAGTATCAATTCCAGCAGGATTTAAAGTGGCAGAAGATAGTGGAACAACGATAGATGAAGGAATAGTGATAGAAGATAGTAAACAAAACCAATTTGTATGGGTACCAGTGAACCAAGAAAATTTTGAAAGTGAATTTGTGAGAAGAGAAGGGTATTATAAAGGAAAAATAGATTCTATGATGGTTTATTGTGAAGAAGCAGATTATACAGGGAACAATATCAAAGTAGAAGAAACAGTAACTACAAAACAAGAAGCGAAAGATATGTATGCAAGTGTAAAGAAAAATGGAGGATTCTATATAGGAAGATATGAAGCTGGAAAAGGTCCAGATGGAGAAGTAGTAGTACAAAAAGATGCTAATGTATATAATAATATTCCATGGTCATCAACAGGTGAAATGCAAGAAAGTGAAACAGCAACAACAGGAGGAGCAGTAGAACTATCAAGAAACTTTGCCAAAGAAAATAATTATAAAACAGTGCAAAGTACATTAATCTATGGTGTACAATGGGATGCTGTAATGAATTGGATGAGGAATATAGTAAATTCAAAGGCGACAATAACAGATAAAAGATATGTGGTTGTAGGATCAAGTATGGGATGGTATGATGAAAATTTTAATTTAGGAAATGAAAAACATAAAACAGGAATAGCTTTAGGTGAAGAAAAACAGGGATTAAATCAAGTGAAAAAAATATATGATCTTGCTGGAAATGTTAGAGAATGGACAATGGAGACGTATAATAATGATAGAAGAATTAATAGAGGTGGTGATTATGGCGGTTCAGGAATTAATTATCCTGCATCTCATCGTAGTTCTTATGAACCATATATAAGTATATATATAATTGGTTTCAGAACAACTTTATATTTAAAAAACTAAATAGGAGAGTTTAAAGACAACTTTGTAAAATCAGAAAATTTTGAAAGATACATGATAAAATGTATAAATTACATGAATTTATCAAGTAAAGAGGTTCTTTGTAAGCATAAAAATGATTTTTTAACTCTTTCATAATTTTAAGACAATCATTATTGTTCTTTTATGGTTGACTAGTAATTTTCTCATGTCTTTATCCGTTACTAGTTAATGGTTTTTAACATCAAAAGCTTTAAAACCATTAACTAGTAGTCACAAAATTCCGGAAAACTAAAAAACTAAAAAATCCCCTTGACAGTGGACAAAAACTATGTTAAAATTATTAACTGTAATCCGCTTAGTCAAGGTACATAAACACTAAATAAAATTTAGTTACCTTTTTTAAGGATTAGCGAGTATACAAATAAGGGAGGTGCATTTTAAATGTACGCAATAATTGAAAGCTGTGGAAAACAATACAAAGTAGCAGAAGGTGATGTTGTATTTTTCGAAAAACTAGATACAGAAGAAGGTAAAAAAATTACTTTTGATAAAGTTATATTAGTTTCAGAAGAAGGAAAAGTACAAATAGGAAATCCTTATGTAAAAGGTGTAAAAGTTGAAGGTAAAGTAGTTTCTCATGGTAAAGGTAAAAAAATCATTGTTTTCAAAATGAAAGCTAAAAAGAACTATAGAAGAAAACAAGGACATAGACAACCATATACAAAAGTAGAAATTACAGGAATAAAAACAGCAGCAAAAAAAGCTGAAACAAAAAAAGTTGCTGAAAAAGTAGAAGCATAATAAGTATGTTTAAAAGATAAAGAGATAAAAATTGAACCGAAAGGAGTGAGAAATCATGGCTCATAAAAAAGGTCAAGGTAGTAGCCACAATGGTAGAGAGAGTGAATCAAAACGTTTAGGAGTAAAAAGAGCTGATGGTCAATTTGTTCTAGCTGGAAATATTTTAGTAAGACAAAGAGGAACAAAGGTACATCCAGGAACTAATGTAGGCAAAGGTAGTGATGATACTTTATATGCATTAGTAAGTGGAAAAGTTAAATTTGAAAGAAAAGGTAGAGATAAAAAACAAGTTAGTGTCTACCCAGTAGAAGGATAATCATAGAAATAACTTATGTTTATTATATAAATAGACATAGGTTGTTTCTATTTTTTTATAATTGAATAAAATATAAATAATATGATTTTTTTATTTTTTTAACTTTTGAAGGTTAAAATAATGTTATAAAAATTTAAAAAAATTCAAAAAAAGCATTTACATTTTTGATAAATTTGTATAAAATAGAATAAAATGTATTAAAATGTCATAAACGAAAGAAAATAAAAAAATGAAAGGAAGTATATATCAATGAAAATATTGATGTTATCATGGGAATATCCACCAAGAGTTGTTGGAGGAATATCAAGAGTTGTATATGATTTGTCTAGAACATTATTAAAAGATGGGCATGATGTAACAGTTATTACTTATAAAGATGGTGATGCACCATACTTTGAAGATGACAAAGGAGTAAAGGTATATAGAGTAGATAACTATATGATTAATCCTAATAATTTTATAGATTGGATAATGCAATTAAACTTTAATTTAGTAGCAAAAGCCAATGAAATAATAGCAGAACAAGGAGGATTTGATGTTATACATGCACATGATTGGTTAGTAGCGTATGCAGCAAAAACATTAAAGAATTCATATAATATTCCAATAGTTGCAACAATACATGCAACAGAAGCTGGAAGAAATAGTGGGATTCATGATGAAACACAAAGATACATTAACGATACAGAGTGGATGTTAACTTATGAAGCTTCAGAAGTTATAGTAAATAGTAATTACATGAAAAATGAATTACAAAGATTATTTGGATTACCTTATGAAAAAATAAATGTGGTACCAAATGGAGTAAATTTAAATTTATTTAATGGAATAGAAAGGGACTATAACTTTAGAAGAAAATTTGCCATGGATAATGAAAAAATAATATTATTTATGGGAAGATTAGTTTATGAAAAAGGAATACAACATCTAATAAGTGCAATGCCTAAAATTTTAAATGGATATCATGATTCTAAATTGGTTATCTGTGGAAAAGGTGGCATGTTAGATGAATTAAGAGAACAAGTAAATTCAATGGGGATTTCAGATAAAGTATATTTTGCAGGATATATGAAAGGTAAAGATGTACAAAGAATGTATAAAGCAGCAGATATAGCAGTATTTCCAAGTACATATGAACCTTTTGGAATAGTTGCATTAGAAGCAATGCTATCAGAAAATCCAATAGTAGTATCAGATATAGGTGGATTAAATGAAATAGTTCAACATAGAGAAAATGGAATGAAAGCATATTGTGGAAATCCAAATTCTATAGCAGATTCAATTCTAGAATTATTGTATGATCACAAATTATGTGCAGATATTACAAAGAAAGCAAAAAATAAAGTTAGAAATGAATATAATTGGAGTAAAATTGCACAAGATACACACTTTACATATCAAAAAGCTATTTGTCAATCAATGGCTGAAAAACAAAAAAGAGAAATTGAACAAGAAAGAGCAAGAAAAACTAAAAAGACAATTAAAGAAGAAAATGAAATCACTAATTTACTTAACTTTAGAAAACGTCAAGCTTATGCATAATATATAATTAGATATAAAATGTTATAATTCATAATTAAATAAATATTTTAATGTATTTTGAATTATGAATTATAACATAATATAAAAAGCATTGTTGACTAATTCACAAAAAAATGATATAAATATAAATGTTTTAAGGCCCCTTGGTCAAGCGGTTAAGACGCCACCCTCTCAAGGTGGAATCATGGGTTCGATTCCCGTAGGGGTCACCAATGACAAAAATAAAGGAGAAAATCTAAAACTTGGATTTTATCCTTTATTTTTTTATGATTAACATAGCATAAAGCTATGGACACTAATGTAATAATAGTATATGAAAAATTTAAAATTATATGCAATACAAACCGATAGCTTAAAAAGCTATCGGTTTGTATTAATAACGTTCTTTTTAGAACGGACACTAATGTTTTATTAATTCAATTATAATCTGATTTATGATAGAAAGTCAAGTGAATTTTAAAATTTTATTTATCTTTTAATGGCCTTAATTTATATAAAGCTGCTAGTTGAGAATTAATTTTGTTCCAGTCATTTTGCGTTATAGAGATCATGTTTCCCATTTTTCTATAAGGATTTGTAAGCCTTATTTTACTAACAGTTTTTAATTGTTCAACTAAAATTGTAGAGTTAATTTTTTCTAAATCTATATGAAACCAGAAATTATCTTGCAATCTTTTGGTTGTTAATGGAAGAATAGAACAGATAGGGGAATTTTTTGAAGTTCTTAATATTAAAACAGGTCTTAACTTGTTTTGCTCACTTCCAATATTTATACCTAGATTGCACCAATAAATGAAATTATTATATATTGGAGAACTAGGAATTTGGCCATTATATCTTAAATTAGCTTTTTCTTTAGTCCATTCAGAAAATTGAATTGTATCAGAATTATTAATGTTCTGTAATAATTTTTTAGTTTTTTCAATATTATTATGTATTTCATCATTCATAAAATATCACCTCAGTGTTTAAATTATAACAAATTATAAATAAAAAGTAAACAAAAGTTTGCACATTTTGGCAATATTTTTAAATTTGATATACTATTTTTATCACCGAAAAAGTTAAAAAATCATACTTGACATAGAAAAAAAATAAATATATAATATGAAAAAAACTAATACTTTTCAGTATATATTTTTTAATTAATAAACTAATAATTAAAAGGGAGTAGCTTTTTATTACTAATCAACAGTCGCGATATATAAATATCTGGTTAGTAAGCTTTTATATAAAGTAAGCGAGACTTTTAAAAGGAAAAACAGTCCTTTTAAAAGTCTTTTTTGCAATTTATATATGTATTATAAAAATTGCATGAATAAAATAATATAATTTAATCCTAATGGATAAAATAAAAATAAAGGAGGAATTTTATCTTGGAAAATGAAAAGTGGTTTAATAAGGAAATACAGGAAGTAGAAGAAAAATTACAAACAGATGTAGAAAAAGGTTTATCACAAGAAGAAATTGCAAGCAGACATGAAAAATATGGATTTAATGAATTGAAAAGCCAAAAGAAAAAAACGTTAGTACAAAGATTTTTAGAACAATTTAAAGATTTTTCAATCATTATATTAATTATTGCGGCAATAGTATCAGGAGCAGTAGGAATAGCTCAAAATGAAGGCATTACAGACACAATAATTATATTAATTGTTGTTATTGTAAATGCAATTATAGGTGTAGCACAAGAAACTAAGGCTGAAAAATCTTTAGAGGCATTAAGAAAATTAACAGACCATGCATCTAAAGTTATACGAAATGGAGAAATAACAGTAGTGCCAGCTAAAGAATTAGTGCCAGGGGATATTGTAATTATAGATACAGGTGATTATGTTCCAGCAGATTTAAGAGTTATAGAAGCAGCAAACTTAAAAGTACAAGAAGCATCATTAACAGGAGAGTCAGTACCAGTTGAAAAAAATATAAATAAAATTGATGATTCTGAAATAGGAATAGGAGATAGAACTAATATATTATTTTCTTCTAGTTTAGTAACTTATGGAAGAGGAAAAGGAATTGTTGTAGAAACAGGTATGACAACAGAAGTAGGTAAAATTGCCCAAATGATAAATGATACAGAAGAACAAGAAACACCATTACAACAAAAACTTAATTCATTAGGAAAAACTTTGGGAATAGTGGCATTAGCAATATGTGCAGTCATTTTTGTAATTGGATTAATTCAGAAAAAAGAGCCTATTTCTATGTTTATGACAGCAGTATCATTAGCAGTAGCAGCAATTCCAGAGGGATTAGTTGCTGTATCTACAATAGTCCTAGCAATAGGTGTGCAAAAAATGGTAAAAAAGAATGCCATAGTAAAAAAATTACCAGCAGTAGAAACTTTGGGAAGTAGTACAGTAATTTGCTCTGATAAAACAGGTACATTAACACAAAATAAAATGACAGTAGAAAAAATATTTATAAATGGAAAAACAGAAGAATTAAATAATATAGGTTCTACAGATATTTCAAAAGAAATGAATATATTAGTTTATGCTAATATGTTGTGTAATGATACTAAAATAGGGAATGATGGTACTTTAACTGGAGACCCAACAGAAACAGCATTAGTAGATATGGCTTTTAAATTAAATTATGAAAAATCAATTTATGATAAAACAGATAGAATAGCAGAAATTCCATTTGACTCAGATAGAAAATTAATGACTACAATTAATTTAGTTAATGGAAAATATATTGCTTATACAAAAGGTGGAGTAGATGAATTATTAAATATTTGTAAAAATTATATTTTTGAAGGACAATTAAAAGAAGATATAAAAGAATATGCAAACATAATTAGAAAAAATAATGAAGAAATGGCAAAAGATGCATTAAGAGTACTAGCTTGTGCATATAAAGAATTTGATACAAAACCAACAGATGAAGAACTAAAAAATATTGAAAATGATTTGACTTTTGTTGGAATGGTAGGAATGATAGATCCTCCAAGAGAAGAAGCTAAAAAGGCGGTAGAAAAGTGCAAAACAGCAGGAATAAAAACTGTAATGATTACAGGTGACCATAAAATTACAGCAATGGCTATAGCTAAGAAATTAGGAATACTAGAAAATGAAAATGAAGCAATAACAGGAGCAGAACTAGAGAAAATGTCTGATGATGAGCTACAACAAAAAGTAAGACAGTATTCTGTATATGCAAGAGTATCTCCAGAACATAAAGTAAGAATAGTCAGAGCATGGCAAAAAAATGGCGAAATTGTAGCTATGACAGGAGATGGAGTAAATGACAGTCCAGCATTAAAAAATGCGGATATAGGATGTGCTATGGGAATTGTTGGTACAGATGTTGCTAAAGAAGCAGCAGATGTTATATTAACAGATGATAATTTTGCTACTATTGTTTCAGCAGTAGAAGAAGGAAGAAGAATATATGACAATATAATAAAAGTTATACAATTTTTATTATCAAGTAATATAGGTGAAGTAGTAGTTTTATTTTTAGCTACATTACTAACACCAGTATTTGCTAAATGGTTTGGAATTTTAGATGTAACACATTTAGAGATATTGTTGCCAATTCATATATTGTGGATAAATTTAGTGACTGATTCATTACCTGCATTGGCATTATCATTTGACCCAGCTAATTCTGATATTATGCAACGAAAACCTAAGAAATCAGAAAAAGGAGTCTTTACAAAAGGAATGACATGGAGAATAGTATATCAAGGTATTATGATAGGATTATTAACATTGGGAGCTTATATGATAGGATTAGCTACAACAACAGAACCTATTAATGGATTGACACTTGACCAATCTAAAATAGAAGTAGGTCAAACAATGGCATTTATAACATTAGCTTTTTCAGAACTAGTGCATGTATTTAATGTTAGAGATAATAAAAAATCAATATTTAAAACAAATATATTCAATAATGGAAAATTAATATTAGCAATTATAGCTTCAGCAATATTAATGTTAATAATATTGCTAATTCCTCAACTAAGAACAATATTTAGTATACCAATTTTACCAGAACAAAATATAATAGAACTGATATGTTTAATTTTGGCTCCAATAGTTATTGTAGAAATATTTAAATTATTAAAAATAAATGGTGGAGAATAAAAAGTTATTGAAAAATCAAAAACATTATAGTAAAATTTAGTAAAAAGAGGAAGGAATCAAACTAAAGATGATAAGGAATAAAAATATATATTTAATACCATGTTTTGGATTTTTGTCAATTATATTAGTCGGATGGATATTTTTATTGTTACCAATTAGTAATAATGGGAGTGTTGGGATATTTGATGCTTTATTTACTGCTGTTTCAGCAACTTGTGTAAACGGGTTAACAACTGTTAACTTAGGACAAGATTATACATTTCTAGGTCAAGTAATTATAGCCATAATTACAGAAATTGGAGCAATAGGGTTTGTTACATTTATATCATTCATATTGAGTTTTAAAAGAAGAAAAATGTCATTATCAGAAACATTATTGTTAAGTAGTGCATTAAATAATACTCAATATGGAAAATTAAAGCAAAAATTAAAAGAAGTTGTAAAATATACAATGGTTATTCAATTAGTAGGAAGTATATTTTTATCAATAGATTTTATACCAAGATTAGGAATAACTAAAGGAATATGGTATAGTATATTTCATTCTATTACAGCATTTTGCAATGCAGGATTTGATTTATTTGGAAGCAATAGCTTAATTGCATTTAAAGATAATATATATATAAATATTGTACTAATAGTTTTAATGGCTTTAGGAGGAATTGGGTATTTTGTTATTGAAGATATAATTAGATGTATAAAACGAAAAAGTTTTATACATCTAGAGTTTCATACTAAAATTGTTTTAACAACAACATTAATAATATATGGTTTATCACTAGTAGTGTTAAAGATAACAGAACCAAATTTAACAATATTAGAACTGATATTTACATCTGTAACAGCTAGAACAACAGGATTTTCAACTATTGATATGTCAAGTACAAGTACTATTACTAAATTAGTAATATCTTTGCTTATGACTATTGGAGGAGCTCCTGGTTCTACTTCGGGTGGAATTAGAATAACATCTATAGCAATTTTAGCATTAACTGTTCATGCAACACTTAGAAACAAAAAAGACATAATAGTATTTTATAAAAAAATTGATATACAAACGGTAAAACAAGCAATAACAAATATAGTTATAAGTATTACATTAATATTTATATCAATAATTATATTTGTAAAAGCACAAGCTTTAAGTATAGATAAAATTATTTTTATGTGTGCTTCTGCATATTCAGCAACAGGATTAACAGTTGTTGATGTAGCTACATTAAATATAATAGCAAAAATAATATTAATAACATTAATGTATATAGGAAGAGTAGGACCGATTTCTATATTATCAATATTAATTTTAAACAAAAAAGAAAATACCGATGTAGAATATGTTCAAGGTAGTGTTATGCTATAGAAATTTGAAAATTTAGTTTATACAGAAAGGATGAATTAATTATGAAAAATCAATGTATTGTTATTGGATTAGGAATATATGGGATGAATGTAGCCAAAAAGTTATCAGAAGCAGGAATGGAAGTTTTAGCAGTAGATAAAGATATGAAATTAGTAGAGAGAGCTAGTAAGTTTGCAACTAAAGCTGTATGTATGGATATAACAAATATAGATGCATTTGACCGGAATTCCAGTACAGGATTTTAATATTGGAGTTGTTGGAATAGGAGAAAGTGTATCTGTTAGTATAATTACATGTCTAGCATTAAAAGAAGCAGGTGTTAATTATGTAATTGCTAAAGCAGGAAATAAACTACATAAAAGAATTTTACAAAAACTCGATGTAGATGAAATAGTTTTGCCTGAAGAATATTTAGGAGCTGTAACCGCAAAGAATATTTTAAAAAAATTATAAAAGTAAAAAAAAGATTTGACTTTTTTTCTTATTTAATAGATAATATATTCGTAACAAAAAGATAAAATGAAAAATTACTAAGGAGGAAAAATAGATGTATGTATTCAATAGAATAACGGTAAATCCACAATTACCAAAAAGAATAGAAAAATTAGGCGATATAGCTAATAATTTATGGTGGGCATGGAATACAGAATTTTTGAAATTATTTCAAAAAATAGATATGGATTTGTGGGAACAATGCAATAAAAATCCAGTTAAATTTTTAAGACAAGTATCACAAGAAAGTTTAGAAAAAGTCACAAGAGATAAAAACTTTTTAAATGAATATGATAAAATTGCAGACAATTTTGAAGATTATATTAATAGTAAAAATACATGGTTTAATAATAAATATCCAGAAAATAAAAATGATTTAATTGCATATTTTTCAGCTGAATATGGATTAGATGAAACAATTCCAATTTATTCAGGAGGATTAGGAATATTATCAGGAGACCATTTAAAAGCTGCAAGTGATTTAGGAATTCCGCTTGTGGGGGTAGGATTGCTATATAAAAATGGATATTTTAATCAAAAAATCAATGGTTATGGACAACAAGAAACAGAATATACAAATATAGATTTATATGATTTACCAATAAATCCAGTAAAAGATGAAAAAGGAGAAGATTTAACAATATATGTTAAATTCCCTAAAAGAAGATTATATTTAAAAGTATGGCAAATTAATGTTGGAAGAGTAAAATTATATTTACTAGATTCAGATATACCAAAAAATAATCCAGAAGATAGAGATGTAACATTAAGATTATATGGTGGAGACCAAGAAATGAGAATAAGACAAGAGATTGTTTTAGGTATGGCAGGAGTGAATTTATTGACTAAATATTTAGGATTGAAACCAACAGTATATCACATGAATGAAGGACATTCAGCATTTTTAAATTTAGAAATAATAAAAGATATTATAGCAGAAAAACAAGTAACATTTGAGGTGGCTAAAGATATAGCAAGTTCAAAAACAGTGTTTACAACACATACACCAGTACCTGCAGGAAATGATATTTTTCCAATAGATTTAGTAGAGAAATATTTCCAAAACTTCTGGCCAAGATTAGGAATTACTAGAGAAGAATTTTTAAAATTAGGAATGAAACCAGGACCAGATTTAGATAGTGGTTTTAATATGGGAATATTAGCCTTAAAGATTGCAGGAAAGAAAAATGGAGTAAGCAAACTTCATGGAGCAGTATCAAGAGAATTATTTGGTGATGTATGGCCTAATATTGCAGCAAATGAATCACCAATTGGATATGTAACAAATGGAATACATACTTGTACATGGCTAGCTCCAAAATTAAAAGAATTATATAATAAATATTTGGTCCCATATTGGCAAGATAATATGTATCAAGATTCTATATGGGAAAAAATAAAAAATATTCCAGATGAAAAATTATGGAATGTTCATATAGAGCGAAAGAAAAAATTATTAAATTTAGTAAAAGAAAATACAACTGAAAGATTAAGAAGATCAGGATATAGTTATGAGTCAATAAATGAGATAGTATCAAAATTAAACCCAGAAGCTTTAACAATAGGTTTTGCGAGAAGATTTGCTACATATAAAAGAGCAACATTGATATTTAAAGATCTTGAGAGAATAACACAAATTATGAACAATACAGACAGACCAATTCAATTAATTTTTGCGGGAAAAGCACACCCAGCAGATAAAGAAGGGCAAGATTTAATAAAGTATATTCACGAAGTGTCAATGATGCCACAATTTAAAGGAAAAATATTCTTATTAGAAAACTATAATATAGCTATGTCAAGATATTTAGTAAGTGGTGTAGATGTATGGTTAAATAATCCAAGAAGACCAATGGAAGCATCAGGAACAAGTGGACAAAAAGCATCTGTTAATGGAGTTATAAACTTTAGTGTATTAGATGGCTGGTGGGCAGAAGGATATACTCAAACTAATGGCTGGACAATAGGTACTAATGCAACTTATGATTCTTATGAAGCACAAGATGTAGCAGATAGTGAAAGTATGTATAATACACTAGAAGAAAAAATAGCACAAATATATTATGAAAAAGATAAAAATGGAATATCAAAAAGATGGATACAATTAATGAAAAATTCTATAATAACAACAGGAGGAAAATATAGTACAGCAAGAATGTTAGTTGATTATACAAATCAATTCTATATACCATTGTGTAATTTAACAAAAAAATATTATGATAATGTTGATAATGTAGCAGAATATAATGCTTGGAAAAAAGATTTATATAAAAATTGGAAAGATATAAAAATAACACAAGGAAATAATTTGGAAAATGTCACTGTAGATGCCGGAAAAAATTTAGAAGTGGAATGTGAAGTAGACCTTCCAAACATTGATGTAGAAAATATAACAGCAGAAGTATATTATGGAAAAATCTTAGAGAATGGTATTGTTGAAAGTGTAAATATAATACCAATGAAACTAAAAAAAGCTGACTCAGAAAATAAAAAATATTATTATACAGCTAAAATCGAATTAACAACAGGTGGAAATTATGGATATACTTTCAGAGTTATGCCAAAAAATAAAATGATTTTAGAACCAGCTAATTTAGATTTAGTTAAATGGATTACAAAATAGAAAAATCGTATAAAAAAAGTAACATAGTAGAAAAAATCAAATTTCTACTATGTTATTATTAATTTATGGGTATAATCTAAATTAGCTGGTGAACTAGAATTATACCCTAGAGTATAAATATTTGAAGCTAAAATATCTTTTTTTAATATTAATTTTAAATTATCATCTACGCAGGAATCCATAAATTTTTTTACAGAAGTTATAATATGTAAATTAGGATTGTTTTTTGAAATGCTTGATAATAATTTTTTTCCATTAGCATTAAATCCTAAAACTCTAATAAATGGAATTGTATTTTTAGCTAAATTCATATCATCTTTGGTTATACCGAGTAAACAATAAATTAAAATCCTTTGTAATCGAGTATAGGTATATCTTTTGGATTTGATTTGTTCAATTAAAGACGAAATATTGTTACATTGATTAACAGCATTTTTAATAGAATACTCTAAACCTTCAGTTACATCTGGAAGCATAGAAATTTCTTTAATAGACATTTTGCGAAGGGTATAAATAATTTCCTTTTCAAATATAGATAAATCAGTTAAAACTTCTCCAGAGTTAAATTTATCTAATACAATTTCTACAACATCAGGTGGAAGTACTTTAGATATAGAGTCGAAATCTTCATTTTTCAAAAATTGTCTAATAGCTGTACTACTAGCAATATTATTATTAATATTAAAATCATTATAATTTGTATTAAATCTTTGTAGTGTAAAAGGCACAATATTGCTTTTATATTTTCTTAAAGCTTTTATATATTCAATACCTAAAATATTATTTGAAGAACCAAGTAAATTTGAAATGTTATCAGTTTTTAAATATTTATTTAAAGCAAGCTCTCTAGCCTTAGGAAAAGATAAACCTTTGCGTAATTCTATAGATAATAGATTTTTATATTCTTTAGGTTCATTATATAAAATATTTGCAATATCTGTTAATTTATTTATATCTCCACATTCAGAACCAAAAGATATATAATCAACAAGATTTATAGAATTAAGAATTTTTATAGCACCTTCAGCAAAATTTTCGGCACTTGAAATAGAGTAAAGTAAAGGTAATTCTATCACTAAATCAATGCCATTTTTTAAAGCCATTTCAGCTTTAGTCCACTTATTTATTATAGAGACAGAGCCTCTTTGAGTGAAATTGCCACTAATAATAGCAATTGAATGAGAAATATTAAGAGCTTTTTTTGATTGCTGTAAATGGTATAAATGACCATTATGAAAAGGGTTATATTCAGCAATAATGCCAAGAACTTTATCCATATTAAAAATCCTTTCATAGTTATTGTATAATTAATAAAATACTGTTATAATATTATCATAAAAAATAGCAAAAAACAATAAACAGAAATATAATGAATGAATTGGAGGATATTAGTGGATAAAATAATTATATATACAGATGGAGCTTGCTCAGGCAATCCAGGTCCAGGAGGCTGGGGAGCTATTTTAATGTATAAAGAACATAAGAAAGAAATATCAGGAGGAAACAAAAATACAACTAATAATATAATGGAATTAACAGCAGTTATAGAAGGGCTAAAATCATTAAAATATCCATCTGAGGTAGAAGTATATAGTGATAGTGCTTATGTAGTAAATGCTTTTAATCAAGGTTGGATTTATAATTGGGTAAAAAATAATTGGAAAACTTCTGGTAAGGCAGCAGTGAAAAATAAAGAAGTTTGGCAAGAATTATATGGTTTAACCAAAGTGCATAAAGTTAAATTTATAAAAGTAAAAGGACATAGTGATAATGAATTTAATAATAGATGTGATGAAATGGCAAGAGAAGCAATTAAAAATTTATAAAAAATAGAAGGAGATACAAAATGATAGTAGAACAATTTATATTTACAATTATTTCATTAGCAATTTTTGTGTATATGTTCTTTAAAATGATAAAAAATAATGATACAAGCTATATAATTGTATTAATTTTAGAATTTATAGGAATTACGATAAATTTTTTAGAATTCTTATCAATAATAGAATCAAATATTATAATAAATATATTAAAATATGGTTTTGCAGTTATAATACCAGTATTAATCATTGTTATGGAAAAGAATGGAATAACATTAATTGAATTTGTTAATGTTATAAAAGCAAAAATATATTTACTATTTGGAAAAAATAAACAGGCAAAAGAAGCATTGTTAAATTTGATAGAAAAAGTACCAGATAGTTACAAAGGACACAAAATGTTGGCAGAATTGTACAAAGAAGAAGGTGGAATGAGAAGAGCAATTGATGAATATGTACTAGCAATAGATATAAATAAAAAAGATTATGACTCATATTATATAGTTGCAGAATTGCTAAATAGTTTAAACAAAAAAGAAGAAGCTTCTATGATGTTATTTAACTTATTAGAAAAAAAGCCAGATATGTACAATGCAACGGAATTATTAGGTAATATATTAATGGATCAAGAAAGATATAAAGAAGCAGTTACAATATATCAAGAAGCATTAAAATATAATCCTGTAAGTTATGAACTAAACTATAGTTTAGGAATGGCTTATACAATGTTAAATGATTTCCAAAGTGCTAAGATTTGTTATGAAAAAGCAGCAGAAATTAATTCATTATTATATAATGCAAAATATTCATTAGCAGAAATAGCATTAATTTATAAGGATTTAGAAGAAGCCAAAAAAAGATTTTTAGAAGCAATAGAAGAGGAAGAATTATCAGCTGATGGATATTATGAATTATCAAAGATATGTTTAATAAAAGGAGATAAAGAAACAGCTATAAAATATGTTAATATAGCAATAGATATAGGAAATAGAAGAATCGTAGACAAAGTAAAAAAAGAACCATTATTTATACCAATAATGGCAAAGATATCAGTACCATTCAATTTTGAAGAAAAAGAAGAAAAAAATAATAAATTAACCAAAATAGAAATAACAGCAAAAGAACATTTAGAAGAAATGGTAGATATAACAAGGCATTTAAGCTATAATGATATAAATTTATTAAAGAAAAATAAAATAATAAATACTCAAAATATAAATAGAAATAATGAAAAAGACGAAAAGCAAAAATAAAATTCATATTCATAAAAAATAGATATGCAACTATATTTTACTAAGGAGGAATTTTTAAATATGAAATTTTATATTATAGGAGGAGACTTAAGAAATTTTTATTTATATAAACAATTATTGTTAAACAAAGAGCAAGTAAAAATTTGTGGGTTTAATAAATTAGAACCTAATATTAACTCTATTTATGATATTACAGAAGTAATGAGAAGTGATATTATAATTTTACCAATACCATTTACAAAAGATAATATAAATTTAAATATGCAATATTCAGATACACAAATAAATATTGACAAATTATTAAAATATTTAAAAAATAAAGTAATTGTTGCATGTAATATAAATACAAGCTTAAAAGAAAAATTAGAAAAACAAAACTGTAAAATAATTGACATTGCAAAAAATGAACAATTTGCAGTTTTAAATGCGATTCCTACATCAGAAGCAACAATAGAAATTATATTAAATAGAAGGCATAAAGTTTTACATAATAGTAATTGTTTAATTATGGGATATGGAAGAATAGGAAAAGTCTTATCAAATAAGTTAAAAGCCTTAAACGTAAATGTAACATGTCTTGCAATGAATATGGAGGAAAAAAGTTGGTGCATAGCTAGTGGATATAATATAATAACAGTTGATGATATAAAAAAACAGAAAGAAATCTTAAAAAAATACGATATTATTATAAATACGATTCCTAAAGAAATAATAACAGAAGAATTAAAAGAAATAAATAAAGAAACATTAGTAATTGATTTAGCTAGTAAACCAGGTGGAATAAATAGAAAAATGGTGAAAGAACTCAATATAAATTTTGTAGAAGCTTTAGGATTACCACGGAAAATTTGCACCAGAAACATCAGCAGAATATATAAAAGAGATCATAGATACAGAAATAATGTAAAAGGAGAATTTAAAGATGATTTTAGATATTATAAAAACAATCATATTTGGAATAGTAGAAGGAATAACCGAATGGTTACCAATAAGTAGTACAGGACATTTAATATTAGTAGAGCAATTTTTAAAATTTGAAAAAGTATCACCAGAATTTTGGTCAATGTTTCAAGTTGTAATACAATTAGGAGCAATTTTAGCAGTAGTATTAATATATTTTAATAAAATATGGCCATTTACTAAAAATAAAAGTAAAGCAATAAAAAAGACTGGAATATTATCTTGCTTAGATAAAAACATTATGAATTTATGGGGAAAAATATTAGTCGGTTGTATACCAGCAGCAATAGTAGGTCTTTTATTTGATGATGTATTTGAAGCTTTATTTTACAATCCAACATGTATAGCAATAGCATTAATAGTATTTGGAATAGCATTTATTGTTATAGAAAACAGAAACAAAAATCAAAAAAGTGCCAAAAACAGTAGTGCAGAAATTACATATAAAGATGCAATAATAATTGGATTATTTCAATTGATAGCAGCAATATTTCCAGGAACATCACGTTCTGGAGCAACAATAATTGGGGGATTATTAATAGGATTATCTAGACCAAATGCAGCAGAATTTACATTTTATTTAGCTATTCCTACAATGTTAGGAGCAAGTTTATTGAAATTAGTTAAATTTGGCTTGGTATTTACAGGAGCTGAACTAGCAATATTATTAATTGGTATGATTGTATCATTTGTGGTATCAATGTTTGTTATAAAATTCTTGATGAGTTATATTAAAAAACATGATTTTAAAGTATTTGGTTATTATAGAATAATACTAGGAATAATAGTATTATTATTTGTACATTAAAAAATTAGAATAAAATTGATTAAATTAGAACAAAGGCAGTGGTCATTTGTTCTTACCAGATTATATAAAAAGACCTTGAGTTATAAACTTTTTAAGTTTATAATCCAAGGCTTTTTGATAATTTAAAAATATAGTGTTAAAAAAATACTAAGTTTTAACATACTTATTGAGTTCTGTTGTCTCTTCTGTCATTATTAGAAGAAGTAGAACACATTTTTTCATATTCTTTACATTTAATCTTATAATCCATTTGCATACATAAATACCTATAATAGCTAAAAGCTTGTTCATATTGCATTATAGGATTAAATATTTGGTCTTTGTACATTTCATTCATATCTAAATTTCCATTAGACATATTTGCCATATTAAAATCCATAAAAGGTTGTTGATAATAATTAAAATCTTTTTCCATTAAAAATCCCTCCATTTATCTAAAATATATTCATAAGAAAAAAATATATGTTTATAAATCAAAATTAAAAAAAGGAAATATATTAATAAATAAGTAAGTATAAAAAGCTGATAAAATACCATGTAACAGTTTTCCATAAATATAAGGTTTTATAGATAAGTCACTTTTACTAATTATACTAAAAACTTGAAGTAAAATTGAAATACCACCAAAGCCTAGTAAAAATGAAGTTATTATAATATTTATTGATAATTTTTTAAAAGGTATATTGGCAATTATATTTATTCCATTAGTGATTTCCAAACACCCAGTTAAAAAACCATCTATAAATTTAGAATCAATGTTTAGAATATTAGAGATAGGATTTAATATTAAATTCAAAAAAGGTATAATTCCACTAGAATGTAGTATAGCTATAATTGAAGAAAATATAACTACAAATCCACCTATTAGAAGTATTGATTTAATACTACTAATAATGCTTTCAGATAGTATTTCACCTAAGTCAGAAGGATTAGGAATTTTTTGATTATGCCAATAGTGAGAATTAGCAGTTATATTTGCTTGATTGGAATTAGATTTCCAAAATCTAAAAATAAAGCCAACAGATAAAGATGCTATAAAATGTGTTATAAACAATAAAATACCAATTGATGTATTTCTGTACATTAAAATTCCCACAGAACCAATAATAAATAAAGGCCCAGAATTATTAGTAAAACTTAAAAGACGTTCACATTCTTCTTTTGTACATATATTTTGATTTCTAAGATTTGTAGCAATTTTTGCACCAATAGGGTATCCGCTGATTATTCCCATAATAAAAGCAAATGAACCTTCTCCTCTAATATTAAAAAAAGGTTTCATAAAAATATTAAATATATTACCTAATTTGTAAATAATATTTGTATGCATTAAAAGTTCAGTAGCTACAAAAAAAGGGAAAAGAGAAGGAATAACAGAATTTGCCCAGAGAGATAATCCTGACTTAACAGCAGATAAATTAGAATTAGAAAAAATTAAAAGTGAAATTGTGAATAATAAAAATAAAATAGTTATAAAGTTTTTCTTTAATTTTAATACTACAGAAACCATAAAACCTCCTTATAGAAATGATTTATTTTATAATAAGTGTATTCAGTATTAAATAAAAAATGTAAAAATATATTATTAATTTAATGAATAAAAAAATGAAAAATGTGCATACCAATATAAAAGAATAAATATAAAGGAAAAAAGGTATTGATTATGAAAAATAAATCTAAAAATAATGATGAATTTGAAGAAGATACAACAAAATATGGAGAATTTATTTCATCATATTTTGTATGGACAACATTATCAAAACAGAAACGAAGAGCAGAAGAATTGAATGATATGACTAAAAGAAAAGAATAGATAATTGACGAAAAAAAGATAAAAAGAGAGAAAAATATAAGAAAATAATTAAAATCAGAGATATACTAAAAAAAATACAAGTAAAAATTACTTGAAAAAAATTAAGTTGGTAGTATAATAACAATATAGGTCAAAGAAAGTCAAAGTCAAAAACATAAATATTAGATTGGAGATGATAATAATGAGAATGACAGATGTAATAGAAGAATTTATAAAAGAACTATTTAATGATGAAAAAGAATTAGTAGAAATACAAAGAAATGAATTGGCAGAATATTTTAATTGTGTGCCATCACAAATAAATTATGTCATTTCAACAAGATTTAAGCCATCCCAAGGATATTATGTTGAAAGCAGAAGAGGCGGACGGAGGGCATATAACAATAAAGAAAGTAAATAATACAAAATCAGATTATTTTATGCATATTATAAAAAATATAGAAGAAGATATGACAGCAAAAGAAGTTGATATATTAATAAATGACTTCCTTTCATACCAATTAATAACAAAAGAAGAAGCTAAACTTTTAAAAGTAGCAACAAGTGATAATGTATTGAGTATTGCAAAAGATGTAAAAGATAAATTGCGAGCAAAAATTTTTAAGAATATGTTATTAAATATAGAATAAGAAGGAGGAATTATTATGTTGTGTGATAATTGTAAAAAGAAACCAGCAAATGTTAAATATTCAGAAAATATTAATGGAGTTAGAAGAGAATTAAATTTATGTGAAGATTGTAGTAGAAAGCTAGGATTAAGTAAAATGAAATTAGATATGCCAATTGGTTTTTCTAGTTTTTTAGGTGATTTTATTGAAGATTTTGAAAGTACGGATTTTATGCCAATGTTTAGTGAAATAAAATCATTAAAATGTGATAATTGTGGATATAGTTTTGAAGATATAGCAAATACAGGAAAAGTTGGGTGTGCACATTGTTATGATATATTTGAAAGTCGATTAGACCCGATAATAAAACAAATACAGAGTAGTAATTTACATGTAGGTAGATTAGGAAAAAGTGTAGACCAGAATATAGAAAAAAGACAAAATAAAAAAGCTCAAATAAATAATAAAGAAAAAAGTATAGAAGAAAAAATAGAAGAGAAGAAACAACAGTTAAAACAAGTCGTAAAAGAAGAAAAATATGAAGAAGCAGCTAAAATAAGAGATGAGATAAAAAAATTAGAAGAGAAGAATAAAGAAAATTAATGTTTAGGAGGAATAGAACAAATGAATTGGTATTTACAAAATGGAAAAGAATCAGATGTAGCAATTAGTACAAGAATTAGATTTTTAAGAAATATAAATGGATATAAATTTAATTTAAACAAAAGTGAAATTGAACAGCTAGAAAAATTAATTCAAAAACATACATATCAGATAGGATATAATTTGAAATTTTTCTATTTAAATGATATGGATGATATAACTAAATTAAGTTTGGTGGAAAAAGGAATAATTGATTATAATTATGCTTTCAAAAACAAGAATTCAGGGGCTATATTAATTAATGATGAAGAAAATATTTGCATTATAATTGGAGAAGGGGATCATTTGAAGATTCAAGTATTTAATAGTGGTCTAGAATTAGAAAGTACATTAAATTTAGCTATCGAGATAGACAAAAAACTTGAAGAAATATTTGGTTATGCAGTTAATAAAAAATATGGGTATTTAACTGCATGTCCAAATAATTTAGGAACAGGGCTAAAAGCTTCAGTAAAAGTACATTTACCAGCTCTTGCTAAAACTAAAAATGAACAAAAAGTGTTACAAGCTATAAATAATTTTGGAATAAATATAAAAGGAGTATATGACGATGAAGGTCATAATGTGGGTGATATATATGAAATTTGCAATAAAAGAACACTAGGAATCACAGAAAATGAGATAATTCAAAATATAAAAGCTATTGTCGAAAGTGTTATAAAACAAGAAAGAGAAGCAAGAAGATTTGTTGCAAATAAAGGAATAGATTTAGAAGATTTGATATATAGAAATTATGGAATATTAACTAATTGCAGAAAAATAACACGTAAAGAAGCTCAAAATTTACTATCAATTATTAAATTAGGTGTAGATTTAGGGATTTTAAAAGAATTAACAGATTTACAAATACAAAAATTATATTTATATATTCAATCAGGAAATTTACAAAAATATTATGGAGAACAATATGAAAGATTAGATATGGGAATAAAGAGAGCAGAATTGATAAAACATATTGTAAATAATAATTAATAGAAAGGAAGTGTAATATATGACATATAAATTTACAAGTAGAGCTAAAAAAGCAATTGAATTGGCTAATGATGCAGCAATAGAATTAGGACATAGATATGTAGGAACAGAACATTTGCTATATGGCTTAGTAAAAGAAGGAAATGGAGTTGCAAGTAAAGTCCTAGAAAATCAAGGAGTAACTCCAGAAAAGGTTATAGATATAACTATAGAATTATTAGGCAAAGATGCTGTAGGAGAAGACACCTTAGGCTTTACACCACGAATTAAAAGAGTAATCGAAAATGCATTTATAGAAGCAAGAAAATTAGGATATGATTATATAGGAACAGAGCATCTTTTAATAGGAATATTAAGAGAAGGAGATAGTGTAGCAACAAGAATTTTAATTGGATTAAATGTTAGTATACAGAAATTATATGGAGAGATTATAAGAGTTATCAATGAAGGAGAAGACTTCAAAAGTGAATCAGATTCACAATCAAGAAATGGCAAAATAGGAAGTTATAATCAAACTCCAACATTAAATCAATTTGGAGAAGATTTGACAGAAAAAGCAAGGGAAGGAAAATTGGACCCTGTTATAGGAAGAAAAGAAGAGATAGAAAGAGTAGTACAAATATTGTCAAGAAGAACTAAAAATAATCCATGTTTGATAGGTGAGCCAGGAGTAGGAAAAACAGCTGTAGTAGAGGGATTAGCTCAAAAAATAATCTCTGGGGATATACCTGAGATTTTAAAAGATAAAAGAATAGTAACTGTTGATATTTCAAGCATGGTGGCAGGAGCAAAATATAGAGGAGATTTTGAAGAAAGAATAAAAAAAGCATTAAATGAAGTAAAAAAAGTTGGAGATGTTATATTATTTATAGATGAAATTCATACAATTGTTGGAGCAGGTTCAGCAGAAGGAGCAATTGATGCAGCAAACATACTAAAACCACTATTAGCTAGGGGAGAAATACAATTAGTAGGTGCAACAACTTTGGATGAGTATAGAAAATTTATAGAAAAAGACTCTGCACTTGAAAGAAGATTTAGCCCAGTAACAGTAAATGAACCTACAGAAAAGGATACTATATTGATTTTAAAGGGCGTAAGAGATAAATATGAAGCACATCATAATGTGAAAATAACAGATGAAGCAATAGAAGCAGCTGTAAAATTGTCAGAAAGATATATTAATGATAGATACTTACCAGACAAGGCTATTGATTTAATAGATGAAGCAGCATCAAGAGCACGTTTAAAAACTTATGTAGAACCAGATTCATTAAAACAATTAGAAGAGGAAATATCTAATATAAATAAAGACAAAGAAGAAGCAGTAAGAACTCAAAAATTTGAAAAAGCGGCAGCTTTTAGGGATAAAGAAAAAGAATTGAAATTAAAATATGAGAAAGAACAAAATAAATGGAAAAACAAAAATAATAAATCAGTTACAGATATAACTGAAGAAAATATAGCAGAAGTAATAAGCAATTGGACTGGAATACCAGCTAAAAAGATAACGGAAGACGAAAACGTAAGACTAAAGAATCTTGAAAATAATTTACATGAGAGAGTAATCGGACAAGAAGAAGCGGTATCTGCAGTATCAAAGGCAATAAGAAGAGGAAGAGTAGGGTTAAAAGACCCTAAAAGACCAATTGGGTCATTTCTATTCTTAGGTCCAACAGGAGTAGGAAAAACAGAATTATCTAAAGCTTTAGCTGAAAGTTTATTTGGTGATGAAAACGCTATGATTAGAATAGATATGTCTGAATATATGGAGCCACATTCAGTATCTAAATTAATAGGATCACCTCCAGGATATGTAGGATTTGCTGATGGAGGTCAATTAACAGAAAAAGTAAGAAGAAAACCATATTCAGTTGTTTTATTTGATGAAATTGAAAAAGCTCATCCAGATGTTATGAATATGTTACTACAGATTCTAGAAGATGGAAGGTTAACAGATAGCCAGGGAAGAACTGTTAATTTTAAAAATACAGTAATAATAATGACTTCTAATATCGGTGCTAGATTAATAACAGATAAAAAATCATTAGGATTTGTAAAAGAAGATGCAAAAGAAAATGATGAGAAAAAGAATAAAAAAGAATATGAAGAGACAAAAAAAGAAGTAATGGAAGCCTTGAAAAAAGAGTTAAGACCAGAATTTATGAATCGTATAGATGAAATTATAGTATTCCATAAATTAACAGATAAAGAAATAGATAAAATTATTGATCTTATGTTAAAAGAAGTTGTAAATAGATTAAAAGAGCAAAAAATAAATATAGAATTAGACAAATCAGTAAAAAAATTAATAGCAGACAAGGGAATTGATAAAAATTTTGGAGCGAGACCATTAAGAAGAACAATTCAAAATATATTAGAAGATACATTAGCAGAAGAAATATTGGATGGAAATTTAAAGAAAGATAAGTTAAATAAAATAACAGTAAAAGATGATGCTGTAGTTATACAATAATATGAGAATTTAGGTATAAGCTTGGATATAAATGAATAATATAAATTTAACTAACAACTTTCATATATTGTAATTTAAAATTTGATATGTGAAAGTTGTGTGAATTTTATATAAATACTATTGACAATAATAAAAAAATGATATAAATTATTAGCAGTCAAACACGAAGAGTGCTAAATGTATAAAGGAGGTAATTTTTATGATTAAACCATTAGGAAGTAGAGTATTAATAAAAATGAAAGAAGGCGAAGAAACAACTAAAAGTGGAATTATCCTAGCTCAATCAGCACAAGAAAAACCACAAATAGCAGAAGTAGTAGAAATTGGACCTGGTGAAATTATTGATGGAAAACCAGAGGCAATGATGGTAAAAAAAGGTGATAATATAATAGTAAGTAAATATTCAGGAACAGAAGTAAAATATGAAGGAACTGATTACATAATAGTAAAACAAGATGATATTTTAGCAATTGTAGAATAATATGATAATCTTTATATAAATATAATAATAAAATTATTAAAGTAAGATTAAAGCTTTAGAAATAAGCTACTAATCACGAAAGGAGATAAATTAAAATGGCAAAAGTTATTAAATATGGAGAAGATGCAAGAAAATCTTTGTTAGAAGGAGTTAATAAATTAGCAGATACAGTAAAAGTAACATTAGGACCAAAAGGAAGAAATGTAGTATTGGATAAAAGTTTTGGAGCACCACTAATAACTAATGATGGTGTTACTATAGCAAAAGAAATTGAATTAGAAGACAAATTTGAAAATATGGGAGCTAGACTAGTAAAAGAAGTATCTACAAAAACTAATGATGTAGCAGGAGATGGAACTACAACAGCAACAGTACTAGCACAAAGTATGATTAAAGAAGGTGTAAAAAATGTTGCAGCAGGTGCAGACCCAATGGCTATAAAAAGAGGAATGGATAAAGCTGTAAATGCAGCAGTAAAAGGACTTAAAGAAATAAGCTCAGATGTAAATGGTAAAGATGATATAGCTAGAGTTGCAAGTATATCTGCTAATAATGAAGAAATAGGAAATTTAATTGCAGAAGCAATGGAAAAAGTTTCAAAAGATGGAGTTATAACTATTGAAGAATCAAAAACTTCAAATACAGAATTAAATGTGGTTGAAGGAATGCAATTTGATAAGGGATACTTGTCTCCATATATGGCAACAGATACAGAAAAAATGGAAGCAGTTTTAGATAATCCTTATATATTATTAACAGACAAGAAAATAAGTAATATACAAGAAATATTACCACTATTAGAAAGTTTAATGCAAGAATCAGGAAAATTATTAATAGTTTGTGATGATATGGAAGGAGAAGCTTTATCAACATTAATTTTAAATAAATTAAGAGGTGTTTTAAATGTAGTAGCTGTTAAAGCTCCAGGTTTTGGAGATAAAAGAAAAGCAATGTTACAAGATATTGCAACATTAACAGGTGCAGAAGTTATAACATCAGATTTAGGATTAGAATTAAAAGATACAACAATAGCACAATTAGGAAAGGCAAAACAAGTAAAAGTTCAAAAAGAAAATACAATTATAGTAGATGGTGCAGGAGACAAACAACAAATTGCTGATAGAGTAGCACAAATAAAGGCACAAATTAATGAAACAAAAAGTGATTATGACAAAGAACAATTACAAGAAAGATTAGCTAAAATAGCTGGAGGAGTTGCAGTTATTGGAGTAGGTGCAGCTACAGAAGTAGAAATGAAAGATAAAAAATTAAGAATTGAAGATGCATTATCTGCAACAAAAGCAGCAGTTGAAGAAGGAATAGTTGCAGGAGGAGGTACAGCATTAGTAAATGTTATACCTGCAGTAGAAAAAATGGTAGATACATTAGAATCAGGAGAAAAATTGGGAGGAAAAATCGTACTAAAAGCATTAGAAGAACCAGTAAGACAAATTGCTGTAAATGCAGGCTTAGAACCAGCAGTAATATTAAATAAAGTAAAAGGTGAAAAAGCAGGCGTTGGATTTGATGCAGCAAAAGAAGAATATGTAGAAATGAAAAAGGCAGGAATTGTAGACCCTACAAAAGTTACTAGAAGTGCTTTACAAAATGCAGCTTCAATAGCTTCAATGGTATTGACAACAGAGAGTTTAGTAACAGATGCTCCAGAAAAGAAAGATTGCAATTGTGGAAATCATGATGCAATGTCAGCTGGAATGGATGGTATGTATTAGAATAAATAAAAAATAAACAGGAAGTATATATTGAAATGAACCTGAAGTGTTAGAGAAAACATGGAGGGTTCATTTTTTGATGTAAAAATGATATTTTTGATTTATAGTTGTTTTTATAGTTATAATAAAAGAAGTAGTTAAATTTTTATTAACTACTTCCATAAATTAATATTTGGTGGCTTCAAGTGGAATCGAACCACTGACACGAGGATTTTCAGTCCTCTGCTCTACCAACTGAGCTATGAAGCCATAAAAAAATGGCGACCCGGAACGGGCTCGAACCGTCGACCTCTAGCGTGACAGGCTAGCGTTCTAACCAACTGAAC
>CAKPPS010000007.1 GCA_934177795.1 uncultured Clostridia bacterium | reverse complement strand
AGTTATGGAACAGATGGAAAGATTGATTTAAATCAATTAAATAAAAATTTACAAAATATAAGTGGATTAAAATATAATGGAAGTGCAATAACAGATAGTAATAAAATAACAAATTTGCCAGCAACAGTAACAGTAGATGGATATAATGTAACAATAAAAGCAAATGGAACAACAACAGCTTCAGGTACAGATACACCAGTAACACCACCAACAGGAGAAACTATTACAATAACTGAGGCCAAGAAAGACGAAATGAAGAATAAAACAGAGAATTCAAATTTAACAGTAACAGATGGAACAGTAAAAATCCCAGCAGGATTTAAAGTAGCAGAAGATAGTGGAACAACAATAGATGAAGGAATAGTAATAGAAGATGCTAAGAGAAATCAATTTGTATGGGTACCTGTAAAGACATATAGTGAATTTATTAGAAGAGAAGGATATTCTGATGGTAGCCAGCAAAATTATCTTTCTGACTGTGGAGAAGCAGATGCAACAGGAAACAATACAAATGCTAAAGTAATAGAAACAGCAACAACAAAACAAGAAGCAAAAGATATGTATGCGAGTGTAAAGAAAAATGGAGGATTTTACATAGGAAGATATGAAGCAGGAAAAGATAAAAACGAAAAAGTAGTAGTACAAAAAAATGCTAATGTATATAATTGGATTCGATGGTCATCAACAAAAGAAATGCAAGAAAGTGAAACAAAAACTACAGGAGGAGCTGTAGAATTATCAAGAAATTTTGCAAAAGAAAATAATTATAAAACAGTGCAAAGTACATTAATATATGGTGTACAATGGGATGCTGTGATGAATTGGATGAAAGATGTAGAAAATTCAAATGCTACGTCAACAGATAAAAAATATATTATAGATAGTACAGGAATGGGATGGTATGATGGAGTTTCAGGAAATTCTGAGCATAAAACAGGAATAGATTTAAATGGAGGAAAAAACCAAGTCAAAAAAGTATATGATTTGGCAGGAAATGTTAGCGAATGGACAATGGAGTCTTACTACACTGAAAATCGAGTTAATAGAGGAGGCGTTTATTACGGTACAGCTTCTTACAGTCCAGCTTCCCGTCGTAACTACAAAAATCCGTTTATCAGCGGTGGTGAAGTCGGTTTTCGTCCCACTTTATTCTTGAAAAGCTGAACCCTAAAGCCGTAAAACTAAAATCCCACTAACGTGGCGCCACTTCAGTGGTGCTTTTTTTTAGCTATCTTAAAATCTTGTATAATTTCACATATTTAATAAATCTACGAAAATCTCCTAAGAAATCTTCAACTTCTTTTAAAGATTTTAAAGTATTATCTTTATAATGCTTAAATTTAAATTTTTTCTTTTTTGGTGGAGGAGGTGGTGGAGCTTTCTTTTTTTCTGGAGTGCTATTATTTTTAGAAATATTTTTAATTGTTTTTTTGTTCATAACTTCATCCTTTTTATTTTATTATATGTATAAATTTAAATTTTGTTATTTTCTAAAAAATTTATTGTAATATTCCTGATAAAATGATAAGATAACATAAAAATATAAATGAGGATAATTATGAATTTAAAAGAAAATGAAAGAATAGATGATTTAGAATTTAAAGGCCTAAAAATTATTCAAAATAAAAAGGGATTTTGTTTTGGAATTGACAGCATTTTATTAACAAATTTTGCAAAAAATATCAAAAAAAATGCTAAAGTTCTAGATTTAGGTACAGGAACAGGAATTATTCCTACTTTATTATGTGGAAAAACCGAACTGAAAGAAATAATAGGAATAGAGATACAGGAAGAAGTAGCGGATATGGCAACTAGAAGTATAAAATTAAATAAATTAGAAGATAAGTTTAAAATTATAAATGATAATATATTAAATTTAAATAACTATTTTGAAAAGAATAGTTTTGATGCAATTGTTACAAATCCACCATATAAGAAAAGTGAATCAGGAGTAAAAAATCAAGATAAACGAAAACTAATTTCAAGACATGAAATAACAGCTACATTGGAAGACTTTATTAGGATTTCAAAAGATATGTTAAAAGACAAAGGTGAATTATATATTGTGCATCGACCGGAAAGATTAGTAGATTTAATAGAATATATGAGAAAATATAAAATTGAGCCTAAAAAAATTAAATTTGTCTATTCTAACAGTGAGGCTATACCAAAGCTTGTATTAATACAAGGAATAAAAAATGCGAAACCATTTTTAAAAATAGAGAAAAATTTATATATCTATGATGAAAATAATGAATATACACAAGAAATTTTAAAAATCTATGGGAAATAAAATGTATGAGAAGGGAGAATAATGTGAACGAAGAAAATATAGGAACATTATATATTGTAGCGACTCCAATAGGAAATTTAGAAGATATTACAATAAGAGCAATAAATATTTTAAAAAATGTAGATTTAATTGCGGCAGAAGATACTAGACATACTTTGAAATTATTAAATCATTTTGATATATCTAAACCATTAATTAGTTATCATAGACATAATGAAGATGTAAAAACAGAAAAATTAATAAATAAATTAAAAGAAGGAAAAAATATAGCATTAGTTTCTGATGCTGGAACTCCTGGTATTTGTGATCCTGGGGAAGAAGTAATAAAAAAATGCATAGAAGAGCATATAAAAATAGTGCCAATTCCAGGAGCAGTAGCAATGATAAATGCATTAATATGTTCAGGTTTAGATACTAATGAATTTGTTTTTTTAGGCTTTTTACCACTAAATAAAAAGAACAGACAAGAAAAGTTGAATCAAATAAAAAATGAAACAAAAACATTAATATTATATGAGGCACCACATAAATTAGAAAATACATTAAAAGAATTAAGACAAATAATTTCAGATAGAAAAATAGTATTAGCTAGGGAACTAACGAAAATCCACGAGGAATATTTAAGAGAAGATATTGATATTCTTATTCAAAAAGCCGAAAATATTAAAGGAGAAATTGTTTTAATAATTGAAGGAAGTAAAATACAAGAAGAAAATAGCATACTAAATATGCCTTTAGAAGAGCATTATAATTATTATGAAAAAGAAGGTTTGAGTAAAAAAGAAATTATAAAAAAAATAGCTAAAGATAGAAATGTCAACAAAAATGAGATTTATCAATATTTTTTGAAAAAATAACATTGTAAATATTAAAAAAGATTAATAAGGAGTGTTTTCAATAAAGGTATTTTATTGGCCAATACTCCTTATATAAATATTCTTCGTAAAAATAAATTTACTTAAATAGTAATTTTTATAAATATAATATTAAAATTAAAAAATAATTTTAAAATAATATTTTACAAACTATAACACTAACAATAATGCCAATAAAGTCAGCTGTTAAAGAAGCGAGCAAAACAAATCTGGTTTTATTTATTTTTACACTTGAAGAATATACAGCAATAGTATATAAAGTGGTTTCTGTAGCCCCCATGATTACAGAAGCCATTATTCCTATTTGACTATCTACACCACAATTTTTCATAATATCAGTAGCAACGGCAATTGAGCTACTACCAGAAATAGGGCGAAGCAAAGCTAGAGGAACTATTTCACTCGGGAAATTAAAAATATTTAATAATGGCTGTATTATTTTTGTAAATAAATCGATAATTCCGGAACTGCGTAAAGCTCCAACTGCTACAAATAATCCAATTAAAGTTGGAAAAATATTTATCATTATTTTAATACCATCTTTTGCACCATCCAAAAAATAATCAAAAACTTCTTTTTTTTCTAGTAATCCATATAGAACAATTAGTAGTATAATTAAAGGCATTGCTAAACTTGAAATAAAGTTTATAATATTCATATTCAATTCCTTCCTAAAAAAATTAATTTTATATATTATTTGCAATATTTTATTAATATTTTGGTTACAATAATACCAATAATAGCAGCACAAATTGTAGCAATCCAGACAGGTAAAATAATTATAGTTGGATTATTTGAACCTAAAGAATTTCGAATAGCAATAACTGTAGTTGGAATTATTTGAATAGATGCAGTATTTAAAACAATAAGCATAATCATTGAATCACTTAACTGATTTTTCTTATTATTTTCTTTTTGCAAACTCTCCATAGCCTTTAAACCTAAAGGAGTAGCGGCATTTCCTAATCCTAAAATATTAGCAACCATATTCATTGAAATTTCATTTTGTATTTTTTTATTAGATTTTAAATTTGGAAATAAAAAAGTTATAATTGGTCTTAAAATTTTATTAATAATATTTATAATTTTAGTATGTGAAGCTATATTAATAATACCACTCCATAAGCACATTGTTCCTAACATAGTTATACTTAATGAAATAGCGCTTTCAAGGCTATCGAAAATATTAGAATTTAAGTTTTCTAGATTTCCAGAAATAATTGCATAAGAAAATGAAATAATTATAAATATTGGCCAAATTATATTTAACATAGATATCACCTTGAATAATTTTATTCTAAACATAATTTTTTATTCTGCTTTTTGCTATTTTTTAATTGA
This sequence comes from uncultured Clostridia bacterium, assembly GCA_934177795.1. Lineage (GTDB taxonomy): Bacteria > Bacillota > Clostridia > TANB77 > CAG-508 > CAG-269. The sequence goes on along the minus strand of CAKPPS010000007.1, from coordinate 46,000 downwards.
CCTATAAGTACATTTGTGATATTATGAGTACATGAAAGGATTGCAAATAACTTTTTAGAGGAGGGAAAAAAATGAAGTCAACAGGCATTATTAGAAAGATGGATGAATTAGGAAGAGTCGTTATTCCTATTGAAATAAGAAACCAATTTGGTATTGCTGAAAAAGATCCTATGGAAATATATGTTGATGGTTCTAATATTGTATTAAAAAAATATGAACCAAATTGTATTTTTTGCGGAAACACTCAAAATCTAATTGATTATAATAATAAATTAATTTGTGAAGAATGTTCAGAAAAAATAGGTGAATTAAATCAAAATAAATAAGAGGAAACTCTTATTTATTTTTGATTTGTTATACTTAAGTCGTTAATATATACAAATTCTGTTCCGTTTTTCCTCATCTTTATATTTTATTATATTTGTTTTTTCTTTTCTGTTCAAAAAAACATCTCTTTTGTGATAATTTTTTTATTTTAACACATACTTTGATATTTTTTACTATTACTTGATTTTTACTCTTTTTTACTGGGATATTCAAAAATTGTTTGACATATACTAGAAAAAGTAGTATACTATATTTAACTTAAGTTATTCATGTGAGGTCATTGAATAGCATGAACTAGATGTGTGGTAGCATTTAGTTCTATTTTTTTACAAAAAAATAGAAGTGAAGAGTGGTAGTTCTTCACTTCATTGACTATTTCTAGTCTTTGTTGTTATCTGGTTGTTTGTCTTCGTATGTACTTAATAGTAATACTATAAGACGCCAGATTAATTCAAATGAGGTCATTTGAATAACACCTCCTTCCTCAAAGATTTCCTTTGAAAAGGATAAAAGCATTATACTCTAAAACTCTTCAAAAAACAATAATTCTAGATAATTTTCAGCACGAAAGAGTAAATTTTCTTAAAGGCTCTTTCATTGCTTTTTATATGGTAATATTTGGCAATATGCATAATTGTTCTTTTTTACTTATTTGTTCAAAGTATAAAAATTTAGTATTTTTTGACATATAACTTGAAATCTAAATTATATTAAATGTTGAATTTTGTAACTTTTTGTCAATGACTTCTAAAAAAATTATCCTAAAAAACATTGACAAAATTTTAGGACGAGGATATAATTTGAACAGTTAATTCAAAAAAGGAATTTTAATTATGATAATAAAAATTTTAATATTTATTTCAATATTTTTAATCATAAGAAAATTAGTATCAATAATATGTTTAATACTAATTTTAAAATCGAATTAAAATCAAATAAAAAGTTTTTAATTTTGTAGAGGAAATAACACTTCCCCCCATATATATTAGATATAATCCTTAAAAAAAATAATATTTGCCCCTATTTTTTCCAAGTGAGATTTATATTCTTTCTTAGTTATTTTCTCTACAAATAATATAAATGTTATTTATGATAAGTTTCACCATTAGATATTTTAAAGCCTCTAAAGATTTGTTCTAATAAGAAAACTCTAATTAATTGATGAGGAAAAGTCATTTTAGAGAAACATATCTTTTGGTTAGCTTGTTTTAATAAATCTGTAGAAAGACCTAGAGAACCACCTATTATAAAAGTTATATGACTAGTATGCAATGATAATGATTCTAAGTTTTTAGAAAATTCTATAGAAGAAAATTCTTTACCATTTAAATCTAAACAAATTATGTATGAATCTTTTTTTATGTGTTTTTTAATATTAGCAGATTCTTTAGTTTTTATTATATTAATAATATTGTCATTTGATTTTTCAGGAATTTTTTCATCAGGTAACTCTACAATACTTAATTTACAATATCTACTCAATCTCTTAGAGTATTCATCAATGGCACTTTTTAAATAATTTTCTTTAATTTTTCCTACACATAAAATTTCTATATTTAGCATTATATTCACCTCTAATTAAATTGTTATAATTTTACTGTGCGAATCACGTTTGGCAACAGATAAAGATAAAGAATTTTCATCATAACTATTAGAAAGTAACTCATCTATGACAGTTTTATATGCTAATTCTGGAAAATTACTTTCTTTACTCAAATGACCTAACATAGCATTTTTTAAACCAGATTTTAGCAAAAATGAAATTGTTTTACCAGCCATTTCATTTGACAGATGACCTGATGGACCTGCGATTCGTGTTTTCAAATAATAAGGATAATGAGAACACTTTAGAACTTCAGGGTCATAATTTGATTCTAATAATATAAATGAGCTTCCATCTATATTTTTTAAAATATCATTTGTCATATGACCAATATCAGTTGCAATACTTATTTTTTTATTATCTTTTAATAATGTGAAACCGCAAGGATTTGCAGCATCATGAGGTATAGAAAAGGGATTTATAGTTAAATCCCCTATAGAAAATTTTTCTGATACTTTGAATTTTTTAATATTTTTACTATTAATTTTATCTTTTTGTTTAGGCATAGCATCTAATGTTTCTTCATTAACAAATACAGGTAAATCAAATTTTTTAGAAAAAGTACCTAATCCTTGGACATGGTCTGAATGTTCATGAGTTATTAAAATTCCGTCAAGTGAATGAGGATCAACTTCTATATCATTTAATGCTTGTTCAATTTTTTTACTACTTACACCAGCATCTATTAATAAATTTGTATTATCTGTTTGTACAAATAAACTATTTCCGCTACTACCACTATATAGACTACAAAAGTTTAGCATAATTTTATCTCTTTCCTTTGTTTATTCATTTACTCTTTGTATATTTGCTCCAATTTTTCTGAATTTTTCTTCGATATTTTCATATCCACGGTCAATATGTTCCAAATTATATATTTCTGTAATACCATCTGCAGCAGTACCAGCAATAACTAAAGCAGCACCAGCTCTTAAATCAGAAGAATATACAGGAGCACCTGATAATTTTTTTACACCTTCAAAAAATGCAGATTTACCTTGAGCCGTAATCTTAGCACCCATTTTATTTAATTCCTCAGTGTACTGGAATCGAGAATCCCAAATACTTTCGTTAATAGTACTTGTACCATTAGCTAAAGATAAAACAACGCCCATTTGTGGTTGTAAGTCTGTTGGGAATCCCGGATAAGGTAATGTTTTAATAGTAGCTCTATTAGGTCTTTTATTACACCATACCCTAATACTATCTCCATTATCTTCTACATTTCCACCTATTTCAATAATTTTAGCGGTGATAGATTCTAAATGTTTTGTTATACAATTTTTTATTAGTAAATCACCTTTTGTTGCAACAGCTGCAAGCATAAATGTTCCGGCTTCTATTTGGTCAGGAACAACAGAGTATGTAGCATTTCCAGTTAATTTTTCAACACCATTAATTTTTATAACATCTGTTCCAGCCCCCCTAATATCAGCTCCCATTGTATTTAAAAAGTTAGCCACATCAACAATATGAGGTTCTTTTGCAGCATTATCTATTATTGTTGTTCCATTAGCAAGTACGGCAGAAAGCATAACATTAATAGTTGCACCAACAGATACAATATCCATATAAATAGGGCAGCCCTTTAATTTTTTAGCTTTTGCATATATTTTTCCTTTTTCTACTGTTACATTTGCACCTAATAGTTCAAAACCTTTAATATGTTGGTCTATTGGTCTAGCTCCTAATTTACAACCACCAGGCATACCTACTTCTATTTCACCTTTACGTCCTAACATAGCACCTATAATGTAATAAGAAGCTCTAAATTTACTTGTTAAATCTAAAGGTGCTTTTGTAGTAGTTAAATTAGTAGTATCAATTGTAATACTATTAGCATTATTCCAAGTGATTTTAGCACCTAATTTTTCTAAGATTTGACATGAGATTTGTATATCACTTATATTAGGTAAATTTTCTATTGTACATACACCATCTATTAAAAGTGTTGCCGGTAAAATTGCAACTGCAGCATTTTTTGCACCACTGATAGTAACTTCGCCTTTTAAAGGTGTAGGTCCTTTTACGATTAATTTCTCCAATTATATTACCCCCAATAATCTTATTATTTGTCCTAATATATCATAAACTCGTAACTATTGCAACTATTTTTTAGCTGTGAGTAATCCTGAATTATTAAGTAATTCTAAAATTTTAAATTTTAGTTTATAATTTACATTATCGGAATTTGAAACAATAGAAAATTCTTCATCGGTTAGTACATTTTCAAGCTCTTCTTTTGAGCTATCTGGAACAATACCAGAAGTAACATCAGTAAAACATAAAGGAGGAAACATTACACACCACCAGTTTTGCCCTTTGGCTTCACCAATTTCGACTCTTAAAGCATCATAATATCCAGAAGGTAAAGAAATATCTCCATAATGTTTTGTAGGAAATTCAAAATTACCAATATTAATTGTAACAGAATAATTAAAACCATTGTCATTTATTGTTTTTAATGCAATATCTTTAAAATCATTAGAATGCAATTTAGCAATAGAAATAGCTTCTTCTTTTGATTTACAATTTGAACATAGTTTATTCATGTATTCTAATAAATTATCTCTAACAAGATATTTTAATTTTTGATCAGCTTCACTATCACTATTAGCTAGTACGTGTAAGCGAAATACAGAATTTGAAATATCATCAGAAATATAAGAACTATACGAAATAGCCCATAAAGTAATATATATATATAGTAGAAAAGATAAAATTATTGCCATTTTTACCTTGGAATTATTAAATAAATTTAAAAATTTTTTCATAAGTTACCTCCAATAAACTTTTTTTCTAAAATATTCTTCTAAGATAATTATTAACAAAAAAAAGAAAAAATATACATTGTCGAAAAAAAACGATGACTTTGATTGAAATATTATTGACATATTTGTAACAAAATGGTAAAATTTACCAGTAAGCAAAATCAACAAGCTGGCTATTCCGTATGAAAATACTAATTCGAAAGGAATGTTTAATGATGGAAATTAAAACAAAAGAAAAGACTTGTATATTTTATGCAAGCGATTATCATTTTGAAATGATAAGTATACCATACATTATAAAAAACATAGACAGTAATAAAGAAATTATAATTTTAACAGAAAATAATTTGGAAGCGACAGTAAACAATTTAGTGAAAAAAATGAATTTAGAAGAAAACAAAAAGAAAAAAATATTAAAGTTAAATTGGAAAAATGAAGATTTAATAAAATTTAAAGAAATAAATAAGAAGAGTAAAGAAAAAAGAGAAATTATTATTTTTATAAAAGGAAAGCAAAATTATATAAAAAATGTAAATAAAAATATAGAAAAATGGATTTCAGGAAATAATAATATAAAAACAGTAGATTGTTATGAATTTTTTGAAGTTGAAAAAGAAATGGAAGAATTAGCAAAAAGTTATGACAAAATACTAGGGACAACACGTCTATAGAGTATATATAATTAAAATAATGTATTAAGTTGATTAAGTCAAATGTTAATAGATAAAAAGATTATAAAAAATATCTATTAGTATTTGACTTAAAATTAATTATGGTGTAATATATGTGTGAGTTTCAATTTTTAAAAGTTATGAAAGGATGAAGTCTTATGGGAATAAAATTAGAAGAAGCAAAAACCATATTAAAGAAAAATGGACAAGAACATTTATTAAACAATTTTAATAAACTTGATGAAAAAGGAAAGGAAACTTTGTTGAAACAAATTGACGAAATTGATTTTGAACTAATAAATAGTTTATATAATAGTACAAAAGAGAAAAAATCACATCGTGAAGACGTGATTACTCCTATGGATTATTTAGATAAATTTAAATTAAATGATAAATATAAATATTATGAATCAATTGGAAAAGAAGCAATCAAAAATGGACAATTAGCTGCAGTTACTATGGCAGGAGGTCAAGGAACAAGATTAGGACATGATGGTCCAAAAGGAACTTATGATATAGGCTTAGATTCTCATAAATCTTTATTTGAATTATTATGTGATAATTTAAAAGAAGAAGGAAAAAAATATGGAGTTATGATTCCATGGTTTATTATGACAAGCAAACAAAACAATAAAGAAACAGTAGAATTTTTTGAAAAACATAAATATTTTGGATATCAAAAAAATAAAAATATATTTTTCTTTGAGCAAGGAGAACTTCCAATGATGGATACTGAAGGAAAAATATTAATAGGTGAAGATGGACTAATTAAGTTAGCAGCAGATGGACATGGTGGTATTTATGAATCTCTAGTAAGAACCAAAATGACTAATAAGATGAGAGAATTAGGGATAAAATGGGTATTTATTGGAGGAGTAGATAATTGCTTGGTAAAAATGGTAGACCCAGTTTTAATGGGAGTGGCTATAGATAAGAAAGTAACAGTTGCATGTAAATCAGTAGTAAAAGCTAATCCACATGAAAAAGTAGGAGTATTTTGTAGAAGAAACGGAAGACCAAATGTTATAGAATATTCAGAAATAACGGATGAAATGGCAGAAGCTACAGATGAAAATGGAGAATTATTATATGGAGAATCTCATATTTTATGTAATTTATTTAGTATAGATGCAATTGAAAGAATGGGATCAGAGCCATTACCATATCATGTCGCATTTAAGAAAGCAAAGTACATTGATAAAGATGGTAATTTAGTAGTACCAGATTCTCCTAATGCGTATAAATTTGAAGCATTTTTATTTGATGCATTTGGTGAAGTTGATGATATGGCAGTTTTAAGAGTAAAAAGAGAAGAAGAATTTGCACCAGTAAAAAATAGTGATACAGCAGGTGTAGATTGCCCTAAAACAGCAAGAAAATTATACCAAGAATTCTATAATTTAAAATAATTTATAATTAGGGCTGATGTGTATCAGCCCTTTTATGCATATAGGTTAGCATAAAAAGTATAGTTGTACTATTGAACAATTTTACTGGATTAAAAAACCTAAATATATAGATAAAGGAATGAATATTATGGAATATTTAAAAGAGTATGAAAAATGGTGTGAAAGCACAGAATTTGATGAAGAAACAAAAAAAGAATTATTAGAAATTAAAGATAATGAAAAAGAAATAGAAGATAGATTCTATAAAGAATTAGAATTTGGAACAGCAGGACTTAGGGGAGTAATAGGTGCAGGAACAAATAGAATGAATAAGTATACAGTAGGAAAAGCAACACAAGGATTAGCAAATTATATATTAGAACAAGGAACACAGGATAAAGGAGTAGCAATTAGCTATGATTCTAGAAGAATGTCTAAAGAATTTAGTATGCAAACAGCTTTAATATTGTGTGCAAATGGCATAAAAACTTATTTATTTGAAAGTTTAAGACCAGTACCAGAATTATCTTTTGCAATAAGAGAGTTAAAATGTACTTCAGGAATAATGATTACAGCAAGTCATAATCCACCAAAATATAATGGATATAAGGTATATTGGGATGATGGTGCACAAATTGTAGCTCCTAGAGATAAAGATATAATCGCAAAAGTAAGAAATGTTAAAAATTTTGCAGAGATAAAAGAAATTAGTGAAAAAGAAGCAATAGACAAGGGATTATTACATTTTATTGGAAAAGAAATGGATGATAAATATATTAGCAAATTGAAAAGCTTAATATTAAATACTGAAATTGTTAAAGAACAAGGAAAAAAATTAAAGGTTGTATATACACCATTACATGGAACTGGAAATATGGTAGCTGAAAGATTATTAAAAGAAATTGGGATAGAAAATTTATATGTTGTACCAGAACAAAAAGATCCTGATGGTAATTTTCCGACAGTAGATTATCCAAATCCAGAAGACCCTAAAGCTTTTAAATTAGCATTGGATTTAGCAAAAAAAGTAGATGCAGATGTTGTATTAGCAACAGACCCTGATGCAGATAGATTAGGTATATTTGCAAAAGATATAAAAACAGGAGAATATAAAGATTATACAGGAAACATGTCAGCTTTATTAATTGCAGAATATAGAATATCTCAGATGCATGAAAAAAATATTTTACCAAAAGATGGTATGATAATAACAACAATAGTTTCTTCAAATTTAACAAGAGCAATTGGTGAAAACTACGGATTAGACGTTTTTGAAGTTTTAACAGGATTTAAAAATATAGGTGCAATTATGAGAAAGGCAGAAGAAAATAAAGACAAAACTTATGTATTTGGATTTGAAGAAAGTTATGGATGTTTAATTGGAGATTATGCAAGAGATAAAGATGGAATAGCAGCTGTAATGGCTCTTTGCGAAGCAGCTTGTTATTACAAATCTAAAGGTGAAACTTTATGGGATCAGATGATTAATATATATGAAAAATATGGATATTACAAAGAAACACAAGTATCAATTGTAAGAGAAGGAGCAGAGGGAGCAGAAGAAATTAAACAAATAATGACAAATACTCGTAACAAAGATATTGAAAAAATTGGAGAATATAAAGTACTAAAATTCAAAGATATAGATAAAGATATAGTAAAAGATATGATTACAGGAGAGGTAACAAAAAGTGGCTTACCTAAATCAAATGTTTTATATTATGAATTAGAAGACAATAATTGGTGTTGTATTAGACCTTCAGGAACAGAACCTAAAATAAAATTATATATGGGAGTAAAAGGTAGCTCAGATGAAGAAGCAGCTAAAAAATTAGAAGAATTAAAAGAAGCAATGTTGGAAATTGTAAAAATATAAAATAAAAAATAGAATATTATATTTTGAAGTACACCTCCAAAATTAGAATTGAAATCTAATTTTAGAGGTGTATTTTAATGGTTAAAAATAGATATAATTTTTAAATTATTTACGTGCACGATAGACTTTCATTTCAAGATTATATTTTTAAGCCTTATTGGTATTAATCTATAATAAACAATAATTTTACTACTTGTGTTATCAATAAAAATATTGTATAATCTAAAAGAAATCATTATTATTTAATATTAAAAAATATATGTCCTCGTAGCTCAGTTGGATAGAGCGCGGACCTCCTAAGTCCGGTCTTGCGGTGGTTCGATTCCACTCGGGGACACCAAAAGTAATTAATTCAAATTTGACCATTTTGTTGTTGGTAACAAAATGGTGGAAATAAGTTCTGATTCAAAAAGAAAACAAAAATATATGATAGATGTATTAATAATATGAAAAGGAATAATTAAAAAATGCCAGAAGAATTTATGAAAGAAGCAATAAAAGAAGCAAAAAAAGCTGCTAAAAAACTAGAAGTACCAGTAGGGTGTGTAATAGTTAAAGATGGAGAAATAATTGCGAGGGGACATAATTTAAAAGAAACAAAAAAAGATACAACAAAACATGCAGAGATTATAACAATACAAAAAGCAAGTAAAAAGCTAGCAACATGGAGATTAAATGAGTGTGAAATGTATGTAACTTTAGAGCCTTGTACAATGTGTGCAGGAGCAATTATAAATTCTAGAATAAAAAAAATATATATTGGAACAATGGACCCAAAAACAGGAGCTGCTGGTTCAGTTTTAAATATATTTGAAGATTATACTTTTAATCATAGAGTTGAAGTAGAAAAAGATATATTACAAGAAGAATGTGAAAAAATTTTAAAAGATTTTTTTAAAGAACTAAGAAAAATGAAAAAAGCAAACAAAATGGAGGAATAATGAGAGAAAAAATTAAAGAATTGACTCAAAGTAAAATTTTTCATATTTGCATGATAATAGTGATAATAACAATTATAGTGTTTATAGCTGGAATGTTAGTTTTAAGATATAATGTGACAGGTGAAGTTAATATGCCATTTACATTGAAAAAAATAGCTATTATAAGTTCACAGGAAGGAATTGACGACGGACAAACTGATACTAAATGGTCTTTTGACATATATCAAGCAAATGACTTATATTTGTATATAGAAAAAAACAATAATTATAAAAAAACAGAATTAATTAGTGAAGTGAAAATTGATAACTTTACTATAGAAGCTCAAAATACAGATAATATAAAAATATACAAACCTGATGCACAAGAAGAAAATGTAATTTTTAAATATAAAGAAGAAAATATAGTACAGGATTTAGTGTATACTACGGATACACAAGCAAATCTTAAAAATTTAAAAATTTCTAATCAAGGAGGAGTAATTGCATTTAGATGTTCAAACAATAATATTGCAAAATATAAATCAGATGAAGAAGAAATAAATCATAATGAATTATTAAAAAAAGCTAATATAAAAAATGAAGATATAGAAATAAAGCTTACATTTAATCTTACAATAATATTAGAGGATGGAAAAAAATATGCAGCAACAATATCAACAAAACTACCATCAGGTGATGTAGTGGAAAATGGAAATACTTCTGAAGAAATAACAGATTTAAAAGATGTAGTCTTTAAAAGAATTTAATAAAATATACTTGATTAAATATAAAAATCATTATATAATGTCATTGCTATGATGTTTAATCTTTGTATGGAGAGTATCCAATAAAGACCTATGAATCTTGTCAGGTCCGGGAGGAAGCAGCAATAAGTAGCTCATCTTTATGTGGAATACTTTCCATAGAGAGATTGAGCATTATAGTAATTTTTTTAGTTATATAAAAATATAAAGGATGTGATGATTATGGGGTACACAGCTCTTTATAGAAAGTTTAGACCATTAAATTTTTCAGAAATGGTTGGACAAGAACATATAGTAAGAACTTTAAAAAATCAAATTATAGCAAATAGAGTTGGGCATGCATATTTATTTAATGGTAGTAGAGGAACAGGAAAAACATCTGCTGCAAAAATATTAGCAAGAGCTATTAATTGCTTAAATCCGAAAGATGGCGAGCCATGTAATGAATGTGAAATATGTAAAGGAGCTTTATCTGGCTCATTAACAGATATAGTTGAAATGGATGCAGCTTCTAATAACAGTGTAGAAGATATTAGGAGTATAAGAGAAAAAGTAAATTTTTTACCAACTAAGGCAAAATATAGAGTATATATTATAGATGAGGTACACATGTTATCAACAGGGGCTTTTAATGCTTTATTAAAAACATTAGAAGAACCACCAGAACATGTAAAATTTATATTAGCAACTACAGAACCTCAAAAATTACCAGCAACAATTTTATCTAGATGCCAAAGGTTTGATTTTAAAAAGATACCAAATGAGGATATAATAAAAAGATTAGAGTTGATTTGTAAAGAAAGTGATATAGATATTACAGAAGAAGCTTTAAATATTATAGCTGTTTTATCAGAGGGAGCAATGAGAGATGCTTTATCAATTTTAGAAAGATGTATACAAGATGGAAAAAATAAAATTGATGAAGATAAAATAAAAGATTTGGTAGGAATCCCTAAAATGGTATTTGTACATGATATTGTAGATGCTGTTATTAATTGTAATGTAGATAATGCATTAATTACAATTAATAAAGTTTTAGAGGATGGAAAAGACTTATCAAATTTATTGTTAGAGATGATAAAATATGTTAAAGATATTTTATTATATAAAGTTACAAATAAATTAGAGTTATATAGTCAAGATGAAATTAATAAAATAAAAGAAATATCAGATAAAACAGATAAAGAAAAATTAATAAATTTAGTATATCAATTTTCCGAATTAGGAAATGATATAAAATTTTCAACACAGAAAAACATTATATTTCAAGCAGGTATAATAAAAATGTGTAGTAAATTGAATGTGAATAAAAATGACGACATAAATACAAGAGTAGAAAAAATCGAAAAGTATTTAAAAAATCATACAGTAAATACAAACCAGTATAAGACAATGCCAATCACACAAGAGAAAAATACAATACCTAATATTAATTTGGCTAAATCAGTAGAACAAAAAAATACTAATGTTCAATCTAGTGAAATAGTAACAAATATTCCAAAAAATAATTCTAGCAAAATATCTGCTGCAAGTTCAAATAAAGCTGAAGAATATTGGCCACAAGTAGTAAAAAAGTTAAAACAGAATGGAAAAATAGTCCTATATACAAACTTAATGAATACTAGGGCAAAAGAAATAAATGATATGACTGTAGGAATAGAATTTTTAGGTGGATTGACTTCATTTGGGAAAACAATATTGGAAAAACAAGAAAATATTAAAGAGTTAACAAATTTAGTTTCAATGGCTTCAGGAAAACCAATGAATATAAAATATATTACAAATGAAGGGAATATAAATAATAGAGAAGTAAATGACATTGGAAATATAGCTAGAGAATCAGACATACCATTCAATGTTATAGATTAATAAAAATAAGTAAGAATTAAGAATAAAATTCTGAATTCTTGAAAGGAGTTAAAAATGTCAAAAAGAGGTGGATTCCCAGGAATGGGAGGATTCGGAGGAATGAATATTAATAGTTTAATGAAAGAAGCTAAAAAAATGCAAGCAGACATGGAAAAATCACAAGCAGAATTAGCAAGCAAAGATTTTGAGGCAACAGCTGGTGGAGGAGCAATTTATGTAAAAGTTTCTGGACAAAAAGCAATAAAGGAAATAAAAATTCAAAAAGATGTAGTAGACCCAGAAGATATAGAAATGTTAGAAGATTTAATATTAACAGCTGTTAATGAAGCTTTACGCAAAGTAGATAGTGCACAAGCTGAACAACTAGGTAAATTTAATATACCAGGATTGATGTAGGAGGAAATCATGTCTTTATATTCACCATCAATAGAGAAATTAATAGAAAGCTTTGAAAAATTACCAAGTATTGGCCATAAAACAGCAGCTCGTCTAGCTTTTTATATATTGAATAGTTCGGAAGAAAGTACAAAGGAATTTGTAGAATCAATTTTAAATGCTAAGAAGAACTTAAAATATTGCAGTAAATGTTACAATATTTCAGATACAGATCCATGCCCAATTTGCAGTAACCCTAAAAGAGATCAAACTTCGATATGTGTTGTAGAAGATGTGAGAGATGTTATAGCTATGGAAAAAACACATGAATTTAGAGGTGTGTATCATGTTTTACATGGTTCAATTTCTCCAATGAATGGAGTGGGACCAGATGATATAAAAATAAAAGAGTTATTATCAAGATTAATGGATGGTACAGTAAAAGAAGTGATTTTAGCTACAAATCCTAGGGTAGAAGGTGAAGCAACAGCAATGTATTTATCTAAATTAATAAAACCGCTTGGAGTTAAAGTAACAAGAATTGCACATGGAATTCCAGTTGGTGGAGATTTAGAATATACTGATGAGATTACATTAACTAAAGCTTTAGAAGGAAGAAGAGAAATATAAATAAAAAAACATTAGAAAATAATAAAAACAAGATTTTCTAATGTTTTTTTATATAATAGGAAAGGTGATACTTTCTTATTTTTTCTTTTATACTGTTATTAAAACTAAATCATTTATTAAAATGTCACAAATATCCTTGGTAGAGTTAAGCCTAGCTAACTTTTGTGTATTTTCTTTCATTGATTCAAGTTTTTGTTCATCATTAAATAATTGATCTAAAACTTCAACAACATTATCATTTTTCTTAATCCAAATAGCAATACCATTTTCTACAAGAAATTCAGCGTTTTCTTCTTCTTGACCAGGTATGGGATTAATAATTACCATAGGTAACTGAGAAGCTAAGCTTTCGGTAGTTGTTAATCCACCAGGTTTAGTTACTACTAAATCAGAAATATTCATAAATTCTGGTACACGTGTAGTATATTGGAAAATAGCTACATCATCATTTCTATTATATTTTTGTACTATGTTTTCAAAGTTTAATTTCATTTTTTTATTTTTGCCAGCAATAGCAATTATTTGCATATCAGTACAGTATTTTACAAAATTTTCAAAAATTTCTAAAGTCCTGGATTTCCCTAAACCAAATTCTCCTCCACCAAAGAAAAGAATATTTTTTTTATTTGGTTTTAAGTGTATACTACTTGAAATTTTTTCTCTATCATATTGTTGTAAAAATTTTTCAGATAAAGGAATACCTGTAGCAAAAATATTATTCTTATTTATATTTTTAGATATAAGATAATTTTTCATTTTTTCAGTTGCTACAAAGTAATAATCTATAAAATCTGAACCAATAAGCCATTGGTCATGTGGAGCGAAGTCAGTCATAACAGTAGCTATTTTAGCTTCAATTTTACCTTTTCTTTTTAAATAACTGCACATTTGACTTCCAAAAGGGTGTGTAGATATTATTAAATCAGGTTGTTTTTCACGTAATAGACGTAAAAGTTTAATAGCCATAATTTTATTTGATCTACTAGAAAGATGTGCAAGAGGTCCTTTTTGTGAGTCAGAATAAATTTTTCCCCAAGCCCATGGAGCTTTTTTTGCCATTTCATTATATGCAGTTGTTGTAACTTTTTCTATTGTTTTATTAACATATTTCATACAATCAATTAATTCTAAATCAATATCATTATAATATTTTTCTAAACAATCAGCTATGGATTTTGCAGCATTAAAATGTCCACCACCATAACAAGCGTAAAAAATTAAAATTTTCATAATCGTCTCCTTAAAAATATATTGCAACTAATTTTATCATAAAAATAAAAAAAATTCAAAAAATGGAATAAATTTTTGTATAAAATACAAACTATAATTAAAAGATTAAAAAAAGAGGTGATTTATTGAAGAATTTAGCTAAGAAAATATTAATGTTATTTTTTTTAGGAGTAAGCATTTTATTAATATTAATTTTAAGCAAAAATAACAGAAATATGACAATTGCAGCAACATCAAGGACATCAGATATTCAGCTAATGGCTAGAGCTATAAATGGAGAAGCGAGAGGCGAACCGTATGAGGGTCAAGTTGCTGTAGGTGCTGTTATACTAAATAGAGTAAAAGATTCAAGATTTCCCAATTCTATATCAGGGGTTATATATCAGTCGGGAGCGTTTACGGCTGTAAGTGATGGGCAAATTAATGAAAAAATAGCAGAAAATTCTACAGTATATAAAGCTGCACAAGATGCAATGAATGGCTGGGATCCTACAAGTGGGTGTATATACTATTTTAATCCAGATACTGCAACAAACAAATGGATTTGGTCTAGACCTTTTGTTAAAAAAATTGGTAAGCATAGGTTTTGTAAATGATGCAAAGTCTTTGTATATAATAAATATTATAAAAGAAAGGAAAGTTAAATTATGAATAAATTAATGGAATGGAAAGAAAGATTAAAAAAAGGAAATATGTTTAGTATAATTTGTGTTCTTTTAATTGTTGTTGCAGTTCTAGGAGTGATTTTATATAAAAAACAAAAAGAATATAGACAAGCTTCTGAAAATTCATATAATATGGCGTTTTATGAATTAGTCGATTATGTACAAAATGTGGAAAACTATCTAGCAAAATCATTAATATCAACTACTCCAGAGCATGGTGCAGAAACATTAACAAATGTATGGAGAGAAGCCAATTTAGCACAAAGTTATTTAAGTATGTTGCCAATACAAAGTCAAGAACTAGAAAATACAGAGAAGTTTTTGAATCAGGTTAGTGATTATAGTTATTCATTGTCAAGAAAAAATATATATAATGAAAGTTTAACTGATGAGGATATGAATACATTAGAAGAACTATATTCATATAGTACAGAACTAGAAAATACTTTAAATCAACTTTCAACAGATTTAAATAATGGTAGATTTCAATGGGGAGAATTAACTAAAAAGGGAACAGTAGCATTTGCACAACAGGTTGACAATATTTCAAAAGAAAGTTTTAGTAATTTAGAGAAAAATTTTCATGAATATTCTGGTTTAATATATGATGGTGCATTTTCTGAACATATAACAAGTTCAGAGAAAAAAGGACTTACAGGTGAAGATATAGATGAGGAAAAGGCCAAGAAAATTGCAGAAGATTTCGTGGAAAAAGATAATATAAAAGAGATATCCTCATTAGGAATTTCAGAAAATGTTTCTATTGCAGCATATACTTTTTCGATTAATACAGATGATAACCAAAATATAAATATATCTATATCACAAAAAGGTGGACATATAATTTATATGAATACAAATAGAAGTGTAGATTCTGAAGTAATAACACAAGAAGAAGCAGTACAGAAAGGAAAAGAATTTTTACAGAGAAAAGGTTTTGAAAACATGGAAGAAACATATTATATAAATCAAGAAGGTGTAACTACTATCAATTATGCTTATAAACAAGGAGATGTTATTGTATATTCTGATTTAATAAAAGTTAAAGTAGCATTAGATACAGGTGAAGTGCTAGGGATAGAAACAACGGGCTATTTAAATAATCATACTGAAAGAAATATAGACAATATAAAAATTTCAAAAGAACAAGCAAAACAAAATTTAAATAAAAAGTTAGAAATAACAAGTGAAAAAATGGCAATAATTCCTACAGAATGGAAAACTGAAAAATTGTGTTATGAATTTAAGGGAACAGTTAATAATCGACAATTCTTAGTGTATATTAATGCAGAAAATGGAAGAGAGGAAGACATATTAGTTATTATAGATACACGGAAATGGAATTTTAACTGATTAATATATAATTTAAAAAATCTTAGGATTTTCATGGATTAGATATAATATTAGAGGTAATTATTACTATAATTACCTCTATATAAATATTAATGTCTTTTGTAAGTATCTTTTGATAATAATTCATTTTTTACTACTTGACCGTTTTGTTTTAAAATTCTGTAGGCCTCAGAATATGTTGAATTACTTGAAGAGCCAGTTACACGTGAGTAAATTTCTACATTATATTCATTATTGCTTTTCAATCCAAAAATTTGGAATGTTGCAAGCCCACCAGAAACAGAACATACTAATTTTATTGGATATTCTCTGTTATTTTTAAATTTAAAATCAATTGAACCATAAACAACTGTAGCATCACGGCTAGCTGTAACATAAGATGGAACAAATTGATGATTGCTTCTTTCGACAATTTGTAGATTAGCATATAATACAGCATTATATAGTGTAGAGGTTATTTGACAAATACCACCACCTAAACCGTCAACAACTTGGCCACTAACATATATTGGAGCTTCTTTGTAACCTGCAGCAATAGTTCTGGCACCAACTACTTGATTGTAAGAAAAAGTTTCACCTGGCATTAAAACTGTACCATTAATTTTTGATGCTGCTAATTGTAAATTAGTAGTTCTTCCAGTATTTCCAGCGGAATATTTAGTAGAGTAAGTAGATAATAAATCTGGAAATGCTTCTGTTCCAATCATATTTGTAGTTACTGATGGATATAATATTTTTAAAGGAATTATATATTCATCTTTATTTTCTTCTTCTAAAATATTTTTGGCATCATCCATTGAAATTGCGAAGTCTAAACCATTTTCTGAGGGATAGACTGCAAAAGGATTTTGCGTATAATATGCATTTTTACATTCTTTATAAATTTCCTTATGTATTTTTTCAATATCAATTTTTGAAGGCTGCTTTGTAAGAGTAGATATTTCTAAATTTCTATTTTTTAAGTTTAAATTTAAAATACCATTTTTTATATAAGTAGCCATAAGATTAGTATTAACAATATTTCCTTCTGAACCTTTAGTTATGACTAAATTTTTACCATCAATGTAATAACTACTTTCTATTACTGTGTCTGGAAGTTTTGATGAAATATCATCTAACATAGTGTTTAATTGATTATCATCTAAAGAAAATGTTGGTTCTATGTCAATATTTGAAAAATATACCTTAATTGCAGATAAACTATTTTGAATGATGTTTCCAGATTTTCCAATATTATAAGCTTCTTCAATAGAAGAATCTATATCAAAATTAATATTAAGCGCTGATAGAGGAATACTAGTTTCAAAATCATTATGTCTTAAACCAATATTTTCTGGAAGTTTTTCATTTATATAATTTTGTATTTTTTCTTTAGCTTGCTCTTTTGAAAGGCCAGAAATATCAACATTTTTTATTGAAATTCCAGAAACAATATTTGTATTTTTATAATTAAAATATGTAAAGCCTAAAAATAAGATAATTAACAAAATAATAATTGCTAATAATGAAAAAGCAAAGATTTTATTTGTTTTTGAATTTTTGCTTTTATTTTTAGCAACTGAGTAATCTTCTACAGGTCGAAATTCGGTTTTAGGAATCTCTTTAACTATTTCTTTAGGAATAGTATTTTTTGAAGTTTTATTATTTGAATTATTTTTTTCAATTGTTTCAACTGTTGTTTTTAAATTTTCAGATGTTTCTTTGTTACCAGATTTTACATCATTTATATTATTTTCTTCTTTTAATTTTATATTATTCTTGCTCATAAAAATCTCCTTTAGTAATGTATCTTTTTCATTATATCATATTTAGTCGAAAAATAGTATATAAAAATAAAAAAATAAAGAAAGAAAAAATTGTTAAAATAAAAAATGAAAAAAAATAAATAATAATAATATAAACTTTTAGTTTATAAAAAAATTAAATGAAATTTTAAAATTAAATTTCAGAAAGGATGAATATAAAATGAGTAATAAATTAATGACTGAAAATTTAAAGGAAGAAATAGCAAAGGAATTAGGTGTTTATGACCAAGTAAAACAAGATGGTGGAAGCTGGAAAAATGTATCATCAAAAGATTGTGGTAGTATTGTTACAAAAGCTATAGAGATAGCTAATAGGGCTGTTGAAGATAACAAATAAAAATATTATCAAAAAGTGTTGACAAACATCGAAATTTTGTATAGTATTAGTATGAAAGTAAAAAAGAGGAGAAAGAACATGAAAGAAAAAGTTGATGAAAGCCTTGTGGCTGTAAGAGAGAGAGAGAGAGAGAGAGAGAGAGAGAGAGTCTTTAATAAATAATAATGGCCAAGTAAGTCTAATATCAACAATAAAATTATGTCTACCTAAAACTAATACAAATAAAAAGACAAGAATAAAGCAAGTTCAGCTTATATTGTTGTCTTTTTGTGCTGTTTAGAATGTGAATTTTATAAGGAAATTTACAGGGGTTTATAGGTATATCCCATTTTAAAAACCTAAATATTTATTATACAAGGAGAATATTATGGGAGCTAATATTGATAATGTTGACTATCAACAAATGATTAAAGTAGCTAATGCGATTGCTACAGAGGCAGCAAGCCTTAATACAACTGTAAATAATGCTTTTACAGATATGAAAAATATGAGGAAGGATTGGTATGGACATTCTTATGATGAATTTGCAGCTTCTGCAAATGCTTATATAGCACAATTAAATACATGTTTTAAATTTATAGTGACACAAGGTCCTGCTGAGTTAGCAGCTAAAGCAGTATCATACTCAAAAGGTAATTTACATGTTGTAAATAAAACAGGACAACAAAGTCCTAAAAACATAACAAGTATAACACTTACTAATAAAGGAACAAAATTAAGATTTAAATCAAGTAATATACGTGAAGATGAATCTTCAATAAAAAGTAAATTTGCAAATGCTGAATCAAAATGTGATACGATTAAAACAAAATTAAATAGTATTGAATGGGAAAGTGTGGCTGGAAGTACTACTAAAAAAGAATTAGTACAAAAAGTAGATACTGTAAAAAATATTCTTGGAACCATAAAAAGTTCATTAAGCAATATCATTAATACTCAACAAAGCACAATAGATGCATTAGAAGGTGCTGCAGAAGCAGTTGAAGCTGGAAAAGAAATAACATTAGACATTATTGATGCAGCAAAAAATACAGCATCAAGCTTAGTTAGTGATATTCAAGAAGCAGCATCATCTACATGGCAATCATTAACAGGTAAAGACTAATTTAATAGAGAATGAAATTTTAACAAAAAAGATGAAATAATGTAAAGATTTCATCTTTTTTATATAAAGACAGTTATTGTCAGATTGGAGAAAATAATGCTAGTCACATTAATGAGAAAAAATGCAATAAATAAAGTAATTTTACCTAATGAGGCACAAGGAAATTATTGGATATATGATAATAAATTTGAAAAAATTTTAAATATAGAAAGTTATCGAAATGTTTGGAGGGTAAAAAGTACTAATGATGTAAAGATTATTAATTCAAAAGATGTAGGTTTTGTAAATGGATTTTTAAAAAGAAAAAAAGATATAAGATATATTGATAGTTTGATATTACAAGAGAATTTAGTTTTTTTTATTAAGCTAGAAAAATATAATGAAATATGTACTGTATTCTGCTCAAAATTATATATGGATAATTATATTAATGTAAAAATGTGTAATACAAATCAAATTACAATAGGAAAAAATAAAGAAAATCATATAGTATACAAAATACCTCTAATATCTGAGAAACAAATAAAAATATATTTTATAAATAGTAAATTTTTTATAAAACCATATTATAATAGTGATATACCAATATATGTAAATGATATATGTATTGAAAAAAAAGAAAGAAGACTTATTAATGGTGATAGAATTTATTGTATGGGGCTGAATATTATTTATAACAACAATAGTTTATTTATAAATAATCCTTTTAATAGTGTGAAATTAAAATTAAATTATTTTGAATTACATAAGGATAGATTAAAAATAAATAGAATAAATACTAATGTTAGTAAAGAAGAATACATAATTAGATCGCCTAGAATATTAGGATTAGAAAAAGAAAATATAAGCATATTACCACCAAAATTAGACAATAATACTAAAGAAATGCCGTTATTTCTGGTTATTGGTACTAGCTTAAGTATGGGGCTAATGTCACTAATAACTATATCGCAAACAATATATAATTTTGTAAAGGGCCAAAGTGAATTAGATAATTTAATATTTTCGCTATTAATGTCAGCTGCTATGCTATTTGCAACGATAATGTTACCAATAATTATGAGAAAATATACAATAAAACAAAATAAAAAAGAACAAATAAAATATGAAAAAGAATATGAAAAATATATAAATAAAAAAATTGAAGAAATAGATAAAATTAAGGAGAAATACAGAAGAAATCTTAATATTGTATATCCTAATACAGAAGAATGTATAAATATAATAATGCAAAAATCATCAAGATTATGGGAGAGAGAGTTTTCAGATGATGATTTTTTAATGATACGATTAGGAAAAGGTAAAGTAGAATCTAATATAAATATAGATATAAAAATAAATGAAGAAATGAATGTTAATAAAAGTGAGTCAGTTAATTTATTAAAAAAATGTATAAAAGAAGCCACCACATTAGATAATGCACCAGTGTTGGTCTCATTGAAAAAAAATAAATTATTAGCAATTGTTTCAAGAGATGAAAAAATAATAAATTCTTTGATACAAAATATTCTATTACAATTAATAACATTTCATAGTTATAATGAATTAAAAATAGTGTGTTTCATTAAAAAAAATAATAATAAAAAATGGAATTATGTAAAAATGATTCCACATATTTTTAGTAATCAAAAAGATGTAAGATTTTTTGCCGATGATTCAGATGAATTTAATGAAATTTCTAATTATTTAAAAAAGGAAATAATAAAGAGGAAAGCTAGAAAAGAACAAGAGGAAAATTTTTCTCAGCATTATTTAATTATTGTAGATGATTATAAGAGTATTGAAAATCTAGAGGTCATAGAGGAACTATTACAAGAAACTAAAGCATATATTGGTTTTAGTATTTTATTCTTAACTACAGATATAAATTTGATACCTAAAGAATGCAACACAATTATTGAATTAGAAGGACATCAAGCGATAGTAGTAAAAAATTCCAAAGATATTAATACAACATCTAATTTTATAGTAAATACAGATACTACCATTCTTTTTAGTGGATTATTAAAAAAAATAATGAATACATCAATAAAATTAAATGATAATGATGAAAAACTATTACCAACTAATTATACATTCTTAGAAATGTTCAATGCAACAAGTATAGAAGAATTAGATATCTGGAACAGATGGAATAGTAATGATGCAATTTATTCTTTAGCAACTCCAATAGGGATAGATGGAGCAGGTAATATAATTAATTTGGATGTTCATGAAGATTATCATGGACCACACGGACTAATTGCTGGAAGTACAGGTTCTGGAAAAAGTAAGTTTATCATTACATATATATTGTCCTTAATTATAAATTTTCATCCTGATGATGTTACATTTGTTTTAATAGATTATAAAGGTGGAGATTTAGTAGCTGCATTTCAAAGAGAAAATGTTAAAATTCCTCATTTAGTAGGAACAATTACTAATATTGATAAATCAGGGTTACAGAGATCACTAGAATCAATAAATAGTGAATTGAAAAGAAGACAAATTGAGTTTAATAATGCAAAAAATGCAATGGGTGAAAGTACAATGGATATTTATAAATATCAAAAGTATTACCATGCAGGTGCATTAAAAAAGAATATTTCACATCTTTTTATTATTTGTGACGAGTTTGCAGAATTAAAACAGCAAGAAGAAGAATTTATGGATGAAATAATCAGTATTGCAAGAATTGGTAGAAGTTTAGGAATACATCTTATATTAGCAACACAAAAACCATCAGGAGTTGTAAATGACCAGATACGTAGTAATACTAAGTTTGGCATTTGCTTAAAAGTCCAGACGAAAGCTGATAGTTCAGATGTAATAGGTTCAGGTGAAGCAGCTAGTTTAACAAGAGCAGGCCAATTTTATTTTAAAGTTGGAAATGATGATTATATGGTTTTAGGACAATCAGGGTATGCAGGTGTAGAATACAATCCGACGAAAGGTCCAAAAGAAGGAAACACCAATCTAATTGAATTTATCTCAAATACAGGTACAATTTTAAAAAGAGTAGAAGCAACCAATATAATGGGAAATGTAAAACTGGGAGATCAAAATACTAATATAGTCAAATATATATGTGATTTAGCAGAAGAGAAAAACATTAAAGAAGATCAATTATGGCTTGAAAATATGCCAGAGAATATATATTTAGAAGAGTTAAGAAGAAAATATAAAATAAAAAATGCAGAAGATGTTATTAAGTCAGTTATTGGAGAATATGATGATCCATCAGAGCAAAAACAAGATATCATGACATTGAATTTTTCAGAGACAGGAAATACTATTATTTATGGAAATGCAGAAAGTGGAAAAGAAACACTAATAAGTACTATAGTTTATGATATTATGACTAATTATTCACCAGAAGATGTTAATATATATATAATGGATTTTGGAACAGAATCAACAAAAATATTTCAAAATGCTCCACAGGTTGGGGATGTAATATTATCAACAGATAAAGAAAAAATATACAGATTTTTTGTTATGCTTAATAAAATGATAGCAGATAGAAAGAAAAAATTATCAAAGTATGGTGGAGATTATCAATTTTATTTGAAAAAGAAAATTGGAAAGATGCCATTAAATTTAATTATAATTAATAATTATGATTTATTTACAGAAATGTATGGAAACAATTTTGAAGAAATACTTCAAACAATCATTAGAGATGGAATGAATTTAGGAATAATTTTTATAATTGTTACAGCATCAACAGGAGCTATAAGATATAGAATGGAACAAAATTTTAAGCATAAAATAGCTTTAAAAATGAATAAAGATGATGATTATGGGATGATTTTTGACCATGTAGGTAAAAAGAGACCTTCACCATTATTTGGACGAGGTTTAGTACAATTGGAAGATAAAAAAATATATGAATATCAATTAGCAAAAATTTGTGAAACTGAGGAAAGAAACGAAAAAGTATTAAAAACCATCGAGATTTTAAATAAAAAATATAAAATAAAAGCAAATGAAATAAAAACAGTTCCAAATGTAGTCATGCTTAATGATGTAAAAAATAAAGTAAAGGATTTAGATTCATTACCAGTTGGAATATCTCACAATACATTAAATGTGATAACGTATGATTTTAGAAAAAATATGATTAGTCTTGTTGCAACAAAAAATTTAGAAGATATTGCAGATTTTATATTAAATATTATTGAAGAGATAAGAATGATTAATAAAGTTAAGTACGTAATTATAGATGCAGCCAATTTATTAAATGATGTAGAACAAAATGTTAAAGAAAGATATATTGAGTTTTTTAAGAGTGTTCGAACAGAAAAAGACAAATTTAATAATTTTATTATAATAATTATAGGATTAAATAGATTTGTAAATGAGCTTGGAGGAGAAGAGATTTTTAATGGAAGTTTAGAAGAAGCAGCATCATATAGTAATTTTAATATCATTATATTTGAATCATATAGATATATAAATGATTATAGGTCGAAAGATTGGTTTAATAATTATGTGAGTGGAGATGACGGAATTTGGATTGGTGCTGGAATGGAAGATCAATATTTATTTAAAGTAGAGGGGCAAGCAATACAAAATAATTGTGTGAAAAGCTACGGATATACTATAAAAAAGGGAAAAGCAAATTTAGTAAAATTTTTAGGAATTCATGATAAACGAGGAGACGAAGAAAATGAATAAAGTTTTAATAAAATTATATATTCCAACTCTAGGCCTTCAATATGATATATGGATTGCACAAAAAGCTACGGTCGATAATGTCATAAAATTAATTGTAAAAGGTCTTAATGAATTAACATATGGAGAATATAATCCTAGAATACAACCTAATTTGTATAACAAAAATACAGGATTATCTTATGACTTAGATGATATTGTTGAAGAAGTAAATATTATTAATGGAACAGAGTTAATGTTAATGTAATTATTAGTTTTAAATATATGAAAGAAAAAATAAGTATTAATAAAAAAGATAAAAAGATGTTAAAAAAATAAAAAATCCAACTTAGTAAAAGTTGGATTTTTTGGCCTTAATTCTATATCACAGAGAAAATAAGTGGTATAAAGTTGCTCAGAATATGGAGAGTAACTGGAACCCAAAGTTTTTGAGTTTTCTCATAAGAATATGCATACAAGAATGATGTAGGAATTCTTATAAGGATTAAAATGATATTGAGTCCAGGCGTATGAAGATACGCAAAAAATACTACAGCAACAAAATAATAAAAATATTTGTTTTTGCAATATTTATTAGGAAGATATCTAAATAAATATTCTTCCTTTATAGGACCTAATATTGTTGCTTCTATTATGTTTGAAATTAAACCTACACTCACATGGTAGTTATTAGTATAACTATCATATATAGCAGGTAATCCATTTTTTATAGCAACAGTTATTAATAATTCTGCTAAAACTAAAAATGGAAGAATTAAAAAATATTTTAAACAACTGTTATCTGTTTTGGGAGTTTTCCGGAACATTAAAGCTATTCCCATAATTAAAGTGTATGTATATACTACTTGTTTTATGACAGCGCATTTAAAGCCCAGGCATAGGATTACAAATAAAATAAAAGCAATGATATCAAGTTTTGCGAATAAAGTTTTCTTCATTATTATAGTTTCCTTTCTTTTGTTCTATGTGCATAGATAGGCACAAATTAATAGTTTATTAATATAATTATAGCACAAAAACAATAAAATATCAACATTATTACAACTGCTTATGTCAATTTAAAGAAGGCAAGATGTGTTTTTATTTGTTCAAACTATTATAATAAATTCGAGAACTAATGCCAAAAATTTAAGTGGTAAATCAAAGTAAAAACTATATATTAAAGTATTGATGTTGTAATATAATTGTAATTATCATAGTTGCAAAAAATATAAGATAATAATATAATGTAACAAATAAAAAATTGAGGTGATAAATTTGAAAAAATTAACGATAGAAAATATTATAAATATAACAGGAGGAAATTTACTTACTGGAAACAATGAAGAGATATGTATAAATTTTTCTAAAGATACTAGAACTATTAAAAATGGGGATATATATATTGGAATAAAAGGAGAAAAATTTGATGGCAATTTATTTTGGAAAGAAGCACTGGAAAATGGGGCTAAAGGAGTTATTTTACAAAATGTAAAAATAAGTGAAGAAGAAATAAATAAATATGTTGATAAAAATATTATAATAGTTGAAAATACATTAGAAGCTTTGTATAAAATAGCAAGTTACAAAAGAGACTTATATGAAGTACCAGTTATTGCAATTACAGGAAGCGTAGGAAAAACTAGTACGAAAGATATTGTAGCAAATGTAGTTTCTCAAAAATATAAGACTTTAAAAACAATAGCTAATCATAACAATAATATAGGACTATCTTTTACAATATTAAATGCAGATGAAGATATTGAAGCAATGGTATTAGAAATGGGAATGAATCATTTCGGAGAAATAGATTTGTTATCAAAAATTGCAAAACCTAATATATGTATAATAACTAATATAGGTACATCACATATAGGGAATTTAGGATCTAGGGAAAATATTTTAAAAGCAAAATTAGAAATATTAAATGGTGCAAAAAATCCCTATATTATTGTAAACAATGACAATGATTTATTACATAAATGGGCTATAGAGAACAAAGAAGAATTCAAAATAAAAACTTATGGAATAAAAAAGCCTAGTGATGTTCAACCTAGTAATGTAATTGTTAAGGAAGATAAAAGTCAAGTTGAAATACAAATTAGAAATCAAGAAAATATAATAGAAGTTCCAGTTGGGGGAGAACATTTTGTATTAAATAGTTTGTGTGCAATAGAAGTTGGAATATTATTAAATATAAAAAATGAAGAGATAAAAAATGGAATAGAAACATTTAAATTGACTAAAAATAGAATGGATATAAAAATATTAAAAAATCAAATAAAAATAATAAATGATGCATATAATGCAAGTGTAGAATCTGTAGAGGCAATAATAAAATATGTTCAAAATATAGAAGCAAATAGAAGAATAGCTGTGCTTGGGGATATTTTTGAAGTAGGGAAATATTCAAAAGAGATACATGAAAAAATAGGAGAAATCGCTTGCAAAAATAATATAGATATCTTAATATGTAGTGGAGAAAATGCAAAATATATAGTTAATTCTGCAAAAGAAAAAGGATTTAAAAAAGAAAATGTGTATTATCTTGAGGATAAAGAAGAAATAGTAGAATTAATAAAAAAAATAGTTCAACCACAAGATTTGGTTATATTTAAAGCATCTAATGGAATGAAGTTTTATGATATAGCAGAAAAAGTTAAAACAGAATTAGAATAGATAATTGAAATTTAAATAGTAAAAAGGGTGAGTAAATTTTACTCACCCACAAATATTATATAATCTTTGAAAACAGTTATATATTATTGTAATTTGTTATTATAGAGTTTTTCATAGTTTAATTTATTACTAAGATCTGAACTATGTAATAAATATTCTGATAGTTTACTTAAATGTTTTTTTTGATTCATCATTTTAAATATTACACTTAAATCTTGATGATATTGTATATTATTCTCAATGTCAATTCTATTTCTTATATGAAGTAAATAATTTTCGATAAGTGAAAAAACATCTTTATTTTTCAATAAAAAATTATACTTTCTATTTGAAAGGATATATTCATATTCATTATTGAACTCGTTAATAAATTTTTCTGAATATTTTTTAGGGTTATTTACTGCAAAATAATATAATTTATTATTAAAAAAATTTCTCCATAGTAAAACATAGTTTATTATTTCTGAATTCCTTTGACTAATATGTGTAGAATATACAAAATAGTTCTTATTTTCATCTATATAAGTTTTTATTCTATCATTAAGTTTAAGAATATTACATACTTCTACGTCGGAGAAAATATCAATTATATTAGAAAAATTACCATCATAATCAGGGTAGCGACCATTTGTATCTTCAATATAAAAACTATTGGAAACGATTTTTCCATTTAAGGTATAAATATTTGTAATTGTTTCAAATTCTTTATACATCATTATTTTAAATTCTTTAATAATAAATGTTTTCTTTTGTTCAGAATTTAAAGAAGTATTTCTTAGTTTCTTATAATTATTAGTCATATAATATTTTAAACTTTTTGTATCAAAATCATATTTTGCATAAATAGAATGATATTTATTTAGTCTTTTAAAGTCTTTAATATTGTTTTCTAAATTATGTATGTATTTATCTAACATATTTAAAGTTCTTTCATAGCCTATAATAGGCTCAATATAATTAGTTTTATCAAATAAAAAACTGATTACAAAAATTTTTAAAAAACTTTCTGGATTAGTGTTGGTAAAAAAGTTTTCTAATTTTTTTGTTATTAAAATTTTATCTATCATACTTTTAACTCCTGTTAATCATAATAATCCCTACCATCGTATTGTTCATAATCTTCATCTTGCTCATAGTCATCATAGTATTCGCTATCTTCATATTGCTCTAAAGTAGGATTTCCATCCATTGATACATCATATACAAGTTCAGGATTATAGTCATACCATTCTGGATCAACCCAATCATGTAATGTTGGATCATCCCATGGGTATCTATCTTCAGTACATAGGAAATATGGTGTTTTGTCTTTTTGACATAAATTAGCCATTTTACAAATAGAAGATAAACCATCAAAATCAGCAAGTATTATAGAGAATTCAGCTTCATTAGCCATTTTGGCTGCGGTTTGTGGAGTAGGACAAGCTATTTTGCTTACTTTTCCGGTTTTATAACTTTCTAGTGTTTTTCTAGTTCCATAATATTCGTCTTCGACCATATCTCTTTGATAAAATCCATTTCCACAAGCCGCAATATAGCATTCATAGCCTTGTCTTTCTAACATACTAATAACTTCTGGCATAAGTTCATGCAATATTTTGTTAGAACCACAACCATAAACTCCAGATGTATCAATAAAAAACTGAACATATCTTGCATCTCTTAAATCGTATTTATCACCTAATAATTTGTAATTTTGATGTTTCAACATGTGCCAAAGCATCTGCTTTTTGTCATAGGTTTCTGAGCCGTCCTGTTTATCGATTCCAGCATGTTGCGCGGCAATTTTTTTTATAATTTCAAATATGTATTTTTTTAAATATTCTTGTTTGTTTTGATTTTTAAAATCATCTTGTTTTTTCTTTTTTTCTTCAAATAATTTTTCAACAGCTTGTTGTAAATCTTCTGGAGTAGTTTTTGGTTTGTTTTTACCTGGATTTTTACCATCTGCTGTTATAAAATAATCTTCATCTTGTTGTTTTTCTGATTTTTTTTCTTCATTTATATTTTTCTTAGAAAATTTTTTATCATAAGATTCTTTTTTTTCTTTACTAGAAGTTTGCTCAGCTACAGTTACTGAACTATCATTTTTGCTGTTTTCATTAGTAATTTTAGTTTCTTTACTGCTGTTTTCACCATCATCTATAGAATTTGGAGAATCTTTAATTTCTTTAGATGTTTCATCTCCGCCATGCGTATCTTCTGTAGTTTTGGATGTAGCAGGTGCAACTTCTTGTGTTTGTGGAGCATCTTCTGGTGATTCAATAGGAGTAATTTCTGTTGTTGAATCAGTGTTTTCATGTTTTTTTTCTTTTCTTCTAGCTTGTTGTTCAAGTTCTGCGAATATTTTATTTATATCATATTGAAGAGCCATTATTATTCCTCCTAATCATCATAATCTCTACCATTATCTTGCTCAATTTCATCTTTTTCTTGACCTAAGAATGCCTCTAAAGTATTAGTAGAATCAGAATTTAAATAAACAAAAGTATTACCTTTATTTATTGCAATTCTAAACATGTTGTCTCCATCTATTTTTATTCCAAATCTTGTACCATTTTGCTCATCCTTATTTCCTGCCCATATAATATTATCAGATTGTATATCTTCATCTGATAGAGAATATTCGAACCATCCTCTATAGCTATTATCCATATATTGACTAGCCATTTGTAATTGTTCTATTGTATCTATATTTACGTATAATTCTCCTTGTCCATCACCATATGAATATAATCTAAAATTACCTTTGTTACCATCTTTCAAAAGTTTCATCCATTCTTTTCTATTATGAGAATTAATAGTAATTTCACATCTCACTAAATCAGGTAACTCAAATTCTAAATTACCATTTTCCATTTCGGAAACACGTTGCAAATCTGCTAATGACATTACATCTAATTCATCTAAATTGATATATTGAGATAAGGCTTCCTCATCCATTTCTGTTCCTAAAACTTCTAAATCTTCAAGATATTGTTTGGCTTGTCTAATAGAAAAATTAGGACATTTATCATAAATATAACCTAAATAGTGATTATCAGATAAACCTAATATTTCCAAAAATAAATCTTTCTTTGGTCTAGGAACTTCAACTTTTTTACTTCTATTTATTAATGCTTCATCTATTTCTCTTTTGTCATTTGATGTAATAAAAGTATAAATTGGGAATTCTCCTTTTTCATATGTATCTGTACCAGTTGTTAATCTTCCATTTTCCAAAAAATCTAATAGAAAGGAATCAACTTCAGGTCTTGCTTTGTCTAATTCATCTATAACAAGGACTACAGGATTTTTGTGTGATTGTTGTAATGCTTGTAATAATATACCAGCCTTAATTGAACTGTCTGCATCGTGTTTCATTACACCTTCAATATTAATATCATATTGAAAGTTTTCTGCCCCCATTCTAGGAAAACATTGTACGAATTTTTCATCAGCACTGATCATTTTAGAAAATGTTTCAGCTAGAAATGTTTTTCCAGCTCCAGATTTTCCTTGTAATAATAGTGCTGGAATACTTTTTTTATTTCTTTTTCCTGATGCTTCAAATAATAATACTATTTTGGCTAAATTTTCTGACGCGAAATAACCTAAATCTTTTAATCGTTGTTGAGTTTCTTGTATTTTTTCTGACATATTTCTAACTCCTTTGATATTCACTTTTTTAATAAATATATTTTAAATTTTGAAAATAAATCCCTTTAGCAATAATCATATCATAACAATTAAAAAATAACAATTACAATAGATAGATTAAGTGATAATTTATCAAATATGGATGAGAATTATTGTGATTTAGTAATGAATTCTTTAATTTAATAATTTTTGTAAAAAAATAAAACTTAAATGCTCCTAACTATGGATTTTTTTTATTTTTATGATATAATAAAAGCACCTGATTATTGGGAGGATGTCAAATGATTTATAAAGATTACTATAAAATTCTAGGATTAGAAACAAGTAGAGTTTCAATAGATGAAATAAAAATAGCATATAGAAATGCAGCAAAAAAATATCATCCAGACTTAAATGTAGGAGATAAACTAGCCGAAGAAAGAATAAAAGACATAAATGAAGCATATAGAACATTATCTACACCAAGTGCTAAAAGAAAATATGATAGAGTATGGAATTCTAGAAATTTAACAAGTAGAAAATTTACATTTAAGGGAAAAAATTCAATAGCAAATATATTTTTCGGAAATATAGATAAAACAGAAAAGAATAATAAAAAAGAACCATTAAGAGGAGAAAATGTAGAAACAGAAATAAACTCTACTATATATGAAGCATTTTACGGATTAGATAAAAAAATATCATTAAGAACTATAGATGGAAGGATGAAAACATTTACGGTTGCAATACCACAAGGGATTAGAAATGGAGAAAAAATAAGATTAATAGGACAAGGAAAACCAGGAATTAATGGAGCTAAAAATGGAGATTTATTTATAAAAATAAACATACAAGATGATAAAAAATTTAAATTAAGGGGTTGTGATATATATACAGATTTACAAATAACACCTTGGGAAGCAGCTCTTGGGACTAGAGTTAATATACAATCAATAGATGAAGAAACTAAAGTATATATTCCGCAAGGAATACAAAGTGGAGAAATAGTAAGAATACCAAATAAAGGATATAAAGATGGAAAAGGAACTAGGGGAGATTTAATTGCAGAAGTAAAAATAATGGTTCCGAAAAAACTTTCAGAACAAGAAAGAAAAAAATTTGAAGAATTAAATAAAATATCAACATTTAATCCAAGAGAAAAATAGTTTTACATAATATATTGGTTGACAATGTGCTTATTTTAAGGTAAAATATTAGTGTATATGTAAAAACAAAAGATAAACTATGGATTAAAAAACATAGAAATGGAGGTAAAAAAATGGAGACATGGGAAGGAAAAAGCTTTAGCATTACAGATCCAAAAGGAGTAAATACTGTAATTTATCAAGTAATTAAGACTCCAAAAGCATTAGCAAAAGAGTATCCTAAATATGCTTTAGAAAGATTAGAATCAGTTGATGAATTACACGGAGATATGAAAAGAAAGACATTTTATATAGATTTTCCATCTGCTAATCAAGATGAATTAGTAATACTATCTTTTGGAAAGGATAGAGTAGTAGTAAATACTGCAATATTAGAAGGAAATAAAGTATCTATTAGTAAAAAACCAATGCCTTTAAGATGTAATAGCATATATTCAGAATATGCAACAGAGATAAAAGACTTTAAATATACACCAAACTTAAAAAGACCAATATGTGTAATTGATCCAGAAACAACAGAGGAAATAAAACCAGTATTATATTTTGATGAAAAAACAAATGAAATAAAAGGAAAATGTAAGTTGAAACCAAATAAATCTTATTTTGCCTTTGAAATCAGAGACAAAAAAGATAATTAAGGGAGGAAGGATTAAATGAGTAGTACAAATTTAACAGACGGAGGAAGTGTAGTTTTTTCTTTCATAAGTGAAAAAGACAATAAACTAGAAAAAAGCCAGAAAGCTGGAGATGCCACCGAAATTAGAGAAAATGGAAAAATAGACAGATTAGATGAAATTATTCAATCAGAGATAGTATCTGTTAAAGTAAAACCACCTGTAACAATAGATGAAAATGGAAAAAGAAGTGATGGAAGTACAAGACAAAATATGAACAATTTTAAACAAAAAAGAGAAAGAATGAAAAAAATAAATAACACAATGAAAAAAGAAGACAAAGATAGATAATTTACAAAAGAGAAGGTGAATTGAATGAATTATAAATTACAAGGTGCGATAAAAAGGAATAGAACAAATTTTATAATATTTGGAATACTATGGATATTTATTGCCATAGTATTTGTTACGCCTATAGCACATAGTCAATACATAGCAAAAGCTAGTGGTACTATGGATTTGGAAAAATTTATAACAACATTTGGAGAAGTTATAGCACAACCTTTTCCAACACTAGGGAAAATAGTATCAGAAGGTGCAATGGGAACATATTTTTCAACATTAATGGTTGTAACGATATTTTATTCAGTATTTTTCTTTATAGGATTTGTAAGGTCTGCACCTAAAAATGAATATACAGATATTGAACATGGTTCCAGTGATTGGAGCCAAAGAGGTGAGCAATATGCAATATTAAGTAAAAATAAAGGAATTGTTTTAGCAGAAAATAATTATTTACCAGTTAATAAAAGAGGAAATGTTAATGTTTTAGTAGTTGGACGGATCAGGTTCTGGTAAATCAGCCTCATATTCAATTCCAAATGCATATCAGATGTTAGGCTCTTATATCTTCACAGATCCTAAAGGAGAATTGTATGATAGAACAGCAGGATATTTAAAAGAACATGGATATAAAATTAAAGTATTAAATTTAGTAAGACCAGAATATAGTGATGGATATAATCCATTAATGCACATTTCATCAGGATTAGACGTAGATGTTATTGCAAACACAATAGTTAAAGGACAAAAATCAGAAAGTGGTTCAGATCCATACTGGGATGATATGGCTGAAATGCTATTAAAAGCATTAATATATTATTTATTAGCTACTAGACCAGAAGAAGAACAAAATTTAGCTAGTTGTGCAGAGCTAGTTAGAGCTGCAAATGCAAACGGAGGTAGTAACTTACTTACTGAATTAATGAGTCAATTACCTTATGATCATCCAGCAAGAATGAACTATAAATCAATTGAGATAGCACCAGAAAAAACTTATGGTTCAATTTTAAGTTCATTACAATCAAAATTAGGTAAATTTGATTCAAAAGAAATTGCAGAATTAACATCAACAGATACAATAGATTTTGAACAAATAGGAAATGAAAAAACAGCATTATATGTTATATCATCAGATACACATACAGCATATGACTTTTTACTAACAATTTTCTTTGCACAAATGATTCAGCAATTATATGATTATGCAGATCAAAATGGTGGAGCGTTAAAAGAACAAACATTTTTCATACTAGATGAGTTTGCTAATATAGGAAAAATACCGGATTTTGATAAAAAAATCTCAACATCAAGAAGTAGAAAGATCTCATTTAGTGTTATATTACAAAATGTAGACCAATTAGAAGCAGTGTATGAAAAATCTTATGAAACAATAATGGGTAACTGTGATACACATGTATTTTTAGGAAGTAACTCATATAAAACTGTAGAATATTTTTCAAAAGCATTAGGAGAGAAAACAATAGAGAGAGATAGTATATCAATAAATAGAGATAGACAAAATTGGAAAACAGGAAAGAGTGTTTCAGATCAAGTAATGGCAAGAGCATTAATGACTCCAGATGAATTAAGAAGAATGGACAATGATTTATGTATTGTATTTGAAAAAGGAATAAAACCTGTTAAAGCAAATAAATTTTATTATTTTAAACATCCAATGGCAAAAGAAATGAAAAAATACGAGATAAGTCATAATGATATTGGAGAAATAGAAAGAGGAGAATGGAGAAAATATAATCCATATAATCCTTATGTACCAGAAAGTGAAAAAACGGAACAAGCTAATAATTTACAGGTAGAGTCATTAGATGATTTATTTGAAGATGATAATAAAAAAGAGGAACATAAAAAAGAAGCAAAAAAAGAAGATAAGAAAATAAATAGAGGGAGAAAAGTTGAGAACAAAGAAACAAAAGTTAATTTAGAAGAATTAGACGAAGAAGATTTCATTTTACCACAAGAACCAATTCATGAGGAAGAAGATGTTTATGATTTACAAAAAGAATTAGAAGCAAAATTTGATGAATTATTTGGACCTTTAGATGAAGAAAATTAGAAAAAAGCCTTGAATATGATTTTTAATTATATTTCAGGCTTTTTTTGCTTACACAAAATACCAAAAAAATTTTCGCTATTATATTGAAAAAAATATATAATTAGTATAAAATAAAAAAGATACTAAATAAGAAAGAGGAAATAAAATGAAATTTATACATATAGCTGATATACACTTTGATAGTCCTTTTGTAAACTTATCAGATAAAGAAACCCTAGGAGAAATAAAAAGACTAGAACAAAGAAAAGTATTTAAAAAAGTAATTGATCATATAAAAGAAAACAAAATAGAATTTTTATTTATAGCAGGAGATTTGTATGAACATAAATATATTAGAAAATCTACAATTGAATACATAAATAAATTATTTCAAGAAATACCAGATACAGAAATATTTATAAGTCCAGGAAATCATGATCCATTTACTAAAAATTCTTATTATAATAAATTTAGATGGAATGACAATGTACATATTTTTAATGCAAAGATTGAAAAAATAGAAATGGAAAATGTTAATATATATGGGTATGGATTTAATGATTTTTATTGCACAGATTGTGGAATAAATAAAATTGAATTAGATGAAAAAAATAAAGAAAATATATTGGTAATTCATAGTACAATAGATGGCGCAAATATTGATGAAAAACAATATAATTCTATATCAAAAAAAATTTTAGAAGAAAAAGGATTTGACTATGTTGCAACAGGACATATACATAAATTAGATTATAATACAACAGAAAATCAAAATATAGTATATCCAGGGTCACTTATTTCATTAGGGTTTGATGAATTGGGACAACATGGAATGATAGTTGGAAATATTGAAAACAAAAAATTATCTACACAATTTATACCATTAAGTGAAAATGATTTCACAGAGAAAAAAATAGATATAACAGAATTATATTCAAAAGAAGATTTAATAGAAAAAATAGATCAATTAGAAAATAGAAATAATGAATTAATAAAAATTATATTAATAGGTAAAAGAAAATTCGAGATAAATAAAAATGAAATATATAAATTAATTACTAATGAAAAAATAATAAAAATAAAGGATTGTACGCAAATAGAATATGAACTAGAAAAAATAGCAAACCAAAATACATTAAAAGGATTATTTACAAAAGAAATATTAAAAGAAAAAGAAAATTGTGATGATGAACAACTTAAAATATTAGAAAAAGCAATAGAAATAGTATATGAAGCATTAGAATAAAAGAGGTGATATTTTGAAAATAAATAAATTACAAATAAATTCTTATGGAAAAATAAAAAATAAAGAAATAGATTTTAATGAAAGAATAAATATAATACATGGAAAAAATGAATCAGGAAAATCAACAATATTAAAATTTATAACAAATTCATTGTATGGAATTTCAAAAAATAAAAATGGCAGAGAATATTCGGATTTTGAAAAATATAAACCATGGCAAACAGAAGAATTTTCAGGAAAAATAGAATATGAACTAGATAATAATGAAAAATATGAAGTTTTTAGAGATTTTAGAAAAAAAAATCCACAAATATTTAATAAAAATAAAGAAGATATATCAAAACAATTTAATATTGATAAAAATAAAGGAAATGAATTTTTTTATGAGCAAACTAAAATAGATGAAAAATTATTTTTATCAACAATTGTGGTAAATCAAGGAGAAGTAAAATTAGAAAAAAATGAGCAAAATATATTAATACAAAAAATTGCTAATTTAGTTGGAACAGGAGAAGATAATGTCTCATATAAAAAAGCAATTGATAGAATTAATAAAAGACAATTAGATGAAATAGGAACAGAAAGATCACGTGAAAAGCCATTAAATATTTTATTAAGAGAAAATGATAATTTGTTAGAAGAGAAAAGAGAGTTAGAAAAATATAAAAATTCAATAAATATAATGGAAGAAAATAAAAATAATTTAATAAATAAAAAAATAAATTTAGAAATAATTATTGAATATTTAAATAAAATAAAAATAATTTTTGAAAACAATAATATAGAAAATGAAAAAATAAAAATAAAAGAAAATATAGAAAAAGAAAATATAAAAAAAATAAATAATAATAATGAAGAAATTTTAAAAATAAAAAATGAAAATGAAAAAATATTAGAAAAAAATAAAAATAAAATAAAAAAAATAAAACAAAATAAAAATAAAATAAAAAAAATATTATTAATTATTTTTTTATTATTACTAATAATTAATATAGCACAATTTATTTTTATAAAAAATAATATTATTAAATATATTTTTCTCCTTACAGTACCAATAGATATAATATTTTCTTTAATTAAAATAAAAAATAAAAATAAATTAATAAAAAATATGGAAAATGAATATAATAATGAAAAAGAAAATATAGAAAAAGAAAAAAATAATTATTTAGATGAAAATAAAATAATAGAAAAAAATAATTTAGAATTAAAAGAAGAAATAAATAATATAAAAAATAATTTAAATATAAATATTAATTTAAAAAAAGAAAAAATAAAAAATGAATATTTAAATAAAATAAAAAATAATGAAATAATAGAAATAAATAATTTAGAAAAAATAAATATGCAAATAAATATAATGCAAAAACAATTAAATGAAATAAAAATAAATTTACGAACTTTAGAATTTGAAAAAGAAGGTATAAATACTAAATTAGATAATTTAGTAAAAATAGAAGAAAAAATAGAAAATAATAATAATAAAATATTAGAGTTAAAAAAATTAGAAAAAAGTATGATTATAGCAAAAGAATTTTTAACAAAAGCTTATAATAAAATGAAAAATACAGTAACTCCAAAATTCACGCAAAATTTATCACAAAATATTGCAAGTATTACGGATGGTAAATATACAAATGTTTCATTACAAGATGATAATGGAATTATTGTAGAATTAAAAAATGGTAATTATGTTGAAGCAAATAGATTGAGTACAGGAACTATAGAACAATTGTATTTATCATTAAGACTTTCCATGACTGAGGAATTATCAAAAGAAAAATTGCCAATAATTCTAGATGAATCATTTGCATATTATGATACAACTAGATTAGAAAATATTTTGAAATATTTAATAAATAAATATAAAGATAGACAAATAATTATTTTTTCTTGTACAGAAAGAGAGATTAATTTATTAAATCAATTAAATATTAAGTATAATAAAATTGATTTATAATTAAAATAGTTAGTGTAAAATATTTAGTTAACAGAACATTGCAAAAAGCTTATAAATATAGTATAATACTAAAAGCAATAATAAAAAAGGAGAATGGTTATGTTTGAAAAATTAGAAACAGTAGAAAAGAGATATGATGAACTAACTAAAATGATAAGTGATCCAGAAGTTATATCAAATCATACAGAGTGGCAAAAATTAATGAAAGAACATGCGAGTATAGAAGAAATAGTACAAAAATTTAGAGAATATAAAGAAGTAAAAAAAGCAATGGAAGAAGCAGCTGAATTAATAAAAGATCCAGAAATGAAAGAACTTGCAGAAGAAGAATATTATTCATCAAAAGAAAAATTACCTGTAATAGAAGAAGAATTGAAATTTTTATTAATTCCAAAAGATCCAGATGATGATAAAAATATTATTTGCGAAATACGTGCAGGAGCTGGAGGAGAAGAAGCAGCTTTATTTGCAGGAACACTATTTAGAATGTATACAATGTATGCAGAAAGAAAACGTTGGAAGCTTGAAGTCCTTAATGAAAATGAAACAGGATTAGGTGGGTATAAAGAAATATCATTTATGATAACTGGAAAAGGTGTTTATAGTAGATTGAAATTTGAAAGTGGTGTTCATAGAGTACAAAGAGTACCAGATACAGAAAGTAGTGGAAGAATTCATACATCGACTGCAACTGTAGCTGTTTTACCAGTAGTTGAAGATGTAGAAATAGACATTAATCCAGCTGATATAAAAATGGAAGTATTTCGTTCATCTGGAGCTGGAGGACAACATATAAATAAAACATCTTCAGCAGTAAGATTAATTCATGA
This sequence comes from uncultured Clostridia bacterium, assembly GCA_934177795.1. Lineage (GTDB taxonomy): Bacteria > Bacillota > Clostridia > TANB77 > CAG-508 > CAG-269. Next base: position 7,168 of record CAKPPS010000007.1, on the reverse strand, counting down.
ACCAAGTGGTATTGTAGTAGAGTGTCAAACAGAAAGATCACAATTTCAAAATAGAGATAATGCAATGAAAATGCTTAGAACTAAACTATATGAAATAGAAAAGCAAAAACAAGATAATGAAATCTCAAGTGCAAGAAAATCTCAAGTTGGTTCAGGAGATAGAAGTGAAAAGATAAGAACATATAATTATCCTCAGGGAAGAATAACAGACCATAGAATAGGAATGAGTATATATCAGATGGAAAATTTCTTGAATGGTGACTTAGATGAAATGATAGATAATTTAATTGCAGCAGATAGAGCTGAAAAATTAAAAGGTGAAGAATAAGAAAAAATCCTCTATTATATAAAAAATAGAGGATTATATTTATATTATACGAAAGTTCTCTAAACTTCCTATAATATAAATATATTGCACAGAAATTTGCTTTGAAAATTTCGCACACGAACAAAGACGCGGACTGCAAAATGTTTTAATAAGTACAAAAGTTATTAATGTCCGCTTTTGTTCTACCTAAATAGGTAAAAGAAAAAGTAATAATAAAGAGATTATTATAAATATAATCATAACTAAGATAATGGTAATAGTAGTAAAATTATTAATGTCATTAACAGTTACTACTGAGGAAATGGATTGACTACCAAGAGTAGCTGTAATTTCAGTAGTACCAGCAGATATAGCGGTTATATTTCCTAAACTATCTACAGAAGCAATTTCAGGATTTTTACTAGAAAAAGTTAATGATGAAGTTATTGTATTTTCATATCCTGTAGGAAAAGTTTCTGCTGACACATTTAATTTCTTATTTTCATTAAGAAATAAAAATAAATTGTGAGGAGAAATATCAAACTTATAAGATATTTGTTTTTTTAAATCTCCGATATTATCATTTTCAGTTTTCAAATCTGGTGTAGAAATAACTGTATAATTATCATTGTCAATTTCTATTGGCAATTGATTACTAGTACCAGAATCTAGATTTTTAATATTTCCATTAATTAAATTAGCAGAAACAGTATTTAAACTTCCAGTTACATCTGAAGCGTCTTTTTCGCCTCCAATATAAAAATTATTAAAATTTCCACCAACAACTTTAATAGTTGCATTATTTAAAGTTCCTCTATTAACAGTTTGATAAATATTTATAGTGCCATCAGTAATTAATACATTAGCATTCTCAGTATATCCATTAGATCCACCAGCAGTCACATAAGCAGTACTCATATCTCCGCCATTTATAGTTAAATTAGAAGTTCCAGTAAAAGAATATCCTTGACCACCACCATAAAGAAGATCAGAAATACGACCAGAGTTTATTATTACATTACTAGTAAGGGTTTTATTAGGAGAATTTTTAGAATCCTCTTTACTACCTACGGAATAAGTTTTTCCATCAATTGTTCCAGTTGCAAATCCAGCTCCTTGGACAGAAAAAATACTACCACCATTTATTTCTATATTTGATGTGTCAACTTCAGAATAAAAGTAACCACCACCAACGATATGATTTAAAATAGTTCCATTATTGATAATGATATTGGTATTTTTAACTTTTGAGATTGCATCTTGAGTATATCCTATACCACCACCAATAATATTTTGCACCGTACCACTGTTCATAGTAATTTGAGAAGTTGTATAAGTGTCTCCTATTCCACCGCCAAATATGCTTATTGAATTAGAAACAATTTGACTACCACCATCCCAACTGACTAAAGTACTACCATTTTCTTCTGAAATAGTAATGGCTGTACCATTAGCAAAAATAGCTCCTTGATTATTATTATAGCTACTATCATAATAAGGAGTTTGAGCAGCAAAAGATGGAAGAATATTAAACAATTCTAATAAAAATACTATTAGAAAAGTATAAAACAATTTTTTCATATATTTCAATCCTTATATAATATATTTAGGTTTTCTATAAGGGAATGACCTAAAACCCTGTATATTTGTTAGTTGAAATCATTATATTGCATTATTATATATTATGAATATTTATGTAAATAAGTTAAAATAAAATATATTTTATACATAATATTAAAGAAATGAAATAAAATTTAATAAAAAAATTAAGGAGAATAGTATGGAAGAAATATTCAAAACAACCTGCATTGGATTATTTTTTGGAACATTTGGAACCACTATAGGTGGTATTATCGGGGTAATCAGCAAAAGAAAATCAAAAAAATTTTTAAGTTTTGTCTTGTCATTAGCATCAGGTTTAATGATGTCTATAATAAGCTTTGACCTTGTACCAGAAGCTTTAAAAATTAGTAATATAACAAATGTATTAATAGGAACAATTTTAGGAATAATAATGATGATTATATGTGATAAAGTAGTAGAAAAATATTTTACAATTAAGGATAAAAAATTTAATGAAAATAGTTTATTAAAAACAGGGATTATTGTATCTATAGGTTTAGCAATTCATAATTTTCCAGAAGGTTTGGCTATAGGAACAGGATTTGAAGCATCAATTAAATTGGGGCTAAGCCTGGCGATTGCAATTTGTTTACATGATATACCAGAAGGTAGATTACAAAGTAGACAGTATGCGGGATAAAACAATTTGAATTTAATATAGAAATTTAAATTTCATAGTTTGAAAAAAAATTGAAATTTATTTTTTTACTATTGACAAAAACAAATGTTTTATATAAAATAGAATTAGTTAATCATTATCTTTGTTTGGAAGAGAGCCAAGTGATTTATTAATAAAAGGAAACCAACCATGAAAATGTAGTTAGTAAGGATTTCTTACTAACTGTTAAAAACGAGGAAAGAAAAAATATAAAAATTAAGGAGAAGTTTTGTGGAGGAAAATAATTTAATAATATACCAAAATAGTGATGGTGAGATTAAAGTAGATGCAATTTATAAAGATGAAACATTATGGTTATCGCAAAAAGGAATGTCAAAAGTTTTTGAATGCTCCACTGATAACATTAGTTTACATTTAAAGCATATATTTGAAGACAATGAGTTAAATAAAAATTCAGTTACCGAGAAATGCTCGTTAACTGCAGATGATGGGAAAAAATATAATACAACAATTTATAGTTTAGATGCTATAATTGCTGTAGGTTATAGAATTAACTCAAAAAAAGCAACAGAATTTAGAATATGGGCAACTAAAATTTTAAAAGAGTATATGACCAAAGGTTTTGCTTTAAATGACGAACGTTTTATAAACGGAAATAAATATGATGCCAGGTATTTTGACGAATTATTAGAACGTATAAAAACAATTAGAGTAAGTGAAAGAATGGCTTACCAAAAAATTACAGATATATTTATTGCAACAGCAACTGATTATAATCCAAAGTCAGAAGAAGCGTATACATTCTTTAAGATAGTTCAAAATAAATTACATTATGCAATTAGTGGACATACTGCAGCAGAATTGATTTTTAAAAGAGCAAATTCAGAAAAAGAACATATGGGACTAACAACTTGGAAGAATTCTCCAGATGGATTAATATATAAATATGATGTTATAGTAGCTAAGAACTATCTAAATGAAGAAGAAATGAACAATTTAAAAGATTTAACTAATATGTTTTTAGTATTTGCAGAAGATGAAGCAAAACAAAGACATGTAATGACAATGAAGGATTGGATAAATGCAACTGATGATTTATTAAAATTTAGAAGAAAAGAAGTACTAAATAATAGTGGTAACATATCTCACAAAGAAGCAATACAAAAGGCTGAAAGGGAATATGAAAAGTTTAGAGTAATACAAGATCAAAAATATATATCTTCAATGGATGAATTTTATAAAAAATATTTAAATGAAAGTAATGATAACAAATAAATTTTCGAGATAACTAGTAATTTCTAGAAAGAAGGTTTGTATATGAAGAAAAAAATTATTATTCTTGTAATTTGTACTATATTAGTAATATTTTTATTTGGTGTAGTATTTTTTAGTAAAGATAAAAAATCAGATAAAGCAGAAAATTCTAATAAGTATTCTGTTATTTATGATAAGGGAGGAAACATTATATATGATATGTCTAAAAAAGATGAAACTACAGAAGTAATTAAAGATACAGTTATTCAAGGAATAGTGGAACTAAATCATAATGGATATATTTATATATTTAATGGACAACATTTTGGAGAATTTGGTTTTGAAATGAAAGAATATACTAGAGCAAATATTAATAATAAAAAACAGAAATGTTTAGATTATGTTACATTGAAAGAATATGATACAAGCTATATACAAGAAGGAGACATATTGATTTGTAGTGGAGATTTAAGTAAAAAAGGTTATGATATGGGAGAGAATGCCTTTGATACTAAAGATAATTCGATTATTGTTTTAAAATCAAATGACTATAATGAAATGAAAAGAGATGCATTAACTGGAAAAAGGACATATTCTTCAATTGTAACTATTGGTGATGAATATGTAGAATCGGGATATGTTTATTTAAAATATAGTTTAGAAGATGATACTCATTGTGATACTGGTTATAATTTTCCATTTGCAGTAAAGGCATATATAACAGAGAATACTGAAATAATAGGAGATTTACAAAGAGAAAAAATTGTAAAAGTACAATATGAAAATTCGAATATACCTTTGGATGAATTAAAAATAAAATCAATAGAAGTAATTGAAAATTAGTGTGACAACTTACAAGTTTTTGGGCAAATAGTTAGCTGATAATTATGTGCTCTTATGATAATATAAGGAAAAATAAAATAGTAATTTGTAGTTTTCAGAATAATAATTTGTTAAATGTAAAAGGAAATAATTATGAAAAGAAAAAGATTAGTAAAAATTGAGATGTTTTTAAGTATTTTAATTGTAATAGGAATATTTTTCTTGATTTTTAATGTATATTTTATATTAAAAGGTTTTGGGAAAGATTTTTTATATGTAAATGACAAAAATAGGCAAAGTATAAAGAATATAATAGAAAAAAGTGAGTATTATGATAGTTCGGAAGATTTTTATAATGTAAGGAAAATTCAGTTTTTTCTAGCCTTCAATAATTTGGAATTTACTTTATATTATAAAGATGGAACAGTAAAAAAAATATATGATGATAGTTTAACTGATTTAAAAAAATATATAGAAGAAAAAGGATATAACAAAGGTGAATTTTTTGTTATGTTAGGAACAGGAATGATTATTATTTGTATAGGATTAAATGAAATAAGAAAAAAAGTATCAAATCAAATAGATTTGATTGATAAACAAGAAAATTAAATAGATTTATATAAATTACAAGTTTTATTTGTAGAGGAGGGAAAGGATGAAATTAAGAGAAGTTGCAAAACAAGATGAAGAAAAAGTTATTGATGAATATATGATAAGGGAATTTATTAAATAAAAAAGTAGTTTTGTGTACTATTATTTTGCATTTAGTCACATTACTATTTATAAAATTACGTATAAGCTAAAAATGTCCAAATTTTTGAGTAAGATAAATTTCTAAATTGGACATTTTTTATGATTAGAAAAATCAGCAATACCAATGTTTTTGAACAAAACATATGACATATTTTACTATACTGGGTAGGTGTGTGATAGTGAAAACTATCGCATAGCTCCCCTTGAACTATTTATGCTAAGATGTGGATATCTTAAAAAATTCTAAAATAAATTTTAAAATAAGAGAGAATTTTTTAAAGAAATTAGATGTATATATAGTATAGGGAGAGTGAGTTAATATGAGTGAAACTTTCAAAATCAATATATACTTCGACGAAAAAGGTGAAGAGTTAGAAGAATTAATAAAACACTTAATAATTAATATCTTAAAAAAAGATATTTTTTAGCATTAAAATTTTATTCAAAATAAGATATAATAAAATTTAAATTTAAATTGTTTTTATCAAGCATAGAAGGGAGGAAAAATGCTTGAACAAATAGAAAAAACAATATACAAGGTAGCAATTTATATAAGGTTATCAAAAGAAGATGTAGATAGAGGCTATGATGAAAGTGAAAGTATAAAAAATCAAAGAACCTTACTAACAGAATATGTGCAAAAATTAGGATGGAAGTACCAATTAATAGATACATATATAGACCAAGGATTTACTGGAACAAACTTTAATAGACCAGATTTTCAAAGAATGGTAAGAGATATAGAAAACGGAAAAATCAATATGGTTGTAACAAAAGATTTATCTCGTTTAGGTCGTGATTATATAGAAACGGGCGAATATATAGAAAAATGGTTTCCAGAAAATAATGTGAGATATGTTTCGGTAACAGATGGAATAGATACTTTTGAAACATCAAATGGCAACAATGATATTGCACCTTTTAAATCAATATTAAATGATATGTATTCTAAAGATTTATCAAAGAAAATTAGAACAGCACTTCACACTATGCAAAAACAAGGAAAATGGGTGGGAGGAAAGACACCACTTGGATACATAAAAGATTCGAATGATAAAAATAAATTAATAATTTATGAACCAGAGGCTCAAATTGTAAGGACTATTTTTAATATGGCATCTAATGGAAATCAAGTTGGAACTATAAGAGATTATTTAAATAGTAGCAATATTCCAACAGCAAATAAACTAAGGTATAATAAGGAAACTTTTTGGGAAAATAAAACAGTAAAAAACATATTGAAAAATAAGGTTTATATAGGCATAACAGTGCAAAATAAAAGAAGTAGAGTAAGTTATAAAAATAGAAAAATTAGACCAAATTCAGAAGAAAAATGGATAATTGTAGAAAATACACATGAACCAATAATAGAAAAGAAAGTATTTGATACAGTGCAAAAAATGGTAATAGTTCAAAACTACAATAGAAACGAAAAGAAAAATATGTTTTTATTAGATGGTTTACTTTTTTGTTATGAATGCAAACATAAAATAGGAGTAAGAGGAAAAAAGAATAGTAATTATTATATGGTATGTAATAATTATCGCAGAAATTCAAAATTAAAACTTTGCACATCACATGGTTTTAGCTATTCTAATTTAGAAGATAATATAATTAATTATATTAAAAATCTTTTTCAAAAAATAAATAGTGAAAAAATAGAATTAGAAGTAAAAAAAGGAATGACAAAATATGATTATGGAAAGATACTTAAAAAACTAGAAAATGAGATAAAATTAATAAATAACAATATTGATCAAATGTATGTAGACAAATTAAACAATAAAATA
>CAKPPS010000006.1 GCA_934177795.1 uncultured Clostridia bacterium | reverse complement strand
AGCTTTTTACAAAGGTATTTTATTTTCAATGTACTTGACTATTTTTCTTATTGCTATTTTCTTTTGACTTTTATCGTTTTTTAAATTATATATTATCTCTTGTTATTTTTTCAAGTCTTTTTGATTTTATTTTTGATTTTTATCCTTTTTATTTCTTCAACATATATGTTTCTCCAAAATCCTGACATTCATTTCCATCAACAACTATTTTTATAGCATTAACTTCTGTTAATTGTGTTAATGTATTTACTAAACTATTTGTAATATTTTCTTTAGCTTGCTCCTTTTCTTTATCATAATTAAGCAATTCCTTCGAAAAATCCAAATACAAAATATCATTTTCTGTGTAAGTTTTATTTAATTTTGTACCTTCTGGCAACACTTTTAAATATTTCTCATTTTTTGGTCCTTCAATTAACATATTTACTAGCTTCTCATAAGGTTGATTCATTAGTTCTTTAATATCTACTAATCGTGCTTCTGGTAATAATTTATTATCTTCTCTGTTCAAAAAGTATAAACTTACAATTGTCTGCCTATTTTGTTCTTCGGTTATCTCTTCCTGAGGTGTATATTCCTCTATAACAGTTTCTTGATTTTTCTTTTTACAATATTCTAGTATAAAATATCCGCCTATTAATACTACTATTAATAATATTGCAAAAAACACTATTATTTTCTTATTCATCTGGTTCCTCCTATCTTTTTATTACTATATTTTATTTCTTGTTTGTCCGTCTTAGAACTATTATTTTTTATCATTTTTAAATTCCTATTTTTTTGCTGTTTTACACCTTTTTCCATTTGACAAACTTTGCTTTTCCGTATACAATTAGGTTGAATAATAATAAATTTTTATATACAAAAAGGAGATATTATAATGAACGAAATATTGCATGTAGGACTTGATGTTGGTTCAACAACAGTCAAGATAATTGTAATGGATAATAATAAAAACACTATATATTCAGATTACCGTAGACATTTCTCAGATGCTAAAAAAACAGTTTGCCAAGTTTTAGAAGAACTACTATTAAAATATCCTTCTTCAACATTTACTGTTGCTTTAACAGGTTCTGGTGCTATGTCTGCTGCTAAATTTTTAGGAGTTGACTTTATACAAGAAGTCGTTTCTTGCAAACGTGTAATTGAAAAATATTATGCAAAAACAGATGTTGTAATTGAATTAGGTGGAGAAGATGCAAAGATTATATATTTTGACAATTCTATAGAACAAAGAATGAATGGTACTTGTGCAGGTGGAACTGGAGCTTTTTTAGATCAAATGGCATCACTTTTACATACTGATACAGCCGGTTTAAATGAATTAGCCAAAAACTATCAAACCATTTATCCTATTGCTTCTCGTTGTGGTGTATTTGCTAAAACAGATATACAACCATTAATTAACGAAGGAGCTGCAAAAGAAGATATAGCTGCATCTATCTTTCAAGCAGTAGTTAATCAAACAATAAGTGGTTTAGCCTGTGGAAGACCTATTAGAGGAAATGTTGCATTTTTAGGAGGACCTTTAAGTTATCTTCCTGAATTGCGTAAACGTTTTATAGAAACACTAAATTTAAAAGATGAGCAAATTATAATACCTGAAAATGCTCATCTATTAGTAGCCAAAGGTGCTGCATTAGATTCATTTAATACAGAACCTATAACCCCTAATGAGTTAGAACAAAAAATAGAACATTTTAAAAATTCTCAAGATACAACAACACATCCTTTAGACCCTTTATTTAAAGACTCTAATGATTATGAACAATTTAAACAAAGACATGATAAAGCCAAAGTTGCTGAAAAGCCTTTAGCTGATTATGAAGGTGATTGTTATTTAGGAATTGATGCTGGTTCTACTACAACTAAACTAGTTTTAATTGATAAAGACGGCAATTTATTATATTCTTTATATGGAAGTAATGAAGGTAATCCTTTAAACAGTGTTATGAATATGTTACGCAAACTATATAAACAATTACCTAAAAAAGCCATTTTAAGATATAGTGGTGTTACAGGATATGGTGAAAAATTAATACAAACAGCTTTAAATGTTGACTTAAATGAAATTGAAACAATTGCACATTATACAGCTGCCAAAACCTTTGAACCTGACGTTACAAGTATTGTTGATATTGGTGGCCAAGATATGAAATATATAAGAATTAAAGATGGCTCTATTGATAATATTATGCTTAATGAAGCTTGTTCTTCTGGGTGTGGTTCTTTTATAGAAACTTTTGCTAAAAGTTTAAATCTAGAAATATCTGAATTTGTAAAAGAAGCTATTAAAGCTAAGCGTCCTGTAGATTTAGGTTCTAGATGTACTGTATTTATGAACTCAAAAATAAAACAAGCTCAAAAAGAAGGTTACACAGTTGGTGATATTTCTAGTGGTTTATCTTATTCTGTTATAAAAAATGCTATTCAAAAAGTTATGAAAGTTAGAGATGTAGAAACATTAGGAAAACATATTGTAGTTCAGGGTGGTACATTTTACAATGATGCTGTATTAAGAGCTTTTGAATTAATTGTTGGAAAAAATGTTGTACGTCCTAATATCGCAGGCCTTATGGGAGCTTACGGAATGGCTTTACTCTCTAAAGAGCAATATGAATCTAATTTAGATATGAACTATACTTCTAGTATTTTGAAAACAGAAGAATTAGACAAATTAAAAATTAAAATAACACATACTCATTGTAATAATTGTGAAAACCATTGTAAATTAACAATTAATAAGTTTAGCAATGGACAAATACATGTAACTGGTAATCGTTGTGAAAAAGGTGCTGGAGTTATTACAAAATCTAAAAAACTACCAAATTTAGTTCAGTATAAATATGAAAGAATCTTCAATTATAAACCTTTAGAAGAATCAGAAGCAACTCGTGGAACCATTGGTATCCCTAGAGTTTTAAATATGTATGAAGATTATCCTTTTTGGTTTACATTTTTAACTAATCTAGGATTTAAAGTAGTATTATCTGAAAAAAGTACTAGAAAAACTTATGAAAAAGGTATGGAATCAATGCCTTCAGAATCTGTATGTTATCCTGCTAAACTTTCTCATGGTCATATAGAAAGTTTACTAGAACAAGGTATTACAACAATTTTTTATCCTTGTATGCCATACTCTAGAAAAGAATATGAAAAGGCTGATAACCATTATAACTGTCCTATTGTTATATCTTATTCTGAAGTACTAAAAAATAATATAGAAGGATTAAAAGATAAAAAAATCAAATTTTTAAATCCATTTTTACCTTTTGATAAGAAAAATTTAGTAAAAAAACTTTTAGAATTAGATGAATTTAAAGAATATAACTTTACAAAAGACGAATTATCTCAAGCTGCTGAAAAAGCTGAAACAGAATATCAAAAATGTAAAGATGATATTAAACAAAAAGGGGTAGAAACAGTAAAATACATAGAAGAAAATAATTTAAAAGGTATCGTTTTAGCTGGAAGACCTTATCATATAGATCCAGAAATAAATCATGGAATTGATACTTTAATTACATCTTTAGGTTTATGTGTTTTAACAGAAGACAGTATCTCTGATAAAACCGAAGTAAAAAGACCTATTAGAGTTGTTGATCAATGGGTATTTCATGCTAGACTTTATGCTGCCGCTGATTTCGTTGGAAAACATGACTGTTTAGAATTAGTACAATTAAATTCTTTTGGTTGTGGTGTTGATGCTGTTACTACTGACCAAGTAGAAGAAATTTTATCTAGTTATGATAAAATGTATACTTTAATAAAAATAGATGAAGTAAACAATTTAGGAGCTGTTAGAATACGTATTAGGTCGCTACTTGCTAGTATGAATAAAAGAGAAAAAGAAAAAAGAGAATCTCATTCAACTGGTAATTATGAACAACATAAAAAAATCTTTACAAAAGAAATGAAAAAAGATTACACTATTTTAATTCCTCAAATGGCACCTATTCATTTTGAATTGTTAGAAACTGCTGTTCAAACTAGCGGATATAAGGTTGAATTACTAAGAAATTGTACTCAAAAAACTGTTGAAACCGGATTAAAATATGTAAATAATGATGCTTGTTATCCATCTATCCTTGTAACAGGACAAATGATAGAAGCATTACAGTCTGGAAAATACGACTTAAATAAAACTGCACTAATTATGTCTCAAACAGGTGGAGGCTGTAGAGCTACTAATTATATCGGATTTATCCGAAAAGCTCTAAAAGATGCTGGATTTGAAAATATCCCAGTAATATCATTTAATATTGTTGGTATGGAAAAAATGCCTGGATTTAAATTAACAGTTCCATTATTAGAAAGATTATTAAAAACAGTTCTTTATGGAGATTTATTACAGAAAATGCTTACAAAAAATAGAGCTTATGAAGTACATAAAGGAGAAACCCAAAAATTATTTGATAAATGGATGGAAAAATGCAAAACTTTATTACGCAAATCATCAAATAAAGAATTTAAGCAAAGCATCTATGATATTGTAAATGATTTTGAAAATATAGAATTAGATACATCTAAGGAAAAACCTAAAGTTGGTATAGTTGGTGAAGTATTAATAAAATATCATCCTTTTGGAAATAATTTTGTAGCTGATTTATTAGAAAAAGAAGGTGCTGAAGTTATTTTACCAGACTTTATGGGATTTGTTAAATTTATGGCTACTCATAAAATTACTTTTAATAGTTTATTAAATACTAATAAAACATCAGCTAAAGTTATGAAAGCCGCTATAAAATTAATTGACATCTTAGAAAAAGATATGAAAATTGCTTTAGCAAATTCTAAAAAGAACTATTTACCTCCTTGTGATATTTGGCACCTAGAAGATAAAGTTAAAAATGTATTATCTATCGGAAACCAAACTGGTGAGGGCTGGTTTTTAACAGCTGAAATGATTGAATATATTGAACATGGTATTCCTAATATTATTTGTGTTCAACCATTTGCTTGTTTACCAAACCATGTTGTTGGAAAAGGTGTTATAAAAACAATACGTGAGAATTATCCTTATGCAAATATATCTCCTGTAGACTACGACCCTGGTGCAAGTGAGACCAATCAAGCAAATAGAATTAAATTATTGATGACTGTTGCTAAAGATAATTTACAAACTCAACAAAATAGGAAAAATGCTATAGATTCAGAGAATATTGAAATACAAGAGACCGTAGAAAAAAAATAAACAATTTTCTATCACAAAATTAGATTTAAGCTAAAAATTCAGCCTAAATCTAATTTTTTATTTTTAAAAAATTATTAAACTCATTTAAACGTTTTTATGATATTAATATTTTTTACATTCCATTTCAAATTTCTATATATTTTATATTTTTTACTCAAATATTTTTTCTAATTCATTTTTCATAGTTTTATATCCTACTTCATACAATTCATCTATTTTATCCATATCCAATAATCCAATTTTTTTAGTATTTATTTCTACTAAATAATCTGACCCTGCCCATTCATAATTAGACAATTCATTACATAACAACCCTATGGCTCGACTTGCTACATCAATAATATTAAAACAATCTTTAGCTTCAAATTTTTCTTTAAATACTATACTTATTACCTTTTCTGTACCTATCTCTTTTAACTCTCTCCAAGGTGTATTTTCCCTAATTCCTCCATCTATTAATTTATGATCTTCATTAGTACATGGAGAAAATACAACTGGATAACTACAACTTGCTCTTACAGCTTTACCTATATCAATATTATTTACAAACTCTGTATTATCTAATATTCTTTTATCTTTTAAAGACGAAAAACTTATAACTTTTCCACTACACATATCCACCGCCGGAATTACTAATGGCATTTTTATATCTGTAATATTTTCTATATTTTTTTCTTTTCCAACTTTTTTTATTAACCTTTCTATCTCTTTTCCACTATTTAATCCATCTATAATAATTTTCCTTCTTATAACCAATCCATAAATTAATTTTATTATATTTTTCATATCTACATATTTAATTTTTTTACAATACTTTTTAAATATTTTATATATTTCATCTGCATTATATCCCATTGCATATAATGTTGCTACTATACTACCAGATGACGTTCCAGCTATACTATCAATTTTTATATTTTTTTCTTCTAACGCTTTAATTACTCCTATATGTGCAGCTCCTTTTACTCCTCCCCCAGATAAACTTAACCCTAATTTCATATTAAAATCCATTCCTTTCTCGCTTTGCCTAAAGGCTCACATATACTACCACCAATATATATTATGTTTTATTTATAAATTTGGTTAGAATTTTTTTATACGTATAACTTCTTTTGTAATTTATTCCATATTTAAAAGCATGAAATAACACATTTTTTTTATTGCTTCCTTTTGTTTTTTATGTTATATTTATTATGAAAGGATAAAATTATGGAAAAAAATTATTATAAGATTTTACAAATAGATAGAAATGCTTCTCCTGAAATTATAGAGAAAGCTTATAAGACTCTTGCTAAAAAATATCATCCAGATTTACAAAGTGAAAATAATAAAGAAAAATATGAAGAAATTTTTAAAGTTATAAATGAAGCTTATCAAACTTTGTCAGACCCTTCTTTAAAGGCTTCTTATGATAAGTCTTTATCTGATAATGAAATTTCTAGAGATAAATATGATATGTTATATAGACAGAATCAAGAATTAAAAAGTGAATTGAATGATTTGCAGAGTCAAAGAAATTATTTCAACAATCATCAACAAAATATTCAAAATACCAATATCCCTCAAGACTATACTAATAATATAAAATATGAACAAGAAATACAACAAGCCAAACAAAAAGCATATCATGATGCATATATACAAGATTTGAAAAATAGAGGATATAAAATAAAAGAAAGAAGAACTTTTTCTGATTATTTAAAAAATATATTATCATTTTTAATTGTTCTATTGATATTATCTATATTTTTTCAACTTCCTTTCATGAAAAAATATATGAATGATTTATATAATGACAATCCAATAATTAGACTCATTGCTAATATTTTTATTAATCTTTTTAATATAAAAATAAATGGATAAAATAAATATCCATTTATTTTTATATTATTCTATTAAAAAAAGTATTTTTATTTAATTGCTTTTTTACATATCTATTTATTAATATATCAAATAAAGCAAAAACTATAATAATGACGATACTACCATATATTACAGAAATATTTTTTAATGCTTTCTTCATATACATCATTAATACAAATATTAATATATTCCATATATATTGAAAAATTTTATTTGGATTTTGCTTCATGATTTCAGTTTCATTTTTCCAATTTAATATTGGTTTCTTTATATCAACTATCAACATCAATTTGCTATTTACTATACTTAAAAAACCACCTAAAATAAATAACATTATTAATTCCATTACAGTAATTTTTACAAATATAAACTTAATTAACGCTAAAATCACTATACTAGTTAGTATGTTTATACCACATTGTAGTACATTTTTTAAATAATATTGTTTTAAAAAACTAATAGGTATATATTTCATAAATACTGCATTTTCTCTTTGTCTTGATATTGCTGTAAGTGATATATTGGGTATAGAAAATAATATTTGTAAAATAACTAATATTATACTAACTCCCTCCATATTTAAATAAACTGTTGAAAATATATTATTTATATCTTCATATTGTTGTAATTGTAATCGAACAACTAATACTATTGCTATAGCTAATATTAATATAAGACAAATAGGATAAATTGTTTGAATAAAAAATACTATATTTCTTGATAAACTTTTAATATCATTTTTTATATAACTACAAATAATATTATCTTGTCTACATTGTTTATGCCAAAATATTTTTTTTGTCTTTGCTTTTTTTATATATACAGTTGTTTTTAATATATTTTTTATATAATATTTTTGCCCCAAAAACATAAATACCCCATATATTATCATAAATACAATACCTATTTTTATTATATTTCTTAATATATTTTCTTGTTTTAAAATTTCAACTATTGGCTTTAAAATTATAAAATATCTATTTATATATTCGCATACAAACATTAATGTTTTTTCTATTTCTTGTGAATCATTTAAACATATTTTTATGAATATAAATTCTCCTAAAATTATGACAGCTGATAGAATAGATACTGTAACTAGCTGAAATGCATTTTTATTCTTAATTTTTTTTATTAAATTTAATATCACTAACGTTAATATAGAAATTATAATTGTTGAAAATATAGGCAATAATATTAATATAAAAATACTTTCCAAATAATATACTATACCCATCATACTAGTTATTCCATATAAGATTAGAGGTATGACTGCAAATACACATTCAGTTCCATACAGCACTATAACTATTGTATTTATTCTTGATATTAGCAATTCCAGAGGTTTTATTGGATATTGCAATAAATTTTCTACATCTTGTGCAAAATACAATAAATTCATACTAAGTACAATTGTTTGCATTACAATAAAAGTTGTCATTAATGCAAAAAATATATCTAAAAATGAATCTAATTGACTATATTCTTGTAAAACGTTTATTAGTTCATTACTTATATAAGATATTGTACAAACTATTATAATTATAAACCAAAAATAAATTGATTTTTTGTTAATTTTTTTATTTTCATTATCAAAAATCTGCATTCGCTCTAATATATTTTTTATAGATATCTTTGTTAATAAACATATATTTTTAATCATTTTCTATAATCTCCATAAATAATTCTTCTAATGAACTGTTTTCTTTCATTTTGACTTTTAATTCTTCAATTTTTCCAACAAATACTATTTTTCCTTTGTTTATAATAGCTACTCTATCACATAAATTTTCTGCTACTTCTAATATATGTGTAGAAAAAAATACAGCATTTCCATTCTTTGCATATTCTTTCATCATATTTTTTAGATCATATATTGATTTAGGATCTAATCCAGTTATTGGTTCGTCTAAAATCCAATTTTTAGGACTATGTAACAATACTCCAATTATTACAATTTTCTGCCTCATTCCATGTGAATATTTTTCTATTTTTTCATTTAAAGCTTCTTCCATATCAAATTTTTTTGATAATTTTTTTATTCTTTCTATTCTTTTTTCTTCATCAATTTGATATATATCTGCTATAAAATTCAAGTATTCTATTCCTTTTAAATTCAAAAACATATCTGGACTATCAGGTACTAAACCAAATTCTTTTTTTGCTTCATAAGGACTATTAATAATACTATTTTTCTCTATCAAAATATCGCCCTTGTCTATTTCCAGTATTCCCGTTATCATCTTTATTATTGTCGTTTTTCCCGCTCCATTAGGTCCTAAAAAACCTAATATTTCTCCATCTTTTATTTCTAAGCTTACATTATCTATCACTTTTGAACCTTTTACGTAAGATTTTGAAATATTTTTTATTTCTATCATAAAAGCCTCCTTTTCTATCTATAAAGAGAGAATATAATATTCTCTCTTTATAATTTTATTAATTAGATACTAAATGACATTACATAATTAGAATCTTCCAATAATTTCATTACAAAAGTTATATTTTTTCCATCTTCATTTTCAGCTTTACTATTTTTTATAATTGCTTTATATATTGAAGTATCTCCATCTTGAGTAAATTCATCATACTCTACCTTATTGTATTCAAAGAGATTACTTTGAATATATTCTATAAAGCTATCTAATGTAGGAAAGTTATTTTGCTTAAAAGTATCGTCCAATTTACTATACACATATTGATAGTCCTTTTGATTGATTGCTTCAATAACTTTTTCTATATTCATTCCCATCTTTATTTGCTCATTTCCTTCATTGTACTTTTTAGTAAATTGTGCTACATCTATAGTATGTGTATCTAAAATTAAACTTATATCCATTGGTGCTTTTTCATTAATTATAAAATAACTATCATCATTGTTTTTTGCAACATATTCAGTATAATCATCATAAACATTAAATAAATATTTACTAAGTCTTAAGTTTTTAATATCTATGTTATTTAAATATTCTACATATTTTGATTGTTCATTATTAAATCTTTTTTCCCTATAATCTTTGTCCAACAAATCAAATGCCTTTTCTGGTTTATTTATTGCCAAATTTTGATAATAATCATAATATGTTTTTAATATTTTTACAGTAGAAATATCTTCACTATCAATTTCATTATAATAATCTGTAGTATCATCTTTTATATCTAAATTATAATTATAATCATTTTCTTTTTCTAAGTTTTCAGGTATGATTGAAAATACATTTTTAGATGTATCAATTATTACTGTAAAATTACTTGTCTTTTCATTTTGATAGTTTTCATCAGTAAGATTTCCTTCTATAAAATATACTGAAATATCTATACTTTTTTCAACTCTATTTATTATCTGTGGAATAAATTTTACACCTTCTGTATCTTGATTTTTTAAGACTTCCTTAATATCTCCTGTCAAACCATCAATCCCAGATATATTCTTATTTTCTATGTAATTTTTATCTAATACAGTTTTTACTGCCTCTTCATTATTATCATATAAGTAATCTAAATATAATTGAACACAATTACTTGCTCTAAAAAATTCTTGATCATCTGTGACTTTTGTAATTTGACTTTCTTCTTTTACTTCAAATTCACTATCCTTTATCTTTTCCTCTTTATTTATCCCTTCCAAATTTTTACTCTTCCAACCTAGTAATATTAATGCTATTATTATAATCAAAATGACTAATACAATAATCATTATTTTTAAGCTTTTTTTCACACTAATTTCCTCCTACATACAATACACTACTATATTTTAGATAGCTTTTTATAGCACTTATTGAGTCCCAGCCAGATGGCCTACGTTTTGAATTTCCGTGTGCTACATATACTTGATTGCTCTCTTTATAGTCAATTAACGCCATACAATGTGCTCCACTTGTATATTTACAGTTCTGCACTACTAACCATACTTGTCCGCCACTATTTAAACAACTTTTTACTTTAGTTGAAACAAAATTTCCAACACTCGTCTTTACATTTGGAACTAATCTTTTAAATGATTGTCCTATCCAAGTAGCATTTGAATGATTTCCTCTTCCTAAATGTTTTACTATATCTGCTCTTGCGGTTTCTGGTGTTATATTAGCATTATATGCACTAGCAATAATCGCTTCTGCTGTTGGTCCACAACCAGCATAGGCCATACTATGAGAATCACCATAATCATTATTGGCCCATGGTGCACCACTTCCTTGTAAATATAAATTGTATTTTTTACCTTTTGTTGATGTATATACACCTGTAGTTCCTGCTCCTCCTTTAGCAACAGAACCTGAGCCACCACTGACTGAGGTCTGTATTCCCATACAAGAATATAGGTCTGACATATTTTTGTTAACTCTTTGTATCCAATCATCACCTTGATTAGGATGGCTTGGTTCATTTGGACAATAAATTGCACCTATTTTACTTACAGTCGTATTCCCTTTTTTAAAATATATATTTCCATTTTGCATTCCATTTGTAATTGTTTTTATATTCTCTTCCGGACTACTATATACATGACCTAAATTCCAACTTCCCCAGTTGTTTTCTGTTTTTACATGTGCTGTGTTAGCTGAACCAATACCTGTCTCTTGTCTTAAAAATGCATACACAAACACTGCATTCACTTTATTTTCTTCTTGACATTGTAACACTGTATCTACTACGGATAATGCATTATTTCTCTGTTTAGAATTTGATTTTAACCATTTCTTTAAACCTTCTTCTAACTTTGCTTTATCTGTAACTACTGGTGCTGCTCCACTTGCATCCGTCTTTACTACAAAATCTCCTCCCGCTTCAGATGTTGTTACAAAATTATCAGGGTCAAAAATACTAAAATCAAATTCTTTATTTGCATCCCAAAATTTAGTATCGTTTGTCGCTTTATATAATAAGTATTTTGTCAAATCTACCATATTAGCTGTAGATTTATTTCCTTGCAATATATTAAATAACCACTTTGGAGCACCTAATATACTATGTTTAGCTTTTTGATTTTCATTTTTTAACAATATATTTACAAAATTAGGTTCCTTAGAATTTGGGTCTGTTTTTTCTTTAACTCCACTTGATGGTTGTTCTACATATTTCTTAGTTTCTACTGTGTCTGTAATATTTTCTTTTTTATTAAATGTACCATTATATATTTTTTCATCAATTGAAGTTACATTTCCATCAACATAATTATATGATGCTTTAAGTTTGGATTCCTCTTCAGCTAATAAGTCTGCACCATGACTATAAGTATCTGACTGACCAGTGTCATTAGGACTATCTGGATATGGTGTATCGTCTAATGTGTTAGTTGAATTAGTCACAGTTTTATCTGGAACTTCATATTTATAATTTTTTGTATATTTTACTATCCAAACATCAGCTTTAGTTAAACTAACATCTAATGTATTAGTCTTAGTTATTGTTGTAGATGTTGTTTTATAATCTGTACTTTCTATATCATCCCATGGTCCACCTGTTCTTGAGTGTGATTGTGTGGAATCTGCTGAATCACCATATTCAACTCTGACTGTAGCATTTGTTATAGTTTTCTTTTTCTTTGTATATGTTTTTACATTAACATTTGTATCTACAGTAAGATTATCATGCACTGTTATTTCTAATTGGCTATTTAATACTAAATCTGCTAAATCCATAACAAAACTTTTGTCTTCACTCATTACTAATAGATCCCATAAATAATCAAATGGCATTGTATATCCACTAATTAATTCTTTATAATTAATATCCGTAGAAGTCATATCATATACTGTTCTATTAGTTCCCTGTATATCCGGATCATTTGATTGAATCTTCTCTGTTCTTTCATTCCATGTTGCAACTTTTGCTACATAACTTTTTGCAGTCTCTTTAGAATTCTTTGCAAATCCACCAGTTCCAGAACCTAGCCCATTTTCATACTTAAAAGACATTGGATCTACTAAACTACCATTATATTCTATTTGGAACTCTACGCCTTCTTCTTTAGCATTGCCCGTTTTCCCTGTCCTTGCTATAACCTGTCCTTTTTTCACTGCATCTCCTACAGATACTAGTATCTCACTGTTATATTTATATTTTGAAATATATCCATTTCCATGATCTATTTCTACTACTTTACCTGCTGATTTGCTATTTCCTGCTTTTTTTACTGTTCCTGTTTCACACGCAAAAACATCTTCTCCTTGTTTTGCTTTTATATCTACTTTTGTGCTATCACTAGAACTTATATCTGTTTCTAAAGTAGGCCAATATAATACGGAATTTGCATTTTCAGAAACCTTTGTAGTATTATTTGAACTATCGCTATTAGTATTATTTGTATCTGCACTACTATTATTTAATTCTCCTTTATCATTAAATCTATAAATTGCATATATTTTTTGACTTCCATTGTTTAAATAACTTACTTTTCTAGGTTTTGTCAAATCTTTAGTATAATGCCTTGTACTTTTATTTGTAGCTGATGTTCCTGAATCATACCATTTTTTATTTCCAGCATATACATTTGTATGTACTACATTTTTCCAAAATACAATATCACCTTCCTGCAATTTTCCTTCTTTTATCAATTGATTCATAGTTTTTCCTTGACCATCAATTTTAGTCATATATTTAGATAACTTACTTTCATTGCTTATTTTATTTTTGCTATTTATATATACATTTTGACCTTTCTTTAACACTCCCATTTCTTGCAGAGCCCAGCTTACAGTTGATGCACAGTTTGCACGCTTTTTAGATTTATTAGGTGAATTACGGCTATATGTCCAATTTGAATTTATCTGCTGATATTGTTCTTTAAGTTTTTCTAAAAATGTAGCTGTTGTTTTGTCACTATTTGAAGATGTTCCACTTGTACTTCCATTTCCTACTGTTTTATTATAATATTTACTTAAATATTGTTTCCATGTAACATTTTTTTCTACTAATGATATTTTTGCTTTATGATATGAACCATAAGGCGATCTATTTATAACAGACTGAGAAGCTTTTACATAAATATCTACTTGATTACTTGATAGGCCTCCTCCAGTATCACATATATAATAGAATTTTCCATTTGCATGAGAACCTTCTCCTGATGTTCTACTTTGTATATATATTACACTTTTATCTGGTGCTATTCCTCTAGCTGCCACTTTTCCATCAGCTAATGGTTGTCCAAACCTGTCATTGCTTCCTCCTTCCATAGCAGATCCATCACCATTATAAACAGTAATTAGTCCATTTGTAGTTAATACTTGCATATCAACACCATCAATAGTCTGAAGTTCTCCACTTGTACTATCACTTGTATCACCAGAAACTGTTTCCTCTAAAGTAAAATAACTCAATGCTCTATTTTTATCTGCTTCTGAACCACTTTCATTATATGCATCTATATATGATTGGAATGTTTCTGGATCCACATACTTCATAGTATTTGTTTTACCATCATCACCAGCTCTTTTTAGCTTTACAATTCCATGTACATCCTTTGAGTTAACATCTATATTTTTAATGTCATCCCAGTTATATTCTTCATCTGGATTTTTTCTTGTATCCAAATATTGTGTAACCATTTCTGCATTCATTAATTTGGCTAATTCTTCTGGTCCGTTTAAATATAAACTTACTCTACTATTATTTGCTTTTAATTTGTCCCATACTTCTTGTGCAGTCATTGTAGTACTCATTTTCCCATCATTATCTATAGTAGTACTGTTTACAAATTGCTCTGATGCAAATTGTGTATTTTTCCAATCATCTTCTTTATATGTCCCATCATCTTTTTTTATAACATATACAGAAGCCGCACTAATTATTACTATTACTATAATTGTAATTAATACTATAATCTTCCTTACTAACTCTTTCTTTCTCATTCCTTTTTTTCCTTTTTATTATCAATTATTACTTTATAAGTCAATGTTAATTTTATCATAATCTTTATATAAACTTTTATCTTCGTATATTTGATATGCAGCATTATCTAAAACAATTCGTGAAAATACCATCTGTTTTATTTTTCTATTTGAACTATATTTATTATAATATTTTATCTTTATTTCCTTGGTTTGTCTTGGTTCTAATAACAATTGTGATTTTCCTAATTCATGAGTATAAGCAGAATATTTTATTCCATTTTGATCTTCCAAATACATAGCACTTACATTTACTCCATCATCTAATGCAATATTATATGATGATTTATTAGTTACTTTTATTTTATATATTTGGTAATCTTTATACGTATTTATTTCTTGAACTTCCATTGTTAAATTATCATCTTCTGCGGATTTTGCAATTGCTTCTTTCCCAATATAATTATTTATATTAAGTTTATCTTTATCATCTTCTTGTACTATAGTAATATAATCTTGTATATTATTCTCGTCCGAATATTTACCCGTTGATAAATAGTCATCATTTATAAGAACTTTATAAATATTATCTATCCAATTTTCTACAGTTGCTTGTTTTTTTGAATCATTAAATATATTGTTATAATATGCTTGTTCAAAAATTGTTTCATTCGGATATAATTCATCTTTACAATCTTTTGAAAGCATATCATAAGCCTCTTGTATATTTTTATTATTACATTTTTCTATAAAATCATTTATAAGCTGTGCACCTGTTTTTTGTTCTTCAGTCACTTTATCATTCGTTAATGATGTTTTTTCTTCCAGTGTTATTGTGTTAAAATTAGAATTTATATTTTGAGTTTGATTATTTGTTATATTTATATTACTTAATTGCTCTTCATTTTTCTTTTTGTAATAATAATTCACTAATTGTATTATTAATATTACAGCAAGAACTATTCCAGATGTTTTCCAAATATTTTTTCTGTTTCTGCTATACCATAATCTTAAATTTTTCATATACTGCTCCCTTTTATAAAATTTTAGGCTATATGAACTAAATCTATATTACTTTGTAATAATTAATTTATTATCATATAGCCCCCTTTTCTATAATTTTTTACGTATTTTATACAATGTTGATACATCTTTCATTAATTTATCTGAACCTTCTTTTGCTCTACTATCTGATACACCTCTATCTTTAAAATCTTTTGCAAATGTTTCTTTCCATTCTTTTCTTTTTTTAGTTGTCATTTTAGAAGGATCTTCACCAATCTGATCTTTTTTACTATTAATAGCTACAGCTTTACTTGCTGACATATTATCAGCAGATTGTTTCCTCAAGTTCTCTAACGCTACTATATCTTTTACATCTGTGACTTCATTTTTCAAATATGTATCTATATCTCCATTTGTATATAATTGTTTTGTTCTATCTTTTCCTAGCTCTTGTTCAATCGCTTCTTTATTTTTATAGTCTTTTTTCCAATTTTGTATATTTCTTTTTGCTTCACGTTCTTCATATTTGTCACCATAAATTGCTTTTCCTCTTGCTATTTGAGCTGCTGTTCTTTCAGCTCCTCCTGTTTCTATACTTACTCTTGAGGCTCCTACTGCTCCAGCTGTAGCTGCAGCTCCTAATCCCCATTTAGCCACATTTCCAATATCTCCAGAAGCTAATCCAGCTCCAACTCCTACTGCTCCAGCTGCTACTCCTAACAGTGCTCCTGTTGCAGCTTTTACTGCTACATTTGGTGCTGAAGCAATTGCATTTCCTACAGTATTTCTAGCTGCTCTTACTCCCTGTTTTGCATAATACTTAACAAATTTTCCTTCACGTGAATTTCCTACAAATTTACCTAATTTTCCAACTGGAGAGTTTCCTATTCTTCTAACGCCTCTTCCTGCTACCTGTTTTGCAGAATCAACTTTTCTTCCAGCCCATTTTCCTGCGCTTACTGCACCTCTAAGTGGAGTACCTACTTTACTATTGTATATTCCTCTTCCAGCCATTCCCAATAAACTATAATCACTTAATTGATCAGATTCATTTGGTTCGTCAATATTCGTTGCTTGTGGTGTATTTGGATTATCTAACATAGAATTATAATTTCTGTCATTTGCTGGGTTATAATCTGAACCATTATCCGGAGTCTGTTCTCCCATTGGTATAGGATTTTCACTATCTTCTCCTATTAATTCTCCTACTGCATCTACTGTATCATCACCTTTATATCCCATTCTAGGTGCTTTGCTCTCTTCTTCTTCTCCAATTTTTCCTTTATTATTTCCTTTTCCATTTTTTCCTGGTAATGATGGTTTTAATATTTTTTGTAATCCCTGATTAAACATACTTGCACCAATTGCAGCTCCTGCCATAGATGGAGGTGTTTTTGCTTTTTCAAATCCAAAGAATCCTCTCATGATTTTTTCTGCAGGTATTAAAAATCCAATTGCTGCTAATGAATATAATACATTCTTTCCTGCTAATTCAAATGCTGATGTAACTAATATAGTATATATTAATAAGTGTAAAGGTTGAATCAATAAATTAAATAAATATTCTCTCAGCCACTTATTAAAACCTTGTGCCTGACCATCATTGATTTTATCTATTGGATAAGTTAATGCTACTAATGGAGCTATAATAGTTAAAAATGCCATATATATAAGTCTTTTTAAATAGGTAAATACAAAAAACACTGTATATAATGTTAATGTAAAGAAACATAAACCATATCCTATAAATGACGCATCTCCATAACTCATTTCTGCCTGGAGTCTAAGTTGTCCCATTAAATTTGTAGGCCACATTAACCATTCTGTTTCTTTTCCATCACTATCTTTTGCTTTTTGGATTAAATCTTTATATTGACTGCCTAAATCTTCTATTTTTTTCTTTAGTTTTTTATTTTCTAACTGTAATACTACACTATAAGTTGTTGCATATTTTTGTTGTTGTTTCTGAGTTAAATTAGTAATTGATAACGTGTTAGTAAAATTTTTTACTACAGTAACAGATGTTGCCATAATATAATGTAAAAAGAATATTAAACATAACCCAATGAACCAATCTGTCAACATTTGTTTATATTTTGCTTTATCTTGTGCTACTGTTGTTAATAACATTCTTATTCCTATATACAAAAGAACAGACATCGATAAAACAATCGCCATATTTCTTAAAGCATTATACCATTGACTAATTAATTTTTGTAATTCTTTTGCGGAATTTTGTTTTGATGTTTTTATTTCCTGACCATTTTTGTTATAATAATAATATTGTATATCTCTATCCCCTATAGCATTTTTTAATTTATCATCTGTTGTATAGTTACTCATATTTAGTGATGTTCCATCATCTAGTTTTACATATATATCTTGTACTGGATTAAAGAAATCAACATCAAATAACAATATATTGCCTTTAAAAATTTCTTCCGGCGAAATTGAGTATATTGGCAATATCAAGTCATCTGGAAATTGTGTATTATAATACGCTACTCCAGAAACAACGCCTACTGATGTTGCTATTAATACTGCTCCTGTTCCTATTGTTGCAGTAACAGTAGTTCCTATAACTGCTGTCGCTATGCCTGCAGTAAGTGCCGTCACCGCTACTATGACTACAATTGCTACTATACCTGCTACTATACCAGCAATCGTAGATAAGGCCTTTTTCCACCATTCATCTTTCAAATCCACTCTTATTACTGAATCATTCTGTCCCATTACTGCCTTATGTGTAATATTTACTATTCCGATCTCCTAGTGCTACTACTAAAGACATGATAGGACTTAGCAAGATTCCTCCATAATCACTGTCTGCTTTTACTGCTTTAGGAGATGCACACTGAAAAGAAAATAACATAACCAAAACTATAACCAACTTTTTCCAAATTTTTTCATTTTCAAAAATCTTCATTTTTCCCTCCATTTTTTAATTATTACTATTTTGAGCTAATTTGTTTAAATTAGTTTCAACAAATTCAAACTCTTTTTTCGTTGGTATTATTTTTAATATTGCTGTATCAGCTCCTACTTTTAGCAACCCTTCTCCCTTTTGACAAGTAACTAAGAAATTTGCTTCTCCTTCAGATAATTTAAAAACTTCTTTCAAATATTGAATTTCTGCTTTATCTTGTGCTAAAAAAAGTTTCGTATCTGAAGATGTTAATACTGCTTGCGCTTCTGGTTTTTCATAGAAATCTTGGAATCTTTGGGAAATTATAGCTAAAGATACATTTCTTTTTCTTGCACGTCTTGCCATTTTATTTAAAAAATCTACAGCTTCTGGATATGGTAATAACATCCATGCTTCATCGACTAAAACTCTTTTTTGCGTAGCTTTTCGTCTATCTTCACTATTTTTCTTAACAAACTTTTCCCAAATCCAGGAAAGTAAAATTTGTTGTGCTAATGGTCTTGCAAACCTTTCCTCTAACTGTGAAATATCCAAATTTATAAATGGTGCTCCTTCTAGCAAATCAAAAGTTGACTGACCATCAAAGTATGCCATTTGTCCATCGAAATCTCTAACATACTGTTTCATAACTTTTAGTAAATAACTATAATGAAATTGATAATCTTCATTTTCATTATCTCTTGCTTTTTCTTGAATTCTTTTATACCAACTTCCAATAGTAGGCATATCCTTCTTTTCTTTTTGAAATAAATTATTTCCTTGAATTCCGCATACTTACTGTTTTATATAAACTATTAGGATTATTGTTTATTCCTAAGCTTGCATATTCTTCTGCTACAGATTCTGCTATTATTTGCTTAGTTAATTCATTTACTTCTGTACTCCTTGTACTTCCTTTAGCCATTGTCAATAATGCTTGTGTAACATCCTCAACCTTATTTTCTATGTTTAATACTACCCTCTCTCTTCCTGTAATTTCATCTTTTATTTTTTCTACTTCTACATCAAATAAGTTAATAATAGTTTTAGAATTAGGACTAATTACAACATTTATACCTCCTAAACTTTCTGCAACAATTGTATATTCTCCTTCGGCATCTAACGCTAAACTTTCAATTCCCATAAGTACAGATGATCTTGATACTAGTGTTTTCATTGTAACGGATTTTCCTGCTCCTGATTTAGCAAATATAACCATATTATAATTTGTCAATGATGGATGAAAATTATCAAATAATATAGGCGTACCCGTTTGTTTATTAAATCCCAATGGAACACCTGTTATATGTCCAACTTCAGATGTTGTAAATGGAAATACTGTCCCCATTGAATTTCTATCAAATGTATGAGTTTTCTTTATTTTATCTTCCATCAAGGGTAAATTAGATTGAAATGCTTCTTCTTGCATTCCCCATGCAGTCTTTATATTTACTAATGTTTTAGACATTTCTGATATTAGCATATTGGTATCTCTATCTAAATCCTCTAAATTATATGCAAATAAGGTAGATACAACAGATGCTTCATATAGTTTATTAAATCCTGCGGCAATTTCATCTCTTAATTGTTCTGCTTCAAATCTTTTTTGAGTTATCGTACTTTCCCTATTTATATTTCCTTTGTCCATAGCTACAATTCTTTCTGTCTCTAACTCATTTATAACTCTATTTAAATCATTTTGGGATTTTTCTTCCTTTATTGGTGAAATATATATAGAAGTATTTATATCTCCAAAAAGATATAAATCCCTAAATAGCTCTGGAAAAGTACACATTCTTGGTAGCTGAGACACAAAAAAACTTCTAGCATATCTTTTGGTATTAGAAATTATTTCTAGTCTATCAATATTACTAGCATCTATTCCCGCTGGTGCCAATAACTCTTTTATAGATTTCTTTCTTAAAAAATCAATATCTTTATTTTTTAATGATGTAGTCGTTTCTTTTTTTTTCTTTTTGGAAAACATATCTACCCCTCCTCTTTTGTTTTATCTTTTTCAATTATTTTTTTTGCTTCATCTATTACATCTGATCCTAATATCTCTTCATTTTCATCTAATAACTCTTTTGCCATTTCATCAATTAATTCATTCATTCTTGCTTCTTTTTGTTTTACTTTTCTTACGCGTTCTTGATCAAGAATAGCTTGTACTGCTGCTTCATTCGCATTTTCTTTTGCTTTCTGTGATATTTCTTTATTTATTTCTATAATTCGCTTGTCTAGAACATCTTTACCCGTAGAATATAGTTCATCTACACCTGCTTTTAAAGCATCAGATAATTGATATATTTCTGCTTCATCTCTATTATATGCAACATATAGTAGTTCAGCTAATTCTTCACTATTTAATACTTTAGCTGATACACTACATACACCAATAGAAGCAATTAATGATTGTGCTCTTGTATATAAATCTGAAAAAGCCCTATTTTTTATTTCTTCCTCATCATACTTTGAATTTGTTTCCTCTGGAGTATAAGATATGATAATATAATAATGTTTCTTTAATATATTTTTGTTTAAATTCATTTTTTCTGTATTATTTACAATGTCTAATCCATATTCATATAAATTTCTAGCTTTTACTAATTCGAATTTTGCATTATTTAATTCTTTTTCTGTATACTGATTATTATTTAATATAGAATTATACTCCATTTGTTTACGCATATATTCATCTCTTATTGTACTTATCTTTTGCTTGTATCTAGAAATACTATTTCCCAAATTTACTGTTCTTGTTTGAATGTATAATTGAATTGGGTATCTTAATGCATTTAAAAATTGTAAAAAACCTTGCTCAACACTGTTTTTTTCTAAACCTGACATCAAATCGTAATTTATTCCTTGACATTCAATAGCCATTATAAACTTTTTTCCACTATTTTTTATAATCATATTATCTTCAATTTTGTCAAATTCCATAAATCCAAAAATGGATTTACTTGTATAGTCTTGATTTTTTTTAACATCTTTATTTTCGTTATTCTGAATTTTTAAATTTTTACTTTTTTTCTTATTTTGTTTTTTCTCTTTGTACAAAACTATAATAAATATTATAACTAATATTATTAATATACTTCCAAATATAGCTAATGCCATACCAAGAAAATTACTTATTTGATTATCACTCATCTTTTGTTTCCTCCTCTTTCCAAATATACACTCTATTTTTCTTTTTTTTGAATTTTATCCATCTTTTAGCTACATCATCAATGTTTTCTCCTCCAGTTTTTTTGGCAAATTCAAATTTTTTATTATCTGGAATTTTAAAAGTTCCTATTGCAAATCCTATTGCTCCAACAATTGCATCACATGCAAACCCAATCATTTGCATTCCACAGGCATTTAATATAAAGTAAAATACTAACCCTATAACCAATCCCACAGCAGTATACATCAATGCTTTTGTAGAAAAGATATATAATATTCTACTCTCTCCTTTATAGTTTCTAGGTATTTCATAAGTTTGCATTTTTCTCACACTCCTTCTTTAATCTCTCTATTTATTATAACACAAAAAACCCTAAAAAGGTACATATATAAACAAAAAAAACATTTTTAATTCTATTGTAACTATTATGTAATTAGTTTGTAATAAATTTTTATTAGCAATATTAATTTTAATTAAACATAACATTATTATATGCAACATCATTTTTATAATCATAAAAAAATAAACCCCATATTTGCATATATGAGATTTATTTTTAATATTATAATGATGATGTAAAGTTGTATACCATAGTTGCTATACTTGATGCTGCAAATACAAATGCTGCACCTATTATATATGGTAATAATGTTTTCTTGTATTCTGCTTTTTCTTCTGCACTTCCCATCATATATTTCAAACCTAAAACAACTAATACTATAACTGAAGCAATAGAACCAATAGTACTAACTATTTGAATTATTTTATTTCCTGTAGTAGTTATTGAACTTACGCTTGCTCCTCCACCAGTATAATCTTTTGGTGAAATTCCTGATGCTTTTGCTAATACTGTAGCATTAATTGAAATTACTAATACTAACATTAATAATACTATTTTTAGAGATTTTTTCATATCTTTTCCTCCTTTTATTATTTTATATCTTATATTTTAGAGATTTTCATTATTTATTATAACATATTTAAAGATCTTTTGCAATTACATATACCATATTAGCTATATTTGATGCTGCAAATACAAATGCTGCACCAATTATATATGGTAGTAATGATTTTTTATATTCTGCTTTTTCTTCAACGCTTCCCATCATATATTTTATCCCTAAAACAATAATAACTATTACTGATACTATTGAACCAATAGTACTGGCTATTTGTATAATTTTTTGTCCCATATCATTAACATCATTAAGCTTTACATTTTTTCCATTTAAATCTTGTACACCAAACGCACATACATTATATATTTTTATAGCTATACAAACCAAAAATAAAAAAATTATAAATATCTTTATTACCATTCTTTTATTCATATCTTCACCTCTCTTTTAAGAAAAAAGGCCAGCTGCTATTTTCCAAATTGTAAATGCACCAAATATTATAGCCGCAGAAATACAATATGGAATTAAAGTTTCTTTAACTTCTGCTTTATCTTCTGCACCAGCCATCATATATTTTATTCCTAATATCATCCCTATAATAACTAATAATATTATGGCTATACCTAATAAGATATTATATGTAAACTTAGAATTCTCACTTAACTTGTTTTCATCAAATGTGATTTTTGAAGATTTTCCTTGATTTATAAAATTTTCTGCATTTGACATTATACTATCCATTGAGTCTTTAGCTACCATTAGATTATCTGTGGCACTCACAGTATTTGGATATAATAATAGAAGAAATAAAGTGACATTTATTAATAATATTTTTATACTTTTAGTAATCAAATTCATTCCTCCTTTTATTTAAAATCAACTTACTAATTTTTCTATAATAAAAATTATATTAGTTATAGAAAATACCATAACGGTACCTATTAAATATGGTTGCATTGTCTTTTTATATTCTGCTTTTTCTTCAACACTACCAACCATGTATTTAATTCCTATAATTATAAGAGCTAATACTGATGTAATAGTTCCTATCATTTGCACAAGTCCAATTATTTCATTAGCTTTAGCAACCAATTTTATTCCGTCCTATGGATTCTGTAGTTGAGTCTGGCTTCCATTTATTATCATTTATATCAAAAGCTAGTACTCTTAGATTTGTAAAAAATAGCATTACTAATATCATATTTATAAAGATATATTTATACTTTTTTCTATTTTTCATTTTATTTTTCCTTTACTTTTTACTTTTTTCACTATATAATATATAAAGTCCTTTATTTTATAATAATATATTTTATAAGATTTGTAAATATATTTTTAAAAAATATGTGACATTTTGTAAAAAAGGAGGTTAAAATGATCAAATTAACGCAAAGTACTTTCTTTATAAAATATGCTTGTACATTATTTTTATTTACTGAATTTTTTATGTTACTAACAATTGTATTACTGTTTTATCCAAATTTTCAAATACTTCCTGTTATTATTTTTTTAATTTTGTCACCTATTTTAGGAGCATTTTTAACTAAAAAAGATATTTTAAATCATACTATTGTAACAAGAAAATCACATTTTTATGTACTTTTTTTTCTTATTACTATTATGACTTATTTTTTTATATACTTAATTAATTTCAGAATAAACATTGTATTATTTTCGTGCTTTACTTTAGGTGTTTTTATTAGTTTATTTATCTTAAGATTAGTTCCTATGAAACTTAGATATTTAAATACATCGAATTTACCTTTAAAACATTATAAACTAATTAAATTTAATTCTGAAAATATAAAAAATTTTTTAAAGGTAAATAATTTAGAGAATTCTAAGTATATTGCACTTAACCTATATCACTATATATTATTCAATAAAATACCTTTATTTATATTTTCTCAATTTATTATATGTTTTGATGAATCATCTACCTTACATTTTTTTGAATTATCAAAATTTGATAAAAAGAAAATTATTAATCATTTTTCAATTAGCTTTAATGATCTTCACATTTTAAAAAAGAAAAAACATTTTTCATCTTATAACATTATTTTTTATAGTGATACTAATAAAATTAAAATTGTTATACCTCGAAAGATTTATAAATTATATACTCAAAATCAATATAGTACCTTATTCTATAAAAATTGTTATATACGCCAAAAAAAATAGTATGATTAATTCATACTATTTTTTGGCGTAGGTGAGAGGGTTCGAACCTCCGCGCCCCTTACGGGACCTAATTGTTTAGCAAACAATCCCCTTCACCACTTGGGTACACCTACAACTATTATAATTTTTAAATTGAAAGCTAGATATATTAATATATCTAACTTTTATTTTGGCGGAGAGGGTGGGATTCGAACCCACGGTACGCTATTAACGCACGCCAATTTTCAAGACTGGTGCCATAAACCAACTCGACCACCTCTCCATATTTCACTAATATAAATACCTCAATTATATTAGCATTTTTTTAATATTTTGTCAATAGACTTTTTAAATTATTTTTACATATCTTGCATATCTTGTATATGTGTCAATGATGTGAAACAAAATTTTATAAAAATGTAGTATCTTGAATTTTTTATATTATGATTAACTGTTGTATTATTTACCGTTTTCTATATATTTATTCTTTATCAAAAACCTTTTTGTACTTTACGAATAGAACTTTTCAATTATTCTTATTGCCATATGATATTTTATTTTCTATAAAAAAATGATTTTATTCTTTTTAGTATTTTTAGTATTATATTCTCCTTATATATTACTACTTCTTGGCTTTCTATATTTTTTATTTCCTCTTTAAGTTCTTTCTTTGTTCCTCTGTCATCATTTTTCAATATTTTTTTAAAATTTTCTTTTTGTTCTTGATTAGCAAAATATTTATAATGTATTATTTGTAAAAAAGCCTTTGTTTCATCTTTTAAATCCTGCTCTATCAATGACTTTTTTGTTGTAAGATTCACTTTATAAAATATTGCTTTATTATTTCTAAAAAAATTAAATACTGATTCAGGTATTTTTTCTTTGTCTGATGGTTTTAAATGTTCTAAAATAAATTCAATTTCACTACATGCTTCTGCAAATTCCATTCTATCCATCTCCTTTATCTTACGTTATTTTCTTTTTCTTTATTTGCCTTTGTGTTCTCTTTGCTTTTTATAATTTTTGAATTTTTCTCTTTTATCCATACTATTGCTCTTTTTATGATACCACTTTTTTTATTTTCAGGGAAATTTACTGCTATAAATTCATTTGCATTAAAATATTCTTTTGCTTCATTTTCTATCATTTCATCATTTCGTTTTGCAAGTTGAATTTGCCTTATTTGTCCATTTACAAAATCGGATATTATCATTTCTAATGCCATTTCATTATTAATTCTTTTTTCTATATTTTCTCTTGCATTTTCATCTCTAGTAAAACCTTTTATATGTCCAGTTTTGATATATTTTTCTAAAGCTTTTTGTGCATTTAATAATCCATATTTTCTCGCTGTGACTTCAATCGCATTTTCTAAAATATTTTTCTTTCCGTTTTGCATACTTTTTTTAACATAGCTTTCCGATATTATTCTTATCATATCTTCCACAGAAACATTTTTAATTATTTCATCTCTTGCCATTCCATTTCTTGTAAAAACTGTTATATCATTTTCTGTTATATATCTTTTTATGTTTACCTTCATTTGATTAATTGCATCTTCTGTTCCTTTCATTTTTTCAAATTTAAAATATGTTTTCTCTATTGCATAACTAATTACATTCTTTTTTTTCTGTTCTGATGTTTTTTCTTCATTCTTTGAATGTCTAGATATATTTATTGCATTAACTTCATCTTTTTCTAATCTGCTATATTTATATATTCTTTCATCTTTATCTGGAGTATGAACTTTGAAAAAATCTTTATATGTTCCAAAAAATTCTAACTCCTTTTTTCCCTTATGTACTCTTGATGAGTCCCATGTTAAGTCAACTGGATATGACTTACCTTGTAATGTTAATACATTCCAGGCATGTCTGTCATTCTTACTTCTTCCTCTTACATAATCACATTCAATTCCTTGCCTATCCATCATTTCCTTAAATATCAAAGAATATCCTGCACATATTGCTTTTCCTGTTATTAGACCTGTTAAATTTGAGCATTTTCCCCCATTGTATTTTTCCCTATCGTGCTCATATTCAATGTAATTTCCTAATACTGTGTAAATATATTTTGCTCTTTGAAATTCATCCCATTCTTTTGGAATCTCTTTTTCAATCAACTCCATTTGTTGGATAATTTTCTTTATTGTTCTTACTGTATATGTAGTCCTAGTTTTATAATGTGCTGCATTATATTTGTTCTTTCCTTTTAATCCACCTTCAATCATTACTAGTTCTTCATCTTTCAAATTATTCAAATTATACTTTTCCTCAAGTTCTTTTGTATTTGCAACTACAATCATATTTTACTCCTCATATTCATAAATATCATTTAATAATATTTTTATATTTTTTAATTCTTTCAATTCATTTTTTATTTTTTTTACATCTTTTCCATCAACTGATAATTCCTTTAAATTTTTATATTTATTCATTATAATCAGGTCTAACTTATTAATTCCCATAATTGAAAGTTTTTCTATTTTTAAAGGCATGTCAATCTTTTCTAATGTAAATCCAGGTATATTTTCAATGTACAATCCTGATAAATTTTTCAATTGACTAATAAATCTAAAATCATTAATATTTATGTTGATTAACTTTAATAATTGAATATTCTCTAACTGCCCTATGTTTTCAAAATCAGAAATTTCTGTGTTATTTATACTAAGTTCTACTACATTTTCTAGACTCTCTATGCCTGTTATTTCGCAATTTATAAATTTGATTTTCTTTATTTTGCTCAATAATTTCATATTTTCTTTTGTAAAACCTAAATTTTTAATTGTTATTTTTTCTAAATTTGGAAATAAAGATATCTCTTCAATATAGACCTTATTATATTCTCCTACTATATTTTCACTATCAAGTATAATCTCTTTTATATTGTTTAAATCTTCTTTTTTTATACTTTCTTTGTCTAAAATTATTTCTACATATGTTTTTAACAATTTGTTTTTTATTAATATATCATTCATAATTTTTCTCCTTAGTTCTATTATTATCTAATATATCATATCATTTTTTATTTGTAAATAAAATCTATCTCACTTTACATAATTTTGGCTATGATAAATTATAAAAGTCAAATAAACTTTAAAATATAAATAATAATTGTAAAACAAGAAAATTGGCATAATTGATATAGCAAATATTCCTCAAGAATTAATATTAATAAAACTATAGTAACATCTTTTTGTATATAATAGAAGAAAATTGAATTAGGTATTAATGAAAGTATTTCAAAATCTTTAATTAGAAACAAAATTAATTGTATTCGAGTTATAAATATCTAATGAACTTATTAGAAACAAATAAGTTCAACCTAAAACTCATTAAACACTGATAGTCTCTGTGCTCATGTTAAAAAATGTCCTCACTGCACAAACAATGTAACCAATTTACCAAATCTAACTCTTTACGAAAAAATTGAAATACTTGTGTTTTTTTATGCAAATCTTACTCAACTTTTATTTAAAATTCATTTCAAAAAGAGCACTTTTTCAAGATATTCACCTCAAAAAAGTGCTTTTTCATATTATTCTTACAATTTATTTTAGCTTTACAAAGTATATTGTTCTTTTATGGTTCACCTATACAAAAAATTACTATTTTTTGTAATATTTCTTTGTTTTATTCATATATACTAAAATTTTGTATATCTCCAATCTTTTTTCTAGTATTATTTACATGCTCTTTAATAGTATTCATTTCTTGATAATATTGTTTGTTTTCATTATTATAAATTAAAAATAGTACATTATACATATTATCTATCTCTTTATTTATTTGTTCGTCCTTCATTTTCCCTACGTTTCCTTTAAATATTAAATCAAAAAATCCATTACTTCGTTGTAGCGGAACCATATATAATGCTGCTCTATTTGATAAGATTATAACATTTTTATCTGTTTTTTTCATAAATTCAATTACTTCCTGATACTCTGCATATTGTTTTTTATCAATTACAGAACCAAAAAACGGGTCTTGCCAATGATAAGGATAATCTTTAGAAATAGTCCCCATCCAATTATATGCACATATTGTTGAGTGAATCAGTATTATTGTAATAAGTATAGAATTAACTATTTTACATGCTTTTATTATTATATCTTTAAATTCTTTAAACATATTATATAACATAAATATAATACTTATATATATTAATAAACTTGCTTCAATAATATGGGTGTCATTAAATATTGGATATGCCATTAATGATATTGGTATTGATATACTAAGTAAAACTTTTATATTATTTTTTATTTCACTATTTATATTTTGATTTTTTATAAAAAATACACTGAGTATTATATTCAATATTACTAAAAATATAAACATTAATATATCTGTACTACTATACAATAAATTTTCACTTGCAAATTGTGTAATTCCTCCAAAAGTATATTCTATGCATTCTTTTAGATTTCCTTTTAATAACATTCCAAGTCCAAAAATTAATATTCCTAAAATTGTTCCACATATATAACAAAATATATTTCTTTTCTTTTTTTCTTTATCACCAATTATTTGATATATAAGATAACCAATAAAATAATAAATTCCCATATTTTGTTTAGTTAGAAAAATTAATATTGTAATTATACTTTGTAAAAAAATTTTTTCTCTTCTTTTAAAAATGTTATATATTCCAATTAGGACTATTAATATTACTAAATTATTATAATTGCATTCTGTTCTTATAAATGCAAAATTTTGCTGTATCATTAAATACAGTATTGTTAATATATTAACATTTCTAGGTATTTTCAAATAGTCCATCAGTTTATATATAAAAACAATTATAAATAATATATTTATAGAATGTATTACTCTAAAAACAAATAAATTAGCTCCAAATATTTTAAAAATTCCTGTTGCAATCCAAAAAAACAATGGCATTACTATTACATTTGCATCTTGATATATTTTAAACCCATTATATATTTTATATACATTCTGAAAATTCCAGATTTCATCGCCTGAATTTAATATAATATTTAATGATATTGCTAAAACTACATATAATGTAAGAATCAAAATAGCAATTTTACTTATTGTTTTTTTATTTCTTACTTTCATTTCACCTCATATATCCCTTTGTCTTCTATTGCCCTTTGTATTGCTTCTTTTTCCTCATCAGATATAGTATACTTAGACACTCCATTTTCAACCGGTTTTGCATAAATATTTGACATTTCTCTAGAATAAATACCATTTAATACTACACCATTGTTTTTTTCATCAAGCATCGCAAGAGCAAAGCTTAAATCACTCCCAGTGTCTTTAAAAGCATTGTATCTCACTATTCCAATTTTTTGGATACAATTCTTCATATTTTTATTAATAGATTCAATTACTTCCTTTATTTCTACATTCTGTTTTTCTACTCTATTAACTCTATGCATATAATTTTCTAAGTCTTCTTCAATATTTTTACCATTACCTATTTTTTTCATAAATGATATATATTTTTTATTTAAAAATGATACCTTTACTATTAAAATAATGAAACCTATTAATAATACAGCTACTATTCCTAGTAATATTAATAAAAAATTATCAGTTTTTATTAATTCAATTATATTATCCATCAAATCACCTTTCTTTTTTATTTTATTAATCCTAAAATTCTCTCTAAATCATCATTTGATGTATATTCTATTATTATTTTTCCCCTTCTTTTGCCTGCATCTAATCTTACTTTAGATCCAAAAAAGCTTTGAAAATTATCTTCTATACTTTTATATAAAATATGATTTCTCTCTTGTTCTTCTTTTGTCTCTTTTGTTTTAGCCTTTTTTTCTACTTGTCTAACTGTTGAACCTCTTTCTAACATTTGAATAGCCGTTCTATACTGTTTTTCTGGATCTGTAATTGCTAACAAAGCCTTACAATATCCTTCTGATATTTTTCCATTTTTAGCCATTTCCAATACTCTAGGCTCTAAGTTTAAAACTCTAACCATATTAGCTATTGTGCTTCTTCCTTTTCCTAATTTTTTAGCAACTTCTTCCTGAGTCAATCCATAATTATCAATTAATGTCCTTATTCCTACTGCTTTTTCATAAGGATTCAAATCTTCTCTTTGCATATTTTCTATCAAAGATATTTCTGAATTTATTTTCTCATCGTCTTCTCTTATTATTGCTGGAATCTCTGTTAATCCTGCTAATTTAGAAGCTCTCCATCTTCTTTCTCCAGCAATTATACTATAATAACCATCTTTTTTGGTAACTACTATGGGTTGTATTAATCCATATTCTTTTATAGATTCTGCTAATTCTTCTAATGATTCTTGATCGAAATTTTTTCTTGGTTGATCTCTATTAGGTTCAACCTCTGTAATTTTTAAGTTTTTTAATGTATCATCTTCCTTTATTTGTTCTTCTTCTGGTGCTGGTCCAAATAATGCATCTAATCCTTTTCCTAATCCTGACATTTTAGCCATTATTCATTCCTCCTTATAAACTATGTTTTGCCTTTTTTTCTTCTTCGTTAATCTTTAAAAATTCTTTTGC
Organism: uncultured Clostridia bacterium; assembly: GCA_934177795.1. Lineage (GTDB taxonomy): Bacteria > Bacillota > Clostridia > TANB77 > CAG-508 > CAG-269. The sequence continues at coordinate 19,424 of CAKPPS010000006.1, read as the reverse complement.
AAACTTTACATAAGCTTTTGCCCCTTTTGATTTAGGGTCATATTCTGTTATTGGCATTCCGTAACTTGGTGCTTCGCTAACCCTTACGTTTCTAGGTATTACTGTTTTATATACTTTATCATTAAAATATTTTTTTACTTCTTTTACTACTTGGTTTGATAAGTTTGTTCTTATATCATACATTGTTAAAAGTGCGCCTTCTATTATTATTGACTTATTTAAATGTTTTTTTACAAGATTTACAGTATTTAACAATTGTCCCAATCCTTCTAATGCAAAATATTCACATTGTACAGGAATTAGCACACTATCAGATGCTGTAAAAGAATTTAATGTAATTAATCCTAAAGATGGAGGACAATCAATAAATATATAGTCAAATACATCTTTTACACTTTCTAATTTTTCTTTTAATCTTTGCTCTCTAGACATCATTGATACTAATTCAACTTCTGCCCCAGCCAAACTCATGTTTGCAGGACATACATATAGATTTTTTATCACTGTTCCAGTTATTGTATCTCTTAATTCTGCATCATTTACCAAGATATCATAAGTTGATAATTCAACTTCTTTTTCTACTCCTAGCCCACTTGTTGCATTGCCTTGAGGATCCGCATCTATTAATAATACTTTTTTACCTTTTTTAGCTATAATTGTGCTTAAATTAACGGTTGTTGTAGTCTTTCCTACTCCGCCTTTTTGGTTAGCTACTGATATAATCTTCCCCAATTTTTTCGCCTCCATTTTAGATTTATTTCCTTGCTATTTTTTCTTCTATTATAATATATAAATAAATAAAAAAAGTCAATAAAAATTTATGATTTTTTTGACTTTTTTTATTTTCTATTTTATTGGTTCTTTCAAAGGCTTTCCTGCCTTTCTCGGATACTGTTTTGGCGTTGTTTTTACTTTACTTATTATTATAATATTTCTCTTGTTTTCCCCATCTGGTAACACTATTTTTTCTACTTTTTTTATCTTTCCACCAAAAACTTTAATTGCTTTTTGACTTTGTTCTAATTCTGTCTCACACTCAGCTCCTTTCATGCAAACTATTTGTCCATTTATTCTTGCCATAGGTATCATATATTCTGCCAATGTTGATAAATTAGCTACTGCTCTTGATGTAACAATGTCAAATTTTTCTCTATACTTCGCATTTTGTCCACAATCTTCTATTCTAGAATGTATTGCTTCTATGTTTATCAAATTTAATTCACTAATAACATAATTCAGAAATTTTATTCTTTTATTTAATGAATCTACTAATGTTATATTCACATCTTCTCTCATTATTTTTATTGGAATTCCTGGAAATCCAGCTCCTGTGCCTATATCTATCATACTATTTTTCTCTTTTAAATATTTTAATATTGTTAATGAATCAATAAAATGTTTTAATATTATTTCTTTAGGTTCTATTATAGCTGTTAAATTTATATTTTCATTCCATTCTAGTAAAATGTTCATATACTTATAAAATTTTTCTAATTGTTCTTCTTTAAACTTTATATTTATTTTTCTTCCTTGTTCTTTCATTAACTCACAAAATTCTTCTTTGTTCATTTATTTTTCCTCTTTCTTTATTTGTTGCAAATATATTACCAAAACTGAGATGTCAGATGGTGAAACTCCTGATATTCTAGAGGCTTGTCCTATTGAATGTGGTTTAAATTTATTTAATTTTTGTCTTCCTTCTAAACTAATTCCTTTAATTTCTTCATAATCAATTTCTTCTGGTAATATTTTTTCTTCTAATTTTTTAAATTTTTCTACTTGTGCCTCTTGTAATTTTATATATCCTTCATATTTTATCTGAATTTCTACTTCTTCTTTCTCTTGTAATGAAAGTTCTGGTCTTTCATCATCAATTTCTGCTAAATCTTCATACTTAATTTCTGGTCTTTTTAAGAGTTCTGCCATTTTTGTGCCTGTTGTTAATACTGATGTGTTATTTTTTCTTAATATTTCATTCACTTTTCCAGTAGGTTTTACTGTTAATTTTTTTAATCTATTAATCTCTTTTTCTATATTTTCTCTTTTATTTAAAAATTTATTATATCTTTCATCTGAGATTAATCCAACATCATGTCCTATTGGCGTTAGCCTTAAATCTGCATTATCTTGCCTTAACAATAATCTATATTCTGCTCTAGATGTCATCATTCTGTATGGCTCATTTGTTCCTTTAGTAACAATATCATCTATTAATACTCCTATATATCCTTGAGATCTGTCTAATATGATAGGTGAATTACCTTTTATTTTTTGAGCAGCATTGATTCCTGCTATTAATCCCTGTGCAGCAGCTTCTTCATAGCCTGATGTTCCATTTGTTTGCCCTGCCATAAATAATCCATCAATCCCTTTGTATTCTAGCGAAAGCTTTAAATTTGATGGGTCTATACAATCATATTCTATTGCATAGGCAGGTCTTGTAAATTCTGCATTTTCCAATCCAGGAATAGTTTTATAAAATGCAATTTGAACATCTTCTGGTAATGATGAACTCATTCCTTGTATATACATTTCTTCCGTATCAAGTCCTACAGGCTCAACAAAAGCTTGATGTCTCGGTTTATCGCTAAATCTTACTACTTTATCTTCTATTGAAGGACAATATCTAGGTCCTGTCCCTTCTATTTTTCCAGCATATAAAGGGGATCTATAAAGATTTTCTTTTATTATCTCATGGGTCTTTTCATTTGTATATGTTAAATAACAATCTACTTGTTCAAAATTTTTAGGTTCATTTTCAAACGAAAATGCTTCTATATTATTATCACCTCTTTGTATTTCCATCTTACTAAAGTCTATACTTCTTCTATTAATCCTTGCCGGTGTCCCTGTTTTAAACCTTACTAATTTTATTCCTAATTTTTTTAAAGATTCTGAAAGTTTATTGGCCGCAGATACACCATCAGGTCCACTTTCTTTTGAATATTCTCCAATATATATTTTACTTTTCAAGTATGTTCCGGTTGCAACTACAATAGTTTTTACTTCATATATAGCTCCAACATCTGTTTTTACAGCTTTTACTTTACCATTTTCAACTATAATATCAACAATTTCTCCCTGTTTTACTTCTAAGTTTTCTTGTTTTTCCAAAGTATGTTTCATTTCTGCTTGATATTTTTTTCTGTCCGCCTGAGCTCTTAATGAATACACCGCTGGTCCTTTAGAGGTGTTTAACATTTTTATTTGTATCATAGTCTTGTCTATATTTTTTCCCATTTCTCCGTCCTAAAGCATCGATTTCTCGAACTAAATGCCCTTTTGAACTTCCTCCTATATGAGGATTACATGGCATATTTGCTATAGCTTCTAAGCTTATTGAAAAAATTAAAGTTTTCATTCCTAATCTTGCAGCAGCCAGCGCTGCTTCACAACCAGCATGTCCAGCTCCAATAACTGCTACATCATATTTTCCTGCATTATAATCCATTTTATTTCTCCTTTTCCCTTCCGTGTGAAACAGAAAGTCGTGTTTATTTTCATATATTTTTTATACATTCCCTATAGGGTAACATTTCACTTCCTAGTCAAGTGTTGCAAATGCAACAGTTTTTGTGTATTGTTCGTATTTAACATAATGTTTATTTTTTATGTTTTAAGAGTACTGCATCCTTTATTTACCAATACTTGGAAGCCTATTCAAAAAATTACCTTTTCTTGTTTACTTTTTATATCACTTCTCTTTTTGTATTTTTCTTATTATATTTCTTGTTGTTTTTCTTGGCTTTATTTTAAATTTTAAGCGTTTTTTATTTTTATCTATGTAATTTATCGTTTAACGTTTGAAATTGTTTTATTTTTGATTCTCATCTCTTATTTTTACATCTATTTTCCTAGACAAAACTTTTCAAAAATTTTATTTATTATATCTTCTGTTACAAATTCCCCTGTAATACTTCCTAAATTTTCCAATATTTCTTTTATATATACAGAAGTAATATCTAAAGGCATTTTTTCTTTTATTGCTTTTTTAGTTTCCTTCACATTTTTTAATGCTTCATCAATTAGATTTTTATGTCTTATATTTGTTATTACACAATTATTGTCTAAGTTTATTTCATTTAACTCAAATAATTTTGTTATTTTATCATATAAGCTCTCGATTCCTATATTATTTAATGCTGAAATTTCTATAATATTGCTTGTAGCATCATTTAATCTCTTATCTTCTTTGGTTATTACTTGTTTTAAATCGATTTTATTTAAAATAATTATACTTTTTTTATTTTTTATAAAATTTAAAATCTCTTCATCTTCTTTTGATAATTCTTTTGATGAATCAATAATTGCTATGACCAAATCAGCTTCATTAGCCATTTCCCTTGATTTATTTATACCTATTTTTTCAACCTCGTCTGTTGCATTTCTTATTCCAGCTGTATCTATTATTTTTAATGGTATACCATTAATAGTTACAAATTCTTCTATAGTATCTCTTGTTGTACCCTCATATTCCGTAACAATAGCCCTTTCTTCCTTCAATATTCTGTTTAGCAAAGATGATTTTCCTGCATTTGGTTTTCCTATAATTACAGTTTTTATGCCTTCTTTAATAATTTTTCCATTATCAAAACTTTTTTCTAATTTAGTTAATTCTTCTTCTACATTATTCAGCATATTTAAAATTTGATTATTAGTAACTTCTTCTACATCATATTCAGGATAATCAATAGATACTTCTATCCCTATCATTACATCCATTATTTCTTTTTTTATTTTACCTATTTCAGCTGATAACTCTCCTTCTAATTGCTTTATTCCAGCTTTCATTTCTTTTTCACTTTTTGCATTAATTAAATCAATTACAGACTCTGCTTGAGTTAAATCAATCCTGCCATTTAAGAAAGCTTTTTTAGTAAATTCCCCTGGTTCAGCCAATTCAGCACCATTTTTTAAGCATAATTCTAGAATTTTTTTGACAATTATATTCCCTCCATGTGAATTAATTTCACACATATTTTCTGTAGTATAACTTTTTGGTTCTTTAAAATATGAAACTAATACTTCATCAATAATATTATTTTCTTCTACTATATTTCCATATTTTATAGTATATCCTTTTATATTTTCAATTTTTTCTTTATTCTTTGGAATAAAGATTTTATCTAATATTTCAAAACAATTTTTTCCACTCATTCTTATTATCCCAATTCCACCAATTCCGTGGTGCCGTAGATATTGAAGCTATTGTCTTCATTTTAATCACCTCTTTTTTGTTTTTTATTTTATCATATTATGTTACTTTTTAAAATAGTTATTTTATTATTTTTTTACTTTTTAGATAAAAAAATAGGCCAAAATCTTTTTACTAACTTACGTTGTAAAATCTGATCTTTGACCTCAAATTTTAATATTTTTTTAATGAAATTATTATTCTTCTATTAGGCTCTTCCCCTACACTTTCTGTTTTTATTCTGTTGTTATTTTGTAATTTACTATGAATTATTTTTCTTTCATACGCTTGCATTGGCTCTAATTTTATTGGTTTCTTTGTTTTCATTACTGTTTTTGCTACTTTTTCTGCTAATTCTTCTAATGTTTTTTCTCTTTTTGCTTTATATCCTTCTATATCTAGTATAACTCTAATTCTCTTTTCAATTCCTCTGCTTGCAATTGAAGATAAGATATTTTGTAATGAATATAATGTTTCTCCTCTATATCCTATCAAAAATCCTAAATTTGAATTTGAAATTTCTACATAAATTACTTTTTTATCATTATATACCTTAAATTTAGTATTCTCTGGTAATTGTACTAATAATTCATTCATAAAATTATTTAAATTTTCTTCTGCTTTTTGTATTTCTTGTTCTGTTAATTCTACTTCTTTTTTTACTTTTACTTCGGCTTTTTTATCTATATCTTCTTTTAATGTCATTTCTACTTTTACTACTCTAGGTGTTAATATACTAAAAAAACTTCTTTTTTCTTCTTGTTCTAATACTTTTATTTCTACTTTATCTTTAGAAACCCTTAATTCTTTCAATCCTTTTTCTATTGCTTCATTTGTTGTTTTTCCTTCTGTAATAATTGTTTTACTCATAAGTCCTATTCCTCCTCGGTTTTTATTACTTTATTTAAAATTAATCTTTCTGCAATCATTAATAAATTATTTATTAACCAATATAACGCCAATCCCAATGGGGCAATTATTGCTACAGAAACCGACATTAATGGCATAAACCAAGACATCATTTTATTTGTTTCCATAACAGCATCCATTTCATCTTTTTCTTCTGTAGGTACTAATTCTGTTCCTTTTTCATCTTTTATTGGTTCTTTTTCATCTTTTTTATTATTTTGTTGTTGCATTGAAGTTGTTAATTTGATTGATACAAATGAAGATAATATATACAATATAGGTATTATATATACTGTAATATCAGACATATTTTGTTGAGGAACTTTACTTAAATCTAATCCTAAAAAATTCATCTGAAGATTAGCTTTGTCTAATTCCTTATCTTCAACATTTTTTTCTTTCAAAAAATTATATTCCCTAATAATATCTATCTCTGGATAGTTTTGGCTTACGGATTTACCGCTTTCCTGTAATTGTTTAATATAATTATTCATATTTTCAGCAGGCATTTTTTGCATATATGTTAATGGTGATCTTACTAAATAGAAAATTGAAAATAGTAAAATGATTTGCATTATAGATGTTAAACATCCACTGAATGGACTCATTTTTTCTTTTTTGTACAATTCCATAATTTCTCTATTCATTGCCTCTGGATCATTCTTATACTTAAATTGAATTACTTTCATCTTTTCTTGCATTTTAGCCGATTTTTTCATCGTTCTTTGTTGCTTAATTGAAAAGGGAATAAATACTATTTTTATAAAAATAGTAAAAAATATTATTGCTAAGCCATAGTTATTTGTAAAATTATAGATAAATTCTAATAAATAACCAAAAATATTTGCAAAAAATTGAAACATTTTTGTTTTCCTCCTAGTTTTTATGAATTTATTATTTTAATGGATCATATCCTCCTTTTGAGAAAGGATTACACTTTACAAATCTTTTTAAAGATAATAAACACCCTTTTATACATCCATATTTGCTTATCGCTTGTTTTGCATATTCTGAGCATGTAGGATAATATTTACATCTTATATTTTTAGATGTCATCCATATTGAAATATTTTTTTTGTAAAATCTTATTATTTTAATCAATATTTTTTTCATTTCCATGTAACATTTTAGCTCTTACTACTATTTTTTTTACATCTGATTTTATATCAGAATAATAAATATTTTTTATATTTTTTTGTTTTTTTATCAAAAAAATAATACTATATCCTGGTTTTATGTTACTTTCTATAAGAGAATAATTTTCTCTTATTAATCTTTTTAATCGGTTTCTCTGTATAGCTTTTCCAGCTTTTGAACTTATGGCAATACCAAGATAGTTTTTACTGTTGTTATTTTTTTTTATAAAAGCTTCTATGTTCTCTCCACTATAATATTTTCCCTTATTTAATACATATTTAAATTCATAATTTTTTTTTAACATTTCTGTTTTTTTCATGTTTTTCCCCTCTTAGCGGGACGTTTTTTATACTAATTTTTAAAAATTGAATTTTATTTATTTTTAAAAGGCTCGCTTTTGCGGCCTTTTTAATAAATTAGCAAATATATTAATTATGCACTTAATTTTTTTCTACCTTTAGCTCTTCTTGCTTTTAATATATTTTGTCCTGCTCTAGTTTTCATTCTTTTCATAAATCCATGTTCTCTACTTCTTTGTCTTGTTTTTGGTTGAAATGTTCTTTTCATATTTGGCACCTCCTATTGTTTTTATATATTTAAATTCCTTTAAGGAAATTATTGCTATTATAAAATAAGCATACCAATTATACCCCATAAAAACTTTCATTGTCAAGATATTTTCAATATTTTAATAAAAAAGCTTTAATTCTCACTCTACCACTATAAAAAATTAATATTTCAAAAATTTTTTTACTTTTTCTCTCTATTTTTTGTAATATTTTTGTAAAATTTGATAGTTTTCCACAGTTTTTTTTCATGTTTTCCACAATTTTAAAAAATTTTCCACAATTATATTGACTTATTTATTATTAATTTGTTATCATATTAAAGTATAAAAAATATTAATTTTTTGTTGAAAAACCTTAAATTTTTGTTCGCTAAAGATTTTTATTTTTTTACAAGAATATTACAACTTTATCAACAATTGTGGATAATTTTGTGGATAACTTTTATGAAAGGATGATATAAATGGATATTGATAAAGATGAACTGGTTTCCAAAATAAAAGAACTTTTGAAAAACGAAGTAACAAAAATATCTTATGATACTTGGATTATGCCTTTAGGAATAAAAAGTATTGATCGTGATAATATTGTTTTTACAACTATTTCTGAATTTCAAAAAGATTTTATAGAAAATAAATATAGAAGCCTAATTTTTAATACTTTAAGATATATAACCAATAAAGATTGGACTTTTTCTGTTATTGATATTTCAAAAGAAAATACTGATAAAAATATTATAAAAGATACTTCTTCCAATTCTTCACCAGATATGGAATACAATAAATCTACACTTAATCCCAAATATACTTTTGAAACCTTTGTTGTAGGAAATAACAATCGCTTTGCTCATGCAGCAGCTTTAGCTGTAGGTAATGCGCCTGGTGAATCATACAATCCACTATTTTTATATGGTGGTGTTGGTTTAGGCAAAACCCACTTAATGCATGCTATTGGAAATAGAATTATAGAAAATAATAGTAAAAAAAATGTCCTATATGTTACTTCTGAAAAATTCACTAATCAATTAATCAATGCTATAAAAGATAATAAAAATGAATTTTTTAGAAATAAATATAGAAATATTGATGTTCTTTTAATTGACGACATTCAGTTTATTGCAGGAAAAGAAAGAGTTCAAGAAGAATTTTTCCACACTTTTAATTCGTTATATGAAGATGGAAAACAAATAATCATTTCAAGTGATAAACCACCTAGAGACATTCAATTTTTAGAAGATCGTTTAAAATCAAGATTTGAATGGGGGCTTTTAGCTGATATAGCCTGTCCTGATTATGAAACACGTTTAGCCATTTTAAGAAAAAAGGCTCAAGATGAAAATGTTTTAATTGATGATTTTATTTTATCTAATATTGCAAATAAAATAGATTCAAACATTAGAGAATTAGAAGGAGTTTTTAATAAAATTGTAGCTAGAGCTTCTCTTACACATAGTCCTATCACTATTGAATTAGCTGAAAATATTATAAACGAATTTAAATATGAAAGTGAAAAGGTAATATCTTGTGATTTTATAAAAGAAACTGTTGCTAAATATTTTAGCATAGATAAAAATGACCTATCAGGTAATAAAAGATCTAATGATATAGCTTTTCCTAGACAAATTGCAATGTATCTTTGTAGAGAAGTTGCAAGTATGTCTTATCCTCAAATTGGTACGGATTTCGGTGGAAGAGACCACTCTACAGTTATGCATGCTTGCAAAAAAATAGAAAAAGAAATAAAAGAAAAAAATAATACAAAACTAATTGTGGATAGTGTGAAAAATATAATTATAAATGGAAAACAATAGATAAATATATACTTTAGTTTAAATTTTTAAAATTTGTGTTTGTTAGAATATTTGTTTTAAAAATACAATTCTATCTCTTCTTACGGAAAAGCTTAATAGACTATCCACATACATCTGTTAATAAAATTGTTTATAACCTGTTTATAACTTAGTTATTAACATTTAAAAATTTAAACTGTGTATTACTTATAAAGTTTTCCACTAATTTATAAACAGTAATTTTTCTAGGGATTGCAACTATCAACATAGTTTTCCACAGTTTCCACAATACCTAATACTATTACTACTAAAAATATTATATATATTATAAAGGAGGTACTGCTATGAAAATAGTTTGTTATAAAGATAAAATAATGAAAGCTTTGAATTCCGTAGTAAAAGGTGTTGCATCTAAAACAACAATGCCTATACTAGAAGGAATATTAATACAATCAAATGATAATGAAATTAAATTAACAACTTATGATTTAGAAATAGGTATAGAATATGTAATGGAATGTAATGTAATTGAACAAGGAAGTACAGTAGTTAATGCAATAATGTTTAGTGAAATAATAAGAAAATTACCTGATACAGAAATAAAAATAGAACTTAATTCAAATAATTTATTAGAAATAGAATGTGAAGGTTCTTTATACAAATTAGCAACAATGAATCCTGACGAATTTCCAGAATTACCAAAAATAGAAATAGAAAATTCTATAGAAATAGACCAAAATTTATTAAAAAATATGATAAGAAAAACTATTTTTGCAGTTAGCACAGAAGAAAGTAGACCTATTTTTACTGGTTGTTTATTTGAAATAGAAAATAACAAATTAAGTTTAGTTGCTGTAGATGGCTTTAGATTAGCCTTAAGAACAATATTCCTAACTAAACAAAGTAATAATTTTAGAGCTGTTATACCAGGAAAAACATTAATAGAATTAAATAAAATAATTAATGATTCTTATGAACCTATAAAAATAGGAGTTTCTAAAAATCAAGCATTATTCGAAATGGATAATTGTAAAATAGTTACGAGAATATTAGATGGTGAATTTTTAAATTATAAAAATGTAATTCCAAATAATTGGGAAACTAGAATTAGAGTAAATAAGAATAATATCCAAAATAGTTTTGAAAGAATTAGTTTAATTTCATCATCATCAGTAGAAAAAGAAAAAAAATATCCTGTAAAAGTACAAGTAGATATTGGAAAAATAACTATATTGTGTACAAATCAAACTGGTGATGCAAAAGAAGAATTATATGTATCAACAGAAGGAAAGAACTTAGAAGCAGGATTTAATCCTAAATATTTTTTAGATAGTTTAAAAGCAATAGATGATGAAGAAATATATATTGAATTTGGTAGTAATATATCTCCATGTTTAATAAAATCTGTTGAAAATAACGATTATGTATATATGATTTTACCAATTAGATTAAAAGAAGATTAAGGGTATAAAATAAAATACCCTTAATCTTCTTTCATAAAAAAGTTATCCACATATTAATAACAAAAAGTGGATAATAAAGTTTAAACCTTAAATATATTATAAATAAAATGAAAAATCAAAAAAGATAAAAAAAGAATAAATTAGAAAAAAATAGCAAAAAAAAGAATAAAATAGAAAATATATATTTTTAGAGTATTTTATAAAACAAATAAATATTTATTTTGAAAAAAATAGATAAAAAAAGAATAAAATAGAAAAAAAAAGAAAATAAAAGAATTTGAATATTTTGAAAATTGAAAAATTTATTATTTTTTAAAAATAAAATTGAAAAAAGGAAAATAAAAAATTAGAAAAAATAAATAATAGAAAAATAAAATAAATATTAAAAAATAAAAATAAAAAATCGAAAAAATATAAAAAAAAAGAAAAATAAATAAAAATAAAAATATAAATAAAAAATAATAAACAATAAAATAAATTTAAATAATTAGAAATAAAAAGTTAAAAAATAGTAATTTTTATAAAAAAATAGAAAAAACGACGCACGAGAATTGAAAATAAGACATTTTTATTTTTTTATAATATAATTTGTTACTTAAAAAATATACACAAATGGAGAATAATATGTGGATAAGTGAAATAAATTTATTAAATTTTAGGAATTATAAAACGGAAAAAATAGAATTAGGAAAAGATATTAATATTTTTTATGGAGAAAATGCACAAGGAAAAACTAATATTATAGAAAGTATTTTTTTTGGAAGTATGGGAAAATCATTTAGAGCCAAAAAGGATTTAGAAGTAATTAAATTAAATGAAAATGAAGCAATAGTAGAAATATTTTTTGAAAAAAAAGATAGAGATGGAAAAATAAAAATAGAAATATCAAATAAAAAAAATGTATTTTTAAATGGTGTAAAATTAAAAAAATTAAGTCAATTACTAGGTAATATAAATATTGTTATTTTTACTCCTGATGATATTAATATTTTAAAAGGTGGACCACAAAATAGAAGAAAATTTCTAGATATTATGATCAGTCAATTAAAACCTAATTATATGTATAATTTAAATTTATATAAAAAGACAATAGAACAAAGAAATAAATATTTAAGACAAATAAGAGAAGAAAATAAAACAGAAAAATTATTGGATATTTGGGATGAAAAATTGGTAGAATATGCAGATCAAATTTATAAATATAGAAAATATTATATAGAAAAAATAAAAGAAAAAATAAAAAAAATCCATAGTGATATTACTGAAGAAAAAGAAGAAATAGAAATAAATTATTTAACATGTTGTAAAAACAAAGAAGAGTATTTAAATTTATTAAAAGAAAAAAGAAAAATAGATATTATAAAAGGATACACTACTAAAGGAATTCATGGAGATGATTTTAATATATTTATAAATAATAAACAATTAGATATATATGGTTCTCAAGGACAATATAGAACAGCTATTTTATCATTAAAAATGTCAGAGTTAGAAATTATAGAAGATGAAATTGGTGAAATGCCTATATTATTATTAGATGATTTTATGTCTGAGTTAGATGAAAAAAGAAGAAATCATTTATTAGAGAAGATTAGGGATATACAGGTAATAATAACATGTACAGATAAAATTAAGCTTGAAAATCAAAAAATTTTAATATATAATGTAAACAATGGAAAAGTTTCGAGAGAAATTTAAGATATAGGAGGAATATAAATGGAAAAATACAAACATGAATATGGCGCAGAACAAATACAAGTGTTAGAAGGACTTGAAGCCGTAAGAAAAAGACCAGGTATGTATATAGGTAGTACCTCTGTAAGAGGTTTGCATCACTGTGTATATGAAATTGTCGACAATGGTGTTGATGAAGCCTTAGCAGGATATTGTACAGAAATAAATGTTGTAATAGAAAAAGGAAATATTATTAGTGTAACAGATAATGGGAGAGGAATTCCTGTAGAAATACATCCAAAAACTCATATATCTACGGCTGAAACAGTATACACAGTATTACACGCTGGAGGTAAATTTGGTGGAGATAGTGGATATAAAGTTTCAGGAGGACTACATGGAGTAGGTGCATCGGTAGTAAATGCATTGTCAACATGGACAGAAGTTACTATAAAAAGAGATGGCGGAATTTATCAGATGTATTTTGAAAAAGGAAAGACAGTAAGAAAACTCGAAAAAATTGGAGAGGCCAAAGGAACAGGAACAAAAGTTAGATTTTTAGCAGATGATACTATTTTTGAAAGTTTAAATTATGAATATGAAGTGTTAGAAAAAAGATTCAGAGAAATAGCTTTTTTAACAAAAGGGTTAAAAATAACAATTGAAGATCAAAGAGGAGAAACAGTAAAAAAAGCTGAATTTTGTTATGAAGGTGGTTTAATTTCATTTGTAGAATTTTTAAATAAAAGCAAAGAAACTTTACATAAAAAGCCAATTTATATAGAAAAAAATGGAGAAGTACCAGTTGAAATTGCAATTCAATATACATCAAGTTATTCTGAAAATATATATACTTTTGTAAATAATATAAATACAATCGAAGGTGGAACACATTTAGAAGGATTTAAGAGATCATTAACAAAAGTTTTTAATGATTATGCAAGAAGCCATAATATTTTAAAAGAAAAAGATAATAATTTACAAGGTGAAGATATAAGAGAAGGAATTACAGCAGTTGTATCTGTAAAAGTAAAAGAACCACAATTTGAAGGACAAACAAAAACCAAATTAGGAAATAGTGAAGTAACAGGAGTAGTACAAAGTATGGTTAATGAAGCACTTTCAGCATTTTTAGAAGAGAATCCACAAGTAGCAAAAGCTATATTAGAAAAATGTATTAGTGCATCAAGAGCAAGAGAAGCTGCAAGAAAAGCAAGAGAATTAGTAAGAAAAAAGAGTAGTTTGGAAACATCTACTTTACCTGGAAAATTAGCAGATTGTAGTAGTAAAAATGCAAAAGAATGTGAAGTATATATTGTTGAGGGAGACTCTGCTGGAGGAAGTGCTAAACAAGGAAGAGATAGGAAATTTCAAGCAATATTACCATTATGGGGAAAAATGTTAAATGTAGAAAAAGCTAGAGCAGATAAAATATACGGAAATGATAAATTAAACCCTGTCATAGTAGCTATTGGTGCAGGAATAGGGGCTGAATTTGATATAACTAAAATTAGATATGGAAAAGTTATTATAATGGCAGATGCTGATGTTGATGGGGCACATATTAGAACATTATTATTAACATTTTTCTTTAGATATATGAGACCATTAATAGAAAATGGAAATGTATATTTAGCTCAACCACCATTATATAAATTATCAAAAAGAGGAATGGAAGATGTATATTGTTATACAGATGAAGATTTGCAAAAAGCTTACAAAGAATTAGAAGAAAAAGGAATACAAAGAGATCAACTAGGACTACAGAGATATAAAGGTTTAGGAGAAATGAATCCAGAACAATTGTGGGATACTACAATGAATCCTGAAACAAGAATACTTGTAAAAGTAACTATGGATGATGCTATAAAAGCAGATGAAATATTTACATTATTAATGGGAGATGAAGTAGAACCAAGAAGAGCATTTATTCAACAAAATGCAAAATACGTTAAAAATTTAGATATTTAAAATTATTAAAGACAGATAATTTTTATAATTATCTGTCTTTATCAGTAAAGCTAATAATAATCGTAGTTAAAACTAATATATATAATTTTCAAATCTATTATATATTGCTATATAATTAAACTATTAACCACATATATTAATCAGTTACTCGACTATTAGTATACCATAAACAACCTAATTCATCCATAAAGGAGTACAATAAATCATTTTTAATAGATATAAAAATAATCTTAACTCGAATATATTACATACTTTTTTGTTATATAGTAAAAAGAATTTTACAGATATCAAAATAACATACAAAAACATAATATATTCTTATCGCCGACATATTATAATATTTTTTAATACCATAATATATCTTTGCTCGAATATTATTAAACTAAAGAATTAATTTAATAATACTCTTTGTTTAACTATTATTAACCTTACAATAATATTATATACAAAATGAAAAATAATATTCAAAAAAATGAAAAAAATTTAAAAAATTAATTTGTCAGTTTTTGTCAATGAAATATGATTGACAAAAGCACAAAAACATTGTAAAATATTTCAAAATATAAAGGATGTGATATTATAAAATATAAAAGTACACAAGAATGGATTCCAATAAAACAAATAAGTGACGGAGGAATAATAAAATTAAAAAATAATAGTTATATAAAAATAATAGAAATAATACCTGTAAATTATAATTTAAAAACAGAATTAGAAAAAGAAGCTATTTTAAATTCTTATAAAATTTTTTTAAAAACGTGTAGTTTTAATATTCAAATTTTAATTCAAAGTAATAAAGAAGATTTAACTCATCATATTACCCAAATAAAAAATAATTTAAATAGAAAAGAAAATAAATATTTAAAAAAAATAACAGCTGATTATATAAAATATATTAATGAAAAAAATATAAATAAAAAATCTGCAAGCAAAAAATTTTATATAATATTAAAAAATAATAATGTAAATAAAAAACAAATTAATTATGAATTAATAAAACAGGAACTAAATGAAAAATATTTTAGAATAAAAGAATGTTTAGCAAGATGTGGAAATAGAGTAATAAATATTGAAAAAAAAAATCAAATATTAAAAATATTTTATTCATTTCTTAATACAAAAAAATATATTAATAAAATATATAGAAATTAATAAAAAAATAAATTAAATAATAAAAAAAATTAAATAATAAAAAAATTAAATAATAATAAAAAAATTAAATAAATAATAAAAAAATAAATTAAAAAATTAAAAGGAGGAAAAATAAATAGTAAAAACAAATAAAAATAAATTAAAAATATATGAAGGAAGTATTTTTGAAATAGATGAGATTTCACCGACATATATAAATATAAAAAATCCTAAATATATTGAAATAGATGATATGTATTATTCAGGAATAATAATATCAAATTACTATAGAGAACAAACAGATTTATTGTTAAAAAACCTAATAGAAAGTAACATAAATATAAATATGTCAATGTTTTATGAAAGACAAGATTCTTACAAAGTAATAAAAGAATTAACATATCATATTGGAAATGTAGGCGTAGAAATACAAAATTACAGTATAAATAGGCAAGATATAGATATAGCAACATCAACTTACGGAGATGCTAAATATATAAGAAAAGAAATGCAAGTAAACAATCAAGAATTATATAATATATACATATATTTATTAATATATGCAGAAGATTTAAAAGAATTAGAATATATGCTTAATAAAGCAGAAGGAATTATACAAAGTAAAGGAATGCAAACTAGGAAAGCTACATTTAGGCAGGAAGAAATATTTAAAAGTTGCATGCCAATAATGGAAAATAATAAATTAATAAGAAATGTAGCAAGAAGAAATATTTTAACGTCAAGCTTAATTTCTACATATCCATTTATAGCATCAAATATTTTTGATAAAAATGGTATATTTATTGGTACAAATATATATAATGATTCATTAGTATTTGTGGACAGATATGATGCAGAAAAATATAAAAATGCTAATATGTGCATTTTTGGTACAAGCGGAGCAGGGAAATCTTTTTATACAAAGCTTTTAATATTAAGATATAAATTAATGGGAATGAAACAATATGTAATAGATCCAGAAAGAGAATATGATACATTATGCAAACAATTAAAAGGGACAAGAATTGTTATAGGACCAAATTCAAATACATATATAAATATTTTAGAAATAAGAAAAGAAAGTTTGGAAGAAGGAGAAGAAGGATATTTAGCAACAAAAATAGGAAAATTAATAGGTTTTTTTAATTTAATTTTTGGAGAGCTTAATGAAGAAGAAAAAGCAATAATTGAAGAAAATTTAATAAAAGTATATGCTTCAAAACAAATAAATTTTAATGATAAATCATTATTTAAAAGAAAAAATAAGAAAATAATTTTTAAAGAAGAAAGAGATATGCCAATCTTAGAAGATTTATACAATTTACTAAATGAGGATAAAAAAACAAAAAAATTTGCAATAAAGATGATTCCATTTGTAAAAGGATCGATGAAATTTTTTAATAATTATACAAATATTAAAATAGAAAATGAACTAATAATTGCTGATATATATGATTTAGGTGAAGAAAATTTAAAATACGGAATGTATTTATTTACAGAAATATTCTGGGATAAGATAAAAGAAAATAGAAAAGAAAAAAAGGCAATATATTTAGATGAAATCTGGAGATTAATAGGTGTAACATCTAATAGAAATGTAGCAAGTTTCATATATAAAATATTCAAAACAATAAGAAAATATGGAGGAAGTAGTGTAGCAATAACTCAAGACATATCGGATCTTTTTAGTTTAGATGATGGTATATATGGAAAAAGTATATTAAATAATTCAAGTATAAAAACGTTTTTTGCCTTGGAAGAAGAAAATATTAAAATATTATCGGATTATTCTAATATATCAGAAAAAGAAAAAATAGAAATAAAATCATTGAAAACAGGTGAATGTTTAATGTTTGTTGGAGAAAATCATATATTAATAAAAGTAGAATGTTCAAATGAGGAATATAAAATTATAAAGGGTGAAGAAAAAAATGAATAATACAATTATAGCTGTAGACAATGAAAAAATATTAAAAAAACTAAATAAAAAACTAAATAATAATATTAAAAATATTTTATATAGGGAAGCTATATTGGAAATATTAAAAAAAAATAAACAAATAAAAACTATAATAATTAGTAAACAATTACCAGGAGAAATTAGTTTTGAGGATACAATAAAAAAAGTAAAGAAAATAAATAAAAAAATAGACTTAATAGTGATTATTAATAACAAAGATAGTAAAGAAAACTTATATAAATTAGGAATAGAAAAAATTTTTTATAAAAAAGAATTAAATAAGATAATAAATGAAAAAAAATCATATAAAGAATTAAAAAACAATTTTAAAATATTTAAAAAAATAAGTAAAAAAATAACAAAAAATAATAATGATATCAAAATAGATAATAAAGAAAGAAAAATAATTTTTATTTATGGAAAACAATATGAGGAAAGGAAAATAGTAGAATTAATAAATATAAGAAAAATAAATAATAATAAAAAAACATTAATTATTAATATTGTTTTTAAAAGTATAAAAATCAATAAAATTAAAATAATAGGAATAAAAAAAGCAATAAAAAAAACAGTTTATAAAATAGATAGTATAATAAATAATAAAATAAAAGTAACAAGTAGTTTTTTTATTTTAAATAAATATGTAAAAAAAATAATAAAAAATAATAAAGAAAAAAATATTATATTTAATATAAATTACGAAGGAAACTTAAGGAATATAATAACTACAAAAAAATATATAAATATATGGGTAGAAAAAAATAGTAAAAATACTATAAAAAAAATCCAAGATGAAAAAGAAAAAAATAAGGAAATTATAATTAGTATTAATAACTACAATAAAAATAATATATCTAAATATATGTATTTATTATTTAAAAGTAAATATAAAAAGATAATAATGAATAATTATTAAAAAAAGAGACAATAAAAAAATAAATTAATAATAATATATTAATAAAAATAATAAAATAAATAAAAAAATTAAAAAATATAGAAAAAATAAAGCATGAAAATAAAAAATAAGACAATAAAAAATAAATTAATAATAATATATTAATAAAAAATAATAAAATAAATAAAAAAATCAAAAAATATAGAAAAAATAAAGCATGAAAATAAAAAATAAGACAATAAAAAAAATAAATTAATAATAATATATTAATAAAAAATAATAAAATAAATAAAAAATTTAAAAATATAGAAAAAATAAAGCATGAAAATAAAAAATAAGGCAATAAAAAAACAAATTAATAATAATATATTAATAAAAAATAATAAAATAAATAAAAAAATTAAGAAATATAGAAAAATAAAGCATAAAAATAAAAAACAAGACAATAAAAAAATAAATTAATAATAATATATTAATAAAAAATAATAAAATAAATAAAAAAATTAAAAAATATAGAAAAAATAAAGCATAAAAATAAAAAATAAGACAATAAAAAAATAAATTAATAATAATATATTAATAAAAAATAATAAAACAAATAAAAAAATTAAAAAATATAGAAAAAATAAAGTATGAAAATAAAAAATAAGACAATAACAAAATAAATTAATAATAATATATTAATAAAAAATAATAAAATAAATAAAAAAATTAAAAAATATAGAAAAAATAAAG
>CAKPPS010000005.1 GCA_934177795.1 uncultured Clostridia bacterium | reverse complement strand
CTATCTTCTAAAGAAAGATGTTTTGTATATTTTGTATTCATTAATTACTCCATTTCCTCAGAAACACTTGCTATAATTATTATAGCAAATTGCAGTTAGTATTACAATTATGATAGTGTAAGACTTAAATATATTATTTTATATTAATACTTGATTTTAGTTTTACAATTCACTGGTATATATTAAATACATAAAAACTTTACCAATGCTTGATATATCAAAGAAAATATGTTATAATGTCATAGGAATTGATAACAGATTATGAATGATAACAGATTATTAATGATAACAGATTATGAATGATAACAGATTATTAAGTTCTATGAAGAATACGGAAATTTTATTTATAAAAAGATTTAATAAAAATTATATTTAATTATAGGAGGAATAAATATGGATAAAAAAGAATTTGAAAATGACTTATTAAATCAAAATGTTACAGAAAAATATTTAAACATGTCAAAAGAAGAATTAGAAAAGAGATTTGGAAGTGAATTTATAAAAACGGTTGATTTTGGAAATCAAAATAATAATAGTCATCAATATGAATTATTTGAACATATATTAAGAACAGTTGATAACATAAATACAGATGAATTTTCTAAAGAAGATGCACTAAAAGTAAAAATTGCTGCTTTTTTCCATGATATTGGAAAACCAGATGTTGCTCAATTAAATGAAAAAACAGGACAAACTCAATTCATAGGTCATGCAAAGCAATCAGCAGATATGGCAAAAGGCATACTTGGTAATATAGGGTATAGTGAACAAGAAATAGCAGAATTAAGTTTTTTAATTCAAAGTCATGATGATTTTATTCCAATTACCAAAAAAGAAGATATTACAGAAAAAAGAGTTTCAAAAGTATTAGTATCAGCTATGAAAAGAGCAACAGATTATGAACCAACAATTTCAGATTTCAAGAAGCTAATTACATTATGCAAAGCAGATGTGAGGGCACAAAATGAAGTGATTGAAAAAAATGGAGAAGTTGTTGATACACAAGAGGATAGAATAGCTAGATTAGAAGCAATAGAACAGATATTACCTAAAGCAATTGTATTAAATCAAGAAAATGAAATTGCAAAATTAGAAAAACAAAAAATAAATTTACAAAATGGTCCAAGCCCTATTGAAAAAAAAGGTAAAATTGTAAATCAAAAACAAATAGATATCTGGAATGCCATGACAGATGAAGAAAAAGCAGAAAAAATAAAAGGAATTGATGAACAAATAAGTACATTAGAAGATGAAGAAAAAAGATTATTAGAAACAGACAATAAGAAAATAAATCAAATAGAATTTGTAAAAACAGCATTAGAAAATGCTAAAAGAATTGTTATGGGAAAAAATGAAGATGGAAGTGACAAAACATATTTAGATGTAATGTTAGGGCAAAGAATTGAAGGTCCAACTAATGCAGGCTCATCATATCAAGTTGATTCTCAAGAAGAACTTTATGAACAGCTAATAAGTCAAGAATGGGTAGAAACAACACATCCAGATGTAATGCCAGGGTGTAGAGTATTTAAATCAAAATTAGCAGGATTAGAGGGAATATTAAATTTAGATAAATTACCAGATGATGTAGAATTATATGCTATAGATCCAAAAGAAACAGGAAAAATAGGAATGGGAGCAGGAAAAGTAGAAAAAAATCCAGTTGAAGAAACATATTTGATAGTTGGAAAAGAAAATATAAATGGAAAAGATGAAGATGTAGTATTTACATTCCATCCAGGAGAGCCAGTAAGACCATCAGAAGTTGAAACAAAAGATATTCCAGATGGTACCAGATTAAACAAAGAACAAGCAAAGGAATTAGGCTTTGATAAAGTAAAATATTTGTCAAATGAAAGGTTAGAACAGTATAGACATAAAAATAAAGCAATGAAACTGGAAGAGAGTAGAGATGAATCAGAAAGATTAAGCGAAGAAATACAGGCTTTAGAAAAAGAAAATCAAAAATCAAATGGAGAAAAATAATATGAAGAATAACAAAAGTCTCATGGTAAAAAATGAAAGTTTATTTAAGAAATTCTTAAATAAATTATTTAAAAAAGAAAAATTTTGTGAAGATGTAGAAAAACAAGAGTTTAAGAAAAATAGTGACATGAACGAAACAACAAGAGGAAACAAAGAATTTCTTAATAGCATTAAAATTGAAGAAAATTCAGAAATAATTTATCTGAAAATAAAATTGCAAAATGGTGAGGTAAAAGCTATAGACCTAACCGATGAACAAATTGATCAATTACAAAAAATATATGATAAAGAAATAGAGGAAAAGAAAAATAAAGTAATTAAATTAAAAAATATAGCATAATAAAAAATGGTCGTATAATTTACGACCATTTTTTATTATGCTATATTTTGAAAGAGTTATAATATTAAAACATTAATCAACACGATGAGTTCCAATAAAACTATTCCAATAATTAAGTATATACTTTTTTTCTGATTTTGGAATTATATTTATTCTAATTGCAGAAAATGGTTTATCGTGTAAATAGGTAGTTTCTTCACCATCAGAAGAAGTTTTTAACCAACCTACATTAGGAACATAAATCTGATATATAATTGAAAGTTTAGGCTGATTTTTTAAATTGAAAGATATGCCAGATAGTCCATATAAATATTGGTTAGCAATATCAGTTGGAATTGGATTATACTCTTGTTTGCAAGTATTACCAGCATAATTCTGTCCTTTACCACCTATTTGCATACATATTTTTCTGAGAAAGTATGAATTATTATTAGAGTTATAATCAAGCCAGCTATAAGAAGAAGGATTATATCCATGTTTATATTCTAATTCGGAATAATTACATATACTACTTTTATTTTCACCCCAATAAGTATAATCAAATGCACGCATTTGAAGTGAATTTATAGAAATATTACCTTCTAAACGAGTAAAAAGAGCTTCACACTTTAAAATACTTTTATCAAGAATAGCTTGTTTACCAGAAATTTGACCATTAGTTTCAAAATTAGATATAGGATAATTATTAAAATTAGAATAGTATAACATGATATTACGAGCTTGGGTGACATTAATAAAAGTTTGTGTAGAATTACCAGCATAGTCAGTTAAAGTTATAGGATAGTAGATAGGTGAATTAAAAATTTTAGATAAAGTTAAGTTATTGGCAGATAGAGTCCAAGTATCAAAAGGTCTGATGGGTTCACTAGAATGAATAATGTAATTAGAGTTATTATCTACAAGTGATTTTTCTTCAGAATTTAGACTTGGTGGGATATTATCAATAGTAATATTAGTGTTAAATTTTTGATAGTCATTAGACTGACTAAGATTATCTTGAATTGTGCCATAAGGAAATATTACATATAGCTTACCATTTCCTGTTATATTAGATATTTTTAAGTTGTATATATAAGTATCATTAGTTTGAGATAGTAAAGTGACACTTGAATAAGGCGATATTAATGTATCTTCAGTATAGAATTTGATGTAGTTGTTATATAAATTATTAACAACTATATTTTTTTCTGTGACTTTTATTTTTAATGATATTTCATGACTGTTATTTGCATATTTTTCATAGTTTATATTGTTATTTGATATAGAAAGTACTTCTATAGATGGTTTTCTATCTATAATTATTTTAGATGCTATAAATATAGAGTCAAAAGAATATTTAGCTAGGGAAAAAGCATGAAAAAAGGGGATTATAAATAAAAATGAAAAAAATACAAATAAGATAAAAAATGTTTTCTTCAAAGAAACCTCCTTTTAAAAAAGGTATATTTGAATATGAATTAATAATTAGAATTATATAGTATAAAAAGGCAGATGTCAATATATGGAAAAATAAATATATATATAACTTGTTACCAGATAATGCTTTTGATACTTGATATTAGTTATAATAAATTTAATAAATATGTAAAAACAAAAAGCTAAAATTGTCGAATTTTGCGATGTAAAGAGCATTTTTTTTGATAAATATAATTGACAATTACAAAAAATATAATTATAATGAGAATGAATTTTTTCTATAATTTAAATCAAATTTTTTAATTTCGATTAATCTATCAAATTTCAACAAACAAAAATAATCAAGAAAGGAGGATTTTCTATTTGAAAAACAAGAAAAGACTTTTGATAATATTATCAATTGTTTTAGTGCTTTTATTAGCCTTCTTGTGTGGGACAACATTTTCTAAATATGTGTCAGAAGTTAAAGGACAAGGAACTGCAGATATTGCTAATTGGGTTTTTAAAGTAAATGGAAATGAACAAAATTTACAAACTATAAATTTATTTTCTACTTATAATGCTGAAACTTTAATTAATAATAAGATAGCACCAGGTACAAAAGGACAATTTAATATAATTGTTGATGCTACAGGTTCAGAAGTAGGTGTGGATTATAAAGTTAAGTTCTTAAATGAAACTCAAAGACCACAGAATCTAAAATATACATATAACAATAATATATATAATTCCATTACAGAATTAGAAAAAGATTTAACTGGAACAATAGCTGCTAATGAAGAAAACAAATTAAAAACAATAACTATTGGCTGGGAATGGTTGTATGAAACAGGAAGTAATGAAAGCGAAATTACACAAAATGATAAAATTGATACACAAAACGCAAAAGACATACAACAATATACATTTGACGTAAATGTAATAGGCACACAAGTGATGCCACAAAAATAATTAAAAGGTATAATATTTGAATATGAATAAAATATAAGATTAAAACTAACATACTAAAGATTTCATAAATTATCAATAATTATAGAAAAATTCAATTGTTAAAAGCAAAATAATTTTTATCCTAGATTAGGGATAATAAATTTCTCTAATCTAGGTAATTAAAATTATATAACAAATTTATTTTAGTGAAAAAGGAGAAAATAGAATGTATTTTAATAATGTAATAAAAAAAGTAAAAAATAAAAAGAATAAATGGATTACTATAGTTGTTATATTTTCAATATTAATGGTGGTATTTTCTGGAATAAGTTTTGGAAAAACATTGCATAATAGTATAATAAAAAATAATGCTCAAATTGCAAAACCAATTTTGGAGGTAGAAAAAAACTCAGAAATCATTATAAACGAAAATAACAAAACAGGAGAATATAATTTTAAAGTAAAAAACTATAATGAGTCAGAAGAAATATCACAAGTGAATTTAAAATATTATATAGAAATTTTAGACAATAATATAGATGAATCAGTAAAATATGAGTTGTACAAAGAAGAAGAAAAAATTAATTTGAATGAAAATAAAACTAATGAATTTATTTTAAAACAAGGTGAAAAAAATGAACAAGAGTATAAATTAAAAATTGAATATAACTCAGATAAAAATAATATTGGAGATATAGTAAAAGAAATCCAAATAAAAGTACATTCAGAACAGTTAAAAATATGAAAAAAAGAACAAAAAGAGTATTGATAATATTAATGGTAGTTATCATATATATAATTATACATAAATTTTTTAGATATAGTTTTTTTCAAGAAGATTTAATATTTTTTGATTTTTTAAATATATCAAAACAGCATCATAGCAATAAAATTGGACCAAATGAATCATCAAACAATAATGAGATTATAAATATAGAAAAAAACAAAATAACTGAACAGAAAATTGATTTATTGCAATTATTACAAAAAAACATACAAATAAAGGAAAAATTATTTCCAGGAAGTAATGGATATGTTTCAGTAATATTAAAAAGTAAAGAAGAGATAAACTATAAAGCGTACTTAAAAAATGAAAGTGAAAAGCCGATAAATTTAAAATTGTATTTAAGTGAAGGGAAAAAGCAATATAATGATGTGGAAGAGTTTGCAGATAATTTATATGGAAAAGTCGCAAAAAATCAAAACAAAAAAATAAATATAATTTGGAACTGGGAATATGAACAAAATGCATTAAAAAATCAACAAGATACAAGTGATGCAAAAAAAATAAGAGAATACAAATTTACTATTTGTGTTAAAGGATATTAACATCTATATTTTTTAATTATGTGATAATCTATAAATAAAAAATAGCAAAAATTAATAAAAATTTGTAAAAAAACTTGTAAAAAATAAAGAGAGATTATATAATGTAAATATATTGGGGTGTAGCCAAGCGGTAAGGCAGATGGCTCTGACCCATCGATGCGTAGGTTCGAATCCTACTACCCCAGCCAATTTTTATTCAAAAGACAAGTAATTAACTCTAAAAATGGAGGATACAAGATGAAAAAAAATAATTCAGGAATTACTTTAATTAGTTTAGTAATAACAATTATATTACTAATAGTAATAGCTTCAATAGGAATTAATAGTGGTATAAACACAATTAACTCTTCCAAGCTTACTAAATTTACAACAGAAATGAAAATCATGCAAAATAAAGTGAATGAATTATATGAAAGTTATTATAATAATAGAACAGTAAAATTAAGTGGAGACAATACAGAATATATAGGCAATATTACATCAGAAGGAGAGAAAAAAGGTATACAAGATATTGGTAAAGAACTTAGTGAATTTCAAGGAAATCTAGATATGGCCTTTTTAGAAAGTACATCAGGTATTACAGATAAAACAGGATATAAATATTATGATTCTAGTATTATAAAATCTTTAGGAATTGATAATATTGAACATGAATTTTTTGTAAATGTATCAAAAAGAAGTATAATAAGTACAGAACCATTAAACTATAATGGCAATAGTTATTATACATTAAAACAGTTACCAGATAGTGAATATAATGTAGAATATGATGATAGTTTAGGAAATGTAGATTTTAAATTAACATCAGAAATAAAAGAAGGTAAACAAAAACTAGTAATTACAGAAATAACTAGTAATAAAAATATAGATAAATGGCAAGTTGAATATAGATTAAAAACTGAGAATGAAACTTCATGGATAACTACAGAAAAATTCAAAGGAAATACAACAAATGTAGTACTTGATAAAATAGGAAAATATCAAGTAAAAATTATTTATGATGATAATATGAGCTCAGAGATAAAAGAGACAGGAATACAAGTAGGAGATTATATAAATTATACTTATGATGATGCTGATAACTATAATTTAAAATCAGCTGAAAATGGAACTGATTCAGATTCAGAAATAGTTCAAACTAAAGATTTAAAATGGAAAATATTAAAAATATATGATGACGGAAAAATAGATTTAATAAGTGAAAAACCAACAGACCAAGAAGTATATTTTAAAGGTGCATTAGGGTATAATAATGGAGTTTATATTTTAAATGATATAAGTAAAAACCAATATAGTAATAAAAAACTTGGCGTTCAAGCAAGAAATTTAAATATAGAAGATATAGAAAAACAATTAAATTCAAAAGGAATTAGTGCTAGAAACAATTATATCAATGGAGCTAATATTAGATATAATAATTCAAAAACTTATCAAGATGGAAATGCTAACTATCCAGTATTATTCGCTAAAGAAAATGGAAGTGGAATAAATACTGAGATACCTAAAAATGATGGAATAGGCAAAAGTGAGAATGGGTATGAAATATCAACAACAGAAACAAAGGATAAGGCAAATAAAATTTTAGTAAATCAAACATTGTATAACACAGATGATACAACATATTTTGATAATCAAAATATTTATGAAATAATATACAACACAGGAAAGAATTATTGGTTAGCTACTCGTTATACAGATTGTTTAGAATTAGCTAATTTTGGATTGAGAGCTATAGGAGATAATAAAGGATATAATATGCTAAATTCAGATGACAGCACAGGAGAAGGAAAGGCATATCTTCGACCAATAGTCACACTAAAAAGTGATATAAAAATAACAACACAAACAGAAGGAAATCAATTGTCCAAATAATAGGAACATTATGTAATTGATTTCCTTGATTTTTATGTAAATTTAATATATAATATAACAAATTATTAAAAAGGAGAGATTTTTATGGCAGAAAACAACAATCAAACAGAAGAATTAGATATAAATCATTTAATGCAAATAAGAAGAGAAAAATTATCAGAGTTACAAAAAGAAGGAAAAGATCCTTATGAAATTACTAAATTTGATAGAACAAATACAGCAGGAGAAATAAAAAGTAATTATGAAAAATATGAACAAAAAGATGTAACAGTAGCAGGAAGAATTATAGCCAAAAGAATAATGGGAAAAGCATCATTTTGTACAATACAAGATTGTGATGAGAAAATACAAAGTTATGTTAGTATAAATGATCTTGGAGAAGAAAGTTATAAAGCTTTTAAGACTTATGATATAGGTGATATCATAGGAATTACTGGATTTGTATTTAAAACAAGAACAGAAGAAATATCAGTTCATGCAAAAGAAGTTACATTACTTTCAAAATCATTAAGACCATTACCAGAAAAATTCCATGGATTAAAAGATCCAGATTTAAGATATCGTCAAAGATATACAGATTTAATTGTAAATCCAGAAGTAAAACAAAGCTTTATATTAAGAAGTAAAATAATAAGCAAAATTAGACAAATACTAGATGAAAAAGGATATTTAGAAGTAGAAACACCAGTGCTAAATACTATATCAGGAGGAGCTACGGCAAGACCATTTACAACACATCATAACTCATTAAACATAGATATGTATTTAAGAATTGCCCTAGAATTAAATTTAAAAAGATTAATAGTAGGGGGATTTGATAAAGTCTACGAAATTGGTAGAGTTTTCAGAAATGAAGGCATGGATTTAAGACATAATCCAGAATTTACAGAATTAGAATTGTATGCAGCTTATAAAGACTTTAATGATATGATGGATATATCAGAAGAAATTTTTTCAAGAACAGCTCAAGAAGTATTAGGAACAACAAAAGTAGATTATCAAGGACAAGAAATAGATTTAGCTCCAGGCTGGAAAAGAATAACTATGATAGACAGTATAAAAGAAGTAACTGGTATTGATTTTCATGAAATTAATACAGATGAAGAAGCTGTAGCATTAGCTAAAGAAAAAGGAATAAAAATACCAGACAAGACAAAAGAAACAAGAGGAGATGTAATTAGTCTGTTCTTTGATGAATATGTAGAAAAGACATTAATACAACCAACATTTATATATGAATATCCAGTAGAGATTTCTCCATTAGCTAAAAAATGTCCTACAAATAAAAAGATGACAGAAAGATTCGAAATATTTATTGGTGGAAGAGAATATGGAAATGCATTTTCAGAATTAAATGATCCAATAGACCAATATGAAAGATTTAAGAAACAAGTAGAAGCTAAAGAAGCTGGTGATGAAGAAGCAGGAATGATGGATGAAGACTTTATTCAAGCATTAGAAATAGGATTACCACCAACAGGAGGATTAGGAATAGGAGTTGATAGATTAATAATGTTATTAACAAATTCTTCAACTATAAGAGATGTATTATTATTTCCAACGATGAAGCCTATATTATAATATACTAATTATATCAAGTTTAAGGAGAAAAAAATGATAGATTTTACAAATTGTATAGAAGAATTAAATAATTATAAAGGCTCAGAAAAAAAGAAAACATTGATATATGATAATAAAAAATATTTAGTAAAGTTTCCAGATCCAATAAGAGAAAAAAATAAAAATATTTCATATATAAATAATGCATTTTCAGAATATATAGGGAGTAATATTTTTAAAATAGCAGGATTTAAAGTTCAAAATACGATTTTAGGAATATATACTTATAAAGGAAAAGAAAAAATTGTATGTGCTTGTGAGGATTTTACAAGTAAAAATGATGTCTTATATGAATTTGAAAATTTAGCATTAAGTACAAACCCGGATAAAAAAATTGAAACAGAAATAACAGATATTATGGAAGTTATAAAGGAAACAAAAATGATGATTCCAAATGATACACTGGAAAGGTTTTGGGATATGTTTGTTATTGATAGTTTAATAGGAAATACAGACAGACATAATGGCAATTGGGGATTTTTAGTGGAAAGACAAAATAGTAGAATAGAATTTGCACCTATATTTGATTGTGGTTCATGTTTAAATCCTATATTAGAAGATTCAAATATTAAGGAATTAAGTGAAACTGAAGTAAAAAATTTAGCAATAAATTGTTATTCATGCTTGAAAGAAAGTGGTAAAAAAATAAATTATATGGAATATATAAAAAGTATGAAAAATGAAGATTGCAATAATGCTATATATAGAATATTTGAAAGAATAAATATAGAGCAAATAAATAAATTTATTGATGAAATACCAAGCGTGTCTAATATAAGAAAAGATTTCTATAAAAAAATAATTAGTTTAAGATATAAAATAATAAAAGATACTTATAAAGCTATAATATCTAACAAAACTAATTTATAATAAGCGTAAAGTGAACCTATTGTTAAACAATATTGTCTAATAATAGGTTCATTTTTTATATAATCGGGCGAGAATAAATCAAAGAAAATTTTTCTTATTTATTCAGTAAAAAAATAAAATATTATAAATTATGATTTAATTTGATATAGTTAATTAATTTATAAATAAATTTAAAAATAAAAATTATATTGATAACTCACAAAAGTATGGTATAATAATGAAAAAAGTAAGGAGAGATGATATGTTTAATTTTTCTATAGATAAAAGAACATTATATGTAATTTTAGCAATTATGGTTGCTACGATGTTAGGAAAATATATAAATAATCCTAATTTATTAATTTCATTATTAGTGAGTGCACCTGGAGTATTAATAGCAATAACATTTCATGAGTTTGCACATGCTTTTGTGGCAGATAAACTAGGAGATGATACTGCAAGAAGAGAAGGAAGATTGAGTTTAAATCCATTAGACCATTTAGATCCAATAGGTACTATATTGTTATTGTTTGCAGGTTTTGGATGGGGAAAACCTGTAAATGTTAATCCTAGAAATTATACAAGAAAAATGAGTATGGAAAAAGGAGATGCATTAGTATCAATTGCTGGTCCAATTATGAATTTTGTATTAGCAATATTGTTTTCAATACTTTATTTTGGAATATATAAACTAGCAGGGTATTCTTTTTTAAATACAACAGTAGGAGCTTTAATTATGCAACTAATACAAGCAACAATATTAATAAATATTGGACTAGGAGTATTTAATTTAATACCATTACCACCATTAGATGGTTCAAAAGTAATAATGCCATTTTTACCACAAAAAATAAAGACATGGTTTATAAATAATGAACAAATATTTTATTTAGTATTTGTAGTACTATGGATTACTAATTTAACATCTTATATAATAACACCTGGAATTAATGCAATTGGAAATTGGATATTAAATCTTGGTGCAGCTATTTGGGGCTTATAAAATAGGAAGGAATGATATAGAAATGAAAGATGTTTATACATTAGGAATAGAATCAAGTTGTGACGAAACATCAGTAGCAGTTGTAAAAAATGGAAGAGAAATATTATCAAATATAATAGATACACAAATACCAATACATGAAAAATATGGAGGAGTAGTACCAGAAATAGCATCAAGAAATCATATTGAAGCTATTTCTAGAGTTACTAAAAAAGCATTAGAAGAGGCTGAGATATCATTAGACAGGATTGATGCTATAACACCAACTTATGGACCAGGACTAGTAGGGGCATTATTGGTTGGATTATCTTATGCAAAAGCTTTGAGCTTTGCCATAAATAAACCACTAGTTGGTGTGAATCATATTCAAGGGCATATTTCGGCAAACTATATTACTCATAAAGAATTAACGCCACCATTTTTATGTGTATTGATGTCAGGTGGGAATACTCAAATTATAAATGTTAAAGATTATACAACATTTGAAGTATTAGGTAAAACTCGAGATGATGCAATTGGAGAAGCGTATGACAAAATAGCAAGAGTTGTTGGGTTAGGATATCCAGGAGGACCTAAAGTAGACAAATTAGCTAAACAAGGAGAACCATCTATAGAATTGCCAAAAACTCATTTTGAAAATATGGATTTTAGCTTTAGTGGAATAAAGACAGCAGTTATAAATCTACATCATAAAAATCCTAATATAAATAAAGCTGATTTATGTGCAAGCTTTCAAAAAACAGTAACAGATATGTTATTAGAAAATGTGAAAAAAGCTATTAAGCTAACACAAATAAATAAAATTGTATTAGCAGGAGGAGTATCTGCAAATAGCTACATAAGAAAAGAATTTCTAAAATTGAAAGAGAAAAAAATAGATATATATATGCCAGATTTAAAATTATGTACTGATAATGCAGCAATGATTGCATCAGCAGGCTATTATAATTATATGGCAGGCAAAAGGGATGAATTAAATTTGAATGCTATCCCAAATTTAAAATTATAGATAGGGGCAAATAAATGTCAATATATGCAATAGGTGATTTACATTTATCATTTAATGAGGATAAACCCATGAATATTTTCGGCGAAAATTGGAATCAACATGAGAGCAAAATAAAAATAAATTGGGAAAAGAAAGTTAATAATAATGACCTTGTAATTTTACCAGGAGACTTCTCATGGTCAATGTATTTAAAAGATACATATAAGGATTTTGAATATTTAAATAAATTACCAGGTAAAAAATTATTATTAAAAGGCAACCATGATTATTGGTGGTCAACAGTAAAAAGTATGAGAAATTATATAAAAGAAAATAATTTTGATAATATTGATTTTTTATACAATAATTCTTATGAATACGAAGATACTATTATAGTAGGAACTAGAGGTTGGAACCTATATGAAGATAATGATGAAAATAAAAAAATGATAAATAGAGAAATAACTAGATTAGAGTTATCAATAAAAAATGGAATAGATAATTATGGGATGAATAAAGAAATAATAGCTTTTATGCATTATCCACCAATAGTAAAACAAAACTTGCAAAAAAATGAAATGAGTGGTTTTATAAAAGTTTTAAAAAAATACAATATAAATAAATGTTATTATGGTCATTTACATGGAATGGCAATAAAAGAAGCTATTTTAGGTGAACATTTTGGAATTGAATTTCAGTTAGTTAGTGCAGATAGCATTAATTTTGATTTGATTAAGATAAAATAAGATTGACAAAAAATATAAGAATTTGATAATATAAAAGAAAATTAGATAAAACTAGCCCAAATTTTGTATTTAATCTATGTTTGATGAAAGGAAGATAAAAAATGAATATATATCCAGATGCATATTTTGATAAAGTAGAAGATATAAGCATAGAATTTTTAAAAAAGAATAAAATAAAAGCATTATTATTAGATGTAGATAATACATTAGTTGACTATTCAAAAAAACTTACAAAAGAGGTAATAAAATGGGCAAAAGATTTAAAAGGTCAAGGAGTAAAATTATATATATTATCTAATACTAATGATAAAGAAAAAATATTAAAAATAGCAACAGAATTAGATATAAAGTATCATATTTTTGCAATGAAGCCACTAAAAAGAGGGTTTAAAAAGTGTCAAAAAGAATTAAAAGAAAAAAATGAAAATATTGCAATTGTAGGGGATCAAATATTTACAGATATTATTGGTGGAAACAGATGTAATATGTTTACAATATTAGTAGAACCAATTAATAAAAAGGACTTTTGGTATACCGCATGGAAAAGGCCAATAGAAAATAAAATAAAAATAAAATTTAAGAAGAAAGGAAATGGTATGTAGATAATGTATTATAATGATGTACATATAGGATACTATTTATTTGCAGCAATTATAGGACTAGTAGTAGGTCAAGTAGTAGATTGGGCTAATACACGATTACCAGAATACAAAAAGGTATTTTCGTTAGATATATTTAAAGAATATAAAAGAAAATTTAAACCAAATTATATATTAATGTTATTAGTGTCATCTATTTATGTAACACTTATATATACAATAGGAATAAAAGAAACATTAATTGCAAATTTAGACCTAATAAAATATATTATATTAACACCAATGCTATTATCAGTATTTGTAATTGATTATAGATTACAAATTATACCTAATAGATTAAATTTAACAATTTTTGAGTGTGGTTTAATATTTGCATTTCTATATCGGAATGTCAGATGTAGCAATAACGTTAAATATGCTATTAGGAATGATAGCTGGTGCAGGAATATTTCTCACAATTACATTAGTTGGAGGATTGTTTTATGGAAAAGAGGCAATGGGCTTTGGAGATGTAAAACTAATGGGAGCACTAGGGCTATATTTTGGATTATCTAATATTGTAATAATAACATTAGTATCATTTTTAATAGGAGCAGTTTTAAGTATAGTATTATTAGCAACAAAAATTAAAAAAACAGATGAGTATATACCTTTTGGACCATTTATAGTAATAGCAACATTTATTAGTATGTATGTACCATTTGAAACAATTAAATTAATATTAATGAAAATATTTACATTAGGAATGTATAAATAAATGTAGAAAAAATATACTTTGAAAGGATGATAAAAATGAATCCCAAACTACAATGGTTAAGAAATAAAATGTCTAGTTTAGATTTACAAGGATTAATAATATCAAATCCAATTAATATTAAATATCTTACAAACATAGAAGCAGAAGGAACATTATTGTTAACACGAAAAGAGAATATTTATATAACTGATTCAAGATATATAGAACATGTACATAGTACTTTAACATTATTTGATGAAATTATAGTATATGATATTCAAGATATATCAAAAGATGATTATGAAAATTTCTTTATGTTTTGTGAAAATGTAGGATTTGAAGAAAATTATGTTACTTATGCACAATATAAAGAATATATTAGAAAGTATAAAATTCATAATTTTGTAGAAACTGAAAATATTATAGAAAAACAAAGAATGATTAAAGATGATGAAGAAATAAGTAACATAAAAAAGGCGTGTGAAATTACAGACAATTGTTTTAGCTATATATTAACTTATATAAAACCAGGAATGACGGAAAAACAAATAGCAAACGAAATAGAAGATTATTACAAACAGAGAACAGATGGATTATCTTTTGAAACAATAGTAGCATCTGGGGAAAATTCATCTAAACCACACGCAATACCTACAGATAGAAAAATACAGGATGTTGATATTATAACAATAGATATGGGATGCAAAGTTAATGGGTATTGTTCAGACATGACAAGAACGTTTTTTGTAGGAAAAGTACCAGAAGAGATGAAAACAATATATGATAGAGTATTAGAAAATCAAAATAAAGTAATTGAAGAAATGAAAGATGGAGCAAATACTAGATTATTAACAAAAATGGTAGAAAGTGATTTTCAGCTAAATGGATATGATTTAATACATGCTTTAGGTCATGGTGTAGGTATGGAAATTCATGAATCACCATATATAAATCGTAGGTCAGATATGATATTAAAGGAAAATATGGTTGTAACAGATGAACCAGGAATATATATACCAGGTAAATTTGGAGTAAGAATAGAAGATACTATACAAATAACAAAATTTGGATGTATAAAATTAACTAATTCAGAGAAAAATTATATTATAATATAAAGTTATATTGTAAAAATAAGTTTTCGATGATTATACTACTCAAAACCTTGATTTTTAGGTAAAAATATAGTAAAATGTAAAAAGTATTTATAGATAGAAAAAATAAAGATAAATGAAAGGAGAAATAAATATGGCATCAGTATATTCAGCAGGAGATTTTAGAAATGGAACAACATTTGAAATGGAGGGAAATGTTTACAGAATAGTAGAATTCCAACATGTAAAACCAGGAAAAGGTTCAGCTTTTGTAAGAACAAAATTAAAAAATGTTATTACAGGTGCAACTTTAGAAAAAACATTTAATCCATCAGATAAGTTCCCAGCAGCACAAATAGAAAAAAAAGCAATGCAATACTTATATAATGATGGAGGGTTATATTATTTCATGGATAATGAAACTTATGACCAAATGCCATTAAATGAAGGACAAATTGGTGATTGTTTAAAATATTTAAAAGAAAATATGGAAGTTACAATACTTTCTTTTAAAGGAAATGTATTTGCAGTAGAACCACCTATATTTGTTGAATTAGAAGTTACATATACAGAACCTGGATTTAGTGGAAATACAACAACAACTTCAGGAAAACCAGCTAAATTAGAAACAGGTTTAGAAATTCAAGTACCATTATTCGTTAATATTGGAGATATTTTAAGAATTGACACAAGAACAGGCGAATACATGGAAAGAGTATAGAAAGGTAGAATTCCAATATGGCTAGATTAAAAGATGAATTTAATAATTTCTTAAAGGACATAGAACAAAATTTAAAGAATGAAAAAGACATAGAATATGTAAAAGAAAGATTTGCACAATTCTTTGATGTAGTATCAGAACAAATAGATTGTGTTTTAACATATAAGGAAGAGAAGATAAAAGATTTAGAAGACAAACAAAAAGATATGTTTCAAAAAATGGAAAAAATGCAACATAGTTTAGAAAATATAGAAAGAGATATTTATTCAGAAGAAGGTTTCGATTTTGAAATAATATGTCCTTATTGTGATAATCAATTTGTAATTGATATTGACGAAACTAAAAATGAAGTAGAATGTCCAGAGTGCAATAATATTATTGAATTAGATTGGTCAGGCGACTTGGAAAATAATGAAAGAGATTGCAGCATGGGATGTTCAGGTTGTTGTGGATGTGATGATACAATCACAGATGACAACAAAGAAGACGTAGATAATGGAGAAGAAAAAGATACAAAAAATAAAAATGAAGACAATGAAGATGATATGTAAAATAAATATTAAATAAAAAAGCTGTGTGAAAACGGCTTTTTTGATTTACATAAATTTGACAAAAAAGATAAAAAAGTATATAATAATATAGAAAAATTAACTAATAGAAGAATTATTGAAAATAATATTAGGGAATATATCCTAAAATGTTATTTTAAATACAATAATTCGTTGCTTACAAAAGTCCTTACAATATGAGATGAGGCAGGAAGGAAAAAAATGTTAAATGAAACAGCAAAAACAAAAAAAATTATGAACAATGTAATGGCAGCATTAAATACATATGGAATCGAGTACGATACCAATATATCGTGTTGCCGGCGACTCGAGAAAGATCCGGAAAACTTAAAAAAAGAAGTAGAAACATGGGATTATGAAAGCGGTGAATTCGAAGAAAAGTTCAAAGAATTTGCTAAAGAAGATTCTCATTATCAGGGAGTACAAGGTAGTTGCTGGGCTGATGATGGAAAATATGTCATTATACAGTTTGAAAGGCTGTACATAAGGGATGAACAGGATTGGGAAGAGTGGCTGGCTGTTACTGGATGTAATGACATTTATGAGGCATCAATAAATTATGGTGACCCAGAGGCTAGTTACATTTTCATTAATGCCAGAGTAAAAAAAGGAGACATTGACGGCTTTGTACGTCAATATGCAAAAGATTGCTGGTAATTGTTTTAGAAGGACTAAAAAAAGAGAACTGTGTAATGCGGTTCTCTTTTTAGAATGTCAATTGTTATTTATTTTTATCTAGAAAAAAGAACTAAAGGATTAGTATAATCATTATTAATACGAACACCCAAATGCAAATGTGTACCAGTAGTAGCTCCATTTGTAGGTTTTCCAGAACTATCGTGATACTGATTACCAGGAACACCATATACGTATTTAGGGCCTACATGACCAATAATTTGACCTTGCTTAATAGTATCTCCAACTTTAACAATAAAGATTGGTGAACAATGACAATAAGATACTTTATAATTTCCAAAAGAAAGTGTTATAGTATATCCACCTGCTCCTAAAAATTGAGCAAATGTAATGATTCCATCAGCAATGGCAATAAATCCGAGTGCCTTCTGGAGCAGGAATATCAATTCCTGAATGAGAAGAAGAAGCTCCGAGCAGTTGGAGAATTACGTTTTCCAAAAGGAGAACTAATTGTGGTATAACCAGGCAGTGGCCATATAAAACCGTTAGGATTTAAAGTAATTACTTCAGAATTTTCAGAAGTAGAAACATTGGTATTAGGAATTAATGGAACAAAAAATATAGAAATAAAAAATATAAAGAAAATAAGAGCATAAATCAAATATTTGACTTTATTAAGTATAAAAATCACCTCGAGACAAAAAATTATATTAGAATATTAATAAGAGTTTTAAATAATTTTCTTGTAATATAAAAAAACCATATAAAATATGGTTTCACATTGGCAGGGGTAGAAGGATTCGAACCCTCACAGGCGGTTTTGGAGACCGATGTGCTACCATTAACACTATACCCCTATAGACTTTAGACATTAACTATATTAGCACAAAAAATATATTTTAGCAAGGATTTTTATAAAAATTATTGACATTTTTTTAAAATGGTAATAGAATATAGAAAATTAAATAACTATGATGAAAAAGAAAAAATACTAACAATTTATTTAAAGTGAGTTGGTGATAGTGTAAAACCAATAATAAATAAAGTATGGGGGAGCTTTGGAGTAGTAATAAAATTAAGGTGCTTAAAACAGATAGTTTTAAGAATTAGGGTGGAAACGCGGAAATTAACTTTCGTCCCTAGCAATTATGCTAGGTTGATGGAAAGTTTTTTTGATTTTTAAAGGAGGTTTTTATTATGTTAAAATCAATGGATACATTAGTAGCTTTATGCAAAAATAGAGGATATATATATCCTGGCTCAGAAATTTATGGAGGACTAGCAAATACGTGGGATTATGGACCTTTAGGAAATGAACTAAAAAACAATGTTAAGGCAGCTTGGAGGAAAAAATTTATTCAAGAGCAACAAAATATTGTTGGTTTAGATGCAGCAATCTTAATGAATCCAGAAACATGGGTAGCATCAGGACATGTAGGTGGATTTTCAGATCCATTAATAGATTGCAAAGATTGTAAAACAAGACATAGAGCAGATAAGTTAATTGAAGAATGGGCTCATGAAAAAGGAAAAGATATGATTGCAGACGGAATGTCTGATAGTGAATTAATAAATTTTATTAATGAAAATAAAATACCATGTCCAAAATGTGGAAAAACAAATTTTACAGATATAAGAAAATTTAATTTAATGTTCAAAACATTTCAAGGTGTAACCGAAGATAAAACAGCAGAAATATATTTAAGACCAGAAACAGCACAAGGTATTTTTGTAGATTTCAAAAATGTACTAAGAACATCTAGAAAAAAATTACCATTTGGTATAGCACAAATAGGAAAAGCTTTTAGAAATGAAATTACACCAGGAAACTTTACTTTCAGAACAAGAGAATTTGAACAAATGGAACTAGAATTTTTCTGTAAACCAGGAACAGATTTAGAATGGCATAAATATTGGAAAGATTTTTGTGAAAATTGGTTATTAAATTTAGGAATGAAAAAAGAAAATATACGTTTAAGAGATCATTCACCAGAAGAATTAGTATTTTATAGTGCAGCAACAACAGATATAGAATTTGCTTTTCCATTTGGTTGGGGTGAATTGTGGGGAATTGCTGACAGAACAGATTATGATTTAACACAACACGCAAACCATTCAAAACAAGACTTATCATATCAAGATACAGAAACAAACGAAAAATATATTCCTTATGTAATTGAACCATCACTTGGAGCTGATAGAGTAGTACTTGCATTTTTATGTAATAGTTATGAAGAAGAAGAGATAGCAGAAGGAGATACTAGGGTAGTATTGCATCTACATCCAGCGCTAGCTCCATATAAAATAGCAATTTTACCATTATCTAAAAAATTATCAGGTAAGGCACAAGAAGTATATGCAAAATTGTCAAAAAGTTTTATGTGTGATTATGATGAAGCTGGAAGCATTGGAAAACGATATAGAAGAGAAGATGAAATAGGAACACCATATTGCTTAACTATAGATTTTGACACTTTAGAAGATAATACTGTTACAATAAGAGATAGAGACACAATGGAACAAATAAG
The DNA here is from genome assembly GCA_934177795.1 of uncultured Clostridia bacterium. Lineage (GTDB taxonomy): Bacteria > Bacillota > Clostridia > TANB77 > CAG-508 > CAG-269. The sequence goes on along the minus strand of CAKPPS010000005.1, from coordinate 39,267 downwards.
AATTAATATAGATGAAGTAGAAAAATGGGTAAATGATAAAATTAATTTCTAAAAAGATAGACTTTATGTAAAATTGATGATATAATAATGCAGAACATATCAATTTAGCAGAAAAAAAGCAGGAGGACAAAAATATGGTAGGAAGAGGATATGACTATAAAAAAATTGCAGTAGATGGATTTAAGATTCATCGGAAAAGAGGCAAAATTCAGATTGAGTTCTTGTGGAAAGGAAGACATTATGTAGATTCGGTAGACTATGAAATAGCCTCAGAAGAAACTTTATCAAAAATCAAACAGATGCTGTTAGATTATACTTCAGCAAATGCAAGATTGGCAGTAAAAGACTATGAAGCAAAAGTTGGAAATAAAGCATTTTCTATAGGCTACTTAGAAAGAAAATATAATGGCTTTAAAATAGGTGAAAATGGATTAAAACAGGTAGAGCTATTATGTGATGGAGAAAGTAGTGGAGAAGTTAAAGATTACTCATTGGATGTATGTGATGAGTATTCTTATGAAGGGACTCTTATGAGTTTAATGAAAGAAACGTCCAGAAATGCAGGTCAGGACAGTTATTGGAGGCCAATGGATTGGCTGACAATATTGTATCTGATTCAACATGAAATTGAATAAATTGAAAATATTCAACAAAGCTTTTGCTGGAGACATAAAATTTATGTCTCCAGTTTTTTCAAATTTTAACTAATTGTACAAATTTCTTTCGTATAAATCAGTAATAAAAACATCTTTTTCTTCAAAATTATCAATAAAACCAACTTTAGCAATATTTTTATTATCATTTACACATTGAATCCATACAGGTCTGTCATCATAAAAGACATCACATTTTTCTTTATTATTCAAAATAGCATTAATTCGAGAAATATCCATAACATTACCTCCAATAATAATATTTACTTAAAATATATCCAAAAAAAGTAAAAATATTCATATATTTTTTCAATTGTTATCTAATAAATATAGAACAATTAAATTAAATATGATAAAATATACAAAACAAAGCGAAGAAGGGAAAGTGATTATTTTGAAAATACAATATAAAGATAAAACAATAGAAATAGAAAGACCAATGACAATTAATGAATTACTAAAAGAAGAAATACAAAAAAATGAACATACCGTAGTTGCGGCTATATTTAATAATGAGTATCAAAATTTAGATTATAAAATAGAAATTGATGGAACAATAGAATTAATAGATATATCTTCAAATGAAGGAATGAAAGTATACAGAAGGACACTAGTATATATAGTTGGAAAAGCGTTTGAAAAAATATGTCCAGATAAAAAAATGGAAGTAAATTATCAATTATCAAATTCTATGTTTTGTGATATAATTGACGGAAAAGTTACAGACGAATTTATTGAAGCTTTAAATAAAGAAACAAGAAAAATTGTAAAAGAAAATATACCAATTAAACAAGTTATAATGAATAGAGAGCAAGCAATAAAATTTTATAATGAGACAAAAACATCTAAAGGAAGATTACAAATAGATTTAAAAGAAAATAATGAAATATTTATGTATTATTGTGAAGATTATTATAACTATTGTTATGGAACCCTAGCCAATAGAACAGGAATTGCAAAAATATTTGAAATAATCAAATACAATGATGGTTTTTTAGTTAGATATCCAAGCAAAAGTGCTCCAGAAAAAATGCCAAAACTTGTAGAGAATAAGAAATTAGCATGGGCAATGGAAGAATATGATGATATACATAAAATATTAAACATACAAAAAGTATTTAAGATAAATGAAGAAATAGAAAAAGGCAAAATAAAAGACATAATTTTATTGGCTGAAGCATTACATGAAAAAAAGATAGCTAAAATAGCAGATAATGTAGCCAAAAATAAAAATATTAAATTAATTTTAATAGCAGGTCCATCATCTTCTGGAAAAACAACATTTGCACAAAGATTAGGAATACAATTAAAATTAAATGGAATAAAACCTGTAACAATATCTGTAGACAATTATTTTGTTGAAAGAGAGCGAACTCCAAAAGACACAAATGGTGAATATGATTTTGAATGTATTGAAGCGATAGATTTAGAATTATTTAATAAACAATTAACACAATTGCTAAATGGAGAAGAAGTAGAAATCCCAGAATTCAACTTTTATAAAGGAACTAAAGAGTACAAAGGGAAAAAACTAAAACTAGAAAAAGATGAAGTTTTAGTAATAGAGGGAATACATTGTTTAAATGATAGGTTAACTAGTGAAATAGCTTCAAATCAAAAATATAAGGTATATATAAGTGCATTAACTGTACTAAATTTAGATAAATTTAATAGAGTATCAACAACAGATACAAGACTAATTAGGAGAATAGTAAGAGATTATCAATTTAGAGGATATTCAGCAAAACAGACAATAAAAAATTGGAATAAAGTAAATGATGGAGAAAAGAAAAATATATTTCCATTTCAAGAAGAGGCAGATTTTATATTTAATACATCATTAATTTATGAAATTGGTGCTTTAAAAGGAATTGTTGTTCCTTTATTAGAAGAAATAACTAATAATGATAAAGAATATGCAGAAGCAAGAAGATTATTAAAGTTTTTAAAATATTTTGAAGAAATTCCTAAAGAAATGGTACCAAACAATTCATTACTAAAAGAATTTTTAGGTGGGGGAGATTTTAAGTATTAAAATGAAGCAACGAAAATTTACAGAAATAGATGAAGAATTTGTATGTGAAAACTGTGGTAAAAAAGTTCCAAAACTTGGATACTCATGTAGGGACCATTGTCCATATTGTTTATATTCTAAGCATGTAGATATTAATCCGGGAGATAGAGCAGAAACCTGCCAAGGAGAATTAGAACCAGTAAGTTTAGAGATAAGTTCTAAAAAAGGATATGTAATAATATATAAATGTAAGAAATGTGGAACTATTAGAAAAAATAAAATGGCTAAGGATGATAATATGGAATTAATAATAGAGTTAAGCAGTAAACAAATAAAATAAATATAAAAGTATATAATGGGCGAAAACAAATAAGAAAAATTGAAAATTTTTCTTATTTGTTTTATCTGCTTTCTTATTTATAATTCTTTATTAAGATTTCCATTTGTGTAATTATTTCCTTCAAATCGCTGATTATTGCGAACAGTAGTAATTATATTATTTATCTCATCAATATTTTCATCTAAAATATCAATCCTAGCAAAATCTATATTAAACTCGTTAGGATATATAGAAGTGATTTTACTATTAAATATAGTAGTAACTGTTTGTATATTATCAGGAATAATAGTAAATTTCATATTTAAACGGTCTTTTAAAAAATAAGAGTTATCAGAGAGACATTTTTGAGTACAAGTTGGATAACATTTATCAGTTTCGCCCAGAGGACAATAATTCATATTTATCAAAGGAGTTTTTCCATAAACTATTAACTCTGATGGCAAAATACCGTCAGAACATAAGTTGGTTATCATATTTCTATTTAGTTCAGGTGATATAGTATATCTAGAAACACCTAATTTTTTAAATTCATTAATAGTATTAGAATTGTATATATTAAATGTATAATTAGCAATTATATCTAAATCTGTATCAATAGGTTTCAACAAATTTTCTAAAAATTTAATATTACAAATATTAGAAATGACAAAACCTTTAATATCAAAATTGGTTAATGTACTTTCCAAATTAAATGACAACAGATTGCTATAATTAGATTTTACAATAGTTGGCATGTATATATATAAATTAAATTTATTGCTTAAATCTTTTAAAATTTTATCAAATTTTTTATTACAAAAATATTTTAACGGAATGTATAATGAATCGACTTGGTTTAAATTAGAATAATCAAATTTATCATTTAAAATATTTAGTAACAAAGAAATTTTTGGAGGACTAGAATGTTGTAACATTGAAGAAATATGTGTAGAAAAAGTAGTATTCAAAGTTCCTCTTTTTATTGTATTTAATATATATTGTTCTACCATAGATAAAATATTTCTTCGCAAATCATTTAAACTACTTATTTTAGGTATAAAAAGATTATCATCTAGATCAATAGATATATTTTGAAAAGTATATGGAGTAGTATTTGTTTTTGATATTTTTGATATAATTGAATCTTTATCTATAGGTCTATTTTTAGCTGTTATAGGAATAACATCACTAGTATATTTTAGATTTAAATCTTTATATAATTCTAAATTATTAGCAGATGTAACACTGATACTTATAGGAGAATCTTTATGTATATCAATATGGCAATTAAGAAGAATTTTTTTATTTTCTTGTGAGTAACTTTTATGAGCTAGAAGATTTAATTGTTTAGAACTCATTTTATAAATTTTGCTTCCTAATTTGATATTTCCTTTCATTCTCCCAATAATAACTGTTTGTCCGATTTTTGTAGAAGTAATATTATTGTGATTCATATCCATTAATTCTGATATTGTATAAGAGCCAGTTTCTTGCTCAAGAGAAATAGTATCTCCAATTTCAATAGGCTCATTTAATTTTATAGTAATATACCCTTTTTGAGAATTATACTTCTGGATCTTACCTAAAAATAATCCCATATTATTTGGTTTTTCTTTAAAAACTAAATTTCTATTTCCTTCATTAGAAAGATGTCCAGAAGAAGACATGCCTCTGTTAAATACTTGAAGAAGAATTTTTCTATCTTCAGGAGCTATTATATAATCATTATCAGACAAAGCTAAATCAATATATTTACGATATATTTTGGTAACAGTTGCTACATAAAAAGGAGATTTCATACGACCTTCTATTTTAAAAGATGTAACTCCAGCATTAATTAACTCAGGAATGTAATCTAAACCACATAAATCTTTAGTACTTAATAAATATCCTGAATCTATACTTGTATTGTTTTCTAATAGTTCAAAAGGAAGCCTACAAGGGCCAGCACATTTACCACGATTACCTGAACGTCCACCTAACATACTAGAGAAGAGACATTGTCCAGAGTATGAAATACAAAGTGCACCATGTATAAATGTTTCAATTTCAACACTAGTATTTTTGCAAATATGAGCTATTTCATTAATTGACAGTTCTCGTGATAAAACTATACGTTTGAAACCTAGGTCTTGTAATTCTAAAGCACCATTTAAGTTATGAACAGTCATTTGAGTACTGGCATGAATTGGCAAATCTGGAAAATTTCTTATTAACAGAGTAGCTAGACCTAAATCTTGTACGATAATAGCATCTATTCCAAATTCGTAAGCTTTTTTAGCAACCATAATAGCATCATCTATTTCATCATCTGTTATTAATGTATTTAATGTTAGGTGTGTTTTTACACCTCTAAGCTTTGCGTATTGTATAGCTTTTTCTAAATCTGGTAAAGAAAAATTAGAAGCAAAAGCTCTAGCACTAAAGGTATCAGCACCTAGATATATACTATCTGCACCATTTTGGACAGCAGCTTTTAAACATTCAAAATTACCTACTGGTGAAAGTAGTTCTATCATAAATTATCACCACCATAAATTATTTTTTATAGTATATCATAAAAATGCTTATTTGTGGTTATAATTTTAGAATTCACTATGTATTTTTTCTTTGTTCGCTTGAATTTCTATAAAAATAATATATAATAATATAAACTATGGGAAAAAGAGGGAAGAAATATGGCAGAACAAACAAAAACGAGAAAAGTAGGGGATATCTTTAGTGATTATAAAACAAATTCTAATATAAAATATGCAAATATTGAAGAATTAAATATAATAAAAAAAACAAATACATTACAAATAAAGATATATTTTGATGAATATATAGAAATAAAAGATATATGGTTCTTAGAAAAGTTTTTAATAGAGAGATTTCAATTTAGCCATATTGATACAAAAGTCAAATATCATGAAGGAGTAGAATTAAAAGAAATTCAAGAAGAATGGAAAAATATTATAGCATATATGTCACACAAATATCCATTAATGAAACCAATGCTTTTATTAAAAAGCGATATTGAAGTGAAGGAAAATGAAGTTAATATAAAAATGCACATAAAAGGTGCAGATTTCTTGAAAGCAAAAAAGACAGACAAAGAATTAGAAAAAGTTTTAAAAAACTTATTTGGAAGAGAATATAAAGTAAATATAGAAGAACAATTATCAAATAGAGAAATACAACAAATAAAAGAAGAAATAAAGCAAGTAGAAGAAAAAGCAATAGCCAATATAGAAAAGAATAATCTAGAACATCAAAACATAGAAAAAAATGCGGAAAATGTTGAAGTTCCAGAATATAATAATCCAGATTACATGCCTCCAACAGACATAGAAGGATATATTCCAGAAGAAATAATGCCAGAGATGCCACCATTAAATGAAGAAGCCAATATAAATGATGAATATATAATGGGAAAACCATCTAAAGCAAAAGAAAATAAAGTAGCTATTAAAGATATAACAGATAGTAATTCCAGAATTACTATTGAGGGGAGAGTATTAACATGTGAATGTAAAGAAACAAGGACAGGAAAAGGAATGTTAATATTTGATATATATGATGGAACAGGAACAATAACATGCAAATCTTTTGCTAAAGATATAAAAGAAGGAAAGGAAATAATAGAAAAAATAGAAAAAGCAAAAGCAATAAAAGCAATAGGAAAAGCAGGACTGGATGCATATGCTGGTGATGTAACAGTTATGACAAATACTATTATAGAGAGCCACATAGAAGTACCAGAATTGCCAGAAGAAGATGATAGTTCACCAGTAATATTAGGAACAAATCCTAACATTACTGAACCACTAGTAAAAATTGCAGATTTAAATGTAGATGATGGTAAAGTATTAATAGATGGTGTCTTAATTGATATGGAAGATAGAGAACTAAAATCTGGAAAAACATTACTTAGTTTTGATATATATGATGGAACAAGTAGTATGACATGTAAAGCCTTTTTAAATAAAAATAATAGTAAAAAAATAATAAAAAGAATTCAAAAGGCTAAAGGTTTAAAAGTAGCAGGAAATGCACAGATGGATTCATTTTCAAATGAACTTACTATTATGGCAAATACTATATTAGAAGGTGAAGGATTAAAGAAAGAAATAAGAGAAGATAATGCAGAAGTAAAAAGAGTTGAATTACATATGCATACTAAAATGAGTCAAATGGATGCTATGACATCAGCAAAAGATCTAATCAAAAGAGCAATGAAATGGGGAATGAAATCAATTGCAATTACAGACCATGGGGTTGTTCAAGCATTTCCAGAAGCACATAAAATGCTGGGATATGATAATCCTGATATGAAGGTTATTTATGGAGTAGAAGCATATTTAGCACCAGATAATACAAAATCTGTATATAATGGAAAAAAGCAAAGTATAGATACTACTTATTGTGTTTTAGATTTAGAAACAACTGGTTTTTCAGCTACAACAGAAAAAATAACAGAAGTTGGAATAATGAAGGTAAAAGAAGGAAAAGTAATTGATGAATTTAGTTGTTTTGTAAATCCAGAAAAACATATACCAGAGAGAGTAACAGAAGTTACAAATATAACTGATGAAATGGTAAAAGATGCAGAAACAATAGATAAAGTATTTCCTAAAATATTAGAGTTCTTAGGTGATGACCAAGAAACTGTTGTGGTAGCACACAATGCTAATTTTGATGTTGGATTTCTAAAACAAAATGCTAAAAATTTGGGATATGAATTTAATTATACATATTTAGATACTTTAAGTTTGGCTAAAGATTTGTTTCCAAATTATAAAAAATATAAGCTAGGTAAAATTGCTGAAAATTTAGGAATAAAAGTAGAAGTAGCACATAGAGCGCTAGATGATGTTGATACTACTGTTAAGGTATTTAATGTTATGGTTGATATGTTAAAAGAAAAAGGAGCGACTATTGTTGAAGATATTGATAGAGTAGCAGCAAGTAAAGAATCTAAAAAAGAAGAATATAAAAAATTAAAAACATATCATGCCATAATTTTAGCAAAAAATTATGTAGGATTAAAAAACTTATATAAATTGGTATCATTATCACATCTACATTATTTTTATAGAAAACCAAGAATTTTAAAAAGCTTATATAAAAAATATTCAGAAGGATTAATACTTCGGAAGTGCTTGTGAAGCAGGCGAATTGTATCAAGCAATAGAGTTACGGAAGAACAGATGAAGAAATAGAACAGATTGCAAGTGATTATGATTATTTAGAAATACAGCCAATAGGAAATAATGAATTTCTAATAAGAAATGAAGTAGTTGCAGATGAAGAAGCATTAAGAGATATAAACAGAAAAATAGTTGAAATAGGAGAAAAACTTAATAAACCAGTAGTGGCTACTTGTGATGTGCATTTTATGGATCCACAAGATGAAATATATCGACGTATTTTGGAAGCTGGACAAAAATATGATGATGCAGACAATCAAGCACCATTATATCTAAGAACAACAGAAGAAATGCTAGAAGAATTCAGCTATTTAGGAAAAGAAAAAGCTTATGAAGTTGTAGTAACAAATACCAATAAAATATCAGATATGTGTGAGCAAATAAGTCCTATATCTCCAGAAAAATGTCCACCACATATACCTGGATGTGAGCAAACAATTAAAGATATAGCATATAGCAAAGCTCATGAATTATATGGAGACCCATTACCAGAAATTGTACAAACAAGATTAGACAAAGAATTAGATTCAATAATAAAAAATGGATTTTCAGTTATGTATATAATAGCTCAAAAGTTAGTGTGGAAATCTAATGAAGATGGATATATAGTAGGCTCAAGAGGGTCTGTTGGTTCATCATTTGTAGCTAATATGACAGGAATTACAGAAGTAAATTCATTGCCAGCACATTATAGATGCCCAAATTGTAAATATTCAGACTTTACAGATTATGGAGTAAAAAATGGATTTGATTTACCAGATAAAGATTGTCCTAAATGTGGTCATAAATTAGATAAAGACGGAATGGATATACCATTTGAAACATTTTTAGGATTTAATGGTGATAAAGAACCAGATATAGATTTAAACTTTTCTGGAGAATATCAAGCAAAAGCACATAAATATACAGAAGTTATTTTTGGAAAAGGAACAACATTTAAAGCTGGTACAATTGGTACTGTAGCAGAAAAAACAGCTTATGGTTATGTAAAAAACTACTACGAAGAAAGACATATTCCAATAAACCAGGCAGAAATAAAAAGAATATCAAGTGGTTGTACTGGAATAAAAAGAACAACAGGACAACATCCTGGTGGAATTATAGTTGTACCAAAAGGAAGAGAAATATACGAATTTTGTCCAGTACAACATCCGGCTGATGACCCTAATTCTGATATAATAACAACACATTTTGATTATCACTCAATTGACCAAAACTTACTAAAATTAGATATACTAGGACACGACGATCCTACAGTTATAAGAATGTTGCAAGATATTACAGGAATAGACCCAACAAAAGTACCTCTTGATGATAAAGAAACAATGTCGATATTTAGTTCTACAGATGCATTAGGAGTTACACCAAAACAAATTGGTTCAGAGGTAGGAAGTTATGGTATACCAGAATTTGGAACAAAATTTGTAAGACGGAATGTTAGTAGATACGAGACCAACAACGTTTGATGAATTAATTCGTATATCAGGATTATCACATGGGACAGATGTGTGGCTAGGCAATGCACAAAGTTTAATTGATGAAGGAACAGTAACTTTAACAGAAGCAATTTGTTGTCGTGATGATATTATGATATATCTAATAAAACAAGGTTTACCACCAAATCCAGCTTTTAAAATAATGGAAACAGTGCGTAAGGGAAAAGCTTTAAAAGATCCAGCCAAATGGGCAGAATATGTAGCATTAATGAAAGAGCATAATGTACCAGAATGGTATATAAAATCATGTGAAAAAATTAAATACATGTTTCCAAAAGCACATGCTGCAGCATATGTAACAAATGCTTTCAGAATTGCTTGGTTTAAAGTTCATCAACCAAAAGCTTATTATGCAGCCTTTTTCTCAATTAGAGCAGCTGATGAGTTTGATAGTGAGATTATGGCTTTTGGAGAAGAAAAAGTAAAAAATAAAATGAAGGAAATTGATTTGCTAGGGAATAATGCGACTCAAAAAGACAAAACAATGTATCCTGTATTAGAGTTAGTTCTAGAAATGTATGAAAGAGGTATAAAATTTTTACCAATAGATTTATATAAATCTAGTAGTACAAAATTTATTGTAGAAGAAGATGGAATACGTCCACCATTAAATAGTATTGCAGGATTAGGAACTGTTGCAGCTTTAGGAATAGAAAAAGCAAGACAAGATGGAAAATTCATGTCAATTGATGATATGAAAATTCGTTCTAAAGTTGGAGATTCAGTGGCAGAATTATTGAAAAAATTAGGCTGCTTAAAGGGAATGAGCCAGAGTAATCAATTAAGTTTATTTGGATAAAAAATTAAGCTAGTAAAAATTATTAATTATTTAATAATCTTACTAGCTTTTGTGTATAGAAGACTTAGTTAATATTATAAATTGTTGTTTTTGTTTTAATGTAAAATTTTATTTTGACATATTATTGAATTCTTTATTTAAAGCCTCGAACTTATCACTAAAATCTTTACAATGTTTTTTTAAATTAATAGGTCTTAAATTTTTATCAGTAAAGCAATGTTTAGTTTCTGCTAAAATAACAGTCTTACCAGTAGCTTTATCTGTAACATCATAACCCACAGTTAAACGTACACCATTAAATTCTTTAATAAGTACTTTTATTAAAAGTGTATCACCAAAAGATACATGATGTTTATAAGTACAATTTACACCTAAAACAGGAATAGTTATACCTCTATTTTCAAATTCTTCAAATGGCATTCCTGAATCTCTTAATTGAGCACATCTTGCTTCTTCTAAAAATCTAATATAATTTGAATGATGAACAACACCCATTTTATCAGTTTCATAATAATTTATAGGTCTTTCATATATATAATCCATTAAAATCGCTTCCTTCCGAAGGAATTATACAAAATAAAAATAAAATTGTCAATTTTTTGAAATAAACAAATAATTAATCGTAGAATTTGAAAAATATAAATGATATAATAAATAAGTCAATTACAAAATAAGAAAGAAGGATAAAAATGAAAAAAATAAATGGAATAATATTACAAGCATTTGAATGGTATTTAGATACTAATCAAGATTTGTGGAATAAAATAGCCAAAGAGGCAGAAAAATTGGCTGATAATGGGATAACAGCAGTTTGGCTTCCGCCAGCATATAAAGGAATTGGTGGAAAAGATGAAGTTGGATATGGAGTATATGATTTATATGACTTAGGTGAATTTAATCAAAAAGGAACTATAAAAACAAAATATGGTTCTAAAGATGAATATTTAAATTGTATTGTAACATTACAACAAGCAGGTATAGAAGTATATGCAGATATTGTTTTAAATCATAAGATGGGAGCGGATTTATTGCAAACAATCCCAGCAGAGCAAGTGGATTGGGGAAATCATAATATGTTAGTGTCACAAGATAAAGTAGTAAGAGTCGCAACAAAATTTGTATTTCCAGGTAGAAAAAATAAATATTCAGATTTTAAATGGAATTGGACACATTTTGATGGAATAGATTATGATGATAAAAGCAAGGAACATGCTATATTTAGATTTAAAAATAAGACATGGAGTGGAGCAGTCGACGAGGAATTCGGGAATTATGACTATTTAATGGGAGCAGATTTGGACTTTAAAAATCCAGAAGTAGTAGAAGAATGTTTAAAATGGGGGAAATGGTATTTAGATATTACAAAAGTAAATGGATTTAGATTAGATGCAGTAAAACATATAGATGCAGGATTTTATAATAATTGGATAAGACAATTAAGAAAACAAACACAAAAAGAATTGTTTGCAGTGGGTGAGTATTGGACTGGAGAAGTTTCTAAACTACATAGATATATATCAGAAACAGAAGGACAAATATCATTATTTGATGTACCATTACACTATAATTTATATAATGCATCTAGAGATGAAAATTTTGATTTAACAAAAATATTAGAAGGAACATTATTAAAAGAAAATTCAAGCAAAGCAGTAACTTTTGTAGATAATCATGATACGCAACCAGGGCAAAGTCTAACAAGTTATGTAGAAAGATGGTTTAAATTATCTGCTTATGCCATAATCTTATTAAGAAATGAAGGATATCCATCTGTATTTTATGGAGATTTATATGGAATACAACATGACAATGTTGAGCCAGTAGAAGGATTAAAAGATTTGATTGATTTTAGAAAAGAAAAGGCTTATGGTGAAGAACATGACTATTTTGATAATCCACATTGTATTGGCTGGACAAGAGAAGGTGATATAGAACATATAAAATCAGGATTAGCTGTTTTAATTTCAAATCAAGCTGATTGTGAAAAAAGAATGTATATAGGTACAAATATGGCTGGAGAAAAATTTATTGATACAGTTGGAGAAGTAGATGAAGATGTATATATAGATGAAGAAGGATATGGAATATTTAAAGTTAAAGCAAAATCTCTATCAGTATGGATAAACGCCTAAATTTATATAAAAATACTGGAAAAAATGCTAATTTTATGATAAAATGTAAATTGTTAAAGGAGAACAACTATGCCAAAATTTTTTGTTACAACAAATCAAATAGAAAAAAGTAAAATAAAAATAAAAGATGAAGACGTAAAACATATAAGAAATGTATTAAGGGCAAAAATAGATGACTATATAAATATATGTGATTATCAAACATCTAAAAATTATAAATGTCAAATTGAAGAAATAAATGAACAATACATAATTTGTAACATTTTAGAGGAAAAGGAATCAGAAGTAGAGCCAGAAATTAAAGTGACAATTTTGCAAGGATTACCTAAATCAGATAAGATGGAACTAGTAATACAAAAGGCAATAGAATTAGGTGCATTTAGTATAATACCATTAGAAATGAAAAGATGTGTAGTTAAATTAAAAGAAAAGGATAGAATTAAAAAAATTCAGAGATGGCAAAAAATAGCAGAAGGAGCGGCAAAACAATCAGGAAGAGACATAATTCCTGAAATAAAAGATGTTATTAATGTAGAACAGGCAGTAAAAGAGTTTAACAAATATGATATAATTCTGGTAGCTTATGAAAATGAAAAAGAAAATATGTTGAAAAATGAATTAAAGAAAATATTAAATAGTAATAGAATGTTAAACATAGCAATTATTATAGGACCAGAAGGTGGAATAGAAGAGGAAGAAATAGAAAAATTTAAACAAAATGGAGCTAAAATAATTTCACTTGGGAAAAGAATACTAAGAACAGAAACTGTAGCATTAAATGTTTTAAGTATTATTATGTACGAATTAGAAGATGGAAGGATTGATAATTGAAAATGAAAGAAAAACTTTCGATAGAAAAACAACTAGAAGAAAGGAAAAAAAGTCATAAAATATCTCAAAAATTATTAAAGAAAATATTTGAAAATTTAGTATCAGCAATAATAGTTATGATTTATTTTATAGTTGCAAATATAATTTATATCAATATGCCATTAGAGCAAATGACTGTAATGACTCGAACATTTTCGGTAATATTTCTTTTAGTAGGGATTTTGATTTTAGAAATTGCATATAAGAAAGATAGTGGGAAATTATCTATATTATCAATAGAAATATTAGTGTTAGCCATACATGCATTATTTATAAAACATGTGATAACAATATATCATTTTGATTTTAGAATATATATGACTGCTTCATCTTATATTTTTGCGGCATACTATGTGCTAAAAGCAATTATAATATATACAAAATCGAGAATTGAATATATGAAAAGCTTTAGTGATATTTCAGAAATAGTAAAAGATGAACCAATAGTTAAAGAAGCAAAAAAAAGAAAGAAAAATGATAAAAAAGATAAAAATGAAAAAATAGAAAATGTAGAACATATAACAAAAAATAAAGCAGAAAATAATGAAATAGATATAAATAAAATGGTTGAAAAAAGACTAAAAGAGAAAAAAGCTAAAAATAAATCAACTAACAAGAAAACAGTTCAGAGTAAAGAAGCTAAAAATAATATAGCAAAAACAACTAAAACAAAAGAAGTAAAGAAAAGCACTAATAATAAACAACACGTAAAAATAAATAATACAACCAAAATAAAAGAAAACGATGAAGTAAAGCCAAAGATTAAAGTAACTAAAGAAAGTACAGTTAAGAAAGTCGCTAAACAAGAAAATAAAGAAAAAGTGCAAAAGCCAAAATCAAAAAGAGGAAGAAAAAAGAAAGTTGAGGTGGTAAAAGATGATTAAAAGTATGACAGGATATGGAAGAGCAGATAAAAAAGTAGAATTAAGAGATTATCAAATAGAAATAAAAAGTGTAAATCATAAATATTTAGATATTACAATAAAAATGCCTAAAAATATAAGTCATAAGGAAGAAGAAATAAAAAAATTGGTTAAATCAAAACTTCATAGAGGTAAAATTGATATTTTGGTAACTTTTACTGATAATTCTGTAGAAAACAAAAAAATAACACTAAATACAGATTTGGCAAAAATCTATATTAATCAATTAAGAGAGTTAGCACAAGAAGAAAAAATATGGAGTGATATACAAGTTACAGATATAGCAAAATTTCCAGATGTTTTAATTGTTGAGAATAACCAAGATGATGAAATGCTAGAACAGGAATTACAAGAGGTTACTATGCAAGCATTAAACCAATTAATAGAAATGAGAAGAAACGAAGGAAATAAGATTGCAGAAGACTTACAAAAAAGAATAGAAGAAATTAAAGAAAAAGTGGAGAATATATCTAATTTATCTACTGGACTTATTGAAAATTATATAGTAAAATTAAATGCAAGAATCAAAGAATTAGCACAAGATTGTGAAATAGATGAAAATAGAATTGCACAAGAAGTGGTAATTTATGCTGATAAATGTTCTGTCGAAGAAGAGGTGACCAGATTAAATAGTCATATATCACAATTTAAAGAACTATTAAAATCAGATGAAAATGTCGGCAAAAAATTAGATTTTATTATTCAAGAAATGAATAGAGAAACTAATACAATTGGTTCAAAAGCAAATAGTTTAGAAATAACAAATGAAGTAATAAATATAAAAACACAACTGGAAAATATAAGAGAACAAGTACAAAATATTGAATAAGAAAGGGATGAAAATATGCAATTAGTAAATATTGGGTTTGGAAATATAGTATCAGCAGAAAGAATAGTGGCTATTGTTAGTCCAGATTCGGCGCCAATAAAGAGATTAGTACAAGAGGCAAAAGATAATAAAACAGCAGTAGATGCAACTTATGGAAGAAGAACAAGAGCAGTATTAATAATGGATTCTGGACATGTAATATTATCTGCAGTACAGCCAGAAACTGTAGGTAGCAGAATTGATAAAAATATATCACAAGAAGAACAAATAAAATAATAAAATTTTAAGATAGGAGTGGATAAAAATGATAGTAAGACCAACAATTACACAATTATTAACAAAAGCAAATAACAGATATGAGCTAGTAATAGCAACAGCTAGAAGAGCTAGACAAATAGCAGAAGGAGCACCAGTATTAACAGATGTAAAGGAAGAATCTCCAGTTACTTTAGCAGCAAATGAAATTGCAGAAGGGACGGTAGTAATAGAATGTTAGTTATATTATCTGGAGTTGCAGGAGCAGGAAAAGATACAATAAAAAAAGAATTAATAAAAAGAATGGAAAATATAGAAACATTACCATCATATACATCTAGAGAAATGAGAAATGGAGACATTGCGGGAGAAACATATAATTTTGTATCAAGAGAAGAATTTGAAAAAATGATAGAAAACAAAGAATTTTATGAATATGATATTCATCATAATCAATATTATGGAACATCAAGAAAATTGTTAAATGAAAAAGTAAAAAATGGAAAAATAATTGTTAAAGATATTGATGTAAATGGAACAGAGCACTTAAAAGAATTACTAAAAAATGACACTAAAATAGTAACAATATTTTTGCGTGTTCCAAAAGAGGAATTAAGACATAGACTAGAAAATAGAATAGATAAACCAAGTCAAGAAGAAATTATTTTACGTTTAAACAGATTTGATTACGAAGAATCTAGAATAAATTTATATGATTATGTTTTGTGTAATAATGAATTGGAGAAAACAGTTCAAATTATAATGACAATCATAGAAAACGAGAGAAGAATAGAAGAAAATAACTTATAAAGTTAAAATAGTGTTTATATTAGTAAAAAAATTTACAGATATAAACACTATTGTTACTAATTATAAAAATAATGAAATTCAAGGTGAAAAAATGAAAAAAGTATTATTTATATCAAGTACAGGTGGACATTTAAACGAATTATTACAGTTGTCACCATTATTCGAAAAATATGAATATAATATCATAACAGAAAAAGATAAAGCAAATATAAGTTTAAAAGAAAAATATGGTAATAAATTATATTTTCTACCCTATGGAACAAGAGCAAAATTATTTACATATATTTTTAAATATTTTTATTTATGTTTAAAGACAATATATTTATATATAAAAATAAAACCACAAGTTATAGTGACTACTGGTACACACACAGCAGGACCAATGTGCATAATTGGAAAAATATTTAGAAGTAAAATAATATATATAGAAACATTTGCAAATACAAATAAAAAGACAGCAACAGGTCGATTAATTTACCCAATAGCAGATTTATTTATAGTACAATGGGAAGAAATGTTAAATTTATATCCTAAAGCAGTATATGGAGGTTCAATATATTAATGATTTTAGTGATGTTAGGAACACAAAATAATAGTTTTCACAGACTATTAGAAGAAATAGATAATTTAATAGATAAAAAAATTATAGATCAAAAAGTGATTGTACAAGCTGGGTATACAAAATATCAATCTAAAAATATGCAAATAGTAGATTTTATGTCAAAAGAAGAATTAGAAAAGCTACAAGAACAAGCAGATTTAATTATAACACATGGAGGAGTAGGCTCAATTGTTTCATCTTTAAAAAAAGAAAAAAAGGTTATTGCAATACCACGATTACATGAATATAATGAACATGTAAATAATCATCAAATAGAAATAATAGAAAAATTCAATGAAAGAGGTAATATAATAGGGATAAAAGATGTGAAGGAATTAGAACAAGCAGTTGTAAAGTCAAAAACATTTATTCCAAAAAAATATGTTGGAAATAATCAAAAAATGTTAGGAATAATAGAAAAATTTATAGAAGAAAATGTAAACTAATAGAAGTGGAGAAAGAGAATTGGACGAAGATAATAACAAAAAAGAAATAGCCTTGATAAAAAATGTTAATTTAAGTTTAATATGTTACCCTATTATAGTTGGAATCATTTTATTTATTAAATCTATATTTTTTTATCAAAATACAATAACAATGAATGAACAAATAGATAAAATTACAATGATAGGAACAGCTCTTTTTATATGTAGTTTTATAAGTATAATATTTATATTACCTAAGAAACGTAGATTTATAGCAACTACAGTAATAGATGTACTAGTTAGTATATTATTATTTTCAAATAATTTGTATTATTCTTATTCTAGTTCAGTATTATCAGTTGCACAAATTACTAATCTGAAATATACAGAAGAAATAGCAGGTACAGTTCCAATGTTATTTCAATTAAAATATGTATTATATTTCATAGATTTAATACCAATAATAATATATTATTTAAAATACTATAAAAAGCAAATAATATTAAATAAAAGCAAAAAAATATATAGAATAGTAGAAGTTGTTGTATTTATAATGATAATTGTAATATGTGGAAAAAAAGAAGCAGTTTTTATTAAAAAAACAAAAGAAGAACCATATAATAAAGACATGCAAGTAAAGAAAAGCACAATATATGGATATCATATTGCAGATATAAAAAATACTATGAATATAAAAAAGCAAGCCAAATATGCAGATAAAGAAAAAATGTTAGAAGAATATAACAAATTAAAAGAAAACTATAATGAAAAATATAACATGACTAATTATGATTTTCAAGGTATAGCAAAAGACAAAAATATTATTATATTACAACTAGAATCTATACAAGATTTTGTAATTAATAAAAAAATAAATGGCCAAGAAATAATGCCTAATTTAAGTAAATTCTTAAATGACAATATTAGATTTAATAATATGTATATGCAAAGTTATTCATCTACTGCAGATTCAGAATTTTCTTCTATAACATCATTATATCCAATGGAAAATGGAATGTCATATAGTAAGTATTACACAAATAAGTATGATGATATTTTTAAAATTTTTAAAAATAATGGATATAATACATCTTATGTACATGGGAATGACGGAAATTTTTGGAATAGAGGAAATGTATATCAAAATTTTGGAGTTGATAATATAGAATTAAAAGATAAATTCTCAGATATTTCGGAGAATATAATGGGGTATTTGTCAGATGAATTGATGTATAAACAAACTATTCAAAAAATGAAAGAATATAAATATCCGTTTATTTCTTATGTAGTTTCAGCATCATCACATACAGGATTTACTTTAGATGGATTACAAGATAGAAGTAAAGTGAATATTGATGTTGGAAAATATAAAGACACATTTTTTGGAAATTATTTAGAATCAGTAAATTATGCAGATTATGCGTTTGGAAAATTTATAGAAGAACTAAAAGAAGAAAATTTATATGATGATACAGTGATTTTAGTGTATGGAGACCATAATGGACTTGATATGTATAATGAAGAATTACAAGATTTTCTAAAAGCTACAGGTCAGGAATTAAATGATATTGATATAAAAACAAATTATATAAGAGTAGCAGGAGGAATAAAAATACCGGGGATAAAAAATCTAGAAATAGATAAGCCAATAAGTAAGTTAGATATAAAACCTACATTAACATATTTAATAGATTGTGAAGATGGAATTTCATTAGGAACTAATATGTTTGCTAATAAAGATTTTATATCTTTAAACAATGAAAGAATTGTTACGAGTAAGTACTATTATGATGAAAAATGGTTTTATAGAGATGATGGAACAGAAGTTGATATGGAGAAAATTTCAGAAGAGGAAAGAAATTTGTTAAAAGAATATTATGATAATATGAAAAAAGAATTAGATATATCAGTTTCAATAAGTATTAATAATTTATTAAAATAATGATGATTGGAAGTTAGAATATGGAAGAGGAAAGATTAATAAATCCAGAGTTAGAAAATAGTGGAGAAGAAAGACTAGAAAATTCACTAAGACCTAAAACACTAAATGAATATATAGGACAAGATAAAATTAAGGAAAATATGAAAATCTATATAGAAGCTGCAAAAAAGAGAAATGAGCCATTGGACCATGTATTATTATATGGTCCTCCAGGTCTAGGAAAAACAACATTATCAAATATTATATCAAATGAAATGAATTCTAATATAAAAATAACATCTGGACCAGCAATAGAAAAACCTGGGGATTTAGCAGCATTATTAACAAATTTATCAGAATTCGATGTATTATTTATTGATGAAATTCATAGACTTAGTAAAAGTGTAGAAGAAATATTATATCCAGCATTAGAAGATTATACTTTAGACATAATAATAGGAAAGGGACCTAGTGCAAGATCTATAAGATTAGATTTGCCTAAATTCACTTTAATAGGAGCA
The DNA here is from genome assembly GCA_934177795.1 of uncultured Clostridia bacterium. Lineage (GTDB taxonomy): Bacteria > Bacillota > Clostridia > TANB77 > CAG-508 > CAG-269. The sequence goes on along the minus strand of CAKPPS010000005.1, from coordinate 19,507 downwards.
ACAACTAAAGCAGGTTCATTAACAACACCATTAAGAGACAGATTTGGCATAGTGCATAGATTAGAATTATATTCTGTAGTAGATTTAACTAAAATTGTAAAAAGGTCATCAGGAATTTTAAATGTAGAAATAGAAGACAATGCTGCAGTGGAAATAGCAAGAAGGTCAAGAGGAACTCCAAGAATTGCGAATAGATTATTAAAAAGAGTTAGAGATTATGCGGCAGTATTAGGTGATGGAGATATAACCTTAAAAATAACTAAACTAGCTTTAAACAAGCTAGAAATAGATGAATTAGGATTAGATGAAACAGATAGAAAAATATTAAGAACAATGATAGAACAATATTCTGGAAGACCTGTTGGAATAGAAGCACTAGCGGCAACAGTGGGAGAAGAGGTAGATACTATAGAAGATGTATATGAACCATATTTAATACAAATAGGATTTATTTCTCGTACACCAAGAGGTAGAATAGCACTTCCAAAAGCTTATAAACATCTGGGTATTGAAAACAATATATAAATGAAAATAATTTGAAATATTTTATACCTTTAAGGAAGGAATAAGATAAATGAAGAAACAATATTTTAATAAAATACTTATATTTATTTCGCTTGTTATATTAGCCTTATCAGTTATATTAAATAAGAATTTTGGGGATTTAGATGAACTATGGAATTATAATTTTGCACGAAATATATCAGATGGACTAGTTGCATATAGAGATTTTAATATAATAGTAACACCATTATCTGCAATGATAGCTAGTATATTTATATATTTTTTTGGGAATGAATTAGTAACCATGAGAATTTTAGCAGCTATATTAATTAGTATTATATTACTGTTAGGATATCTTATTTTAGAAAATAAAAAAATCCCCAAATGGCTAAATATAGTAACTATGATAATATCATTTTTTATAATAAAAAAATATATAGCTTATGATTATAATTATGGGATTTTAGCAGTAGGTCTCTTTATATGTTATTTAGAGCTGAGAAACTATGATAAAACAAAAGAGATATTAGAACAAAATATTTTAACCAATATTTTTATTGGAATACTGTTAGGAATAGGGATTTTACTGAAACAAACAATAGGAATAGTTTTGGCATGTTGTGTAATAGGATATCCCATATTTGAAATAAGAAAAAAAGAACAAATAAAAAAATTCCTGAACAAAGCAATAATTAGAATCATAGGAATGCTTATACCATTGATAATATTTATTATATATTTAATAGTAAATAATGCAATGAAAGATTTTATAAATTATTGTATATTAGGAGTAAAAACATTTGATAATAAAATTGAATATAAAAATTTAATTTGTTCATCTAATAAAATTTTGAAAATTGCAAGTGTAGGTTTACCAACAATTTGGATAATTGGAATAATAAAATCATTAAAGAAAAAAGATGTAAAATTACAAATTATATCATGTATAGCATTACCATTAATGCTAATAGTATATCCTATTTCAGATGAAATACATTTTTATATAGCTATGTATATGAACTGGCTAATCACAATTATTATAGTATATGAAATAATTGCAAAAATAAAAAATAAAATAGGAATAACTATGGCATTACAAGAAAAAAACAAGAATGCAAAAACATTAATATATATATATTGTACAAGCTTAGTAAAAAAAGCCATAGAAGTCATATTTATTATTTTAGCAATATATTCAATTAAAGATATAATAGTATATCAAAATAAAATGAAAGCTAATCCTAATGTTAATCATTATGCAGGTATACCATTAACAATAGAAACAAAAGATAATATAGAAAAAATAGATAATTATATAAAAATACAAAATAGTGATATATATATACTTGATTCAGAAGCATCAGTATATATGATTCCCATAAATAGATATAATAAAGACTTTGACATGTTTCAAAAAGGTAATTTTGGCGAAGCTGGAGAAGAAGGTCAAATAAAAAAAATACAAGAAATGAAAAATAACACAAAAATTTTGATAAAAAATAAAAAAATAACACTCAATTGGCAGAATCCAGACAAAGTTACAAATTATATAAGAAAAACATTACATAAAATAGAAGAGATTGGAATATATGATGTATATCAGGTAGAATTTTAACTGAGAGGAGTAAATGGTAAAAAAAGATGAAATTATTATTGCATACATGTTGTGCACCATGTAGTGTATATTGTATAGATAGCTTAAGAAAAGAAGGCATAGAACCAACAGTATATTGGTATAATCCCAATATACATCCATATATGGAGTACAAATCAAGAAGAGATTGTTTAAAAGAATATACTCAAAGTATAAATGTAAATGCGATATTTGAAGAAGATTACGGACTAAATGAATTTTGCAAAAATGTTATAGGAGATTTACAAAATAGATGTGAGCAATACTGTTATCCAATTAGATTAGAACAAACAGCACGATATGCTAAAGAAAATGGATATACACATTTTTCAACTACATTATTAGTTAGTCCATATCAAAAGCATGATGTAATAAAAAATATTGCAAATAAAATTGCACAAAAATATGGAATAGAATTTCTATATAGAGATTTCAGAATAGGATTTAGAGAAGGGCAGAATAAAGCAAGAGAGTTGGGTTTGTATATGCAAAAATATTGTGGATGCATTTTTTCGGAGGAAAAAAAGGCTTTAACCTATACCAATGAAAAACCAAAACTACCAGAAGGATTTGAATTTTTGCCCGTAAAGAAAAGCGTAAATATAAAAAAGGAAAAAGATAATAAAGAGCAGTATATGGATTTACTACTTGAAGCAGATCCAAGTGAAAATATGATAAATAAATATTTGAAAAATGGGGAGTTGTTTGTACTAACTTATAAAGATGAAGTTGCAGGTATTGCTGTTGTTCTAGAAATAGGTAAAGATGTAGTTGAATTAAAAAATATAGTGATTAAAAATCAATATAGAGGACAAGGTCTAGGAAAAAAAATGCTAAAATATTTAACAGATAATTATAAGACAAGATACAAAAAAATGATTGTTGGAACAACAGAGAATAATATTCCCTTCTATGTTAAGCTAGGATTTGATAAATATGAAAAAACAATAAAGAATTTCTTTATTGATAATTATGACGAAGAAATTAAGGACGGAGTATTAACTTGTACTGATTTAATATATTACTCGAAAGATTTAAAGAAAAAAGGTAAAGATAACTATTAATTTGAATGAAGGAGTTGAAGAAAATGAAAAATATAGAATTATTTACTGATGAAGAAAAACAAATTCAAGAAGTTATAATCGCTTCAAGAAAACTTGAAGAATATTTATGGGGAGAATATAACGGACAATGGAATATTGAAGAATGGAGAAGAATGTTTAGAAAACGTATTCAAAAAATTGACGATATAGATGTAAATAATCCACATGCAATAATAGAAATGAGAAAAAGAGTCATGCAAAATGCGGCATTAAGTATTGCACTTATGAAAATATTAGATACAAAAGGAATTCCATTACATGAATGTGAAATTCCTTCTAATTTACCAGAATATGCTATTAATGATAAAACTAATATTAATGATAAAACTAATATTTAAGTCAGGTGAATTAGCAGAAGAATCAGTTATTCGAAAAATTCGAATAACTGCAAATGATGGAAAAAACTATAATACAAACTTCTACAGCCTAGATGCAATAATTGCTGTAGGATATAGAGTAAACTCAAAACAAGCAACAGATTTTAGAATATGGGCAATTAATACATTAAAAGAATACGAGAAGTAGAAAGAGAAAATACATTTATTAGCGGAGAATTCGCAGAAAGTATAAATAGATTTTAATATAGGAGGAATTTAATATGTCATATTTAGGAGAGGATATTAAAAAATTAGGATTTGGTTTAATGAGGTTGCCACAAAAAGATAATCAAATTGATATTGAACAAACCAAAGTAATGGTAGATAAATTCTTAGAGGCAGGATTTACATATTTTGATACTGCATGGGCTTATGCTGGAAGTGAAGATGCGATTAGGCAAGCACTAGTTGAAAGATATCCAAGAGAAAAGTTTCAACTTGCGACTAAAAATGCTACATGGATAAATTGCAAGACAAGAGAAGAAGCAATAATGCAATTTGAAACATCTTTAAAATAGACAGGAGCAGGGTATTTTGACTTTTATTTATTACATAATGCTAAACATCAAGAAAGTTGGTTAGTAGGTGGACATGGATTAAAAGCTGCTTCTGAATGTATAAAATGTGGAAAATGCGAAAAAGTTGGTCCACAACATATACATATAAGAAATGAACTAGAAAAAGTTGCAAAAGCTGAAAGTAAGGTACATAACAAACCAATTGAAGAAGTTCATTTTCATGAAGTTGGTGCAATTGATTCAATAGTAGATATTGTAGGAACAGCAATTTTGATAAATAAAATAAATCCAGATAAAGTTATATCAAGTATTGTAAATGATGGATATGGATTTATAGAGTGTGCACATGGTACAATGAGTATTCCAGTTCCTGCAACTAGTGAAATATTTGCTTCTTCTGATGTTAAGTTTAAGCAAATATTATTTAAAGATGGGGCATTAGATGTATTTTTCACACCTATTTACATGAAGAAAAATAGACCAGCATATCGTATGACTGTAGCATGTAAAAGAAAAGATATGCTAAAACTACAAAACATTATATTTAAAGGAACTACAACTATAGGACTAAGATATCGTTTTGAGTCTAGAGTAGAACTAGAAAGAAAAATGGTTGAAGTGGATACAAAATATGGCAAGGTGAAAGCTAAAAAAGTAGTGAATAAAAATAATGGAGAAGAATATATTTATCCAGAATACGAAAGTATAAAAGAAGTAGCATTGAAAAACAATGTTCCTTTAAAAGAATTGTATAATTTAGTTGAAAAACAATAAAAAATTAAAAGTAAGGAAAAGTGATGATGTGATGCCATATAATCAGATGGAAAGAATAAAAAAACTCATAAGAAAAGGATTTGATTTAGAATTAATATCTTTTGAGCTAGATATACCAATGGAAAAATTACAAGAAGGTAAAAAGCAAGTAGAAAAAGAAAATCAGGATAAAATTGTAGAAAATAATAATAATCAAGTTCAGAAACCGCAAAAATTAGTTAAACCGGAAGTTAAATTAGCAAATATAGAATATAAAGACAATAAGCCTCAATCCAGAATGCAACAAATGAGAAATAGATATAATAGATTGTATTATGGAACAAATCAGGCTGAAAGCAAATCATTCCCAATGTTAAAAAGAGAGGAAATGGAACAAATAGATTTAACTATTTTTGAAATTGAAAAAGTGGTAAAAGATATTGAAGGAAAAACAAGAGAGGAAAGAAGAAGGGGAGCGAATACAGCACTAAAAAACATAAAACAAATAGAGGATTATCAATTAACTGTTGAACAAGCAGACAAGTTATATGTTTTATTGAAATCAGATTTATTAGAAGATTTAAAAAGAACTAGAACTGATAATGTTGATACTATGATCATGAAAAAGAGAAAATTAATAATGAAAAAATTAATAGATGCTATAGATATTGCTCAGACTCAAACTGAAGAAATAGAAGAATTAGAAGATTTAAGAAAAAAATTAACAACAAAATTAGAACCATATAATTCAGTTTGGATAGAGAGAGTAAAAAATAAAATAAAGAATAAAATCTTAAATATTAAGCAAAAAGAAACATTTGATAGAATAAGAAATGATGTACCAGTAGAAATAGAATCAGTAATTAGAAATTTAGCAGCAGGTACATTAAATATTCAAGAAGCAAATGAAATTATTGAAAAAGAAGCTAAAAAAAGAAAAGAAAATAAACTTAAAAATAAATTTGTATTAACTGAAGAGCAAGAAAAAAGACAAATTTTAATACAAATAAAAAAAGTTTTAATGAATAAAGCTGAACAATATTATATAGAAAATCCAGAAACAACAATTGCACAATTACAAGAATTAAGCGGAGGAGAAATGGAAACAGCAATAAGAACGGTAGTAAAAAATTTAACAGCTACAAAAGACTTTGAAAGAGCAAAAGAAACTTGTGCCCAATATCCTGATAATAATAAAAAAAGTCAATTTGCAATGTATATAAGAAAATTGAAAAAAGAAATAAAAAACGACGAATTTAGTAGTATTGTATTACAGGGAATAAATATGAATGGAACAGATGAAGAAGAAAAGGCATATTTTAATTTTATAGAAAAAGGCTTAAATAGTGGAAATGTAAATATAAAATCAATATCTTTAGGAAAAAGTCAAGATGGTTCAAGAACAATTACTTTAGCTGATGTATGGAAAGATACAAATGAAAAGCAAAGATTTTAAATATATTTTATACAAATAATGTAGAAATTGGCTGAATGACACAAATAGAAAAGAATAGGGGAAAAACATGGAAGAGAAAAATAAAAAGATACTTATAGACAAAATTATAAAAGAACAAGATTTAGTGTCATTATATGCATATAATAATTTTAATAAATCGCTAGATATTATGCAAGAATACTCAAATGGTATTTTATATAGTGACTTAAGTAGATTTATATTAAAAAATCCTCAAATTATGGATACATTTTCAATAAAAAATTTACATACACTATTGGCAAGTGTGTTAAGCGAAGATGAAAGAAAAGTAATAAATGAAAAAATTGACAGTAAACTGGAGGAGCAAGATTTCTTCTGTGAAGATATATCTAGGGATTTTTTTACTCAAGTAGCACACTCAAGCAATATTTATGGAAAATTAAATAAAAGCTCAGTAGAAAAAATACGGAAACAAAATAGAAGCTGATTTAAATAAACTGAAAGGAACAGAATATGAAAAAATAGCAGAAAATTTAATACTTTACCCAGATGCAGCTAATTTTTTGAAGTTTTTTAAAGATGGGATTTTTTCACCAGAAAAAATAAAAGTAATTAATAAGATGATTGATAAGGATTCTTGCGCGTTAAAATACTTGAATTTTGGTATCTTTCAAGATGAAATATTTAATATATCACCGCAATTTTGTAAATATATATCAAAATTTCCAGCGATTAGTTATCAATTATTATTAATAAAAGATAATTCACCATCAATGTTTAAAGCAATATCTGAGAGAGTAAAAAAATACGATAATTTAAAGGATAACCTAAGTGAAATCGAAGTATTAATTACTTTTGGAGCAAGAAATGTGTTTGAATTACAAGATGAATCAATTGACATTAATGACTTTTTAGAATGTGCATATAGAAATTCTAATGATTTTAAATCTATTAATGTTAAATATGGAAATAATTATCAAGAAAGACTACAGGATAAACTTAAAAAAGAATATAGTAAAGCAAATACAAATGAAGAAAAATTAAGTATATATATGGAAAAAGAATATGCATTATCTTTAAATAAAGCAAAAAAATTATTAAAAGATTTTGGGTCAGATATAAAAAATATAGAAGGATTATCAGAAAAAACAAAACAGTTTTTTTACGAATTAGAAGAAGTACAAGAAATAAATAATATAGAAGACATAGATAATTTATTTAATAGTGAAAAACCTAAATATTCTGCCATACAAGTAGAAAAAATAAAATCAGAAATACAAAAAGCATGTGCAATAGATTTTTCAAAAGAATTTAGAAGTACAGATGAATTAATAAAAGAAAAAATAAGAAAAAATGAAAATGTTACAGAAATTAACTATAATAATAAAAAAATAAAGCAAGTGAAATTAAATGATAAATTTAATATATTATTACATAGCACAGATACGAATTTTATCTATAACAAAGAAAAGACGGAAGACTTTAAGGAAGAATGGAAGAAAAATTTCAATAAAAGCAATCATATTATTTCAACTACATATATTAATCAAAATTTTTTAGGTATGGCACCAGTAGGACAAAGTGGAGTGAGATATGCTTTTTCCACAGTTAAAAATCAAAATATAAAACTTATGGGAGTTTCAGATTTAAATACATACTCAAGTAATTTTGCTTATGATGCAGCAAATAAACAATATATGACAGCTAATACGTTAACTGACAATTGTAGGAGAGTTTATAGTGAATTTGGAATTGAGAGAGAAAATAGTGTACCTGATTATGTTGTTCTTTTAGATGATGATTCACCAGAAGTAATAGAAAATACATATAAAGCTGCAATGCAATTTGATATACCAATTTTATATATGGACAAAGAAGAAATGGTTACACAGCAAATTAATAATCTAGAAAAACTATTACAAGAATTCAAAGATACAGGTGATACACATACATTACAACAGTTGTTAAATTTATATGAAACAAATGTAGCAGGTTGGTTATTAAATAGGAGTGAAGAAATAGAAAAAGATGATTCACATACAGCAGGAATCAATAACACGAGGTTTAAGGAGAAATTTGAAAATATTCAAAATAAAATTGAAACAGAAGTGAAACAATTTTTACAAAGTTATAGTGGTAATGAACAATCAGAACAAGATATAGTTAAAGTAATAACAATCCTTTTAAGTGAGATTGATTTATATGAAGACTGTGAAAAAATTAAACCAATAAGCAAAACAAAAATAAATTTAAGAGCTAAAGATTTATTACAGAGTGCAAATGAATTATTAGATAGAATAGGAAAAGATGAATTTAAAATTGATATAGATAAAATTCCCAAAAGAAAAGAATATGAATTAAAAATTCAGCAAGTGGTACGAAATGCATTATGTGGAGAAAATGCAGTAACTTTGGAAGATATCAATAGTACAAAAAAACTATTAGAAAGAGCAAGAAATGATAAAACAAAAGAAAATGGGAGAGAATAATATGGAAAATAGTTTTGCCAGAGCTTGTACAGAAGTATTAGAAGTTCTGAAATACCTGCCTAGAGATGAATATGAAAAGATACCTCAATATGAAATTGAATTATTGGAAAATCATAAAGATTCATCTTACGAATTTGCTTTAGATAGTGAAGAAAAATATAAAGAAATATCTAAAAAAGCCAATACTATAATTATAATATTATGGGAAAAATATTTTACAAATTTAAATCAAAAAAATAAATTATATGAGATATTAAAACAAAATTCTATAAGAGAAGAAGAACTAAAAAAACAAAAATATGCAAATAAAGATATTTTCAAAGAAAGAAAAAAAGAAAAAATGTTAGTGCCAGTAAAAAAACAAAAATGGTATGAAAAAATATATGAATTTTGTAAAAAAGTTGCGAAAAAAATTCATAAAAAGTAGCCAAAAGGAAATACCTTTTGGCTTTAGTGTTGTAACTTTATTTATTTTTTAAAAACCGTTTAATCTTATGATAGGTTCTGTAAATCCAGAAACTATCAATAATTCTTATATACTTTATATGTAATTGTTTTAGATAATCCCAATCAGAATGATATAAATCACAACTCAGCGAAGTATATAAAAGCCAGGTTTTTATTAAAGTAAAAAGTCTTATCATGATGTCTCCTTCCTAATACAAAAGATTAGTTAGTCTTTTGTAAAATAAATAAGTTACTATGTATATTATAACACAAAACTATTAAATAATCATTAAATAATATAGAATAAAAAAAAGATATATGATAAAATAATTTTAGTTTATAAAAATATAAATTCAAATTGATTTTTGAAAGGAATATAAAAAATGAATAATTTAGTTTTAATAGATGGAAATAGTATAATGAATAGGGCATTTTATGGTATTATGGGTAATAAGATGCTTACGACCAAAGATGGAAAATATACCAATGCAGTATATGGATTTTTAGCAATACTATTTAAATTAATAGAAGAGACAAATCCAGAATATATGGTTGTTGCATTTGATTTAAAAGCACCTACAGCCAGACATAAATTATATGAAGGATATAAAGCTAATCGAAAAGGAATGCCAGAAGAATTAGCAGAACAAATGCCTATAATAAAAGAAATTTTAACAGCGATGAATATAGATATAGTAGAAAAGGAGGGATATGAAGCAGATGATGTACTAGGAACATTATCTAGGTATGGGGAAAATCAAGGTTTAAATGTTACAATATTATCTGGAGATAGAGATACATTTCAATTAGCTACAGACAAGGTAACTATAAGAATACCTAGAACAAAAGGAGGAAAAACAGAAACAGACTTATTTGATAGAAAAAAGATTTTAGAAACATTTAATATAGAACCTAAACAATTAATAGAAGTAAAAGGATTACAAGGAGATACATCAGATAATATTCCTGGAGTACCACGGAATAGGAGAAAAAACAGCATTATCACTAATTCAAAAATTTGGGACTATACAAAATTTATATGAAAAGATAGAAAATAATGAAGATGGATTAAAAGGAAAACAACGAGAAAAAATCATAGAAAATAAAGATTTAGCAATTTTATCAAGAACATTAGGAACGATAAATTTAGAAGTACCTATAGAAGATACATTAGAACAATTTAAAGTTGAAGAATGGAATAAAGAAAAAGTACTAGAAATATTTAAAGAATTAAATTTTAAAAGATATATAGATAGATTTCATTTAAATAGTGAAAATAGTAAAGATATAAAAGATATTGAATTTAAGCAAGAAGTTAAATCTCTAGAGCAGATAGTAGAAATAATAAAAAAACAAAAAGAAATGATATTTTGCTTACAAACAGAACAAGATGAAATGCCAGAAAAAATAATAAAAGAAAAAATATGTGGAATTAGTATATATAATAGAAAAGACAAAACGGCATATTATGTGGAATTAAAAGAAGAAATATTGAATTTAAAAGAAATCTTTGAAAATGAAAAAATAAGAAAAACAGGAATCAATTTAAGCAAAAAATATATATTGCTAAGGCAAGAAGGAATTATATTGAGAGGAATAGAAAACGATATAGAAATAGGAGCATATATATTAAATCCTACTGATAACAAATTGAACTTAAAGAAATTAGCAATGCAATATTTAGAAATAGATGTTGATGAATATATAGGAGAAGATAATCAACAACAACAATTAACATTATTCCAAGAAGAGAATATAGAAAAAGATGTATCGAAAAAATTTAATCTATATGCATATTTAATAAATGAAATAAATGAAGAAATTATAAAAAAATTGAAAGAAACTAATAGTTTGGAATTGTATAAAAATATAGATATTCCTACAATTGAGGTTTTATCTGACATGCAGTGGAATGGAATGTATGTGGATGAGCAAGAGTTAAATAAATTTGGACAAGAATTAACATCACAAATAGAAGTATTGACTAAAATAATACATGAAATGGCAGGAGAGGAATTTAATATTAATTCTACAAAACAATTAGGGGAGATTTTATTTGAAAAAATGAAGCTTCCTGTAGTAAAGAAAACTAAAAGCGGATATTCAACAGATGTAGATGTATTAGAAAAATTAAAAAAAGAAGACCCTATAGTAGAAAAAATATTAGAATATAGACAATTAATGAAGCTAAATTCTACTTATGTAGAAGGACTAAAACAATATATAAATCCAAAAACCAAAAGAATACATTCATTTTTTCATCAAACAATAACTGCTACAGGAAGAATTAGTTCTACAGAACCAAATTTGCAAAATATTCCAACAAGATTTGAACTAGGAAAAAGAGTAAGAAAAGTATTTAAACCAGAAAAAGGAAAAATTTATGTAGATGCAGATTATTCTCAAATTGAACTTAGAGTTTTAGCACATATTTCAGAAGATGAACACATGATACAAGCATTTAATAATAATGAGGATATTCATAAACAAGCTGCATCAAAAGTATTTAAAACTCCAATAGATGAAGTTACTAAAGAACAAAGAAGTAACGCAAAAGCAGTTAATTTTGGAATTGTATATGGAATTAGCGATTTTGGACTAGGAGAACAATTAGGAATATCCAGAAAAGTAGCAAAACAATATATAGAAGAGTATTTGAATGAATATGCAGGAATAAAAGCATTTATGGAGAATATTATTGAAAGGACAAAAGAACAAGGCTATGTGGAAACATTATTTCATAGAAGAAGATATGTACCAGAATTGCAATCTAAAAATTATAATGTAAGACAGTTTGGAACAAGAGTAGCTATGAATACACCTATACAGGGGACAGCAGCAGATATTATGAAGATGGCAATGATTAATGTGAGAAATAAAATAAAGGAACAGAATCTAGAAGCCAAAGTAGTTTTACAAGTGCATGATGAAATGATGATAGAAGCACCAGAAAAAGAAGAGGAACAAGTTAAAGAAATAATGAAAACAGAAATGGAAAATGTAATGAAACTAAAAGTGCCTCTTATAGCTGAAATATCAGAAGCCAGAAACTGGTATGATTGTAAATAGTAAATAAAACAAAGAGGAGCGATATCTTGAAAAATAAAAAAATAAAAAAGATATTGATAAGTATAAGTTTTATAGTAATAATCATTTTGGGTATTATAATTTTTAAAGATAAAATATTAAAAATTATGTACCCAAAGACTTATAGTGAGATTGTTTCAGTATACGCAGAAAAGTATGAAGTAGAAGAAAATTTAGTATATGCAGTAATAAAGGCAGAGAGCAATTTCAAAAGTAATGCAGAATCAAATAAATCAGCAATAGGATTAATGCAAATAGTTGAGGATACAGCGATAGATGTTGCAAATAAAAACAACATAACTATAGATAATCAAAACATAAGAGAAGAATTATTAAAAGAAGATAATAATATAAATATAGGAACAAAATATTTATCAATATTATTAAATCAATATAAAAATACAGAAGTTGCATTAGCAGCATATAATGCAGGAATAGGAACAGTAGATAATTGGATAGAAAAAGGAATTATAAAAGCAGATGGTAGCGACATACAAAATATTCCATATAAAGAAACTAATAATTATGTAAGAAAAATATTAAGGGATTATAAAGTATATAATAAATTGTATAATTAATTTAAAAAATGGGTTGAAAAGCAAGTGGATTTGTAATATAATTGTAACAAATTTGTAATAAAAGAAAAGGAGATATGCAAATGTTTAAATTTGGGCAAGATGTAGGGATAGATTTAGGTACAGCAACAGTTATTGTATATGTAAAAGGAAAAGGAATTGTTTTAAGAGAGCCTTCAGTTGTAGCTGTAGATAATATTAGTGGAGAAGTAGTTGCAGTTGGACAAGAAGCAAGAAGAATGCTAGGAAGAACACCACGGTAATATTGTTGCAACAAGACCATTGAGAGATGGAGTTATATCTGATTATACAGTAACAGAAAAAATGTTAAAACATTTTATAAATAAAGTATGTGGTAAATTTGTGTTTGCACCAAGAATCATGATTTGTATACCTTCACAAGTAACAGAAGTGGAGAAAAAAGCTGTTATAGATGCAGCGACACAAGCTGGGGCAAGAAAAGTATATTTAATAGAAGAGCCAATAGCAGCAGCAATTGGAGCAGGGATTGATATATCAAAACCATGTGGAAATATGGTTGTAGATATTGGTGGAGGAACTACAGATATAGCAGTCATATCTTTAGGTGGTTCAGTAGTAAACACATCATTAAAAGTTGCAGGAGATAAATTTGATGAACATATAGTAAAATATGTTAAGAAAAAACATAATATGATGATTGGAGAGAGAACAGCAGAAGATTTAAAAGTTAATATAGGGTGTGTATATCCTAAAATACAAGATACAGAAATGGATATAAGAGGTAGAGATTTAATTACAGGATTACCTAAAACAATAACAATACATTCAAGTGAAATGCTAGAAGCTCTTATAGAACCAGCAATGATGATTGTGGATGCTGTACACTCAGTTTTAGAAAGAACACCACCAGAACTTTCAGCAGATATTAGTGACAAAGGTATATATATGACTGGTGGAGGTTGTCTAGTGGATGGATTGGATAAATTGTTACAAGAAAAAACAGGTATCAATGTTATGATTGCGCAAGATACTGTTTCTTGTGTAGCTTTAGGAACAGGAAAAGCGTTAGATAACTTAGATGCGTTAGAGGGTAAAACTGCAAGATAAAAGAAAGAGAGAAAAAAATGAAGAAAAAAGTCGCATTTATTACTTTACGGTTGTAAAGTAAATCAATATGAAACAAATGGGATGATACAAAAATTTATTAATAAAGGATATGAAGTAACTGAACATACCAAAAAAGCAGATATATATGTAGTAAATACATGTACTGTAACAAATATGTCAGATAGAAAATCTAGACAGATGTTAAGAAGAGTAAAAGAACTAAATAATGATGCGATAATAGTAGCTTGTGGATGTTATGTGCAAGTAGCGAAAAAAGAAGTAGAAAACATGAAAGAAATTGATTTAGTATTAGGAAACAATGAAAAAAAAGATATTGTAGAATATGTAGAAAAATACATAAAAACAAAAGAAAAATTAAATAAATTAGATGATGTTATGTATCAAAAAGAATTTGAAGAATTTGGTGATGTTACATTTACAGAAAAAACTAGAGCAGTTATAAAAGTACAAGATGGATGTGATAGATTTTGTTCATATTGCATTATACCTTATGCAAGAGGAAGAGTGAGAAGCAGGAAACCTGAATATATAATATCAGAAATAAAAAAAATATCAGAAGAGGGAATTAAAGAAGTTGTAATAACAGGAATACATATTGCTTCTTATGGTAAAGACTTTAAAGATAATTATAAATTAATTGATTTACTAGAAGAAATAAATGAAATAGATGGAATACATAGAATCAGACTAGGTTCTTTAGAACCATTATTAATAACAGAAGAATTTGTAACAAGGTTAAAAAAATTAAATAAAGTATGCCATCAATTTCATTTATCTTTGCAAAGTGGATGTAATGAAACATTAAAAAGAATGAATAGAAGATATACAACAGAACAATTCAGAAAAATAACTGATATGTTAAGAGATAATTTTGATGATGTTATATTAACAACAGATATCATTGTAGGATTTCCACAAGAAAGTGAAGAAGAATTTAAAGAAACTTATGAATTTCTTAAAGAAATAAAATTTTATAAAATGCATGTATTTAAGTATTCACAAAGAGAAGGAACTAAAGCAGCAATAATGTCAGGACAGATTGATGGAAATCAAAAAGAAGAAAGAAGTAAAAAATTAATAGAATTATCAAATAAAAATGAATTAGATTATAACAAATTATATATTGGTAAAAAAGTAGAAGTATTATTTGAAGAAGAAAAAGATGGAATTTATAGAGGACATACTTCAAATTATATACTAGCACAGTGTAAAACAAATAGTAAACTAGATAATATAATCCAAACAGTTGAATGTATATCTGCTAACTCAGGATATATAGAAGTAAAAATGTAACAAAAATGTAATAAAATTGTAACTAATATTTAATCAAAAATAAGAAGAAAAGTATTGATAAAAGGAAAAATTTATAGTATAAATAATATAGTGATATTAAAGCTACAAAGGAGGAAAAAAGATGTCAAATATAAATGAACAAGGAAGTAATGTATTTGGTGGAGTAGAGTTTGGAAATGGTAGTATACAAAATAATGAAAATATCAATATAGAAACAGCACAAGAAATAAATGGAAAAAATCTACCAGTAAAAAGAGGATTTTGGACAAAATTTAAAAACTTTTGGTTACAAGATATAGACTGGAATAGAGAAATTAGAGTAGAATTAACACCATATCAACAAAAAGTCGAAGATGAAATAAATGAATTTTTACATCAAGAAATTACATTTGAAAAAGTACATGATTTCTTATTTCAAGAAATTAAATTTGGAAAAAGAAAAACAGAAGTATAAGATAAAAAATATATAAAAAGTATAGCATGTAATAAAATAATATGTTATACTTTTTTATATTATAGGAAGTTTGGAGAACTTTCCTATAATATAAATATATTGCACAGAAATTTACAAAACAAATTAAGTAAAGTCTAAATTCAAGGAGATAATAATTAATGGCAAAAAATAAAACAATATTTGTATGTAGTGAATGTGGAAATGAATCTGCAAAATGGTTAGGAAAATGTCCAGCTTGTAATAGTTGGAATAGTTTTTACGAACAGAAAGTAGTAGAAACTAAAAAAGGAGCCCATAAGGATTTAGAAAAAAATGAAAATAAACCACAAAAATTAAGTATGTATGAAGCAAAAGAAACATTAAGAACATCAACAGGATTTGGTGAGTTAGATAGAGTACTTGGAGGGGGATTAGTAAAAGGTTCATTAGTATTACTTGGAGGTGAACCAGGAATAGGAAAATCTACTTTAATTTTACAAATATGTGATAAAGTAAAAGGCGAAGGAAAAGTGTTATATGTTTCAGGAGAAGAGTCAGCGGAACAGATAAAGATGAGAGCAGATAGGTTAAATATAAATAATGATGATATTTTATTTTTAGGAGAGACTGACATAGATATTGTTAATCAAGCAATAATAGAGATAAATCCAAAATTAGTAATAATAGATTCTATCCAAACAATGTATTCAGATGAAATTACTGCAGCAGCGGGAAGTGTGAGCCAAGTAAGAGAAATAACATCACAAGTTATGAGAGTATGTAAATCAAGAGCAATTACAACTATAATAATAGGTCATGTTACAAAAGAAGGAAATATAGCAGGACCGAGAGTATTAGAACACATGGTAGATACAGTATTATATTTGGAGGGAGAGAGATATTTTTCGTATAGAGTATTAAGAGGTGTAAAAAATAGATTTGGTTCTACAAACGAAATTGGAATGTTTGAAATGAATGAAGAAGGAATGTGTGAAATAACAAATCCTTCTGATATATTAATTTCAGAAAGAGAAGATAATCCTGCTGGCTCTTGCATAGTGTCTAGTATTGAAGGAACAAGAGCAATATTAATAGAAATGCAAGCATTAACAACCCAAAGTATATTTGGATTTCCTAAAAGAACAGCAAATGGAACAGATTATAATAGATTGGCTTTACTTATAGCTGTATTAGAAAAAAGAGCAGGTGTAATGCTTGGAGGGCAAGATATATATTTAAACTTGGTAGGAGGAATAAAAGTTAATGAGCCATCAATAGATCTAGGGATGATTATAGCAGTTGCATCAAGCTTTAGAAATATATCAATACCAAAGGATATGGTTATAATAGGAGAAGTAGGATTAACAGGAGAGGTAAGAAGAATTAATTTAATAGATAAAAGATTAAAAGAAGCTGAAAAATTAGGATTTAAGAGTTGTATAATTCCAAAATCTAATAAAAAAGACTTGAAAGAAAAGTATAAATTAGATATAATAGAGGTCAGTAATATTAATGAAGCAATGAAAAAAGTAGGTTTAAAATAAATTGTGAATAATAGAATCAGACATTAGTTATAGAAAGGGAGGTTAATTTTGAAAAAAGTAAAAGAAGACAATATAACGTCAGTTTTAAAATTAATAGCTCCAGGAACACCAATAAGAGATGGCTTGGAAAATATACTAAGAGCAAAAACGGGAGCTTTATTATTAATTACAGATAAAAGTGATATATTAAAAGAAGTAGTTGATGGAGGTTTTATTATAAATGAAGATTATACATCATCAAAACTATATGAATTAGCAAAAATGGATGGAGCTATAGTGTTAAGTGGGGACTTAAGGAAAATATTATATGCAAATGCACAATTAATACCTCAAAGAGAAATAACAACAACAGAAACAGGAACTAGACACAGAACAGCAGAAAGAACAGCAAAGCAAACAGGAGAATTAGTAATCAGTATATCGCAAAGAAGAAACATAATAACTGTATTTAAAGCAAATGATAGATATGTGCTAGAGGATACAGATGTTGTGTTAAATAAGGCTAATCAAGCAATACAAACGCTTGAAAAATATAAAAAGGTATTTGACAATAAATTAAATATATTAAATGAATATGAATTTAATGATATTGTAACATTACAAAATGTTGTATTGGCAATACAAAGAGCTGAAATGGTTATGAGAATAGTAGAAGAAATACAAAGACAGATATATGAACTAGGCAGTGATGGTAGACTAGTAAAAATGCAATTAGATGAGTTAATAGGAGGACTAGAAAAAGAAGAAGAACTAATTATTAAGGATTATTTAGTAAAAGCCCAAACAGTACCTGGTGATATTATAGAAGAACTGAGAGAATTAGAATATGAGGAAGTATTAAAAGAGTCAGCAATTGCAAAAATATTAGGATATGACTATTTTGATAACTATGATGAAGTAGCTGTATATCCAAAAGGATATAGAATTTTAAATAAAGTTCCACGAATGCCAACAAATATTGTAGAAAATTTAGTAGATGCTTTTAAATCATTTCAACATATATTAGCAGCAGACATAGAAAGCTTAGACGAAGTTGATGGCATAGGAGAAGTAAGAGCTAGAACGATAAAACAATCATTAAAACGAATGCAAGAACAATTTGTATTTGATAATATTATTTAAATGGTAATAGGTTACCAAAAACCTAAATATATAGAGTAAGGAAGAAAATGATACATGGAAAAATTTAAAAAAATTATATGGATAATTGCATTAATGGTATTAATTGTATTAATAGGAGTGATAGTATATGGGTATTATAAAAATGCAACAATGGAAGTAAAGAGACCAGTAGCAACAATGGAAGTTGAAAATTTTGGTACAGTAAAAATGGAATTATATCCAGAATATGCACCAGAAACAGTAGCTAATTTTATTACATTAGCAAATAGAGGATTTTATGATGGATTAACATTCCATAGAATTATAAAAGACTTTATGATTCAAGGTGGAGATAAAAATGGAGACGGAACAGGTTCTGCCTCAATAAGTGATTTAAAAGATGGTGGAGAAGACACAAAATATTCTATAAAGGGTGAATTTATAGCAAATGATGTAGATAATAAACTACAATTTGAAGAAGGAACATTAGCTATGGCTAGATCAGATTATACCAGTTATTCATCATCATTAAAAGAGGAATCTTACAATTCTGGAAGTTCACAGTTCTTTATAATGACATCTAAAAATACAACTTTAAATGGACAATATACATCATTTGGAAAAGTAACAGAAGGGATGGATGTAATAAAAAGTATAGCAGAAGTAGAGGTTAAAGCAGCAGATTCAGATTCATCAGAAAATGCAGAAGTAAGTACACCAGTTAATCCTCCAAAAATCACATCAATAAGAGTAGAAACAAATGGAGTAGATTATGGATTACCAGAAACATTAACACCATTTGATTACACATCATGGTTATATAAGCAATATGGAATAGATCCAAGTGCACTTTCTGGAAATTAAATAAATTTCAAAAAAATAGTTGACAAATGGGGAAGAATGGTTTAAAATATAGACTGTGTTCATGAGAGGTGCACGTAAACAATGGTGGATGTAGCGTAGTTGGTTAACGCGCCAGTTTGTGGCACTGGAGACCGTGGGTTCGAGTCCCATCTTCCACCCCATTTATATATTGGGCTGTAGCCAAGCGGTAAGGCACCAGACTTTGACTCTGGCATGCGCTAGTTCGAATCTAGCCAGCCCA
>CAKPPS010000004.1 GCA_934177795.1 uncultured Clostridia bacterium | reverse complement strand
CATTACATGTCTCGATTTATTACAAAATTCAAGAAATTCTAATTCATTTTAGGGCACCCTTCCACTATCGTGAACTCTTTCCCTAAAATCACATAGAATTTCTAAAATTTTTCCATGCACATTCGCCATTTCATTTTAATCTTATATTTCTACTTCTTTCAGAAAACTTTAAAAGAAACATTATCTGATAAAGTTTTAAAGTAAGACTAATAGAAAATATATAAAGAAAAGACAAAGAATGATAAGTTATTGCTATAAATAATATATTCGTTATATTCTGAATAGAACACAAAAAATACTGCAAACAAAAATAAAAATGTTGACAAACGCAATAAAAAATGTTATGGTAAATAAAAAGGAGGAATACGAAAGTGAGAAAAATAATAAAAAATAAACAAGAATTATTTGATTATCTTATGTATGGATATGCATATGAACTTGAAGATGTCCAAACACAAATAGGAACACAAAAGAGATTAAAAGATAATGAATTAGAGGAAGAGTTAAAGAAAAAAACAAAAGAAAATATATCAGCAAATGATTTGTCAGTAGAGCTAAAGTTAGGGCCCCAATATAATAGGCGACTTAGTCCGTGGGTTCAAATATATACTCAAGCTAATAAAAGTGGGACAAAAGGGAAGTATATAGGAATATCTTTTTTAAAAGAAACAAATGAAGTAGAATTATGGATTGGATTTGGAATTTCAAATAAAAAGAAAAAAACAATAGAAGAAGAAGCGAAAGAATACAAAATGAAGTATGCGATGTTAGAGCCACAACTAAAACATGATTTTGAATATTGTGAAGAAAATAGTAATGGGATAATCATAAAAAAGAAGTATTATATAAATTATTTTAATGAAAAAGAATTTGAAAAAGATTTAAATTATTTATCTAATTTATATAAAAAATATGAGAGTAGATTTGATAAAGTTGTAACTTTGGAGAATAATACTAAAAAAAACATAGATAAAAATATAACTTATGAAGAAATAAATAAGAGAATGTTAGAACTAATAGAAGAAGTAGGAGAATTAGCAGCAGCAATTAAAAAAATGAGTAAAAAGTAAAAAAGTTTTTTAAAAGGTTTGACAATAAAAATATAATGTGTTATATTCTAACTGTAACTAGAAAAGATTTTAAAATAAGTTCTAAATACCGGAACTATTTAGAACTTGTTTAAGTATATATTGCATGATGTATTACTAGTATAACATAAAAACTAGTAAAAAGCAAAGTATACTTAAAATCTTAAAAAAAGAAAGGAAAAAATAAGATGGAAAAGTATATTGTAAGTAAAAATTCACAAGTTAAGACAGATTGTCACAAAATTCACAGGCAAGACTGTACCAAAAAACCTAAAAAAGGAAATTATATAGAATTAGGAGAATGCATTTGTCCAATAGAAGCCAAGAATAGGGCAAGGGATTATTATTCTAATGTAACAGGCTGTAGCTATTGTTGCAAAGAGATTTGTAGTAAAGGAGAAAAACATATATGATATTAACAGATATAGCACAAGTGATGATAGGTGTATTAACTAAAAGGGAAATATATGAAAATGGGCAAAATTCTTATAGTGTTTTTTCAATAAAAAATTATGATGAGAATAAAGAATATGATAAAATATCAACACAAAGAAATTTAAACAATAAACTAGCTGAAAATGGTGATTTATTGTTTAGATTGCTATATCCAAACAGAATCATCTATGTTGACGAAAAATTAGAAGGGTTACTAATACCTTCTCAATTTTGTATTATTAGAACAGATAAACGAAAAATGAATCCTATTGTATTAAAATGGTATTTGGAAAGTCAACAGGCTAAAGAATTATTAGAATTAAAAGTAACAGGGTCAATAATAAAATCTATGCCAGTAAGTAGTTTAAAAACTTTAAAAGTTCCAGATATAAAAATAGAAAAGCAAACACATATGGAGAACTTGATAAATTTATGGGAAGAAGAAAAAAATGTTACTTATGAAATATTAAAGGAAAAAGAAAAATTATATGATTATTACTTAAAAGAAATGTTGAATAATAATTTATAAATTTAATTATTAAATAATAATTTTAAGAAAGGGTTATAGAAATATGAGTTATATTTTTGAGCAAGAAGAAGTAAATAAAAAATTAATATACATATATGAAGAATTATTAAAAATAAGAAATGTAAATATAAATCATGTTGAATATATAGGAGTAATTTTATATGTATTATATGAAAACCTTGATGAATGGAATCAAACAAATTTTAGTGATACAATGTATATAATGCGAAAACTGGAAGAACAAGTTCTAAAAATACAAGAAGAGCAAGAGAAAGATTTATTTATAAATATACAATTTGTTAATATTTTTAAAAACGAAGAACAAGAACAAATAAAAGAAGTAACAGAAAAATTAAAAGAACTTATAAATGAAGTTAATGAAAGAAAAAAGATAGCAGATGCTTATGAATATATCATTATGCAACATGCTAAAAATGGAGGACTAAAAAATGCAAGTGGAGAATTTTATACACCAAAAGGATTGATAAAAACGATGGCGGGAATAGCAAATATTAAAGATAAAACATCAATATACAATCCAGCATCGTCTACAGGAAATTTTATTGTAGAATGTGCTAGACATGGAGAAATATACGCATTAGGAGAAGAAAGAGATAATAGCAGTTATAATATTTGTGTTACAAATATAAAATTACATGAAGTGGATAATGTAAGAATTATAAAACAAAGTGTTGGCGTTATACCTTTAATGGATGTAGCGATTGCAAATCCTCCATTTGTAGAGCAAAATGATATTTTAAACAATCAAAATCAGAATAAATTTCCGCAAAAAATGAGTGGCTATGTAAAATTTTTATTAAAAATGCTTGAAAATATAGGAGAAGATGGAAAAATAGTGACAATATTACCAAAAGGATTTCTATATAAAAGAGTAAATGAAGAATATAGAATTAGAAGAGGCTTAATAGAAAATAATTATATTGATACTATAATTGAACTACCAGAGAAGTTATTTTATGCGACTAAAATACAGGTAATTATACTAGTTATTAAAAAAAGAAAAAAGACGAATGATGTTTTATTTATTAATGCAAGTAATGACTATACAAGTAAAAGGAAAAATAATATTTTGACAATAGAACATCAAAATAAAATAATTTCTACATATAATAATAGAAAAAAAATAGAAGGATACTCATATATAGCTAATTATGAAGAAATTCAAAAAGAAGATTTTAATTTAAGGGTAGATAGATATGTAAAAACTAAAGTAGTTGAAAAAAATATTAAACCTAAAGAAATAGAGGATAAAATAAGAATATTAGAAAAGAAAAAGAAAAATATAGATAATCAAATAGAAAATATATTAAAAGATGTAAAAAAATATTGAAAAATTTATTTATAGCTTATATAATAATTGTAGTAATACATAAGATAAAGGAGAAAATAAATGAATATATCTAAAATTATTCCAGAAGGCTGGAATGAAGAAGTAGAGGAATTAGATATAAATAAAATATATCAATATAAAAAAGAAAATAAAACAATTCAAGGAATTGTTGAAAAATGTGACAATAATTATAATTTATATGTTAATTTAGGAAATAGACTGGAAGGAATAATTCCAAGAAGTGAGATAGAAGATATTCCAGAAGGAGAAATTACTAAAAAAAGTTTGTGTTCAGGAAAAGTAAATAAATATGTTCAGTTTAAAATTAAAGATATAAATGATGAACAAATAATTTTATCTAGAAAAAAAGTACAAAAAGAATCATTAAATTATATTAAAAATAATGTAAAAGTAGGACAAACAGTAACAGGAATAGTAAGAAATATAAGACAATATGGAGCATTTATTGAAATTGGCGGAGGAGTAGTAGGCCTTGCACATATAGAAGATTTATCAGTAGCGAGAATAAAAACGCCAGCAGAACGACTAAAAATTGGACAAAAAGTTAATATTGTGGTAAAATCAATAGAGGAAAATACAGGAAGAATAAATTTATCATATAAAGAAATATTAGGAACTTTTGAAGATAATATTAAAAACTTTTCTGTAGGAACCATTGTCCCAGGAATTATAAGAGAAACCGAGAAAAATAAAAACGGAATATTTATAGAACTTGCTCCAAATTTAGTAGGAATGGCAGAATTTGTCGAGGGTTATAATTATGGACAAAAAGTTAATGTATACATTAAAAAAATTGATAATGATAAGAAAAAAGTCAAATTATTGATAAAAAATAGTTTATAATTAAAAATTATAGATAATTCTAAATTTAAGGAGGAACAAAAATGGTAAAAGATAATGAAATTAAGGCACAAGTATCACCATTTGCAATAAGAGAAGGAGAAATAAAAACTTTTGATGGTAAAGATGGATATGTGTCAATGAATCAAATTGTACATAAGATAAATATAGGACATATAAATGAAATCCATTTTGCAATACTAGATTTAGTAAATGAGTTTGAGTTTATAACATCAAGACAGTTATATCAGATGCTAGAAATAAAGGGCATTGATCCAAAGTCACAAGATAAATTAAATAACAAATTAGAGCAATTAGTAAAATCTAAAATTTTAACAAGATATTATTTTACATCAGATGAAGGAAAAGGAATTTATAGAATATACTGCTTAGAAAAAATGGGTAAATATTTGTTAAATTCAAAAGAGGTAGAATGTAAATGGCAACCATCAGATAATACAAAACCTGTGCCAATGATTAAAAAAAGATTAGCAGGAAATCAAACTTTAATTGCATATTTAAGAAAAGTAAAAGCATTTGATAGCTATATTGTAAAACCAGCGATAACAGCAAAAATATCTGGAAAGATATTTAAAGCAAGTGGAGGAGCAGTTAAATTAACAAAAAACGGAAAATCTATACAATTTGTTTTTGAGGTGGTAAGAAGAGAACAAGACTGGCAAAAAAAATTGGTAGATAGAATGAGATTATACAAAGAATTTTATGAAAATTATATTGTTGGAGATTCAGGATTTAATGGAATGCCACAATTGATATTAGTTTGTGAAGATGAAAGACATATTGTAGAAACATATAAAGAAATTGTTACAAATCAATTAGAAATAGAACAAATAAAATTATATTTTACTACAGATTTAAGACAAAACAAGGAAACATTAGAAGATACACTAGTTGAATTTAAATTAGTAGATGGAAAATACAAGATGGAAAATATAGAATTAAAATTATTAGGAATGTAAATAAAAATGATATAAAATGTTTAAAGTATAAAAAACAACATTTTATATCATTTTTATATTATATACCTAAAATAGATTTAGCACGTTCTACATCTTCATCTGTAGCTAATCTAATATTTTCTAATGGATATTCTAAACCGAGTTTTTTCCATTTAAATTTACCTAAATCGTGATAAGGCAAAATTTCTATTTTTTCTACATTATTTAGTGAAGATATAAAATTTTTTAATTGTTGTAAGTCTTGCTCATCATCAGTGTAACCAGGGACTAGAACTTGCCTAATCCAAACAGGAATATTATTATCGCTTAAATATTTAGCAAAATTGAGCTCAAACTTATTGTCAAATCCAACTAAATTTTTACATTTATCACTATTAATATGTTTTATATCTAAAAGAACTAAATCTGTTAAAGTTAATAAATGTTTTATATCAGGTGTAAGAGTTACCATGCCAGAAGTATCTATACAAGTATGAATATTTTTTTCTTTTAATTTTGTAAATAATTCAATCAAAAATTTCACTTGTAATAAAGGCTCACCACCAGAAACAGTAACTCCTCCATTTGGGGTAATATAATTTTTGTATTTCATGATAGATTCTAGAATAGAATCTAAGGATTTATAATTACCTCCATTCATGTCCCATGTATCCCTATTATGACAATATTTACATTGTAAATGACAACCTTGAAGAAAAAGTATAAAACGTATACCAGGTCCATCAACAGCTCCAAAGGTTTCGACAGAATGAACCTTGGCATAATATCTTAAATCTTTTTTAGGAGAGTTTTCTATAGTCATATTAGTTACCTCTCTAATTAAATGTATTTATATTTTTTCATGAATAGTTCTATTAACAACATCTAATTGTTGTTCTCTAGTTAACTTAGTGAAGTTAACTGCATATCCAGATACTCTGATTGTTAATTGAGGATATTTTTCAGGATGATCCATAGCATCTAGTAATAAGCTTCTATCAAATACATTTACATTTATATGATGACCAGTTTGTTTAAAGTATCCATCTAACATTGTTACTAAGTTTGTTATTCTTGTTTCTTCATCTTTACCTAAAGTGCTAGGTGTGATTGAAAACGTGAATGATATACCATCTTCAGCAGAATCAAAAGGTAATTTTGCAATTGAGTTCATTACTGCTAAAGCACCATTTACATCTCTACCATGTAGAGGGTTAGCGCCAGGTCCGAAAGGAGCTCCCATTCTTCTTCCATCAGGAGTATTACCTGTAGCCTTACCATATACTACATTTGAAGTTATTGTTAAAATAGATAATGTGTGTTTAGAATTTCTGTAAGTTGGATATTTTCTTAGCTTATTAGCAAAAGTTTTAACAATATCAACAGCAATACTATCAACTCTATCATCATCATTTCCGAATTTAGGGAAATCACCTTCAATTTCATAGTCAACAGCTAATCCAGATTCATCTCTAATTACTTTAACTTTAGCATATTTTATTGCAGAAAGAGAATCTGCCACAACTGATAAACCAGCAATTCCACAAGCCATTGTTCTAACAATATCTTTATCATGAAGTGCCATTTCTATAGCTTCATAAGAATATTTATCATGCATATAATGAATAGCATTTAAAGCTTTGATATATATTTTTGCAACATAATCCATCATCTGATCAAACTTTTCCATTACTTCATCGTAATTTAAGTAATCAGAAGCAATAGGAGCAAATTTTGGCGTAACTTGTTTGCCAGTTTTTTCATCCTTACCACCATTAATAGCATATAATAATGTTTTAGCTAAATTAGCTCGAGCACCAAAAAATTGCATTTGTTTACCTATTTTCATAGGAGAAACACAACATGCTATTCCATAATCATCTCCTAGAGTAATTCTCATTAAATCATCATTTTCATATTGAATTGAAGATGTTTTTATAGATAAATCTGTTGTATATCTTTTAAATCCATCAGGCAATCTAGTAGACCATAATACAGTTAAGTTTGGCTCTGGAGCAGGTCCTAAATTTTCTAGAGTATGAAGGATTCTAAAAGAGTTTTTAGTAACTAATGTTCTACCATCAATTCCCATACCACCAATACTTTCAGTAACCCAAACAGGATCACCACTAAATAATTCGTTATATTCAGGTGTCCTTAAGAAACGAACTAATCTTAATTTAATGATGAAATGATCCATAATTTCTTGAACTTCTTCCTCTGTTATTCTTCCAGATTTTAAATCATGTTCAAAGTAAATATCCAAGAAAGTAGAAGTTCTACCAATACTCATGGCTGCACCGTTTTGATCTTTTATAGCACCTAAATATCCAAAATATAACCATTGAACAGCTTCTTTACTATTACAAGCTGGTTTTGAAATGTCAAATCCATATCTTAAAGCCATTGATTTTAAATCATTTAAAGCTTTAATTTGTTCACTAATTTCTTCTCTTTCACGTACAACTTCTTCTGTTAAACAATCAACATTAAGAATTTGTAAGTCTTTTTGCTTTTCTTCAATTAAAACATCTACACCATAAAGAGCAACTCTTCTATAATCACCAATAATTCTACCTCTACCATATCCATCTGGTAAACCTGTTATAAGATGAGAACTTCTAGCAGCTCTGATATCAGGTGTATATACACTAAATACTCCATCATTATGAGTTTTTCTATATTTATGAAAAATTTCTTCAACTTCTGAATCAACTTGTCTGTTATAAGCTTCACAAGATTTTTCTACAATTCTAATACCACCAAAAGGCATGATAGCTCTTTTTAGAGGTGCATCAGTTTGTAAACCTACAATTTCTTCTAAATCTTTATCAATATAACCAGCTTCGTGACTATTTACAGTTGAAATTGTTTTAGTATCTATATCTAAAACTCCACCTTTAGATTCTTTTTCTTTTTTATAAAGTTCTAAAACTTCATCCCATAGTTTTTTTGTTTTTTCTGTAGGATTTGCTAAAAAACTAGAATCTCCCTCATAAGGTGTGTAGTTATGTTGAATAAAATCTCTTACATTGATTTCATTTTGCCAATCACCTTTTTCAAATTCATTCCATTGTTCAAATTTCATATTATAAAACCTCCTTAGTTAATTTAATAGTTCATATTTATTATAGCCAATTTGATTATTATTATAATATCATAATGATAAAAAAAATCAATATGTTATTTCAAATTGAATTTTTTTGGGTTACAAGATAGTGATGTATAAGTAGAAAAGTTTTTTTAATCATCTGTTATTAACAAATGAAAATGCTTAAAAATTGTTTGACATTTTAAAAAAATAATGCTATACTAATAATAGCTTAAGAGTGTAGCTACTCATTGAGCAACACGTGATATGTGAGTGATGACACATATCTTTTTTTATGCAAAAAAACAGAGCAGGTGATGAACTGCTCTGAACCGAAAATCAGTTTTTATTTGTGTTGTTTTTATATGTATTCAATTCTTCTTCCAATTTTTCAATTTTCTGAAGTAGAATCCATATTAGCATGTAGCTACTCATTTGTATACAACACCCCCTTTTCATAAAAATTTCCTTTGAAAAGGATGTTTTCATTATAATAAAAAATTCATTTGATTACAACATAATTTAATAGATTTTATAATTTTTTATGCATCTTCAAGAATTATTTTTGCAATCTTATAAATTATTCTTTGCTTATGAACAGGGCATTCATCTAAAAGTCGCATGAAATCGCTAGATAAATAAGCTCTACTATCAGTTTTTACACCATTTAGAATTTCTCCTTCTGTAACACCTAAAACAGAACAAATTTCAGCTAATCTATCTAAATTAATATGAGAATAACCAGTTTCTAATCTACTTAAATAACTCATAGTAATATTCATTTTATCACATACGTTTTCTTGCGTAAGATGTCTGGCTAATCGAGCTTTTCGTAAGCGTTCACCAATAAGTTTATAATCTAAAGCCATGAAAATCACCTTCCCATTATATTTTAAAATAATATATAATAAGTAACTAAAAAAGTCAATTATATAATAATATTTCATTTCAAGCTTATATTTATGAATCTTTTTGATATACTAATATAATTTTATTGTTATACTTTGTCAAAAAAACTGATAAATAAAGTTTAAATTATATTGACAATAAAGTAGTATAATATATATAATTATAGCAGAAAATAAACATAAGAGGAGGATAAGATGGAAGATAATTATAATGAAGAAAAAGAAATACAAAAGATGATAGATGATTTAGTAAGAAGAGCTAAAATAGCATCACAAGAATATATGAAATTAGATCAAGAAAAAATAAATAAAATAATAAAAGCAATGTCTATGGCAGGTTTAGAACATCACATGGAATTAGCTAAAATGGCTATTGAAGAAACAGGAAGAGGAATATATGAAGATAAAATAACAAAAAATATGTTTGCAACAGAATATATATATCATAGTATAAAACATGAAAAAACAGTGGGAGTAATTGATGAAAATGTAGAAGATGATTATGTTGAAATTGCAGAACCAATAGGTATAATTGCAGGAGTTACACCGGTAACTAATCCCACATCTACAACTATGTTTAAGTCAATAATTGCAGCTAAAACAAGAAATGTTATAATATTTGGATTTCATCCATCAGCACAAAAATGTAGTATGCAAGCAGCTAAAATTTTGAAAGAGGCGGCAGTAAAAGCAGGAGCACCAGAAGATTGTATATTATGGATAGAAAAACCTAGTATTACAGCAACTAGATTATTAATGAATCATCCTGATGTTGATTTAATATTAGCTACAGGCGGAACAGGAATGGTAAAATCTGCATATTCATGTGGAAAACCAGCATTAGGAGTAGGACCTGGAAATGTACCATGTTATATAGACAAAACAGCAAAACTAAAAACATCTGTAAATGACTTGGTTATGTCAAAATCATTTGATAATGGAATGATATGTGCATCTGAGCAAGCAGTGCTTGTGGATAGAGAAATTCATGAAGAATTTGAAGAATTAATGAAAAATGCTGGATGCTATTTTGCAAATGAAGAAGAAAGAAAAAAACTGGCAGATAGTATGTTTGAAAAGTTGGACAATGGTGAATATAAATTAAAATCTCATATACCAGGACAATATCCATATAAAATAGCACAAGATGCAGGATTTGAAATACCTAAAGATACAAAAGTTATTGTGGCTTATGAAACAGGAATAGGAAAGGAATATCCATTTTCAAAAGAAAAATTAAGTCCAGTATTGACATATTATATAGTTGATAGTGAAGAAGAAGGAATAAATAAATCTGAACAATTATTAGAATATGGTGGATTAGGTCATTCAGCAGTTATACATTCAGAGAACAGTGAAACAATATTAAAATTTTCAGAAAAAATGAAAGCTGGAAGAATTATTGTGAATTCTCCATCAACTCATGGTGCAATTGGTGATATATACAATACAAATATGCCATCACTAACTTTAGGTTGTGGTTCATTTGGAGGAAACTCAACAACAGCTAATGTATCATCAGTAAATTTAATTAATATAAAAAGAGTTGCCAAAAGGAGGGTTAATATGCAATGGTTTAAGGTTCCAGAAAAAATATATTTTGAAGCGGGTTCAATAGCATATTTAGAAAAAATGCCAGATATAGAAAGAGCATTTATAGTAACAGATGAAGGTATGGTAAAACTTGGATATGTAGATAAAATATTATATCATTTAAGAAAAAGACTTAAATATGTACATTCAGAAATATTTAGTGCTGTAGAATCAGACCCATCATTTGATACAATAATGAAAGGTGTCGAAGCAATGAAAAGTTTTAAACCAGATGTTATAATAGCACTAGGAGGAGGAAGCCCAATAGATGCAGCAAAAGGTATGTGGCTATTTTATGAACATCCAGATGCAGACCCTGAAGGATTAAAACTGAAATTTATGGACATAAGAAAACGTACTTATAAATTTCCTAAATTAGGTGAAAAATGTAAAATGGTAGCTATACCAACAACATCTGGAACAGGTTCAGAAGTTACATCATTTGCCGTAATTACAGATAAACATAAAAATAAAAAATATCCATTAGCAGACTACGAACTAACACCAGATGTTGCAATAGTTGATTCGGATTTAGTTATGAGTTTACCTAAGTCAGTAACAGCAGATACAGGAATGGATGTGTTAACACATGCACTAGAAGCTTATGTATCAAATATGGCTTCAGATTATACTGATGGTTTAGCCGAAAAAGCAGCGGAATTAGTTATGGAAAACTTAGAAGTAGCATATAATGATGGTACGAATAAACATGCAAGAGAAAAAATGCACAATGCCAGTACAATTGCGGGTATGGCATTTACAAATGCATTTTTAGGAGTATGTCATTCTATGGCACATAAAATTGGAGCAGAATTCCATTTACCACATGGAAGAATTAATGCAATTTTATTACCTTATGTAATAAAATATAATAGTTCAAAACCTACAAAATTTGTTTCATTCCCTAAATATGAATATTTTATAGCAGATAAAAAATACTATACAATAGCTAAAAAAGCAGGACTACAAGCCAATAGTGTAGAAGAAGGCGTAAATAGTCTTATACAAAAAGTACAAGAGATGAATAAAAATATGAATATTCCAAAATCGTTTAAAGATGCAGGAATTGAAGAAAAAGAATTTTTAGAAAAAGTAGATATGCTAGCAGACAGAGCTTATGAGGATCAATGTACAACAGCAAATCCAAGAGTACCATTAGTATCAGAAATTAAGCAAATGCTACTAGATAGCTATTACGGAAAATAATTGGAAATGAAGGGGAGAATGGAGGAAGTTATGAATATAGAAGAAATAAAAAAGAAAATAGGAGAAAAATTTCATTCTTCACAAAAAGAGGATAATATATCAGACGAATTAGTACAAAAAGTAATAAAACCTATTCAAGATGAAGAACAAGAAGTATCAGATGAGCAAATATCAGAGCAGATTTTAGAGCTATTGAAACAATATAAAGATTCAGAACAAAGAAAAGAATTTTTAAAAAAACTAAACGAAGCAGAAGAAATCACATCTTCAGTATTAGTTAATTCAGCGGTAAAAATTGCAGATTCAGAAGAAGTACCAGATTCATTAGCTGTAGAATTAGCAACACAGTTACCAGATAAACCAGCTGTTAATATTTTAGAGAATGCAGATATAACCTCAGGACAAGATAGATTAGCCATTATAAATAGCTTAAATGATGACAAAGTGAAAGAAGAACAAGTCTGTACAGAATTGCAAAATTTTTATAGTGAGTATAAAGAAGTAATGCCAGCACCTCAATTTGTAGATAAAATTAGAGATATACTAGGGGTATGTGAGCAAACAGAGACAATTAAAGAGGCATTATATAGAGTTATAGCAAAAAACTTTGCATTATCATATTACAATTTTAATAGAGCGATGAAAACCTATGATGTAGAAAAAATAGTACCAGCAGAAAAAATGATAAGAATCAAAATGCCAAAAAGGATAGAAGATGAATATAATCAATTATTAACAAAGAATGATGAATATGAATATGATTTAGAAGAAGTAACAGAAGTATTTTTAGATGATGTTATAAAGAAGAGTGTTGAACAGGCTAAAAAAACAAATGAAGAAGTAACATCATTTATACCAAATTTAGGAGTATTAAATGATAGAGAAATAGAATATATAGCAGAAAGAGCTGAATATTATGATAAAAGAGTTAATGGTTTAGAAAAAGAAAGTATAAAAGCTAAACTATCTGGGAAAGAAGACAATAAAACAATAGAAGTAGAAGGATTAGTTGATGCGATAGAAGATTTACCACCTAAACAGGCACAAATATATATGAGGTCATTAGCGAATTTAACTCCTAGAGATATGGATACATTAATGCAATGTATAAATGGTGGATTAATAAAAAAATTAAGTGCCTATGATAATAGTAGCAGAAAAAAATATATAGAAGCAACAATAGGTTTTATAGAACAAAAAACAAAATCAAAAACCAAAAACTCAAAAGTTGGAGAATCAATAAATAAAGATGAAGAAGATTTTATATTATAAACAAATTCATGAAAAAAACACAATTTCTATATTTTTTGGAAACAATATATTTATAATATAAGCATATACTAAATAGGAAGATAAAAATATCATATAAGGAGTAGTGATGTGATATGAAAAAAACAAAAAACAAAGAAATAGGGATTGTAGAAATGCAAAATTTTTTAAGTTATAATGAAAAGATAGAAGAAAAGACTAATACATTTGAAAAAATTATGGCAATATATGAAATGGCTATAAATGAATTAGAAACTAAAATAAATAACTTAAAAAAAGAATATCAAGTCTTTTATAATTATGATTTAGTAGATCATGTAAATACTAGAATTAAAACACCAAAAAGTATTATTAACAAGATGAATAAAAAAGGATATGAATTAACTTATAAAGAAATGATAGAAAATATAAATGATATTGCAGGAGTAAGAATAGTATGTCAATTAAAAGATGATATATTTAAAATACGAAATTTATTAGAAAAAATTCCTGGATTAATTATTGAAAAAGAAAAGGACTATGTTACATATCCTAAAGAAAGTGGATATTCAAGTTATCATTTGATATTAAAAGTTCCGATAACACTGTCAAATCAAATTATATATGTAAAAATAGAAGTGCAAATAAGAACATTAGCGATGGACTTTTGGGCAACTATAGAACATAAAGTTAAGTATAAAAGTGAACAAGAGATTAATAAAAAAGTTTCAAAAGAATTAGTAAACTATGCAAAGATAGTAAATAAATTAGATAATAAAATGATGTTAATGAATAATTAATGAATGTAAAATTGTAAAAATTTAAGCATAAAATTTAAGAAGTTAATTCTTCTCATAATTTCTACAATATAAAAATTTCTCTAATTGAATACTCAATTAGAGAAATTTTGTAAGTAGGTTGGGTTTATTTAAATCTATATACGGCATATATTTTTTGACTGCCGTTGTTTAGATAGCTGACTTTTCTTGGCTTTGAAACATCTTTATTATAATGTCTAGTTGATCTATCAGTACCAGATGATCCGGAATCATACCATTTTTCATTACCTGCATAAACATTAGTATGTGAGGTTTTGTACCAAAATATAATATCACCTTTTTTCAATTTATTGTTATTTACTAAATTTTTCATAGTTGATTTACCTTTATATACACATTTTAATCCATGATTTTTTAAAACACTTTCATTTTTAATATTATTTTGTTTACTAACATATAATTTTTGATTACTATTTAAAATTCCCATTTTCCTTAAAGCCCAATTTACAGTAATAGCACAGTTTGCTCTTTTATTAGCAATAGTTGTAGATTGATTACTATAAATCCATGAACTATCAATTTTTTTCAAATAAAAGTTTAAATCTTTTAAGAATTCATCTGTTTTTGCATTACCAGTTGAACTATTAGATGTGGTTTTTTTTGTGTTAGTTGAAGATTTTGCTGTAGTTTTAGTTGTTTTAGTACCTTTAGATGTGTTAGAAGATTTAGTTGTATTAGTGTTAGAAGTTGTTTTTATTGCTGTACCAGTTACATCTTTATTTGTTAAATTTATAGCTTTAATTTTTATACTTTCTAAACGTGCATGTCCTAAAGCATCAGTTGATTTTACTTGAATATTATAGCATTTATTATCATCTAGTTTTAAATCTCCAATATTTAATTTATATATACCTTCTACAATTTTGTTATTTCTAGTTACTTTGTTAGATAAGTTTTTAGATAAATCTTCACTATCTATTTTTAGTATTCTTAAATTACGATTAACATCAGTTAATTCAAAACAAGCTTTACCTGTTGTTAAACCATCAAAATCTTTTAATCTGATAGATAAAACACCATCTTTATATGTACTAGTAGAAGCTCTTACACCTCTATTTACATTCCATGAAGAGTCTTTTAATGTCATATAAACTTTTTCTTTCCCTAATAATCCAGTAGTATCTTTGGTTACAATTTTAACATTTATTTTATTATTTTTATTGTAACTATTTTTGATAAAATAGTTTTTATTAATCGTAATTGTAGCCATATTAGTTTTTTCATCATAACCTTTAAAGCTTATGTAATTATTAAATTTTTTATCTTTTGAACAATCATCACTAGATGAAAGGATATATTCATCTAATTGTTTGTTCTTTGATGTGTAAGTTGTAAGTTTTATATAAGAAATACCTTTACAATCTGTTAATTTTATAGTTATATTATTTTTATCACTTTTATCAAATGAATATCTAACTTCCCTATTAACTTTAATACTGGTAGGTACAGTAACTGTATTAGCAGACACTGTATTTATATATAACATGCTACAAAGGGAAAGCAATAAAATGATTATAAAAATTTTTTGAATTTTATTAATCATAATAACCACCTCCTAAACCCTACACCTTATTATACCATATTTTACATAAAAAAGCAACAATAATGTGAAACGACACAAAATTTGAATAATAAGAAGGGTTTATGTCAAATACGTCGAATATTATAATTATGTAGATTCATAAGAAATATTTTGAGGGAGGAGGTAGAAAATGGCAAGATATAGTGATGAAATTATTGAAGAAGTTAGGCAAAATAATGATATAGTAGATATAATTTCACAATATATTAAATTAAAAAGAAGTGGAAGAAATTATTTTGGACTATGCCCATTTCATAATGAGAAATCACCATCATTTTCAGTATCTCCAGAAAAACAAATATTTCATTGTTTTGGGTGTGGAGTAGGAGGAAATGTATTTACATTTTTAACTAAGATAGAAGGAATTAGTTTTGTAGAATCTGTGCAGCAACTAGCTGAAAGAACCAATATACAATTACCTACTCTAGGAAATAATTTAGATTTGGCAAAAGAAGATTTAAAGAATAAAGTCTATAAAATAAATGAATTTACGGCAGACTATTATCATAATAATCTATATAATCCAGAATCTAAAATTGCACAAGAATATGTTAAAAAGAGAAAATTATCAAATGATACATTAAAAGCATTTAAAATAGGATTTTCCGGAAAATTTAATGAATTATATACAGAGCTAAAAAAACAAGGATTTGAAGAGAGAGAAATACTAGAATCAGGATTAGTAAATAAAAATGATAAAGGTCAGTACATAGATAGATATAGAAATAGATTAATGTTTCCAATTTGTGATGCTAGAGGAAGAGTAATAGCATTTGGAGGACGAGTATTAGATGATTCAAAGCCTAAGTACATAAATTCACCAGAAAATATAGTATATAGTAAAGGAAGACATTTATTTGGATTAAATGTTGCCAAGAAATATGATATAAAGAAGAGATTATTAATAGTCGAAGGATATATGGATGTAATATCATTACATCAAAGAGGAATTCATAATGTTGTAGCATCATTAGGAACAGCATTAACACAGCAACAGGGATATTTATTAAGAAATAATACTGAACAAATAATATTAAGTTATGATTCAGATGAAGCTGGGCAAAATGCTAAAATAAGAGCAATGGAAATATTACAAAATATGGGATGTGATATACGAGTACTACTTATGGATGGAGCAAAAGATCCAGATGAATATGTTATCAAATATGGAAATGCAAGATTTAAAAATCTAGTAGATAAAGCAATATCAGTAATAGAATTTAAGGTAAAGATTTTAAGACAGACGCTAGATTTAGAAAGCACAAATGATAAGATAAAATTTTTAAACGAAATAGCAAAACTTATTTCAAAAATTGATAATAATATGGAAAGAGAAATATATATTGAAAAAATTTCAAAAGAATATGATGTTTCTAAAGAAGCGATATATGCAGAAGTCAATAAGTTAAAATATAAAGATTTTACTAATGAGAAAATCTTAAGTAAGCCAAGACCAGTAATAAAACATACGATATCAGAAGAAAACGTATCAGAAGCAACTAAAAGAAGAGAAAATACAATTTTATCAATTTTACTATTAGGAGATATAAATATTTTTAATATTATACAGCAAAATATAAAAATAGAAGATTTTGATTATGACATAGATAAAAGAATAGCTAACAAAGTGTATGAAGAATTCAAAAATGGAAATAGTAATATAAATAGTATAATAAGCAAATTATCTGAAGAAGAACAGAATCATATAACAATGATAATGGCAGAAGATTATGGAATAGAAGATGTGGAAAAAGCTATTGATGATATTATACAAAGTTATGAAAAAGAAAAATTAAATGAAAGAAAATATAAGATTTTAGAAATGATAGAATCAGATATTAGTATAGAAGAAAAGAAAAATTTAGAAAAAGAGCTAAATGAGATAATTATCAAATTGGCTAAAATTAGATAGGGGCTAAAGTCCTTGAAGAAAGGAAAGGATATAATAAATGACAAATAAAAAAGAAAGTGAAGAAATAAAAGAAAAGATAAAAAAAACAAAGAAAAAAGAAACTAATAATGTAGAAGAAACAGAAGAAGTAAAAAAATTAAAAGAAGAAAAAGTAAGCAAAATTTTAAAAAAGGCAAAAGAAAAAGGTAAAATAACTTATGGTGATTTAGCTTCAGAATTAGATGATGTAAATCCAGATCAGATCGATAAGGTATTTGATGCTTTTGAGGAATTAGGAGTTGATTTATTACAAGATGATGAAATAGATGAAGAACCAGATGTAGAAGATCTAAAAGAAGTAGAAAATTTAAAATTAGATGAAATAACTGATACAAGTTATGAAGGTATAAATGTAGATGACCCTGTTAGAATGTATTTAAGAGAAATAGGAAGAATACCACTATTAACTTATGATGAAGAATTAGAATTAGCAAAAAAAGTTCTAAAAGGTGATGAAGAAGCAAAACAAAAACTTGCTGAATCAAATTTAAGATTAGTTGTTAGTATAGCAAAAAAATATGTAGGAAGAGGAATGCTATTTTTAGATTTAATCCAAGAAGGAAATATGGGATTAATAAAAGCAGTAGAAAAATTTGATTATACTAAGGGATTTAAATTTAGTACTTATGCAACGTGGTGGATTAGACAAGCTATAACAAGAGCTATAGCAGACCAAGCGAGAACAATTAGAATTCCTGTACACATGGTTGAGACAATTAATAAATTAATTAGAACATCAAGACACTTATTACAACAATTAGGAAGAGAGCCTACCCCAGAAGAAATAGCTAAAGAAATGGAAATTCCAGTAGAAAAAGTAGCAGAAATTCAAAAAATTGCACAAGATCCTGTTTCTTTAGAAACACCAATAGGAGAAGAAGATGATAGCCATCTAGGTGATTTTATACAAGATGATGATTCACCAGCACCTCAAGATTCAGCAGCATATACTATGCTAAGAGAACAACTTGAAGAAGTAATGGGAACATTAACACCAAGAGAAGCGAAAGTTTTAAAATTAAGATTTGGACTAGAAGATGGAAAATCAAGAACATTAGAAGAAGTAGGAAGAGAATTTAAAGTAACAAGAGAAAGAATAAGACAAATAGAAGCAAAGGCATTACGAAAATTAAGACATCCTAGCAGAAGTAAAAAACTAAGAGATTATATGGGATAAATTGTGGAGGAAAATATGGAGCAAATAATAGCATTTTGTAAAAAAGTTACATCAATAGAGGTTGTAGATATTGGAATTGCAATTGGAATTATAATTATATTTAGAATATTAAGTTCAACAATATCATACTCAATTATAAAAATATTTAAAATAAAAAGTAGTAAATCTAAAGATATTAAAGAAAGCGCTTTTTTTAAACCATTAAAATTATTTTTTATAATTTTAGGAATATATTTAGCTATAGTATTTTTAAAAAGACCTTTAGAGATAAATGCACAAGTAATGGATATAGTTACAAAAATATTTAAAATAATAAGTGTTATAGAATTTTCTCAGGGACTAGCTAATAGTTTTGTGCCACAATCCACATTAGCGAAAAAAATGCAAAATAGAATAAATGATGATGTAGAAGATGCAATGTTTGAATTTGCATTAAAAATAATACGAGCAGTTATATATATAATAGCAATATTTATAATATTATCAATTCTAGAAATTAATTTAACAGGATTAGTAGCAGGATTAGGATTAAGTGGTGTAATAGTAACATTAGCAGCACAAGATACAGCAAAAAATTTATTTGGAGGACTAGTTATATTTTTAGATAAACCATTTGTTGTAGGTGATTGGATTCAGATGGATAAATATGAAGGGACAATAGAAGATATTACATTTAGAACTACAAGAGTAAGAACTTTTGAAAATGCACTAGTAAATATTCCTAATGCAATAATAGCAGATTCATCAGTAACAAACTGGAGTAAAATGGAAAAGAGAAGATACAAAACTAATTTATGTGTAGAATTAGATACACCTTTAGAAAAATTACAAATACTAAAATCAAGAATAGAGAAAATGTTACAAAAAAGTGAAGGCGTTTTTGATGATTCTATAATAGTCAAATTTGATAAAATAGAAGATAATGGAATAAATATACTAATATATACATATACAAATTCAGTAAGTTATACAAGCTATTTATCAGAAGTAGAAGATATAAATATGAAAATTATGAAAATACTAAGAGAAGAAAATATAGAATTAGCTTATGATACAAAAACCATATATATAAAACAATAATAATAAAGCATTTAATGAAGGTTAATTATATTCTAGAAATTTAATTAATTTAAATTAAATGCTTTATTAGAATATATAATAATTTTAAAAATTATTCACAAGATAGACATAAATTGACTGTATAATATAAACAATAAATAAGGTAAAAATATAGAAGGGATGAAAAATATGCTAGATAATTGTGTTTTAATAGTCGATGATGAACAAAGAATGAGAAAATTAATAAAAGATTTCTTAAAAGCAAAGGGGTATAGTATTTTAGAAGCAGAAGATGGAGAAGAAGGACTAGCAGTATTTGAGCAAAATAAAAATAAAATTAATTTAATATTATTAGATGTGATGATGCCTAAATTAGATGGATGGTCTGTTTTAAGACAAATAAGACAAGAATCTAAAATACCAATAATAATGTTAACAGCACGAGGAGAAGAGCAAGATGAATTATTTGGATTTGAATTAGGAGTAGATGAATATATTTCAAAACCATTCAGTCCTAAAATATTAGTAGCACGTGTAGAAGCTATTTTAAAGAGAAGTAACCAAAATCAAAAAGAAATAAAAGATTATGGTGGTATAGAAATAGATAAAGAAGGAAGAACTGTAAAAGTTGATGGTAAATTAATAGAACTAAGCTTAAGAGAATATGAATTATTAACATATTTAGTGGAAAATCAAAATATAGCATTATCAAGAGATAAAATTCTAAATAATGTTTGGAATTATGATTATTATGGAGATTCTAGAACTATTGATAGCCATGTAAAAAAAATAAGACATAAACTAGGAAAAAAAGGAAAATATATTGAAACAATTAGAGGAGTAGGTTATAAATTTGAGGTTAAATAATAATTATAAGGATGAATTAAAATGGGAAAAATAAAAAGAGAATTAAAATCAGTAAGAGTAAAATTATTTTTTATGTTATCATTAGTAATTACAATGGTTATTTTGTTTTTAATATTAGTAAATAATTTTGTATTAGGGCAATTCTATTTATATAATAAAACAAAAGATTTAAAAAAGATATATTTTAATATAAATGATGACTATAATGATTTAACGAATAAAGAAATTAATTCGGAATTAGAAAAAATAGCAATAAAAAACAATTTTGATATTTTAGTAAAAGATGAAGATAATATAAATATGTTTACTTCAAGTAAAGATTTTCTATCAACCTTTAGTGAAATGAAAGCAATGGCTAAAAGTCGAAGTTCTGGACATGTTGTAGAAGAAAATGATAGATTTACAATAAGAAAGATAAAAGATACTAAATCGGGAATATCTTATGTATTATTATCAGGTAAATTAGATAATGGTTACTTGTTATATATTAGAATATCAGTATCAACAATAGAAGAAAGTGTAAAAATTTCGAATAATTTTCTATATTTAATTGCTGGTTTTACAGTTTTAATTTCAGGTGTAATAGTATCATTTGTTAGTAGAAAATTCACGGAACCAATTTTAGAGTTAAATACAATAGCCAAAAACATGGCTAATTTAGACTTTAGTCATAAATATAGAATTACAGATACAGAAGATGAGATTAATAATTTAGGAAAAAGTATTAATAAAATGTCTGATAAATTGGAAGGAACAATAAAACAATTACGTAGTACTAATATAGAATTGGAGAAAGATATAGAAGAAAAATCTAAAATAGATGAAATGAGAAAAAGCTTTATTTCAGATGTATCACATGAGTTAAAAACACCAATAGCATTGATTCAAGGCTATAGTGAGGGATTATTAGAAAATGTCAATACAGATGAAGAAAGTAGAAGATTTTATGCAGAAGTAATTTTGGATGAAACAAATAAAATGGATAAACTAGTAAAACAATTACTAGAATTAATGAAATTAGAGTATGGAAAAAGAAAATTTATAGATGAAGAATTTAATATTGTAGAGCTAGAAAAAGAAGTGATAAGAAAATCACAAGTAATGCTAGAAGAAAAGCAAGTTGAGGTAGAATTAGATTTAAGTGAAGAAATAAATGTAATAGCAGATGACTTTTATATTGAACAAGTAATAACTAATTATCTTACAAATGCAATAAAGCATGTAGAGTCAGTAAATAAAAATAAAGTAATAAGAATAACAAATGAAGTAAATGTAGATAAAAATAAAGTAAGAGTAAAAGTATTTAATACAGGTAAGAAAATAGGAGAAGAAGACTTAAACAGAATTTGGAACAGATTTTATAAAATTGATGAATCTAGAAATAGAGGAGATGGCGGAACAGGAATAGGTTTATCATTTGTAAAAGCTATTATGACAAATTATAAAAATGATTATGGAGTAATAAATAAAGAAGATGGAGTTGAGTTTTATTTTGAATTAAATTTAAAAATTTAGTACAATCAACCATTAAATTACCGAAATAAAAGTAATTTAATGGTTGTCTTTTATATACATTTGTCGAATTTTGCGATGGAAAGTGCTTTACAATATCGTTAAATTATATTATTATATAAGCATAACATGTTATAAAATATTTAAATCAATAATTTAATTTGCAAATTTAGAATTCAAAAAAATTTAAAATTCAAAAGTTTAATTCTATTAAAATCTAATTTTCATAAAAGAGAGGTTATTATTATCATATATACCAATAAATTTATTAATATAATTTCGATGATTATTTCTATAATCATATATGTATTCACAAATTTTTGTATTCAAAATATAAATGTTAAAATCAATAAAATTAAATTCAAAGCTAATTTTGTAGCAACAGAAAATATAATATTTTTATCAAACAATCCAGTAAAAGAAGTGCAAGCAACTAATGACATTAGTTCTAATAATAGTGAAGAAATATCAAATACTAATATAGAAATGCAGTGGTATATTCAAATAGACAAAATAAATTTAAAAGCACCTATTGCAGAAGGAACTAGTAAAGAGATATTAGATGATTTTGTAGGGCATTTTGAAGAAACCCAAATTGAAAAAGGAAACGTAGGTTTAGCGGCTCATAATAGAGGATATAAAAATAACTACTTTAATAGGATAAAGGAGCTAAAGGTAGGTGATGAAATCAAATATTGTTATAATCAAACAGTAAAAAAATATCAAGTAACAAAGCATGAAATAATAGAAAATACAAATTGGGATAACTTAAAAGATACAGAAGAGGAAATATTAACTTTAATAACTTGTGTTGAAAATGAACCAAATTATAGAAGATGTATACAAGGAGAAAGAATCGAATAAAGGAAGTGAAAGATGTATAAAAAAATAGCAAAAATTATATTTATAACACTTGTAATAATAATTTTAAACACATTAAGCTTGATAAATTCTGTATATGCTACTACAACAATAAAAAATGCACAAATGCAATCAGCAGGAGATTGTGGAGAATTACTGAAATATAAGGGAGTTATAGTAAAAACGTACTTTATGGAATATAATAATTTAGGAACAATGTATCCAGCATATTGTTTAGATAAATACAAAACAGGAGTATCAGATAAAGATTCTACATATTCAGTATCAGTAGAAAATGCAATAAATGATGTACAATTGTGGAGAATTTTAATTAATGGATATCCATATAAAACAATAGAAGAATTAGGAGTAAATAACAAAGAAGAAGCATTTACAGCTACAAAACAAGCAGTATATACATATATACACCAAAATCAATTAAGTGACTATGAAGCAATTGGAGAAGCAGGCCAAAGAACATTAAATGCATTATATAAAATTGTAGAGAATGCAAAAAATAGTAATGAAGTACAGATGTCAAATAAAGTAGAAATTAAAGCCATAAAAAATTATTGGGACCAAGATATAAAAGAAAAAGAATATATATCTAAAGAATATAAAATAATAACAAATACAAATATTCAAAACTATAAAGTCAAAATAACAGATGAACAAGGTCAACAAGTAGGAAATATAAAAGTAACTGATGCAAAAAATAATGAGAAAGTAGAATTTAATAGTAATGAAACTTTTAAAATATTAGTACCACTAAAATATATGAAAGAAGGAAAAAAGATAAAAATCAATATAGAAACAAAAGTAGAAACAAAACCAATATTGTATGGTAAAGCAGAAAATACAGATAGACAAGATTGTGCTCTAACAGCAGCTATGTATGAAGAAGGAAATGGTGAATATATAGATGAATACGATAAAAATCAAACTAAGATAATAATAATAAAACAGGATGAAGATACACAAGAAAGATTAGAAGGAGTAGAATTTCAACTACTAGATGAAAATCAAAATGTAATATATACAAAATTACAAACAGACAAAAATGGAAAAATAGAAATAGAAAATTTGATTCCAGGAAAATATTATATAAAAGAAAGTAGGACAATTAATGGATATGAAATATATCAAGATTTAATCGAAGCAGATGTAAATCTAAATGAAGAAATTACAGTAAGTGTAAATAATCATAAGCAAGATGTACCTAAAATTGAAAAAGTAAATAAAGAAAAGGAGGTAACAAACACAAAAATATTACCAATTACAGGAATGTAAATAAGAAAAGTCCTAGAGCTAAAACTTTAGGGCTTTTTAAATTATATAATGGAATAAAAAGTAAAAAAATAAACATACTATAATTATAAAAACAAAAGGAGGAAATAAATGAATATATTTGAAAATAACGACTATAAATATATAAGTGAAATGATAGAAGGAAAGATAAATATATTAAGAGAAAATGAAAAATTTGATAAAAGTTATATTAG
The DNA here is from genome assembly GCA_934177795.1 of uncultured Clostridia bacterium. Taxonomy (GTDB): domain Bacteria; phylum Bacillota; class Clostridia; order TANB77; family CAG-508; genus CAG-269. The sequence goes on along the minus strand of CAKPPS010000004.1, from coordinate 73,047 downwards.
ACTTGCAGATGCAATAGAAGAGTTAGAAAAAAGTTTAAATACAGAACAGAGAAGCAAGTTTGATGAAATAGTACAATTATTTTATACAACCGAAGAATTTTATTTTGCATTTAGTTATTCTCTAGGAGTGAAATATGGGGAAGACTTAGAAAAAATTTAATTCAAAGATATCTAATATGGGCTTTTAGAAATATAAAAAAGAGTTGCTAACACAACTCTTTATAAAGACAATATAGTATTCCTTATGCTGATGTTACAATACCTACTACAGTATCACATACTGCAGGATAGTCAAGATATCCTAACAACAACAGTTTGTTTTTTAATCTTTCTAAAAGATATTCAAAACGTTTTGAATGTTTTTTGGTTACCTTACAATGAATTGCGACATAATCGTTGCTTTCATTGCATAAGTGTTCCCCAAATTTTACAGTAACCGGAGAAACCCAGTCTTCGGCTGCTAAAAGATCATTTAACATAAAGCTATTATGATCTACAAAAAAGTATTCATTATAAAAAAGGGATTCTCTGAGTTTGATAAAATTTTTTGACATATATTGTCCTCCTGTAGTTTGACTTCTATAATTAGAAGGCAAGTTAATTATAGTAACTATAAATATTATACTACACCATGAAAATTATGTCAACAAAATCAATTTAGCGTGAGTGAGAAGTCAGTGTTAAGAAGTTTGAACTTTTATGTAAAGTATAGAAAAAATAATTATAATTTAGTTTTATAACATAAATGAGATTATAAAAAATGAGTGAAATTGTTTCACTCATTTTTTGAGGACTATTAAGAAATATTGTCCACTAAGACCAATTGAAATAAATCAGTTTGAGTGCTAATTTCTCTTTCTTGAGAAAAGCTCTTAGCATCTCTGATTCTATTTTCAAAAATTGGTATTGGTTTTCCCCATTCTGACTGAACTAAAAGCTCAGGAAAAAGGGAAATTTTTTCTTTTACTTCTGTAGTTATTTTCTCATTTGGTGTATATTTATATTGATTTTTTTTATTAATTTCTAATACACCAATTTCAATATTATTATAAAAGACTATATATTTCATATAGACCTCCTTTCTGTTAATAAAGCATTGTATATTTATTATACCATATTGTAATGATTTTTCAAGTTTTAGTATTTAAGCAAATGTGGAGATAGTAGTATAAATATACTAATAAACAGTAACCAATTATGCTTTTCATTCAAAAGATGTAGTTGTTATTGAATTTTATTAATCATCTAAACTAGGAAATAGTTTATCAAGAAGATTATCATATTCATGATATTTTTCTTTTGCCATATCATTTTCCATAGTTTTGCCTACAGCTATTTGTTCTCCTGTACGTATGGAAGCTTGTGTACTTTTTGAAATCAGCTCATTCAAAAAAGAATTAGGAGTTAATTTTTCTTGTTTACTTTGTTTAGGCTGTAATTCACCATCTACGATTTTTTCTATAGTATTGTTTCTTGTATTGTATGCTTTTATAGCTATATTTTTTACAATACTAGGTAATGGTGCGTGGATTCTAGATTCTACTTTTTGTAATATTTCTTCCATATTAATTTTTTCACGTATATTATTGTTATAATAATCATATATTTCATCATCTTCAATTAATAATTCTAATGTGTCTTTCCACATTTCATTCCAACCACCGTCTTTTTTACTTACAATAGTACCTATTCTAGGATCTTGTATATTCATTTCTTTTCCAAATTCTGAGGGATAATCTAAAAAGAATTCAGCCATTTCCTTATCTTTTTCTAGGAATAAAGAAAATTCACTGTCGTAATTTGGACTTAATTTAATATTACTATTTCCATTAATTTCTTTTATGAATGAGATATTTTCAGGATGTTTATCTATATCTAATACGGTCAAATAAAATAGTGATCTTTTATTATAATCAGAAATAATTTTATCTATGTCTTGTTCTGAATAATTAATTGATTTCAATCTTTTTCTTAATTGTTCTAGTGTAAATTGATAGTTTACAGTTGATGCGTAGTCAATTTTTTCATTTGGATCTCTAGGCTCGTCACCTATTAAATCTCTTAAACTAAATAGTTCTTCTTTATCAAAATCTATAATGGATTCAGATAAAACACCAAATTTTTCGACTCCATCTTCATCTTTTAGTTTGATTAAATCATAATGAGCAGAATCAATTGATAGTTCTTTTGCAATTTCTTCTACTATTAGTTCAGCATAGATAGAATAATTCTCTGCATCTACAACTTCTCCTCTTATTAAAGCTTTTTTCCCATTAAAATCAACCCAGTTTTTAAATCTGTCAACAGTACCACGTTTTTCCCTTGATTCATTTGTAAGTTGTATACCAGCTGAGGTTAAATCTATAAAGCCATTACTATCTCTAAAATCTTCCAAATCTTCTAAAGAATAGTTACTTTGTATAAAGTAATCCATAAAGGTTCCTCCTTATTTGTTTAATATTTTTCTTATGAATTTTTTAATAGTATTCCATAAAGAATTATTCTTTTTAGGTATTAGGCATGTTTCTTGAACTGGTTTATTTTCTATAGTTTGTTTATTTTTATTTAGCCAATTATCATTTTTGTAGTTATTTATTTTATTTTGATAAATTTTTTCATTTTTTGCATATAAATTTTTTAATTTATCTTTTTTTAATTCGTCATATTCCCAATATTTCAAGTTTAAAATACTAATAATTATTAAGGCATTTCTACTTATATTTATATTATTTTTTGTAATATCAAAATTAAAATTGATTTTATAATCATAATTTTTGTTAGTATAAATTAATTTTAAAATTTTTTCAGGTAGTTTATTTTTATATTCTTCACCTAAAATATCTAGGATATAACTAACTTCGGTGTATGAATTACATAAAACACTATTCATTGTGAATCTCCTAAAATTTTTATTTATTGTTATTTTATCATATAAAATTTAATTTTACTATTAATTATGAAAATTTGATTGAATGAGAAATTAAGTTCTGTCACTTTTATAAAGGCAAATGCCAGAATATCAATGAATAAAAAATTATAAAAAAATTAATATATATGATATACCATAAATAGAAAAAAGATAAAAATCAAAAATAAAATCAAAAAGACTTGAAAAAATAACAAGAGATAATGTATAATTTAAAAGACGATAAAAGTCAAAAGAAAATAGCAATAAGAAAAATAGTCAAGTACATTGAAAATAAAATACCTTTGTAAAAAGCTGAAAGTATTTGGCTATAAAAAATTGCGAAGAAAAAGTAAAGAAGAAAAAACAAAAAATAAAAGGTAATAAAAAGCAAAAAGAAGTAAATACTAAAGTAAAAAAGAAATAAAAGGAAGGAGAAACGAAAGAGATGAAAACAAGAGAAATAAAAACAAACAAAGGTATAACATTAATAGCATTGGTGATAACAATCATAGTATTGTTAATCTTAGCAGGAGTAACAATAGCAATGTTAACAGGAGATAATGGAATACTAACAAAAACAACAGAAGCAAAAAATAAAACAGCAAAAGCAACAGCAAAAGAGAAAGTACAAACAGAGGTAATGGCAAGTTATGGAACAGATGGAAAGATTGATTTAAATCAATTAAATAAAAATTTACAAAATATAAGTGGATTAAAATATAATGGAAGTGCAATATCAGACAGCAATAAAATAGAAAGTTTGCCAGCAACAGTAACAGTAGATGGATATAATGTAACAATAGAAGAAAATGGAACAACAACAGCTTCAGGTACAGATACACCAGTAACCCCACCAACAGGAGGAACTATTACAATAACTGATGCGAAGAAAGACGAAATGAAAAATAAAACAGAGAATTCAGATTTAACAGTAACAGATGGAACAGTAAAAATCCCAGCAGGATTTAAGGTAGCAGAAGATAGTGGAACAACAATAGATGAAGGAATAGTAATAGAAGATAGTAAACAAAACCAATTTGTGTGGGTGCCAGTAAGCAAAGAAAATTTTGAAAGTGAGTTTGTAAGAAGAGCTGGATGTTACAATGGTAGATTTGACGATGATTTTCCTGATTGTGGAGAATCAGATGCAACAGGAACAAATGCTAAAGTAACAGAAACAGCAACAACCCAGCAAGAAGCAAGAGACATGTATGCAAGTGTAAAGAAAAATGAGGGATTTTATATAGGAAGATATGAAGCTGGAAAGGATACGGATGGAAAAGTAGTAGTACAAAAAAATGCGAATGTATATAATAATATTTCATGGTCATCAACAGGTGAAATGCAAGAAAGTGAAACAGCAACAACAGGAGGAGCAGTAGAACTATCAAGAAATTTTGCAAAAGAAAATAAATATAAAACAGTGCAAAGTACATTGATTTATGGTGTACAATGGGATGCTGTGATGAATTGGATGAAAAATGTAGATTCAACGGTTTCAGGAAAAAAATATTACCAAGATAGTACAGGAATGGGATGGTATGATGGAGTTTCAGGAAATTCTGAGCATAAAACAGGAATAGATTTAAATGGAGGAAAAAACCAAGTCAAAAAAGTATATGATTTGGCAGGAAATGTATATGAATGGACAATGGAGTCCTGCCGTACCAACAATCGAGCTGGCAGAGGAGGCTATTACAGCACTACAGGTTCCGTCTTTCCAGCTTCCGGCCGTGGCGGCCGCTATCCTTCCAGCAGCAGCAGCGACATTGGTTTTCGTCCCACTTTATTTTTGAAAAGCTGAACCCTAAAGCCGTAAAGTTTAAAGTTGTCAGGAAAGTAGTTTTATAGGTAAAAAAGTTGAGAAAATATACAAAATAACTGTATAAAATCAAAAAAGTATGAAAGATGCATGATAGAATGTATAAATTACATTACATATTATGCATCTTTTTTGAACTTTAAAATATAAACCATAGTATAAAGCCTAAAAAATAATCATCTAGATAAAAAATACTCTATAAAATAAATAATACTTTCCTTATCCTTTTTTGTTAACTTTTTAAACTTTTCATCATAAATAGAAACAGAATTCTTAAGTTCATCATCTAATAAATCATATAAAATAATATCAGGTGTAATTTTGTAAGCATTACACAATTTTAACAAAGTATCAATACTACCTTTAGAAAGACCTCGTTCGATTTGACTAATATGTCTAGGTTCTAATCCAGTTAGTTCAGATACTTGATTTTGTGTTAAATTACTTTTTAATCTATATTCTTGACAAATTTTTCCAATATGGCTATTGATGTTGCTTTTATTCATAATTTCCCCCACTTTCTAAATAATAATATAAACTCTTATACGATATTTTGGAATGACTTATTATTTGAAACATATCAAAAGATATGCGACCAAGAACTTGATTTATATAAGAATAAAAAAAGTATTGAATAAAAAAATAAACTTTGATAGAATATACAAGTAAGAAAAAGAAAAAAGGGAGCATAAATAATATGATTTCACAAATAATGGTATTAGTAATATTAATTTTATTAAATGCATATTTTGCAGCAAGTGAAATAGCATTTATATCTTTAAATGATGCTAAAATAGAAAAGCAATCAAAAGAAGGGAATAAAAAAGCACAACAAATAGAAAGTATGTTGAAAGAACCCAGTAAATTTCTAGCGACAATACAAATAGGAATAACATTAGCAGGTTTTCTATCAAGTGCATTTGCTTCAGATACATTTGCAGATATGTTAGCACCTGTTTTGAATAATCTTATACCAAGTATTAGTATAGGAATCTGGAAAAATGTTTCTATACTAATAATAACAATAATACTATCGTTTTTTACATTGGTATTTGGAGAACTTGTACCTAAAAGATTAGCAATGAAACATTATGAAAAAATATCTTATGCAACAATAGGTGTAATAAGAGGAATTTCTATAATAACAGCACCATTTGTAAAATTGTTAACAATGGTAACCAATACAATTTCTAAGTTATTTGGTGTAGGTGAAAATGAAGAAGAAACTGTAACAGAAGAAGAAATAAAAATGATGGTGGACCAGGGAGAAGAAAAAGGAACAATAAAAGAGGAAGAAAAAGAATTAATAAATAATGTATTTGAATTTAATGACATTACAGTGTCAGAAATAATGAAACACCGAAAAGATATATTTGCTGTAGATATAAACATCAGTACAGAGGAGCTTTTGGAAGAACTGTCTAAGGAAGAATATAGATATAGTAGAATACCAGTATATGATGAAACGATTGACGAGATAAAAGGTATATTGTATATAAAAGATGTACTAAAAAATATCAATAAGAAAACATTTAAAGTAAAAAATATAGTAAAAAATGCGTATTTTGTATCGCAAAATAGGTTAATAAATGAAGTATTTAAAGAATTACAAAAAAATAATATGCAGATAGCAATTATAGTTGATGAATATGGTGGAACAGCTGGAATAATTACAATGGAAGATATTTTAGAAGAACTTGTTGGTGATATATATGATGAGTATGACAAGGAAGAAAAAGAATATGAAAAAATAGATGAAAACACATATTTATTATCTGGAAGTTTACCGATATATGATGTAAATAAAATTTTAAATGCTGAAATTCCAGAAGGAGATTATGATACAATAGCTGGATTTCTACAAGAAAAATTAGGAAGAATACCTGAAGAGAAAGAAAAGCCAGTTATAGAGACTCCAAATGTAACATATAAAATAGAAAAATCAGAAGACAAAAGAATTTTAAAAATAAAAGCATGTAAAAATAATATACTTAAAACAGAAAAAAATGAGAAGGAAGGAAAAAATATATGAAAAAGAAAAAATTAATTATAATAGTAGTATTAATGTTAATTATAGTAGGAATAGCAGGTTTATTTATATATAAGCAGGTAGAACAAAATGATAGAAAATATGAAGTAGAAAAGATTAATAAAAGTGAATATAATTATTTTATTATAAGAGAAAATGAAAAATATGGAGTTATAAATAAATCTGGAGATACAGTAGTAAATGCAGAATATACTAATATTATAATTCCAAATCCTAAATATGCAGTATTTATTTGCTATAATGGAGATAATACAAAAGTTTTAAATCAAAATCAAGAAGAAATATATTCACAATATCAAAATGTTAAACCAATAAGATTAAAAAATATATCTAGTGATTTAATGTATGAAAAAAATTCGCTAACTTATGAAAAAGATGGAAAAATAGGAATAATTAACTTAGAAGGAAAAACAATAGCAAAGCCAATATATGAATCAGTAGAGGCTTTTCCATATAAAGAGGGAGAAATATTAATAAAATTAGATGGAAAATATGGAGTTATAAACAATAAAGGAAAGTATTTAGTGAAAGCTGAATATGACCAAATTACTGTAGATGGATATACAACAGAAGAAAATGGATATAAAAATGCAGGATATATTATATCAAAAACAACAGATGATGGTTATAGATATGGATATATGAATGTAGATGGGAAAATAATATTAAAACCAGAATATAATGATGTATCAAGAATTGTTGATATAAAAGATAATAACAACATATATTTAATAGTAGCTCAAAACGGTCAATATGGTTTATTTAAAAATAGTGAACAAATTATTAATAATGAATATCAATCAATATCTTATAATAGTGAAAATGAAAAATTAATTGTAGAAAAAACAAAGAAATTTGGAGTGGCTACAATAAATGGAGAAATTATAATACCAATAGAATATAAACAAATTGATAGTGTCGGAGAATATATGTATGCTAAAGATTCTGATGACAAAATACAAGTATACAAAACAGATGGAACAGAAGTACAAAATAATGATAATATATATATTACAAATACTGATAATGAAAATTATAAAATAAAAATAGATAATAGTACAGAAGAATCAATATATAGCATTACAGATAAAGATGGAAAAGAAATAACAAAGAATAAATATTCTTATGTGGAATATTTATATGACAATTATTTTATAGTATCTGTAACAGGAGGAAAAGTAGGTGTTATAGATGATAAGGAAAACCCAATAATTGAAATAAAATATGATTCTATAGATAAAATAAAAGGAACAGAATGTATTTCAACAGGATTATCAGAAGATAAAACTACACAATTGTACAATAAAAAATTAGAAAAAATATGTGAATTAAAAGATGCAATAATAAATTCTGAAGAAGGATATATCAAAATATATAATGACAATGAAACTAAATATTTTGATAATAATGGGGAAGAGAAAGAAAATAAAGAAATATTACCTAATAATAAGATTTATGCAAAAGAAAAAGATGGAAAATGGGGATTTGTAGATTCAAATGGTAATAAAGTAGTAGATTATATATATGAAAAAACAACAGACCTTAATGAATATGGATATGCTGGAATAAAGCTAGATGGAAAATGGGGAGTAGTAGATTCAAATGGTAAAGTAATTAAGCAACCAACTTATGAATTTAATAATAAAGCTGAACCTCAATTTATAAAACAATATTATAAAATAGAATATGGTTATGGAGAGTTTTATTATACAGATAAAATATAAATAAGATATACAAAAAAAGATAAAGTTAATTTTATCTTTTTTTTGTATATAAAAAACGATGAATAGCATAAAATATTTTAAGAAGATTTTAAGAGGTGAAAAAATAAATGAAAATAAGATATTTTGACAATGCTGCTACTACTAAAGTGAAAAGAGAAGTTATTAATAAAATATTTCCATATTTCGTGGAAGAGTATGGTAACCCGTCAGCTTTATATAAATTAGGAAGAGAAGCTAAAATAGGAATAGAATATGCAAGAAATCAAGTTGCACAGTTAATAAAATGTCATAAAAATGAAGTGTATTTTACAAGTGGAGGAACTGAAAGTGATAATACAGCTCTGAAAGGAATAATGCACTTAGAAAAAAATAAAGGAAAGCATTTAATAACAAGTAAAATAGAACATTCAGCAATACTAAATAGTTGTAAATCACTAGAAAAAGAAGGATATAAAATTACATATTTAAATGTTAATGATGAGGGGAAAATAAGTTTAGAAGAATTAAGTAATGCCATAAATAGTGATACAGTATTAATTAGTATTATGTATGCAAATAATGAAATTGGAACAATACAACCAATAACAAAAATAGGTGAAATAGCACATAAAAATGGAATTATTTTTCATACAGATGCTGTTCAAGCTTGTGCAAATACAAAAATAGATGTAAAAAAACAAAATATTGATATGTTATCATTATCTGGGCATAAAATGGGAGCAACTAAAGGCATAGGAGCCTTATATGTTAATAAAGATATAGACTTTTTAAGAATATTAGATGGAGGAGGACAAGAAAGAAAAAAAAGAGCTGGGACAGAAAATGTACCAGGAATAATCGGATTAGGTGAAGCAGCAGAAATAGGAATGAAAAATATAAATAAACATATAGAAAAATTAAGGAAAAGCAGAGATTATTATATAACAGAAATACAAAAAAATATATCAGACATAAAAATAAATGGTTCTTTAATAGATAGATTACCAGGAAATAGCAATATATCATTTAAAAATGTAAATGGAAGTGAATTATTACTAAAATTAGATGGAAAAGGAATTTGTGCTTCAGCAGGAAGTGCATGTTCATCAGGAAATACAACACCATCACATGTTTTAACTGCAATAGGGCTAACAGATGAATATACAGAAGGAACATTACGAGTTACATTTGGAGATGAAAATACAAAGGAGGATATAGATTACTTAATAAAAAATCTAGTTGAAATAGTAAAAGAATTAAGAGAAAATAGATAAATATAAATGCGAACGTTAATGAGGTTCGCATTTATATTAAAAATTAGGATTACCTAAAATAGCTAATGACGTTTTTAAACCATCAACAGCAGCAGACATAATTCCACCAGCATATCCAGCACCTTCACCACAAGGATAAATTCCATCAATATTTGACACGAAACAATCATTTCTAGGAATTTTTACAGGTGAAGAACTACGAGTTTCAACACCAGTTAAGATGCTATCTGGGTTAGCAAAACCATGTAACTTAGTATCAAAATATAAGATTCCTTCTTTAAGAGTAGTAGATACGAAATTAGGTAAAATATCATTTAAATTGGTTAAAGTAGCACCAGGTAAGTAGGAAGGTGTTATAGAACCAATAGTAGTTGATATACGATTATTCAAGAAATCTTCTACCCTTTGAATAGGAGCATTGTAGTTAGAACCTCCTAATTTAAAAGCTTGTTCTTCTAGATTTTTTTGAAAATATATACCAGCCAAAGGTGAAGAATCAGAAAAGTCTTTAGAAGAAACATTTACAAGTAATGCAGAGTTAGCATTGTTGCCATTTCTTTTATAATTACTCATACCATTAGTTACTATAGTATTTTTTTCGCTAGATGATGCTATAACAGTACCTCCTGGACACATACAAAATGTGTAACATGTTCGTCCAGAAGGAGAATGATATGCAAGTTTATATTCAGCAGGTGGTAATTGTAAATTAGAAGTATTACCATATTGAGCAAAATTAATATTTTTTTGAAGATGTTCTATTCGTACACCAACGGAAAAATTTTTTGGCTCCAATAATAAACCATTATGAAATAGTAGTTCAAAAGTATCTCTTGAACTATGTCCAATTGCTAAAATTAATTTATTAGTATTAACTTCAAATTTATCATTAGTGTTCACATTCTGAAGTAAAATAGAATGTAGTTGATTGTTTTTAACATAAAAATCAATAAATTTCGTGTTAAAATAAAACTTACCACCTTTAGAAATAATATAATCCCTAATGTTTTTAATAATAGAAATTAAATTATCTGTACCAATGTGAGGTTTAGACAAATATAGAATTTCTTCAGGAGCACCAAATTTTACAAAGTCTTGTAAAACTTTTTTACATAGTGCGTTATGAATGCCAGTAGTTAATTTGCCATCTGAAAATGTACCAGCACCGCCTTCTCCAAATTGGACATTAGAAAAAGAATTTAAAATTCTATTATGCATTAAATTGTCAATGTCCAATTTACGTTCATCGACAGTTTTACCTTGTTCAACTACAATTGGTGTGATTCCATATTCTACTAGTAATAGTGCAGCAAATAGTCCAGATGGGCCAGCACCAATTATAACTGGTGGATTTTCTTTTTTTAAAGATGATATAAAGTTCAAATTTAAAGAATCTTTAATTTTACAATCAATATCAATATTTTTTATTTTTTTAAGTTTAGGGTATTTGGATTCATCTTTTACAGTCAAATCAATTGTATAGTTAAAGAAAATATCGTTTTTATTACGAGCATCAATAGATTTTTTAGATATATTCCAGTTGATAATCTCAGAAAGTGATATATGATATTTTCGAGCAATATTTTTTATTAAATTTTCATTTGATATATTTTTTCTGATTTTTATATTATTTATTCTTAACATCTTACACCTCTATAAATTATGAGTTTCTATTATTTTACAGCATATTGGGAATTTTGTCTATATGGAATGTATTACATATCCATAAGTATTATAATAAAAGTAAAATTAAGCCAAAGTATTTGTTTGAGTGGGTTCTATGAAATATATATCAATAGATGAGCGTACAATATATTTAGCACATTATATAATAAATTCAAAAGATACGGTTAGAAGAGCTGTAAAAAAGTTTGGAATAAGTAAAAGTACAGTATACAAAGATGTAACATTACAGAATGGTAGAATGTTTGGGAAAGAATGCATTATTAGTAATCGCACAATTTCAAGAAGTATTGAGATAACAGGAGTTTTTGAAGTACAAAAAATCCTGTTGTTAAAGTTGGATTATTAATTAAATAAGAAAATAGAAACTAAGTTTTGAAAGATTAGAAAATAATTATGCTATTAAGCTAAAACAAGGAATAAGAAAAGAAGAAAGAAAATAAATTTTTGAGATTATTTCTTTTTCTTTTTATACATATCTACTCGTACAGGTAGCTCTTGAGCGAGTTTAGCAGTTTTTTCATTGAATAATAATTCTGGTTTTATATTAAATGAATTTGCTATAAAATCTATATTTTTACAAGTTAAATTGGCATTTCCGGTTTCAATAACACTAATATAAGCCATTTTAAATTTTGTTTTATTTGCATATTGCTCTTGGGTTAAATTATTTTGATATCGGTACCATTTAGTATTAAGTCCAACCAGCTCCATAGAAGTCATAATTGCCTCCTTCTTTTATATTATAATAATTAATAATACAAAAATTATTCATATATATATTATAAAGATAAAACTTAAGCAACTTAATACCATTAAAACTTGTTAAGATATATCTAAATAAAAGTGGACAAGATTGTAAAAATATGGTATAATTAAATTATAACTGGCAAAAGCCAATATAGAAAGGATGGTTAAAATATGAAATTCAATTTGAAAAATGCAACGCTCAAAACAATCCTTACTTGGAAGAAGATTACTATCTCTAAAGTGGAATTCAAGGAGGGACATGAAGAAAATCACACTTATAATGACAGACGGGCAATTGCTTTTATTGCAACAGGATTATTCTTAGGGGATAAAGTTTCCATTGAATGGACATCTTTCTTTGGTAAGAATAAGAGTAGAACATTCCGTCATCTTGGAGGAATCGTTTTCTCCTGGTAATTTCAAAAGCAACATATCTAAATTTAAGAATTTAATTTAGATATGTTGTGATTTAAATAAAAGTTAAAGTTGTTATTAAGGATACTAATATAAATAATAAATGAGTAATTGATGTATAATTATTCGAACGTAAAGACAGGAGTGATGAAATATGGAAGAAAAAAATTTAGAAACAAAAATTGATGGTGCAGAAGCTACTACACAGATTGAAGAAACAAATGGGCATCAAAATGAAATACATAATTTAAGACATGTTTTTGAACCAAAGAAACAAGAAGAACAGGAAAAAGTGTATGATGTCAAAGATGAAGAAACTAAAATAAAGGAGGATATTCAAAAAAGATTAAAAGAAAAGATCAGAGAATCTGGGTTTTGGACAGAAGAGCAACTTTCTAAAGTTTCCAACATTGAAGAAAGTCAAGTAAAAATGATAGCAGATTATATTTATGATATGGGCAAAGATCGTGTAGGTAAAGAAAAATGGAAAGATGAAGAATCTCATAGTAAAAAATATTATAATAAATTAAAAAAGAAATGTATGGATATAACAGAAAATGAAGCTCAAGTTAATCCTAATTTTGATATGGATGCTGCAATAGAAAAAGAAGAGGAAATAAAGAAAAAATTAGAAGCTGGTGAAATCACACCAGAAGAAGCGTTAAAAGCTTATTATGAACCTATACCAGAGCTTGAGGGTGGAATTCTAAGTTCTTTACAAAAATATGGAGTAAAAACATATGAAGATATTTATAAAGAAATGACTGCTAAGGAACAAGCTAAAGATGAATCAAAATCATTCAGAGAATCACTTGCAAAAGATGCTCCAACATTGGAAGAACAAGCGGAAAATAGTAGAGTTTTTCAAGAAAAAGTAACTTCTATAGATAATGATAGAATGGCGAAAACTTCGGATGAGTTATCTAAATAAAATAATAAAAAATAAAACTTTTTCTAAATTTGAAAGAGTTTTATTTTTTTATTTCCAATAAAAAGCATACAAATTTTTTTATGCTATTTTAAAGTTTTTTAATTGGTTATTGGAAAAAATATCTCTTAAAATTCTTATAATTTACCAAAAATTTCCTGACTATTTTTTATTATCATTTTGTTATTATTAAGTTGTAAAATTAGTTATCATAATTGCTAACGTAATGCAAATGTGAAGGTTTGACTTGCTGTGAAATGATGGCAAATCTTATATAAGCAATTAATTTACTCCTTGTAGTTTTAAAATAAAAGTAATATTTTTGAATTTTTAATAATAGTATTGAAATGAAAGTAGATAAGGATTTTGAAAAAGGTTTTGAATAATGCCGAATAACAAATAGTACAAGCTATGAATGGTGTTCTTACTTATAATTTATTTGAAAATGATGAGAGAGTTACATTTAAGTATAAGATTACAAATTCTCATCCAAATTTTTCATAATTCTGAAATTTTCTTTAATTTCCCATCTTCTTTGATTTATTTTGATAATGTCTTCAGTATTACTATCCAAGTTAGTACAAACAACATAAACACCATCAAATTTTTCTTATTTTTGAATTATATCATTTTTTAGGTTAAGTAACTGTCAAATTCCTGAGTATATTATAAGCTATACATTTAGAAGACAAAAAAATATTTTATATGATATAATAAAAAGGATTATATATCTTTTGGGAGAAGAATAGATGAATAAAGAAATTTTAGAAATAGATAAATTTAATATAATTAGTGATGAAAAAAATTATTATTTCTTTAGAGCTTTAAATATGGATGATAATAGTGATATTGAACAAGAAATAACTACATCTTTAGATGGCAAAATAGAAAAAATTAGAACGGATAGAGAAAGATATAAAGAAAAAACAAAGTACACAGAAGATTCTAGTATATCACTTGAAGAAGTATACGATCATATAAAAATGCATTATAGAAAAGATACAAATTGTATATCATTAACTAGTAATGCCAATATTGCAATAAATTATGGAAGAGGTTCATATAAGGATAAATATGTAATGATACAAGTTACTAAAAAAGAATTTGGAAAACAAACGGTTGAATCAGGCCAATATATGTTGCAAGAGGTATGTTCTAGAATAGAAAAAGCATTGGAAAAATTACCAGAAGATTTAAAAAATGAAATTTTAGATATATTTTCTGATATAGATAGTGCAAGTGAAAGTAAACAATTAAAAGAAATAATTACTAAAAGATATACTGCTAAAAATAGAGAAGTAGATGTAAATAAAGCACATCCACAAAAAGGTATAAAATATAGTGCTCCTAAAGCAAGAATTAGCAGTTATCAATCTTTAAATAAAGAACAATTATTAGAGGTTAATAAAGTATATGCAAAACTTGCAGTACTGGAAAATAAAGAGATTTTAAATAATGTAATCTTACATTCTACAAACTCAAAATTAAGAGAAACAATAGGAAATGCATTTTCTTCAACTGAATTAATTCATTATGGAGAAATAAAACAAAATGAAATTATTGAAGTTCCTAAAGAGGTTGTTGATTTATTTGCTTTAATACAACAAATAGATGAAATTGATAGCGATAAGGTCGAAGAAATAAAAAAAGCATTATTGATTGCAGTACAGAATGGAAAAAAGATACCTCAAATACCAGAAATAAATTCAAAAGTAAAAGATAATATATCAATAGAAGAAATGTATTCACTAACAGAAGGAACAGTAGCTTATGGCAAAGCAAATTCTATTGTTAAAAATATGTTTTATTTAAGCAAAGCAAGGCAAAATGCAATAAAGTTTTCTGAAATACTAAAACAATTAATAGGAAATGATTCAAGATTTGATGATGTAATACAGTATATAAAACAAAATGGATTTAGAATAGAACCTGAAATAATATCAAGACAAAGTGGAAAAGGTGTTAAATTAAGTGAATCTGTCAATTTGAATTTATCAAAGGATGAACAAATATTGATAGATGAAATAAAAAAATTATCATCTAAAGAACTTGAAGTTATTTTACAAAATGGTGGATTGGCAAATATTCAAGATATTATAAGTAGTGTATATGGTAATACAAGAGAAAATGAACAAATAGATAAATCAAGATATTATGCCGAAGCTATAATTTCACAATATAATTGGCAAGAAATAGGAATAGAAGAATTTAGAATCTCTGAAAGAAATGAATTAATAAAAAGATTACAAGATAGAAATTGCATTGAAATATACGAAAAATTAAAACAAGCTGGAATAGAAGAAAAAAAGATACCCAAAATTTTATTAAATATCGCTACAAGACAAGGATTTTATGAGGAATACGAAAAAGGTAATTTAGAAGAATTATTAAATACAAGACAAAATGTTTTACAAGATAATATTAATATAGAAGTAGTTGAAAGATTTTTAGGATATTGTGATGTAGAAAATACAGGAATACGATTAAAAGACTATCAACAAAGAGCTTATGATAATGTAAATAAGATATTTGAAGATTATAAATTTGCACAAGTAATTTTGCCTACAGGAGCTGGAAAAAGTTTTGTTGCTTTAGCACAAATGCAAAAATATGCACAAGAACATCCAAACGAAAAAATGCTTTATTTAGCACCACAAGACGAAATACTAAATCAAATAAAAAGTTATGTTATAAAATATATACATGGAAAACAAGATACAGTTGGAAAGACAGAAGACGAAATAATTGCCGAAGTATTTCCGAATATAACATTTGAAACATATTCTGGGTTACTTGCTAAAAGAGGACAAGAAGTAATAAAAGAACAATATGGAATGATTGTATTAGACGAATTACATAGAACAGGTGCTAAAAAATGGGAGGGGAAAATTGATCAATTATTGGATAATCAAAATGAAAATGTAAAAGTATTGGGAATAACAGCTACACCAGTGAGAGATGTAGATGGAAGAGATATGGCAGAAGAAACAGCAAAAAAATTAGGATATACTGAAAATGAAATAGAACAAAGAAAACATTTAGCATCAAATATGACATTAGAAAATGCAATAAGAATGGGGTATATTGTAAATCCAAAACTTGTTTATTGTAAATATGATTTAATTTCTTCAGGGAAAATTGATGAATTAAAAGCAAAAATTGATGGTATTGAGGATGAAGCAAGAAGAAATGAAGAATTGCAAAAGTATAATGAATTAAGAGAAAAATTAAATATAGAGATAGATGCTGAAATAGGAGAAGAAGCAAGAAAACAGTTAGAAGAAGTAGCAAGAAGAAATCTTGATAGTGGAATTGGAAAAGAAGAAATACTAAGACAAAATATAAAAAAAGGTGGAAAATATATTGTATTTATTCCTGTAACAGATCAAGGCGATATAGAAGATGAAGAAGGAAACAGAATCGGAACAAAAACAGGTGAAGATAAACTAAAAGCTTATCAAGAGTATTTGAGTAAAGTATTTGAAGGGACAGATATTGTACCTCAATTTCATTCATTACTGGGAAGTTATAGCAAAGAAAAAAACCAAAAAGAATTAGAAGCATTTGAATCAGATAATTCAAAAAATACTAAATTTATGATTGTAATGAATAAAGCGAATGAAGGAATACATATAGAGGGAGTAGATGGAATTATTTGGTTTAGAGCATTAGATGAAAATTCTAGAATTTTATATTTACAGCAATTAGGACGTATAATATATGCATTAAATGAAGATAATCCAGTATTAGATGGTAAAAGACCAGTTGTAGTAGATTTAGTAAATAATTCATTAATTGTAAAGATAGAAAAAGAATTTGAAAATAGTGAATCAATAGATGACTTAGAAGCATTAACAATTACAATTGAATGGATAAACGAACATGGTGGAATAATTCCAAATAGAGAAAGTTCAAGTAAACAAGAGCAGCATTATTATGAGATTTTAAGGAAAATAAAAAGTAAATATGCTAGATATCTAGATGGATTAGAAGAATATTTGGAGTTAGAGGATAAAGAGAAAAACATAATACAAGAAATTATTAGTTTAGTAAGCAAAATTGATTTATGGGATATGGATTTGCCACAAATAAAAAAAACAAAAGGTAGTAACAAAGATTTTAATCCATTTATACTAGAAGGGTTATTAAAAGATTTTATTGAATTAGATGAAGAAGTAGATAATAATCGTACAAGAAATACATCATTACAAAATGCATTAAAGATTACAAAGTGGTGTGAAGAAAAGTATGGAAAAAAAGAAATATATGAAAGAAAATTACCAAATACAAATGCAAAGAATGAAGAAGAAAAAAAGCTAGGAATAGCATTAAGCACATTAAGAACAAAAATGAAAAAATATGAAGGACAAGAAATATCAAAAATACAGAATAAAGAAGACAGACAGATACTAGAAATGATAGAAAGATTAGACCGAGAATATGGATTAGGAGAATCATTAAAAAATGCACTAAAGATAGAAAACTGGTGTAAAAAGAAATATGAAGAAAAGAAAATATATGAAAGAAATTTACCAAGCAAACATGCAAAAAATGAAGAAGAAAAGAAGCTAGGAGAAGCATTAGTAAAACTAAGAATAAAAATGAAAAAATATGAAGAACAAGAGATATCAAAAATACAAAATAAAGAGGATAGACAAATTTTAGAAATAATAGAGAGAGTAGATAGAGAATATAGATTAGGAGAATCACTAAAAAATGCGTTAAAGATAGAAAATTGGTGCAGAAAGAAATATGGAGAAAAAGAAATATATGAAAGAAAATTACCAAGCAAAAGTGCAAAAAATGAAGAAGAAAAAAGACTGGGATGTGCATTAAATAACTTAAGAGTGAAAATAAAAAAATATGAAGGACAAGAAATATCAAAAATACAGAATAGAGAGGATAGACAAATTTTAGAAATAATAGAGAGAGTAGACAGAGAATATGGATTGGGAGAATCATTAAAAAATGCATTAAAGATTAAAAGTTGGTGTGAAGAAAAATATGGAGAAAAGAAAATATATGAGAGAAGTTTACCAAGTTCAAAAGCAAACAACGAAGAAGAAAAAAAACTGGGACACGCATTAAGGAGTTTAAGAAAAAAAATGAAACAATATGAAGGAAAAGAAATATCCCAAATACAGAATAAAGAGGATAGACAGATATTGAAAATAATAGAGAGATTAGACAGAGAATATGGATTGAGAGAATCATTAAAAAATGCATTAAAGATAGAAAATTGGTGTAAAAGAAAATATGGCAAAAAGAAAATATATGAAAGAAGATTACCAGTTTCAAAAGCAAAGGATGAAGAAGAAAAGAAGCTAGGAGAAGTATTAGCAAAATTAAGAATAAAAATGAAACAATATGAAGGAAAAGAAATATCCCAAATACAAAATAAAGAGGATAGACAGATTCTAGAAATAATAGAAAGATTAGATAAAGAATACAATTATAAAAAAATTAAATTAAACAATGCCAAAAATGGTAGAGATTCTGCAAAAATAAAAAATGACCAGGAAAAGGAAAAAGAAGAGCAACTATCAGAGAAACTAAGAAAAAGAGGTAGAACTCATGAAGAATAATAAATTAATAATTTATAAAAAATGTATTTTAGATAAAATATTTAGCTTTATAAAGAAAATATTTTGGAATAAAACAGTATTACCCAAAGAAGTAATCAATATAAATAATGAAAAAAAAGAGAGTTTTATTAGGAATATTAAAGTTAAAGAAGATAAAGAAGAACTAAGATTACTACAACTAAAACAACAATATGACAATGGAGAAATAGATACAGATGATCTATCTGAAGAAGATATAGATAAGTTGTGTAAAATATATGAAGAAGAGACAGAAAAATTAAATGCTGATACTAAAAGAAGAAAGAATCATATTATTCAGATGCTAAAAGAACTAAAAAGTTCTTAATTAACTCATATTTAATAAGGACAGCTAAGTGTACTATTAGAAAAAGTTAAAGAGAATAATTAATTATATAATCTGACACTCAAATGTTCTAATACAATCCCTAAAAGAATACAATTAAACAAAAGTATTCGTTTGGGGGTTGCTTTATGAAAGATATATCAATAGATGAGCGTGCAATATATTTAGCACATTATATAATAAATTCAAAAGATACAGTTAGAGGAGCCGCAAAAAAGTTTGGAATAAGTAAAAGTACAGTACACAAAGATGTAACACTCAAGAACGGTAGAAAAATAGAACAAGTTATTCCTGAAAATATTGAAATTAAAAAGGTTTTCTTAGCAGAGAAGAATCCAGTTGTTAGATTAGGAATGATAATTAAATAAAGAAGAAATTTTGTGTCTATTCTTTTGAGTAGGCATAATTTATTACCTTGCAGTTGTATTTTGCTTAAAATACAACGTGATGGCAAAGAAAATTAGATATTAGTAAGATAAGCATATTTGCAATTAAAAGTTGCGAGTGTGTTTTTCTTATTTTTTATAGTAATATTTCTAAACTTTAAATAATAGTATTGAAGTGAAAGAAGGTAAGAGTTTTGAAAAAGGGGTTAAAGATTACGTTTATAAATTCTAATACTGAAGAACAAATAGTACAAGTTATGGCAGGTAGCATTGCTTATAATCTAGCTGATAATGATGAGAAGATAAAATTTGATTATAGTAATTCAAATACTTATCAAAATTCTCACGAAGAAATGGAAGATGAAGAATATTTTAAAATGCTTAATCTAGCTTATAGACAAGATAAAAATAATTTAAAAAATATATTTCAATTATATTGAAAATATAATAAAATAGTTTAAATTAAATAAGAGACTAGCCAAAGGCTACAAATAGGTATATTTTGCCCCTAATTACTTAACACATATGAAATTAAGAAAATATAGAAAATGCTTGACTTTTGTAAATAAAAAAGGTTATAATGAATATAATAGTAGTAGATATTTAATATCTGCTATAATTAAAATGTGAGTCGCAACCCTATTTGCGAATTAAATGGATAGGTGAGAGAATGTGAGTCGCAACCCTGCTTGCGAGATATAAATGGGCAGGTGGAAAAATGTTAATTATAGTAAAGTATGGGGTCTAAAAAATAGATCCCATATTTTCATAAAGAGGAGATGTAGCAAAAATGATAATAGAAGATGGAAAATTTTACTTTATAAATGATGAATTTTTTGATGTATTTAAAGATTATGGTTTGATGATAAATAAAGAAAATGGAAATAAGAGACCGTGTTATTTTTGTTTTAGGGATAGACAAGAAAAAGAGATTATATGGTTTGTTCCGATATCTACAAAGTATGATAAATATAAAAAAATATATGATATGAAAAAAATAAGAAGTGGAAAAAGACCAGTATATAATTTTGTTTTTGGTAATGTATTAGGAAAAAAGGCTGTATTTTTAATACAAAACATATTTCCTACAACAGAAAAGTACATAGAGAAAAAATATACTAATTCAAATAAGGATGTTGAAATTCCAGAAATCGTTAAAGAAGAAGTTATTACTAAAGCATTAAGAGTAGTAAATCTTGCAGAAGATGGAATAAATATACCATTTTATAATATTATTGAAATGAGAGATATTCTATTAAATAATAATAAATAGAATTAATCAAATATTACTCGCCACCCTATTGGCGACAAATAAATGTATAGGTGAGCTAATGTTACTCGCAATCCTGCTTGCCACAAATAAATGCGTAGAGAGTCAAATGTAAAGACAACCACTGACCGATATGTGACATATAAATGGTTGGGTTGTGAAGTTTAAAACTATTCCTAAAAAATAGGAGTAGTTTTTTTGTACTTTTATATTGAAAAAATGAAACTGATATGCTACAATGTAACAGAACGAAGTAGAGATTATAGAAGGGAAGAATAATTATGAATAGATGTAGTGTATGTGGAAGAACCGTATCAAATAAAACAGCTCATTTTGGATTAGGCTGTTTAAAAAATATGTGTGGTTTAATTGAAATGGAAATACCAAAAAATTTAAAAGGTGAAAATTTATTAAATGCACAAATAACAAAAATTACAAAGAAAAAACTACTTAATAAAAAAGAGAAAACATTATTAACCAATAGATATTTAACATTACAACTATTAAATAAAATACCATTAAATAGTTACGAGCCAATGAGAAATGAAATAATAAAGGATATTAATAATATTGAAAAAAATAATAAGTTGGTAAGTAACGATATAATAACATTAAAACAAGCATATGAGGCATTTAGACTATATAATAAATTTAAAAAAATAAAAGAAAGAGCGGAAGAAGTTGACTCAGAATATATACAAAACTTTTTATTTGAGAATTTATTGTTTGCATTTAGTACATATTATAGAAATAAGAAATATTTTGGTGGAGTGATATCTGATATTCAATGTTTTTTTTGGAAAGCAATATGCAATATTTTAAAGAAAACTTATCCAAATGGAACAGAATTTATAGAATACTCTTTGTTAGAAAATCCTAAAGATAGATTGATAGAAGATGGTAAATTAATAGATGATATAATTAAAGATGAAAACTTTAAAGAAAAAATAAAATCAGCTATTGAAAATAACAAGAATAAAAATTATTTTGAAATAACTGAAGGATTAAATTATGCATCTTTAGATTTATTTCTTGCGCTAAATAATACAACAATAAATATTATAGGAGATAAAGAAAGTAATAAATGGAAGCTGGATATAACAATAACAGATAGATATGATTTTACAGATTTTAAAGAGATAGATGAGTATTGCGATAATAATATAATAAAAGGATTATTCGGAAGTACTGCAAATAATATGGCAATGATATCTGTTGCTTCAGGAGTAATGCATGAGTATAATGTTACTATTAAATTCAAAATGGATTGGGATGATGAAAATGAATAGAAAGAAAATAATCATAATAATTACATATTTATTAACATTGGCTATTTTTATTACAATTGCAGAAATAAATATAGATAATTTTGTAAGTTGGTATAGGGAAACAATGGATTACGGAAATGTACTGGTAGCATTGGGACCGATGATTATAGCAACAGTTGTACATGTATTAATTACAGTTATAATAGCTATAATAGTTAGATTTATTAAAAATATAGACAAAGATATAAAAAAAATAATATATATTTTACCAATAATAACTCTATTTATATGGTTTCCAATAACATATATTATGAGTATGATAGTTTTGTAAGGTAAGGAGAAAGGCGTTATGAAAATTGCAGCATATTGTAGGGTATCAACAGAAAAAGAAGCACAGATAGATTCATTAGAAAAGCAAATAGAATTTTTTAATGAATTTACAAAAAAGAATGGATATGAATTGTACAAGCTATATGCAGATGAAGGAATATCAGGAAAACAAATAAAACACAGAAAACAATTTCAACAAATGATGATAGATGCAAAAGCAAAAAAATTCGATAAAGTAGTAGTAAAAGATGTAAGCCGTTTTGCAAGAAATACAGTAGACTTATTACAAAGTGTAAGAGAGTTAAAATCTTATGGTGTACAAGTTGATTTCTTAAACAATGGTGAAGTAATGGAAGGTGGCTCTGAATTTATATTAACAATTTTAGGAGCAATGGCACAGCAAGAAAGTGCCAATATGTCTAAAAGAGTTAAATTTGGAAAAGACATCACAGCTAAAAAAGGAAGAGTGCCTAATTTGGTATTTGGATATGACAAAATTCCAGATGAAAGATATACTTTAAAAATAAATGAAGAAGAAGCAAAAATCGTAAAAGAAATATTTGAAAGTTACGTATATAAAGGAATAGGTACAACAAAAATAGCATGGAACTTAAATGACAGAGGAATACGTACTAAAAAAACAAAATCAAAATGGGTACAAACATCTATTGTAAGAATGCTTAAAAATCCAATATATACAGGAAGAGTAACAAATAAAAAATCAGAAGTAACAGATTTTATAACAGGAACAAGAAAAGAATTACCAGAAGAAGAATGGATAATAGTGGAAAAGCCAGAAATGAGAATAATATCAGACGAACTATTTAACAGAGCACAAGAACTACTAGAACAAAGATCAAACGAATTTAAATTAAATAACAAAAGAGAAAAAACAGAATATGTATTTAGCACACTTATATATTGCAAACATTGTGGTTATTCATTTAGAAGAATAAAGAGAAAATATACAGCTGATGGACCAGAATATATAAGATGGGTATGTAGTGGAAGAAATTCAATGGGAGTAAACCATTGTCCAAACACAACAGTAATTGATGAAGAAGAACTTTTAAATGCAATAAAAATATATTTAAAAAGTATAATAAAAAATAAAAAAGATTTTATGAAAGCTGTTGAAAAAGAATTTGAAAAGATTACAAAATTAAGAGAAAACAATGAAAGAAGTGAAGAAAGTCTTTTAAAAGAAATTGAAAAAGTAACAGTTAAAAAACAAAAATACATGGAAATGTTTCAAAATGAAATAATCAATATACAAGAATTAAAGAAATATACAAATCCATTAAATGAAGATATAGCAAGGCTTGAAAGAGAATTAAAACTAATAACATCAGAAATAAAAGAAAAAGATGTACTAGAAAAAGAACTTAATAAAACAATAAAAACAGTAGATGACATATTAAATAATCAAACAATAACAAATGCAATGTTAAAAACAATTATAGATGTAATTGAAGTTGATTCAGATTCAAATGTAGAAGTAAGACTAAAATTACTAAATGAAATAGGAACAAATGAACCAGTAATAACAAGATTCGAAGATATATACCCGAGTGCTAAAGATACAAAACACAAAGAAGCTAATAACAATGAAGAAAATTCTACCGTTCTTAAAAGTAACAACAGTACATAAAGATGTATCTGAAAGGTTAAAAAAAATAAATCCAAGTTTGGCAATTGAAGTAAGAAAGATACTAGATGAAAATAAAGCAGAAAGACATATAAGAGGGGGAATGGCAACTAAATTAAAATATAGTCATTTAAATCAACTAAAGAATAAGTAAAAAACATAATGGAGAAAAACATGTATTAAGAATTAATATCACCAATTGACATAATTTGACATAAAATATAGTAGCTTAGTTTTGAGGTGATAATAATGAATAAAATAAAATTAGGAGATATAGTAACTAGAAAATCTCATGGTAATGATATATTATTTCAAGTAAAAAATATAATAGATAATCCACAAGATAAAATAGCAATATTAATAGGAATAATCGAAAGAGTAGAAGCAGATAGTCCATTAAAAGATCTTGAAAAAGCAGATAAAGAACGTATAAATAAAGACTTAAGCTATATACAAAAGAGAATAGAAAATAGAATGGAAGAACCCAATAGCAGAAATAAATATATAATAACAGGTAAAATATTGCATTTAGATGGGGATAGAAAATATAGTGAGAAATCATATAGATATTATAAAAAAGCCAATTTAAATGCAATTGTTAAAAATATACCAGAGAATAAACAACCTAAAGTAGTATATAATTTATTGAAAATATATAATCCAGATATATTAATTATAACTGGGCATGATGGAATGATAAAAAATGTTTCTAAATATGATAATATATATAATTATAGAAATTCTAAATATTTTATAGAAACAGTAAAAGAAGCACGAAGATATGATAAAGACTATAATAAAAATTTAGTAATATTTGCCGGAGCTTGCCAGAGTTATTTTGAAGCATTAATATCAGCTGGAGCTAATTTTGCTTCATCTCCAGCACGAATATTAATAGATTTTGTAGATCCTTTAATTGTAGCCAAAAAAATAGCAATAACAGAAAAATATAAATATGTTACAATAGACGATATAGAAAAAGAACTAAGAGATGGTAAGAAAGGAATTAATGGAATAGGGGCAAATGGGAAAATGTATAGAATAATAAATCGAATGTAACAATAATGACAACAAAAAGTAATACAAATGTAATAAAACAAGAAAAAGTTGATATAAACATTGAAAAATCAACTGATTTCATAGATAGACATAAAAAGTATTTTTTTGACAATTTTTATGAAAAATGCTATAATCAAATCATCTTAAGGGAGTAGGTGATAAGATGATTTGTAAAAATGATATAACAAATCTAAAAACTGACATCTTAGAAAAAGTAGGACAAAAAATAATAGTAAAAGGTTCGTTAGGAAGATGTAAAGCCTTTGAAAAAGAAGCAACAATAGAAAAAGCATATCCTAATATTTTTGTAGTTAAATACGAAGAAAATAATAGAAATGTAACATATAGCTATACAGATATTTTAACAAGAACAGTAGAAGTGGAAGTGTTTGATGGCAATTCTTATAGTCCATTAATACCACCACCAGTAAATATTAAAAAAAGAAAAATGACAGAAGTTTAAGAGAAAGCATTATTTGTTTTCTCTTTTTTGTATACTAGAAAAGTATAGGCTATATTATTATATAAAAAGCTATAATATCTATCTTTTTTAGATTTTCTATTTCAAAAAATTAAAGCTCAACTAGAAATAAGTAATGTCTATAGTTCTAAAATATGTACTATTTTCATATATTAAAATAAAGAATATATGGAGGAGGTAAAAAATGGCTATAAATACCTTAAGAGAAAATTTAAAAATAAATAAAAAAGTAACAACTAAAAAAGAAATTATATTTGTTGAAGGTGATGTGATAGTACCAGATTCAAAGCCAGATATTTTAAATATAATTTGTACAAGTGGAGTGTTATGTTTAGATAAAAAAGAACTAATAGATGAGAAGGTAAAAATAGAAGGAAAAATTAATACATATATTATGTATATGACAGATGATAGTAAAGATAATATAAGAGGAATTAATGCAGATATAAATTTATCAGAAGTAATTAATATTCCAAATATAACTAATGAAATGAGGTGTAAGCTCAAGACAAACATAAAAGAAATAGAAGCTAAAATAATAAATGAGAGAAAATTATCAATAAAAGCTACTATAGAGATAAATATAGAAATATTCTCTCAAGAGGAAATATCAATTGTAAATGATTTAGAAAATACAAATCAAATTCAAATGTTAAAAGAAGAATTAGCGGTAAATTCAGTAGTAGGAAGTGGAGAGACAAAAATATATGCAAAAGATAATATAGCGATAGATAATGTGGATAATTTGGTGGAAGTATTAAAAATGAATACAGAAATAGTTAATAGGGATATCAAAATAAGTTATAATAAAGTTTTAACAAAGGCAGAAGCTGAAATAAAAGTAGTATATTTAACAGAAGATAACAGAATAAATAAAGTCAGTGCTAGAATACCAATTGTAGGATTTATAGATATACCAGAAGTCAAAGAAGAGGATATATGTAATACAAATTATGAAATAAGGAATATGCTAATAAAACCAAATTCTGTAGAAGAACATTCTATTTATGTGGAAATAGAAGTATGTGTTAATACAGAAGTATATGAAAAGAAAAATATTAATATTATTCAAGATTTATATAGTCCTGATGAAAATATAGAATTTAGCAAGAAATCAATAAAAACAATAGAGGGAAAAAGACATTTTGATAATGAGAAAGAAATAAAAGAAAAGGTGAAAATTGAAGAACTGGGGAATAGAAATATAATAGATGTTGATATAAATCCAATTATAGAAAAAGAAACTACAGAATTAGATAAAATTATTTATGAAGGTAATTTAGATTTAAAATTTATATTAGCAGATGATAATATGCAAGTTCGAAGTGTAAATAAAAAAATTCCGTATGAGTATAGTATTGATAATGTTGAAGACACTAAAAATTTAAATATTAGTAACAATATAGAAATAGCAAATCAAGATTTTATAATACAGAATGAAGAAGAAGTGTTGGCAAATATAAAATTGAAAATAAATACAGATATAGATAAGAATATTAATATAAATACAATTGATGAAATAAAAACAAATGGGGAGAGAGAAGAGCAAGACTATAGCATAGTTATGTATATAGTAAAAAAAGATGATAGTTTATGGAAAATAGCCAAGAAATTTGGAAGCACAGTAGATGATATAGTAAGATTAAATGGAATAGAAAATCCACAAGTTATATATCCTGGCCAGAAAATATTTATACCAAGATATCAAAAGAAAGCTATAGCCAATAATCAGCCTTCGATGATAAATTATGGATAAGATTTACTCAAGAACTAAAATTAGTATTCCAAGAAATGTAAAAAAAATAAAAAACAAGAAAAAGTTTATTTTTATAATATTTTTTTTAATAACTATAATTACATCAGTAAAAATTATGATAGATTCAGTATCACCAGTATTTGAAAAATTGTGTGAAGATGAAGCTAAAAGCATTGCAACATTAGCAACTAATGAAAAGGCAACAGAAGTCATGAATAAACATAATTATGAAGAGATGTTTACAATAGAAAAAGATTCAAGTGGAAATATAACAATGGTAAAATCCAATATATATCCGATAAATGATATAATATCAGATGCAGCTCGAAAAATTCAAGAAGATTTGAATAGTAGAGGAAAAGAAGATATAGAAATACCACTAGGAAGTTTTAGTGGAATAAAATTACTTGCTGGCAGAGGACCAGGAGTAAAAATAAAAATATCATCTATTGGTAACATAGATACAGATTTAAGGAGTGAATTTACTGCTAAAGGTATAAACCAAACGCTACACAGAGTATACTTACAGGTGAATTGTGAAGTTAGCATATTAACACCATTTAAAGACATAACTAAGAGTATATCGAATCAGGTATTATTAATAGAAAACGTAATTATGGGAAAAATTCCAGAAACTTATTATAATATAGAAGGAATTAATTCAAATGAAGCTATAGATATTATAGAATAGGGAAAGATAAAATTATAATAAATAGTAATTTGGGGTTTAGAATAAATGTTACAATTCAGTAAGAAATTATAAAAAATTATAATTGTAGTATTAAAATATGTAAATTAAAAATTTTTAAAAAAATATTGATTCTTATCTAAAAATATGGTATTAAAAATACATAAAGCAATAAATTTAGCTAAATTGCATATAATATTATTGCTAGAAATAGCAAAAAAGTTGGTGAATCCAGCCATTAAATTGGAACTTAAAAAATGGGGATTAGAGGTTAAACTCTAATCCTTTTGTATATAGTATTTTTATAAATTTTAATATATAATTGAAATACTAAGGAGGCAAATTGCAATGATTATAAATTTAAAGATTGTCAGAGTTAACTCAGATTATTGTGATTATTTAAGAAAATTTGATAATAAGGTGGCTTATAATAAAAATGAAAAAGAATTACGACCTTTGTTTTTGATAAAAGCTCTTTTTATCTCTTTGCAAATTACAAATGTTTAGATTTCAATGTTTATGTGGATTTTTGTATATTATTTGTTTACTACATATTGCATATAAGCAAGGATAAATAGAGATAAAATATATTGTAAAAGTTAGAAAATAAGCCATATTAAAAATAAGATTTATGAATTTATAAACATAAATAGATTATAAAAATTTATTAATATTATAGACAAATTTTTAATAATATTGTAGAATAATTAGCATAGGAAATGATGAGAAACAGATGTGGTTTTGCCACCTAAATTTTACGAAATATCGTAGGAGAGGTGGTGATGTTTATGATTAAAGTGATACTATTTTTAATATTATCCTTAATGTTTTCTTTAACATTAAACGTTGCCTTGACAGCAGTTCTGTATAAGAACTGGGTTGATAAGCAACTACATAAATAAAAAAGCTCACATCTGTAACTTTGGCGAGTTAGGTGTGAGTTTTTACAACTAATTTTGGCAAAACCACGTTTGTGGATTTGTCATTTCCTATATTTATTATAAGCTATTTAAAGATAAAAAGTCAAGAAAAAAGATAAAATTATAATGAAAATAATATAAATTAATCGAAAGTGAGTTGATAATCATAGAAGAATTAAAACCAAGTAAAAATGAAGTTGAAGTATTAACACTTTTTTATAATAGATTTTACGATTTATATGATGAAATAGTTGCTGATAATTTTATAGAAGAAAATGGAAATGTACGCTTTTTAAAATTAAGAGAAGCTTTTTCTATATACAAAGAACTATTAAATTATAAGCCAATAAAGTATTATATTGAATGGATGAAAAAAGGTGGAAGACCACCTTTGGAAGGTATTATTGCGGATGAGGTATTTAGTTTTATAAGAAATTTATTATTACATTTTCCAATCTTTGACACTTGGAATGAAGTATATGTAAATAAAAAGTTAGCTACTTGAAGTAAAGTTGGACAAATTGATAAATTTTTAAATAAATGTGTTAATATAAAAATTGATGGAAAAAGTGAAGTGAAATATAGAATATGGGAAGAGGAAAAAAAGAAAATGACATATTTTTCTATTAATTTTCCAGAAAAATATGCGGATAATGATATTTATTTAAAAGATTTAATTTCTGAGGAAGTAGGTATGAAATTTTGTATGGCTCTCATGAGAGAAATATTAGATAAGCAAGTAATAAATGCAGATATACCTAAAATCAAAATTATGTTTCAAGTATATGTACCTTTTGGAACTAAGGGTGGGAAGTAAATTACAATTTAGTTTGTTATATTAATAAAATAAAAAGCTGATTATGCAAAAAAATAATATAGGAGCATAGTTAGCTTTTTTTGTGCGTTTTAGATAAATTAATGACTATGGAAAATAAATTTGTATATTACTAGCATATTACTTGTATATTATGAGTTAAAAAAACGAACAAATATAGAAATAAAAGTATTGATATTTCAATGTTTACAGATGTTTGATAGTGAAAATTACCGAACAGTAACAAAAAAACTCGGAAGTTTTGAAACTTCTGAGTTTTTTTGTTTTTGATAAAAGCTCTTTTTATCTCTTTGAAAATTGAGGAGCTTTACGAGCTTTTTTAAGACCGTATTTTTTTCTTTCTTTCATACGAGGATCTCTAGTTAAGAATCCATTTGTTTTTAATGCAGGTCTATATTCACGGTTAGCTTCATTTAAAGCTCTAGCTATTCCATGTCTAACAGCTCCGGCTTGACCTGTAAATCCTCCACCTTTAACAGTACAAATAACATCATATTTAGATGTAGTATCTGTAACAGTAAGTGGTTGTCTAACGATAACTTTTAAAGTTTCTAAACCAAAGAAATCTTCGATATCTTTTCCATTTATAGTTATTTTTCCATTACCTTCAACAAGTCTAACTCTTGCTATTGAAGATTTTCTTCTACCTGTACCATAAAAAACTACATTTTCTTTATTAGCCATTTTATTTTACCTCCCATACTTCTGGTTTTTGTGCTTGGTTTTCATGTTCACTACCAGCATAAACTCTTAATTTTTTAGCCATTTTTCTACCTAAAGAGTTATGAGGTAACATTCCTTTTATAGCTAATGTCATAGCTTTTTCTGGATTTTTTTCAAGCATAATTTTTGCAGAAATTTCTTTCATTCCACCAATATATCCTGAATGATGTCTATAAATTTTTTGATTTAATTTGTTACCTGTTAATATAACATCTTTGCAATTAAGAATAATTACATGATCACCCATATCTATATTAGGTGTGAATGTAGGTTTGTGTTTTCCTCTTAATAATTTTGCAGCTTCTGTAGCAACTCTACCAAGTGGTTTATTAGCTGCATCAATAATATACCATTTACTTTCGATTTCATTAGCTTTTGCGCTATATGTTGTATTATTCATGATGATAATACCCTCCTATTTAATATAATTTATTTATTATATGAATTTAAATTTAAAACCACCGGGGAGAGATTTTATATTTAAATCATATACAATTTAATAGTAAGAATTTACTATTAATTATAAGCTAAAATTTAATTCATATAAGTCAATTTGAATTCTTGACATAATACTTATCAATTTTAATATAAAAAAGGCTATTTGTCAATATTTTTATGATAATTGATAAAAAAAATTAAAAGTATTGAATAATTTAGTAATTAAATTTATAATAGTTAAGTACAATTAATAATAAGTAAAATAGGAGTGATAAAATGACACAAACATCGAAGAAAAAAGTACATGGCAGAAAAAAGGAAACCTTTATGCAAGGAATTATAACACTAATATTTTCGCAATTGCTAATAAAAATTTTAGGACTTGTATACAACTTATATTTAACCAATAGACCTAACTTTGGAGATAAGGGAAACGGAATAGTATCAGCAAGTTATCAAATTTATGCAGTATTATTAACAATTTCATCTATAGGAGTGCCAAATGCAATATCAAAATTAGTTTCAGAAAGAGTTGCAATAGGAGACCATAAAGGAGCATATAGAATTTTTAAAGTAGCATTTGCGACATTTGCAGTAATTGGAATGATAGGAAGTTTAATGCTATTTTTTGGAGCGAATGTAATAGCAAATCAGTGGTTACAAATTCCAGATGCTGAAATAACAATGGTAGCATTGTCACCAGCAGTATTTTTTGTAGCTATAGCATCTGTTATGAGAGGATATTTTAATGGACGCCAAAATTTAAAGGTAACAGCGAGATCACAGACATTAGAACAAATATTTAAAACAACATTGACTATTATATTAGTTGAAATTGTTGCAGTTATATCAAATACATCAACAGTATGGATGGCAGGAGGGGCAACATTGGCAACTACACTTGCAACATTTGTTGGATTTGGATATTTATATTTATTTTATAAAACAAGAAGAAAAGAGATTGCAGCAGAATTAAAAGAGACAGTTAATTATAAGTATGAAAGAGTAAAAGATATTGTAAAGAAGATTTTATTAGTTTCAATTCCTATTGCATTAACAGCAATTCTTTCATCTTTAAATAAAAATATAGATTCTTTTACAGTAGTAAGAAGTTTGAAAAAATTTATGAGTGAAGACATGGCAGTAGCTCAATATGGTATATTAGGAGGAAAGGTTGATACTTTAACGAGTTTGCCATTATCATTTAATGTCGCATTTGCAACAGCATTGGTGCCCGCAATATCAGCAGCCAAAGCTATAAAAGATTATAAATCAATAAAACAAAAATCAACATTTACGTTATTAATGTCAATGTTGATAGGTTTACCTTGTACAGTAGGAATGTGTATATTTGCAGAGCCAATATTAAATTTATTGTATCCTAATGCTAGTTCAGGAACAATAGTACTACAAATAAGTGCATTAACTATAATATTTACAATATTAGATCAAACTATAAATTCGATATTACAAGGATATGGAAAATTGAGAGTGCCAGCGATAGCTTTAGGTTGTCGGAGTGTTAGCTAAACTAATTTTAAATATAATCCTAGTGCCAATACCTTCAATTGGCGTTAATGGAGCGGCTATAGCATCAGTGGTATGTCATTTGGTTGCATTTATAATTTCTATAACTGTATTAAAAAGAACAATAAAGATAAATTTAGGGATGAAAAGATTTGTAATAAAACCAATATTAGCGACATTTATGATGGGAATTTGCTCATATTTTGTATATTCAGTACTTTTGGGAATAATAAATAAGAAATTGGCTACAATAATAGCACTATTATTTGCCGTATTTATTTATGCAGCAGCAGTTGTAGTATTAAAGATATTCAAAAAAGAAGAAATTCAAATGTTGCCAGCAGGAAATAAAATTTGTGCAATTTTAGAAAAACTAAAAATATATTAATTTCAAAAAAAAGAAGGAATTTGTATATTTTTGGCGAATTTATATATTAGTACGTTTATTGTTAAATTCAGGCAATAAAGTACATAAACATACTTATAGGAGGTAATTTAAATGAACAAAGCTGAATTAATCGCAGCAGTAGCTGCAAAAACAGGAGATACAAAAAAAGTAGCAGAGGCTTCAGTAAACGCTTTAGTAGAAGTAATAACAGAAGCATTAGCAGAAGGAGAAAAAGTTCAATTAGTTGGATTTGGATCTTTCGAAGTAAGAAAAAGAGCAGCTAGAAAAGGTAGAAACCCACAAACTAAAGAAGAAATCAAAATACCTGCATCAAAAGCTCCAGTATTTAAAGCTGGTAAAGCATTAAAAGATTTAGTAAACAAAAATAATTAATTAATAATGAAAATATATAAATATATGAATATATATGGAAAAGAGACTTCTTACGAGGTCTCTTTAAAATATTTATACTATTTTTTATCAATCATAATATGAACATCTCTTAATTGTTCACGCTTTACATTTCCTGGAGCTCCCATCATTAAATCTTGAGCTTTGCTGTTTAATGGGAAAGCAATTACTTCTCTAATAGTGTCAGAATTTGATAATAACATCAACATTCTATCAATACCTGGTGCAATACCAGCATGTGGAGGAGCACCAAATTGAAAAGCTTTATATAATGCACCAAATTTTGTTTTTACTTCTTCTTCAGTATATCCAGCCATAGAGAAAGCTTTAAGCATAATATTAATATCGTGATTTCTAACTGCACCAGAAGAAAGTTCTATACCATTACATACAATATCATATTGATATGCTAAGATTTCTAAAGGATTTTTATTCTCTAAAGCATCTAAGCCACCTTGAGGCATTGAAAATGGATTATGGCTAAAGGCAATATTTTCATGGTCATCAAGTTCAAACATAGGAAAATCTATAATCCATGCAAACGCAAAAACGTCTTTATTAATTAAATCTAAACGAATTGCTAGTTCTGTTCTAATTTGTCCAGCTAATTCAGTTGCACGTTTTTCATTATCTGCTATAAAGAAGATAGTATCACCTTTTTCTAGTTCAGCTAAATCTAATAGTGTAGATTTTAATTCATCTGGAATAAATTTATCAATAGGGCCTTTAAAACTTAAATCTTCTTGTACTTCTAAATAGCCAAGTCCACCCATACCAATAGATAAAGCATATTTTAATAATTTTTCATGGAAGCCTTTAGATAAATGTTTTTTTACTTTTATAGCTCGTACAGTTCTGTTAATAAAAGGTTTAAATGTACATTGATTAAAGAAATCAGATAAATCTATTATAATTAAAGGATTTCTTAAATCAGGTTTGTCAGAACCATATTTAAGCATAGCTTCTTTATAAGGTATTCTAGGAAATGGATATTTTAAAACTTCTTTATCAGAAAAAGTTTTAAAGGTATTATACATTACAGGTTCCATTACGCTAAATACATCTTCTTGAGTAGCGAATGCCATTTCCATGTCTAATTGATAAAATTCACCAGGAGCTCTATCTGCTCTAGCATCTTCATCTCTAAAACAAGGTGCAATTTGAAAATATTTATCAATTCCAGAAACCATTAATAATTGTTTAAATTGTTGTGGAGCTTGTGGTAAAGCATAAAATTTTCCAGGATGAAGTCTACTTGGAACAAGATAGTCTCTAGCACCTTCAGGAGAAGAACTTGTAAGGACAGGAGTTTGAACTTCTAAAAATCCTTGGTCAATCATCTGTTTTCTTAAATATTGAAGAACTTGTGCTCTTAATATTAGATTATTTTTTAATCTATCATTTCTTAAATCAAGAAATCTATATTGCAATCTTAAATCTTCTCTTATTTCTTGATTTGTGTTAATTTCAAAAGGTAAATTTTGAGTTCTTTTTCCTAATATTTTTATTTCTTCGATACGAATTTCAACTAAACCTGTTTTTATTTTTGGATTAACAGTTTCTTCATCACGTTTTCTGACAGTACCATATACAGTAACAGTTGATTCAATAGGAATATGAGAAGCAAAATCAACATCATCAGCTTCTCCAGATGTAACAACTTGTGTTACACCATACATATCTCTGATGTCTAAGAATACTAATCCACCTAAATCTCTGATAGTTTGAATCCATCCACTAATTCTAACTTTTTTTCCAACATCATCTAATGTGATTTCATTACAATTGTGAGTTCTATACTCATTCATAGTTATTACCTCCTAATAATTTAGGCGCAAAAAAACGCCCATTGCAAATATGTTGCAGGGACGAATATAATCCGCGGTACCACCCAGCTTGAAAATTAATGTATTAATTTTCCACTTTATTAAAAATTGCTCCAATGTGTTTCACAATTTAGTTTTTCTTAAAGGGCTTACAGCCAAAGACCCTTATTCTCTATAAGTAAGTACTAATTGCTTTCATTGTACAAGCGCAAATATATATCTTTTTTATAAACAATATTGTACACAGTTTATGTAGTTTTGTCAATAAATATTCTAAAAGTAACATTAAAAAATGCTAGAAAAATATTTTAATTGTTTTTATTCTTGACAGTAACTATAATCAATTATAAAAAATGGATTTTATATTCCAATTTTTATAACAATAAGTTGAAACAACTTATTGAATTTGTTTTTTTATGCTATCTATAACTGGAGCTGAAATAATACAGCTAACTAATAAATTAATTCCTAAAGAAAATATTAATATTCCTAAATAATAGATATAAGGAAATGTATAAAATAAATATGTAAACAAAATTATAGTAGACAATATACATATAAAAAAAGAAAAATAAATACCTATTTTTAGAATATGTAAAATATCTTTATCTAAATTTTTGTAATTTTCAATAAAAAATTTAATCATTGTATACACCTCATATATATAATAACATGAAAAAATAGTGAAAAACAATGGAAGTTTTAAGCAATAAAAACCCCAAAAGCTATTTAAGCTATTTGGGGTTTAATTTAACAAGCATTCTTTAAAAATGATACCATAGTAGGTTCATTTCTATCTGATAAATAATAAATATATAATTCATTATTAGTTTCTAAAAAGATTTCAATATAATCTTCTAAAAAAACGGTTATTATTTTTCCTGTGGTAGTTATACACCAGGCGGTCTGTTCTGATTTACTCCAATGAATTCGCTTTATTGGCTCTAAAACTCCCATTTTTTGAAAAATCCGAGAAAAATAATTTAAAGCAAATCTTTGATTTAATACTTGTTTCACAAGAATACCTCCCTTAATTAAGAAAAATGTTACTACACTAAATATTAAGATAACTATATTAATTATAATAAGACTTTACATAATTGTCAATAAAAAAGAAAAAATAACTCTCGAATGAGAGTTATAAAACAAAAACTATGCATAATTTTCATTTTGCTATTAAGCCATAGCTGCATTTAATTTTTTAGCTAAATTAGATTTTTTTCTAGCTGCAGTATTTTTTACAAGTACACCTTTTGTGCAAGCTTGATCGATTTTCTTTGTAGCTTCTGAAAATAAAACTTTAGCTTCATCTATTTTCCCTGCTTCAAGAGCTTCTAAGAATTTTCTAATAGCTGATTTATATCCAGATTTTATCATATTATTTCTTAAAGTTTTTTTCTCTATAACTTTAACTCTTTTTTTAGCTGATTTGATATTTGGCATTTATTGTGCACCTCCTTTTAGTCATTAATTCATTATAACATTTGATATTCTAACATATTTTTTTGTGAAATGCAAGTGAATTTATCAAATATTATTGTATTTAATAAAAACTTATGATATATTTTTATAAAAAATATATAAAAGAAAACAAAATATGGAGGTATAAATATGATAGCGATTGGTAGTGACCATGGAGGATATAAATTAAAAGAAGAAATCAAAAGATATTTAGAAGAAAAAAATATAGAATATAAAGATTATGGCTGTGAAAATGAGTTAAGGGTAGATTATCCAGAAATAGCAGAAAAAGTAGCGAAATCAATACAAGAAAAAGAATGTGAAAAAGGAATACTAATATGTCGTTCTGGATTGGGAATGAGTATAGTAGCAAATAAATTCAAAGGAATAAGAGCTACAGCATGCTACAATGAAGAATTAGCTAAATTTTCAAGACTTCATAATAATAGTAATGTACTAGGAATAGGGGCTGATTATGTAAGTACAAATGAAGCAATATGTATAGTAAGAATGTGGCTAGCAACAGAATTTGAAGGTGGAAGACATCAGGAAAGAATAAAAATGATTGAAAAAATAGAAAAAGAAAACATGAAATAGATTTGGAGGAATAAATATGTGGGGAGATATTGCAATTGCATTTTTACTTGCATTTATTGTGACATTTATGGCGACTCCATATACGATAAAAATAGCACATAAAGTTGGAGCAGTGGATATTCCAAAAGATAAAAGAAGAATGCATAAAAAAGCAATGCCGAAGTTTGGGGGACCAGCAGTTATTTTAGGATTTCTTGTTTCAGTTATATATTTATTAATAGTAATGAGCATAGAAAATTCAATCAATTTGTTTCGGAATAGAACAATATGGTAAAAAATTGCTGGGAATGTTTTTAGGAATTATAGTAATTTCAATTACATGTATAATAGATGATATAAAAACAATAAAACCATTAGTTAAACTTTCTGGACAATTAGTGGCTGCAATTGTAGTTGTCAGTTTTGGAATTAGAATAGATGATATAACATTACCTTTTATAAATACGATTCAAATGAAAGAAATTTTTTCTGTTATATTAACAATTTTATGGATTGTTGGGGTAACAAATGCCATAAATCTAATAGATGGATTAGATGGGTTATCATCAGGAATATCAGTAATATCAGCTATTTCATTATTAATAATATTTGTATTAAATGATTCACCATTAGTGGCAATATTGTTGATAACTGCACTTGCAGGTGCATTAGTAGGTTTTTTACCATTTAATTTTTCACCAGCAAAAACATTTATAGGTGATACAGGCTCTAATTTTTTAGGATTTTCTCTTTCAATAATTTCTATATTGGGAGTTGCAAAAACATATACTGCAGCGGTTATTGTGCTACCACTAATAGTATTAGGATTACCATTGTTTGATACATTTTGGGCAATTATTCGAAGATTAATAAAAGGAAAATCAATAAAAGCAATATTTAAAGCAGATAAGGGGCATTTACATCATAAATTAGTGGCAAAAGGATTTAGCCAAAAGCAAGCAGTATTAATTTTATATGGAATAAGTGCTACATTTGGAATATTTGCGGTAATATTACTAGAAAGTGGAATATGGAAGGCATTATCATTTTTATTAATGGTAATAGTAGCAATAGCATTAGGATATAGAAATTTCAAAACAGAGAAAACAGAAAATCAAAGATATGAATGCTTAGAATGTAAATATATATATAATCCAAAGTTCGGAAATGAGAAAGCAGGAATAGCACCAGGAACATCTTTTGAAGATTTACCAGATAATTGGGTATGTCCTGTTTGTGGAGAAGGAAAAGATATGTTTGAAATGCATCAATAGATTATAAATGTAACAATAATTTCGAAAGGAAGAACTATAAATGAAACAAGACAAGATAGTTAAATTTTTAGCTTATGATAATAGAATATCAGTAATATGTGCTGATACTACTAATTTAGTAGAAAAAGCAAGAAAAATACATGATTTGAGCCCAGTTGTTACAGCGGCATTTGGAAGAATGTTAACAATGACTGTAATTATGGCAGCAGAAATGAAAAATAACAAAGATAAAATAACTGTTCAAATAAAAGGAAATGGACCAGCAGGAGTAATGTTAGCAACTGCAAATAACATGGCTAAGGTAAAAGGATATGTGGCCAATCCAATAGTGGACATACCATTAAATGAAGATGGAAAATTAGATGTAGGCACAGCAGTGGGGCATGAGGGATATATAAATGTTATAAAAGACATTGGACTAAAAGAACCATACATAGGAATTTCACCATTAGTATCTGGAGAGATAGCAGAAGATTTTGCAAATTATTTTGTTAATTCAGAACAAAGAGATTCAGCAGTAGCACTAGGAGTTTTAGTAGATAAAAATGGAGTAAAATCAAGTGGAGGATATTTAATAAATCCAATGCCAGATGCTACAGAAGAAGATTTGATGAATATAGAACAATCAATTTTCAAAGCAGGGGCAATTTCAAAAATGTTAGACCAAGAATTAACATTACAAGAAATAGCACAAAAAATAACAGGAGATGAAAATGTTAAGATAATAGAAGATAAAATTATTCCAGAATTTGAATGTGATTGCTCAAAAGAGCATTTTAAAGAAGCATTAATGACAATAGGAAAAGAAGAATTAGAAACTATTATAAAAGAAGATGAAAAAGCTGAGTTAACATGTCATTTTTGTAATAAAAAATATGATTTTTCAAAAGAAGAATTAGAAAATATATTAAAAGAAATAAAAACAAAATTAAAATAGTAAATATAAGAAAGGAAATAAAAAATGGAAAAAGTATTTATATTTGGACATAAAAGTCCTGACACAGATTCAATATGTGCAAGTTTAGTAAGTGAAAGATTGGATAAGAGAAATGGTTGGAACACTACAGAAGCAAAAAGATTAGGAAAGTTAAATAAAGAAACACAATATGTTTTAAATTATTTAAATATTGAAGAACCAGAAATGTTAGATAAAGTAGAAGAAGGACAACAAGTTATTTTAGTAGATCACAATGAATTTAATCAAAGTGTAGAAGGAATAGAAAATGCAAAAATTTTATCTGTAATAGATCATCATAGAATCGCAAACTTTGAGACATCAGAACCATTATATTATACAGCAAAACCTTATGGTAGTACATGTACAATATTATTTGAACAATATAAAACACAAGGACATGAGATAAATAAGGAAGAAGCAATATTAATGGCTAGTGCAATAATTTCAGATACATTATTATTAAAATCTCCAACTACAACTGAATATGACAAAAAAGCATTAAAAGAATTAGAAGAGATAGCACAAATAGATATTAATAAATATGGTCTAGAAATGTTAAAAGCAGGGACAGATTTAGGAGATTTTTCAGCAGCAGAATTAGTAAACCTAGATGCTAAAAATTTAGATAAAGATGGACAAAAATTTGTTATAGCACAAGTAAATACAGTAAGTATTGAAGATGTTCTAAAAAGACAAGAAGAATTAGAAGAAGCAATGAAAAGCGAAATAGAGAAAAAAGGATTACAATTATTTGTTTTAGCAATTACAGATATTCTAAATAGTAATTCAGAAATTATATCTATAGGAAATAGAGTAGATGCTGTAGAAAAAGCATTTGATATTAAATTGGAAAATAATAGAGTATTCCTTGAAGGTGTTGTTTCTAGAAAAAAACAATTATTGCCTAATATTGATAAAAATATATAGTAAATAGAGGGAATTGTCTATGGAGAGGGAATTATTGAAAATTAAAAATAATTTGATAATGGAGCAAGTTTCAGCAACATTAAAAGAAAATAATATACCATTTGTCAAAAAATATGAAGGTGCTACATCATATATGAATATTATGGGATATTCTAAACAAGAATGTAGAATTATTGTTAGTGAAGAAGATTATAATAAAGCAATGGAGTTGGTTTCAGTATTTTTTGAAGATACAGATAATATTGATGAAAACTCAGAAGAAACGTCAACAGATAAAGAATTAAGTAAGACAAAAATGTTATCAAAAATACTTGTGTGGTTTACAATAATGTTTCCAGTTATTCTTATAGTTTGTTTCATTGTTTTTGATGCTATAAATAACTAAAAAGAACCATAATGGTTCTTTTTAGTTGCAAACAATTAATGATTAATTTTTGAAATTTAATTTTGTAATTAAATCCGAAAATTGTTTTATTTCATGGACTACATTTAAAGGAATTTCATACTTTTGTCCTTTTTCATCCATGAGAGTGAATCCAATCAAAGATTTAATAAATTTCTTATTGTCCATTATGTTCTTAATTTTCGTTGCGATATCAGAATCTATCTGGTACTGGATTAAGCCATTAATATATCCTGATATGAAAGCAAGTTCATTACCGATATTATCATCAGTAGTATCGATACAAAATGCCCGTTCTTCAATGTCAATTTTGATTTTGGATGTTTTTTCGTTTTCAATTTTTTCAAAAACTAGATGCGTTAAAATATACATAGTATCCTCCTTTGTTTGCATGTGTTATTAATAGACTTCATATTTATTATAACAAAAAAATGGAAAAAGCACAATATTATGTAAAGAAAAAATGCTTTGACGGAAAAATAATGAATAAAAATAAGTATACAAATAAAAAACATTGATTGAAATAACAACCAATGTTTTTGTTGTCCCATAAAAAGTGTTTTAGTTTTTTAGGCATAAAAATGCATAAAATGCTTTAAATACAGTCTTGGATAATCCTTCTAATACTGGAAGGTAATTTGTTAATTTGGGAAATATTATAAATGGTATTTGAATAATACCAGCTAATATTCCCAGTATTATAAATGCAAAAAATATTGCACCTATGGCTATTGTAAAATATACAATAAATGCACATACAATGTTCAAAAAGTTTTTTCTTAAAGTATTCATAAAAAATTCCTCCTGTTATGAAAATAAAAATATGTGGAACAACATTGTTATATCTATATAAAAAGGTATTACCTTGATATATATATTATATCATATTTTACATAATATGGTCAAAATTTTACAATATTAAATTTGTGTAGGTATGCTTAATTATATAAAAAAGAAAAAGTTAGTAAAATAATAAAAAACACTGATTGAAATAACAACCAATGTTTTTTTTGTCGTCCCAAAAAAAGTTAAAAAAGTTAAAATTTTTAAAAGGTGATATTGCTTACCCAGTTTGAAAACTGAGAAAGTAATATCCAAAAGTTTCTGCTTACTTCAGAGGATAATAAATTAAATTCTCTGAAATTAAGAGTACAAAGAGCTTTTATACCCTTTAGAGTTGTTATAAGAATAAAGTTAAAGAACTCTATTACTCCATTAAAAAATTGAAAAATTACTGGAAATTTACTTGCGACCTCAGGACAGTAATGCCCAAGGATACTAACTAGAAAAGCAATAACTACTAATCTAGTAAAATTTCTGCAAAGATTATTTAATCTTTGGTCGATTATGAGATATGCGTCATTTAAACAGTCCATAAAGTCTTTGAACCGTGGATGATTTTTAATCAACTCGTTGTATTTTTCATTTAATTTTTCCGAGATAGTTTTTTGTTTGCTGTTTTCTGGGGCTACAATCATTTCATTTTTATTCATAATATTCCTCCTGTTGTGTGGGACGACTAAACAATTGTTAAAAAGTTACATCTATATAAAAAGGTCATTGCCTTGATACATATATTATATCGTGTTTACATAAAACAGTCAATTTTCCGAACACTTGTAATTTATGAAAAAATAGTATATATTAATACAGTAAAATAAAATACTAAAAGAGGAGAAATACATGTATTTAAAAAGGTTAGAATTACAAGGATTTAAATCATTTGCAGATAAAACATTATTAGAATTTAGACCAGGGATTACAAGTGTCATAGGACCGAATGGTTCAGGAAAAAGTAATATATCAGATGCAATAAGATGGGTACTGGGAGAGCAAAGTATGAAATCTTTGAGAGGAGCAAAATCATTAGATATTATTTTTGCAGGAACACAAAATAGGAAATCACTAGGATTTGCAGAAGCTTCACTAGTATTTGATAATACAGATGGAACATTACCAATAGAATATACAGAAGTGACTGT
The DNA here is from genome assembly GCA_934177795.1 of uncultured Clostridia bacterium. Lineage (GTDB taxonomy): Bacteria > Bacillota > Clostridia > TANB77 > CAG-508 > CAG-269. The sequence continues at coordinate 30,031 of CAKPPS010000004.1, read as the reverse complement.
AACCAGAAAAATTTATAGAAGTGGAGAAACAGGCTATTATATAAATAAAGTACCATGTAGATTAAAAGACATACTAGAATTATTTATGGATACAGGAATAGGAAGAGATGGATATTCTATAATTGGACAAGGAAAAATTGATGAAATATTAAGTAATAAATCAGAAGATAGAAGGCATATATTTGAAGAAGCTGCAGGTATTGTAAAATACAGAACTAGAAAAGCCGAAAGTGAAAAAAAGTTGGAACATACGAAGCTAAATTTATTAAGAATAAATGATATAGTGGCTGAAATAGAGACTAATATAGGTCCGCTAAAGAATCAATCAGAAAAGGCTAAAAAATACTTAAATTTAAGAGAAGAATTGAAAAATATAGAGATAGGATTATTCCTATATAATATAGATAAATATAAAAAAGAACTTGAAGAAATAGTATCAGATGAGGAAATATATAAAACACAATGCAATGATGAAGAAGGTCGTTTAGAAAGATGTAAGGCATTAAAAGAAGAGTTAAAAAGCGAAATAGATAGAATAACTGAAACAATAGAAGAGATGACCAATCTGGGATTTGAAAGCAAGAAGGATATTGAAATGTTAAACTCAGATATTAATGTTTCAAATACAAGAATAGAAAATAACAAGGAAAATAAATTACGCTTTGAAAAAGAAATAAAAGAATTGGAAACAAGAATAAAAGAATTAGAAGAAGAAAAAAAGCAAAAACAAGAAAAGATAGAAAATTTGAAAGACAATAAAGAAAAATTCACAAAAGAGTTAGAAGAAAAAGAAAAAGAGTTGGAAGAAATTACACATAAACTTTCTAGTAAAGAATTACAAATTGAAGAACATAAAAAGAAAGTTGAAGAAAATGTTGATATTAAATACGAATTACAAGCAAATATAAATGAGCAAGATATCAATTATCAAAATTATGAAAAGAGACAAGTACAAATAAAAAATGAAATAACAGGAAATATATCGGAATTAGATGCTACAAGGTTAAAAAAAGAAGAAATATCAAAGGATTTTTATGAAGTTGAAAATAAAAGAAATAAAATTTTGTCTGAGCTAAAGGAAATAAATACTAAAAAGCAAGAAATAGATAGAAAAAGTAAAGAGTATGAAAGTAGAATAAATATGCTTTCAGGAGAAAAAAGAATAAAAGAATCTAAATTAAATTTCTTGATAGAAACAGAAAAAGAAAAAGAAGGATATATAAAAAGTGTTAAATCATTATTAAAAGATTGTGAAAAAAATAAAGAATTGGCAAAAGGAATGAATGGGGTTTTAGCTAATCTTATTGAAGTCCCTGAGAAATATCAAACAGCGATAGAAATGGGACTAGGTGCAGGACTACAAAATATTGTAACTGAAGATGAAAATGGTGCTAAAAGATTAATAGAACATTTAAGAAAAAATAATTTGGGGAGAGCATCATTTTTGCCAATAAGTACTATAAAAGGCAAAAAGTTAGATAAAATAAATGGAAAAAATAGTAAAGTACTTGGCATTGCATCTGATTTGATTCAATATAACAAAAAATATACGAATATAATATTAAATTTACTGGGAAGAACTGTAATTGTAGAAGATATGGAAACAGCTATAAAATTAGCTAAAGATAACAACTATTGTTTTAGAATTATTACTGTTAAAGGAGATATTATAAATCCATCAGGAGCAATTTCTGGAGGTTCTGTAGCTAAGAAAACTGTTAATATTTTAGGTAGAGGACGAGAAATTGAAAAACTAGAAAAAGAAATTAAAGAAAGCAAAGAAAAAATAGAAAAATTAACAAAAGAAAAAGAAGATTATGAAAATTCAATGGAAGACATTGTAGAAGAGTCTGAAAGTTATGAAAGACAATTGCAAGATATAGAAATTTATTATGCGACTAAAAAGGAAAAAATCAATGCTATAAATGATAATATTAATAGAATAGAAAGTAGATTGAAAAAATTAAGAGAAGAAGCTGAAAGACTAGAAACACAAAAGAAACAGGCAATTGAAAATAAAAAAGGTTTCCAGGCTAAAATCCAAGAAATAAGTTCAGAAAATGAAAAACTAAAAAGCATTATTGAAGAATTTGCAGAATTAAATAAGGATAATCAAAAGTATATAGATGATTTAAATTTAGACATAACAAATTTAAGAATATCAGTATCTTCTTTTGATGAAAGTGAGAATTCTATTGAAGAAATACAAGAAAGAATACAGACAGAAGTAGAAAATACAGTAAAAAGTATAGAAAATAAAAAAGTGCAAATAGAGCAAATTAATCAGGATAATGTAATTCTAGAAAAATCAATAGAAGAAATAAAGAATAAAATAAGCAAAATAAAAGAAGAAGTAGAAAATAGTGGAAATAAAATACAAGAATTAAAAGAGAAAAGAATACAAAAAAATGAAAAAATGATTTATCAAGAAGAGGAAATAACAAGTAAATTTAAAGTGATTGAAGAATTAAAATCTCAACTTGTAAAACTTGATGCAAAAAGGACTAAACTATCAGAAGATATAAATGAAATTGTAAATAAAATGTGGGAAGAGTATGAATTAACACCTAATAACATTTCAGATTACAAAAAACCAGAAAATATACAAACTACACAGAAAAATGTAAAAGAGTTGAGAAATCAAATAAGAGAATTAGGTAGTGTTAATATAGATTCAATAGAAGAATATAAAACTCTTAAAGAAAGATATGATTTTATGTGTGAACAACGAGTAGATTTAGAGACAACTATGACAAAATTAAGAAAAATTATATCTGAAATGACTTCGATTATGAAAGAGCAATTTAAAGAAAAATTTGAGCAAATAAATAAGAATTTTTCAGAAGTGTTTAAAGAATTATTTGGTGGAGGAAATGCAAATTTAAGATTAGAAGATAAAGATAATATATTAGAATGTGGAATAGAAATTACAGTACAACCACCAGGAAAAAAATTACAAAATATGATGCTTTTATCAGGAGGAGAAAAAGCATTTACAGCAATAGCACTTTTGTTTGCAATATTAAAAATAAACCCAGCACCATTTTGCGTTTTAGATGAAATTGAAGCAGCACTAGATGATGTAAATGTATATAGATATGCCGAATATTTAAAAAAATTTACTGAGCATACGCAGTTTTTAGTAATAACACATAGAAAAGGTACTATGGAAGCTGCAGATACAGTATATGGAATTACTATGGAAGAAAATGGAATATCAAAATTATTATCTATGAAACTAAAATAATAAAACAAAAGAGAGCCTATATTAGACTCTCTTTGTGGTATTAAATATCAAATTTTCATATAAAAGTTACAAATGGTCTTTTATTTCCAAGATTAATTGTTCAATTAAATCCAATGTATCTATTGAAAATAAAAATGCAGGCTGTTTCTCAGGGAGTGATTCTAAAGAAAAATCATCCATTATTTCCTTAGGAATGTTAGTTATAGGTGCAAAAGAAAATGCATCTATAAGGTCCAAAGAATCGTCTTCTGAAAGCCCTCCTATAGAAATAATGATTTTATCATCAATTCCTGGATCTGACATGAAACAATAGATATGAATTTTGAAATTATATATATATAATTGAATTTCATCAAGTTGTTTGCCAGATCCTTGTGGAGACTTAGAAGTTGCCCAGAAGTAACTACAGTCATAATGTGGGAAATAAGGTTCTAAATATGTAAGAAAATGTAATAATCCCACATTAATAACCCCCCAGCTTGTTTTAAAGCAATTATTTAACCGCTTGATTGCATCTTGTTGACAAGTTTCGAATTCATGAAAATACATATTACTACCTCCTAAAATTTTATAGTTTAATTTTAACAAATCTTAGAGGAAAAGTCAACTTATGTCAACCTACACTTCTAAGATTTTTTGAACCATAAAAGCTAAAACTATAATTTTATAATGGTATTTATATATTAGACAAAATTATAATTACCATGACATTATTATTTTATAATACCAATTAAAATCAGCAAAATACCAGAAATTAAAGACCAAATATTATCAGGCAGTTTACTGAATTTATAAATTTTTTTTCCGCAAAAATTTCCTAGACTTAAAAAAGACAATTGAAACAAACTAATAGCTAAAGGAAAAATAAGGGAAAAATTATCTATCATACTAAAACCAATACCAATACAAAAACTATCAAGAGATAAAGCCAAACTCAAGAACAAAGCTTCTTTTGCCTCTATTACATTAGAATTATTTAAATCAGAAGAACTAGGATTTTTAATGATTTTTATGGTTATACCAAGACATTTTATAAATAAAGAATAGATTTTTTCTGTTTCTTGTATTTGAAAATTATTTTGAGTAGAATTACATTTTTTCTTAGAAGTTAAAGATTGAAAACACATAAAAAATCCCATAAAAATTAAAATTATACTACCAATATAATTAACAAAGAAATCTGGTATAATGAATTTTAATAAATTACCAAAATAAATTGAAATAGTAGATACTAAAAATGCTACTATAAATAAAATAAGTCTGGCTAATACAGTTATTTTTGTATTTTTTATTCCATAAGTAATGCCTATGCCTAAAGAATCTATACTACTGGAAATGGCTAAAATTAAGTAATTTAATAACACTAGTATTCCCTCCTATAATATATAATATGGGTTACATAAAGAAATGTCACTTGAGAGATAAAGGATTATAAATAAATGTTAGCTCATAAAGTTAGAATAAATATATAACTAATGAATATAATTAACAAAGAAATGGACAAGAAGAAAACCTAAAATATAAATAATTGATATTTTAGAAAATGCATAGTTATAAAAAATACAAAGGAGATGAATTTATATGTGGGAAACTTTAAGTAAAGAAGAAGTTAAAGAGAAATTACATACAGATTTAAAAAAAGGCTTAAAAGACAGTGAAATTATAACAAGAAGAGAAAAATATGGAAAAAATGAACTGGATAATAATAAAAAAGAAGGAATTATTATTAAGTTTTTAAAACAATTTAATGATTTTATGATAATAATTTTAATTATGGCATCAATAGTTTCTGCTGGAATTTCTTATTATCAAGGGCAAAATGACTATATTGACTCAATAATTATAATAGCAATTGTAGTATTAAATGCAATAATGGGAGTACTGCAAGAAGCAAAAGCAGAAAAATCTATTGAAAGTTTAAAAAAGATGACTCCACAAAAAACAAGAGTAATAAGAGAAAATAAAGAAATACAGATTAATTCAAGTGAGCTCGTAGTAGGGGATTTAATAATACTGGAAACTGGAAATAGTGTGCCAGCAGATTGTAGGATTTTAGAAAGTTATAACTTAAAAGCAGAAGAATCAAGTTTGACAGGAGAAACAATACCAGTTGAAAAATCTTCTGAAGGAATATGTGAAAAGAATAAAACACTAGGTGACATATTTAATATGCTATTTATGGGAAGTACTATTGTAAATGGACATGCAAAAGCAGTTGTTACTAATGTTGGGATGGATACTAAAGTAGGAAAAATAGCAAATATGATTATACAAAATGAATCTCCAGAAACTCCGATTCAAAAGAAGTTAAATCAAGTAGGAAAAATATTGGGATTAGTATGTTTATTAATATGTTTAGTCATATTTATAATTGGAATAATAAAGAAAATACCACCAATGGAAATGTTCATGACATCAGTAGGATTAGCTGTAGCGGCAATACCAGAAGGATTACCAGCTATTGTAACAATCATGTTATCAATAGGAGTAACAAAAATGTCTAAGAAAAATAGTATAGTACGAAAATTACCTGCAGTAGAGACTTTAGGAAGTAGTAGTGTAATATGTTCAGATAAAACAGGAACTTTAACACAAAATAAGATGAAGGTTGTAGAAATAAAAGCAGAAAATCCAAATTTTGCTATGGAGTTAGCTACAATGTGTACTGATAGTAAAATAGAATCTAATAATGGAAAAGTGGAGGTAGTAGGAGAGCCTACAGAAAATGCAATTGTAGAAATTGCTTATAAAAATAAAAAAGACAAAAACCAATTATATAAAGAAATGCCTAGAATAGATGAAATACCATTTGACTCAAATAGAAAAATGATGACAACAGTGCATAAACTAAAAGATGGAAAGTATAGAATAATTACAAAAGGTGCGCCAGATATATTGCTAAATCGATGTAGTGGAATTTCAAAGGAAAAAGTTATAAAAGAAAATGAAAGAATGGCTAATAAAGCATTGAGGGTAATTGCTATAGCATATAAAGATATAGATAACAAGCCTAATAGTAAAGAAATAGAAAATAATTTGAATTTTGTTGGATTAATAGGAATGATAGACCCACCAAGAGAAGGCGTAAAAGAAGCTGTACAAACTTGTAAAAAAGCGGGAATAAAAACTGTAATGATAACAGGGGACCATATTGCAACAGCAAAGGCTATAGCGGAAAAAATAGGAATACTAGAAAAAAATGATAGAGCTATAACAGGTAAGGAATTAGATAAAATAAATCAAAACACATTAGAAAAAGAAATAGAAGAATTTTCAGTATTTGCAAGAGTAACACCAGAACATAAGGTAAGAATAGTAAAAGCATGGCAGAAAAGAGGAGCTGTAGTAGCAATGACTGGAGATGGAGTTAATGATAGCCCAGCATTAAAGAGTGCAGATATAGGAATTGCAATGGGAAAAGGTGGAACAGATGTAGCTAAAAATGCTTCAGATATGATTTTAGTTGATGATAATTTTGTAACCATTGTTGAAGCTGTAAAACAAGGAAGAAATATTTATGATAATATTAGGAAAGCAATACATTTTTTAATAGCAACAAATATAGGAGAAATAGTAACAATTTTTATGGGATTAGTATTAGGGTTAAAATCTCCATTATTAGCAATTCAATTATTGTGGATTAATTTAGTTACAGATTCTTTGCCAGCTATTGCAATAGGGCTAGAGCCACCGGAAAAAGATATTATGGAAAGAAAACCAATAGATGCTAAAAAAGGAGTATTTGCTGATGGACTATGGGGAAAAATAATATTAGAAGGAATTATGATAGGGATGTTAACTTTAATAGCATTTAGTATAGGAAATAAATATTATGGCTTAGAAGTAGGTAGAACAATGGCGTTTATAAGTATGGGAATGCTAGAACTTATTCACAGTTTCAATATAAAAAGTGAAAAATCAATATTTAAAGTAGGGATATTAGAAAATAAATATCTAATAGGAAGTTTTATAATAGGTACATTCATACAAGTTATAGTTGCTATAATTCCAGCATTTGCAAATGTTTTTGAATTGACAAATTTAAGTATGAAACAATGGATAATAACATGTATAATTTCTATTTTACCAATCCCATTTATGGAATTGCAAAAGTTGGTAAATAGAATAGATATAAAAAAAGTCAATATAAAAAATATCAATACATCTGCTATATCATCGGTTATTCATAAATAATTCAATTTTTCCTTGCAATAGTTAGAAAAATGTGATAAAATAGCTATGCTAAAAAGCAAAAAGAATAAAATAATAAGTTTTATTCTCTATACTTACAGAAAATGTAGGTTATAAATCCAAATGGAGGTGAAAAGTAATGAACAAATATGAAAGTATAATAATTGTTAATCCAAATGTTGATGAAGCAGGTTTAAAAGCATTAGAAGAAAAATTCACAGGATTAATCAATGAAAATGGAAAAGTTGAATCAGTTGAAAACATGGGTAAAAAAAGATTAGCTTATGAAATTAAAAAATGTAAAGAAGCTACATATATGTTATTCAATTTTGAAGCAAAACCAGAATTAATTAGTGAACTTGAAAGAGTTTATAGAATTACAGATGACGTTATGAAATTTATTACAGTAAGAAAAGAAAAATAATTAGAAATTAAATAAAGAAGGGGCCTTTATTTAAAGTAAAGAAAGGTGAAAAAAATGAACAAAGTAATATTAATGGGAAGATTAACAAGAGATCCAGAAACAAGATATACACAAACGAACAATACATTAGTTTCTTCATTTAGTTTGGCAGTTAATAGAAGATTTGTAAGACAAGGAGAAGAAAGACAGGCAGATTTTATTAATATTGTTGCATGGAGTAAACTAGGTGAATTTTGTAGTAAATACTTTAAGAAAGGTCAACAAGTAGGTGTTATTGGAAGAATTCAAACAAGAACTTGGGATGATGACCAAGGACAAAAACACTATGTTACAGAAGTTGTAGCAGAGGAAGCATATTTCGCAGATAGCAAAAGAGAATCAGATGCATCAAATAATAATACATTTGAAAATACATTTGGTAATACTGCACCTGGAAATATGGGCTCAGACTTTGAAATGTCTTCAAGTGATGACTTACCATTCTAGTCAGTGAGGAGGAAAAAATAGAAAATGGCAGATAAAAAACAAAATAAAAGAAATAATAAAAATTATGACGATGATTATAATCCAAGATTTAGAAAACAAAGAAAGAAAGTTTGCTTATTATGCAGTGATAAAAACTTTGAATTAGATTATAAAAATCCAGAACAATTAAAAAAATTTATTAGTGATAAAGGAAAAATATTACCAAGAAGAACTACAGGAATGTGTGCTAAACATCAAAGAGATATTACATTAGCTATAAAAAGAGCAAGACACATTGCATTATTACCTTATGCACAAAAATAATTTATTAAGGGACTATAATAATTGAAAAAATCAGTTATTTTAGTCTTTTTTTTTATAATAGAGGAAATTAGAAGAAAATATTATTTGGTAATAGATTTAGTGGAATATTAATTGATTATAGGTTAAAATAGATATGTCACACATACATTGAAAAAAATATTGAAAAGAGAGCACAAAAATGATAATATAAATATGAAATATTATAAATTATTTAATAATAAAATAGGAAGGTAAAAAATGAACGAAAAATTAATAGATTTAGTAAAAAAAATAGAGAAAAAAATAGAACCTCAATTTAAAGAAATAGATAAAATAAAAAATAAAAATAGTTTGAAAGTAATTCAAGCGTTTCAAGAAAGTAATTTACAAGAAATGCATTTAGCTACTTCAACAGGGTATGGAATAGACGAAGTTGGAAGAAATAAAATTGAGGAAATATATGCAAGAATATTTAAAGCAGAAGATAGTTTAGTAAGAGCACAATTTATTTCTGGAACTCATGCTTTAGCAATTACACTATCTGCTATATTACGTCCTAATGATACTATGCTTAGTATAACAGGGGCACCTTACGATACATTGCAAACAGTTATAGGTATTGGAAAACAAAAAAGTGATAGTTCTTTAAAATCTTATGGAATAAAATATGAGCAAATAGATTTAGAAAATAATGATTTTAACATAGAAAAAATACAAAAAAGATTAGAAAAAAAAGATGTTAAATTAGTTGAAATACAAAGGTCAAGAGGATATTCAACTAGAAAAAGTTTAACTATAGAAAAGATAGAAAAAGTAATTACAGCAATAAGAAAAGTAAATAAAGAAGTAATTATAATGGTAGATAATTGTTATGGGGAATTTGTTCAAGAAAAAGAACCAACAGAAGTTGGAGCAGATATAGTTGTAGGGTCATTAATGAAAAATTTAGGAGCTGGAATAGCGACAAGTGGGGCATATATCGTTGGAAAAGCAAGTTTAATAAAGTTATGTGCAGAAAGATTAACAGCACCAGGAATAGGAAAAGAAATAGGACCATCTTTAAATCAAAATACTAATTTGTTAAAAGGGTTATTTTTTGCACCAGAAGTAGTTGCAAGTAGTGTAAAAACAGCAATATTTGCAAGTGCAATACTAGAAGAATTAGGATATGAAGTAGAACCAAAGTTTAGTGAACCTAGAGCAGATATTGTGCAAACAATACACTTAGGAACAAAGGAAAAATTAATAAAATTTTGTCAAGGAATCCAAAAGGGTTCACCTATAGATTCACAAGTAATACCAGAACCAAGTCCGATGGGAGGATATGATGATGAAGTAATAATGGCAGCAGGAACATTTACTGAAGGTTCAACAATTGAACTTAGCTGTGATGGACCGATAAGAGAACCATATATTGCATATATGCAAGGAGGATTAACTTATGATTATGGTAAATATGGAATACTAAAAGCTATAGAGCAGATGGGAATATAAATAATAATTGAAAGGATAAAAAATTGAAAAAAGTAGTAGTGATAGGTCGGAGGACCAGCAGGAATGATGGCGGCAATTACAGCAAAAAATAATGGGGATGAAGTATGCTTAATAGAAAAAAATAGTTTCCTTGGAAAAAAATTATTAATAACAGGAAAAGGAAGGTGTAATATTACATCTTCTTTAAGCATGGAAGAATTTATTAATAACACACCAGGAAATGGAATGTTTTTATATAGTGTATACCAAAAATATACCAACACTGATATTATTGAATTTTTAAAACAAGAAGGGTTAGAAGTTAAAGAAGAAAGAGGAAATAGAATTTTTCCAGTAACAGACAAATCTATAGATGTTGTGAGATGTTTTGTAAATAGAATAAAAAAGTTAAATATTCAAGTAAAATATAATACTGTTGTTAAAGAGATATTGACAAAAGAGTATGAAAATGAAATAAAAATATGTGGAGTAAAAACAAATAAAGAAACTATACAAGCCGATAAAATTATTTTAGCAACAGGTGGAAAAAGCTATCCATTAACAGGTTCTACAGGTGATGGATATATATTAGCTGAAAAATTAGGACATAAAATAACACCAATAAAACCTTCACTGGTTCCATTAGAATGCTATGATAAAAAAGAATGTTTAGAATTGCAAGGATTAAGTTTAAAGAATATAAGAATAAGTATAGAAGATAAAAGAAAAAATAAAAAAATCTATGAAGATTTTGGTGAAATGATTTTTACACATTTTGGAGTTTCAGGACCTATTATTTTAAGTGCATCTGCACATCTGGGCAGATATAAAAACATACAGGAATTATTTAATGAAAAAAATATCGTCTTAAAAATAGATTTAAAACCAGCATTAGATGCTCAAAAACTAAATGATAGAATTTTAAGAGATTTTGGCGAATTAAAAAATAAACAATATAAAAATAGTTTGAATAAATTATTACCGCAAAAGTTAATTCCAATAATAATTAATAGAAGTGAAATTAATCCAGCAAAGCAAGTAAATGAGATTACACGAAAAGAAAGAGAAAATCTAATAACAATTATAAAAAATTTTGAAATGACAATAAGAGATTTTAGACCAATAGAAGAAGCAATAATAACAAGTGGTGGTATAAACATAAAAGAAATAAATCCTAAAACAATGGAATCAAAAAAAGTAAAAGGGTTATATTTTGCAGGAGAAATTATTGATGTTGACAGTTATACAGGAGGTTTTAATTTACAAATAGCGTATTCTACGGGATTTGTAGCAGGAAGTGAAAATATAAAATAATTTATATTAGGTTTTAGAAAGGAAAAATTTATGTTTACAATTGAAGAGAACATAGAAAAAACACTGGTAATAAAAAAGTCTAAATTCATTGCAAATTTTATCAAAGTATCTACACAAAAGGAAGCAGAAGAAGAAATAAAAAAATTAAAAAGAAGATTTTATGATGCCAGGCATAATTGTATTGCATATAGAGTCTTAGAAGATGATAAAGTAGTAGAAAGATTTAGTGATGATGGAGAACCATCAGGAACAGCAGGTCAGCCTATGTTAAATATCTTACAAAAAAATAATTTAGTAAATATACTTATAGTTGTTACAAGATATTTTGGTGGAATATTGTTAGGTACTGGGGGATTGGTAAGGGCATACTCAGATAGTTTGATAAATACAATAGAAGGTAATAATCTACTAGAAATAAAAATAGGAGTAAAATATCTTGCAGAAATAGAATATAATCAGTTTGAAAAATTTAAGTATTACTGTAAAAATAATAATATAAACATAGTAAAATATAATTACACAGAAAAAATTGTATGTGAAATAGAATTAGAAGAAGAATTAAAAGATAAAATTTTAAAAGATTATGAATTAAAAAATATTAATTTAGTGAATTTAAAATATTTATCTAAAAAATATATAGAGAAAAGTATAAAAAAATGAAAGTTTTGTAAAATAAGAGAGAAAATTTATAGTATATTACTGAAAAAAAGTATATAATTCAAAATGTAAGAAATTTACAATTTGAATTATAGGAGGAACAAATGAAGGATAAGATTACAGTGTTAATTGCTGATGACAATCAAGAATTTAGTCAAACTTTAGCATCATATATAGATGCACAAAGTGATATGGAAGTAATAGCTAAAGCGAAAGATGGTACAGAGGTAATAGATATTATTACTAATACAGTACCTGATGTAATATTATTAGATGTAATAATGCCACATTTAGATGGATTAGGAGTTTTAGAAAATTTAAATAAAATAAGAATACCAAAAAAACCAATATGTATTATGCTATCAGCTGTTGGTCAAGATAAAGTAACTCAAAAAGCTATAGAATTAGGAGCACAATATTATGTTGTAAAACCTTTCGATATAGAGGTTTTAATCCAAAGGATAAGAGAATTTAAATATTATAAACCAGCAGAAAATAATAATAACTTTATTAGTAGAGATAGTAGACCACAGTATATTGAAATCTCACCAGATAAAAATAAAAGTGAGGATAATTTAGAGGCATTAGTGACAAATATTATTCATGAAGTTGGTGTACCAGCACATATTAAGGGATATCAATATTTAAGAGAAGCAATAATGATGGTAGTAAATGATATTGACGTAATAAATCAAATAACTAAAAGTTTGTATCCACAAATAGCACATAAATTTAATACAACACCAAGTCGTGTTGAACGTGCTATACGTCATGCAATAGAGGTAGCATGGGGAAGAGGACAAGAAGAAGTTGTAGAGAAAATATTCGGATATACAATTTCAGCTGCAAAAGGAAAGCCAACTAATTCAGAATTTATAGCAATGATTGCAGATAAATTACGTTTGGAATTAAAAAGTGCGTAAAAATTGTGTGCAATCTTAGAACACCAATCATTACACAAATAGTAAAATGTTTCCATTATGTCGATAAATTCGTGAGTTTATGGCATTGAAACAAGGTGGAAATAGGTAAAAAAACTACAAATTGTTTGGGAAAAAGGCAACTAACTTTTTTTATTTATTGGGTATGGCTAAAGGTAGAAATTACCTTTCATTTATCGGATTTTTATTAAATTAAAAATTTGATAAATGGGAGGCTATTTTTTATGCGTGAAATTGATTTACAAATTGATGATTTTATGGTTGAATGCAGTGCTGTTAATGATAATATGTGAAAAACGAAATAATTGTAAAATTTTACCATGTTCGGCTGAATAATATATAAAAATATTGTAATATAATAGCAACCTTTTCAAAGTCAGAAAGGTAAGTCTTTTACTAAAGGACGGAAAGGGGGCAAATAATATGACATAACCTGAACTTATTCTAAAGTTGATTGAGCAATTAATGGCAGAAAGAGAAAAAACATCAAACTTCAATCACAATTAGAAGAATACAAAAAAGGTAAAGACTAAAAGTATCATTACATAGTCGAGTGGGGAAATTTGCTACGGGGTTTCCTCACTTTTTTGAGCACAAAAAAAGTAGATGTAGTTACAGATACATCTACAGCAAACAATATACACAACTCAAACTAAGGTACATTGTCTAATGTAACTATATAATAACACCTTTTTTTTATTTGTCAAATGAAAATAAAAATCACATATATATGATAATAAGTATAAAATACAATAATTGTAAAATTTTACTATGTTCGGTTAAATAATATATAAAAATATTGTAATATAATAGCACCTTTTTTATAATTTGTCAAAGGAAAAATTATAAAATTGGCCTAAAGTTAAGTTTGCATAATTCATGAATTTGCGATATAATTAAAATGTAAAATTTATTTTTTTGGAGGTAAGATATGTTTTTTAATGCCTATCGGGAATCAGATGACCCGTTCAAAAACTCAATGTTAACTAAAAAAATTATTGAATTCGTAAGGAATGAATTCAAAGAAGACATTGGTAAAGAAAACATTAAGTGGTCTGTATGTACACCGGAATATTCAATGTATTCCATAATGTGTAATAAGAATAAGTTTTTTGAAACAGGAATAAAAAAACAAGGAAAAAGACTTACAGTAATAATGTAGAGTCTTTGAAAAAAGATTAAGTTAGAATTCAAATTAATTCTAACTACAAAAAAGCATAGAATACAAGAAATCTATGCTTTTTTGTATATAAAAATACCATCTAATTAGATTTTGTGGTTTGCAATGTCTACTTAAAAAGTGTAATATCATTTATTATAAAAAATTGTATAAGAATAAACTTAAATAAAAAAGCTAAATTTATATCTTTAGCAACAGTTGAATCATTAATAGATATCATAATATAGGATTTTTTATATAGTAGTAAGATTATAAAATAAATATATTTATAAAATTAAAAAATATTACATATATTTGGTATAAAAGAAAAAAATATGTAAATACTTAAAACAAATACATAAGAAGTAAGGAGGAACAAAATGGAAGATATAGATTTAAAAAATACAATTGTTTTGAAAAACTTGCCATCTAATATTGTTAAAGAGGCATATATAGTATTAAAATCAAAAAAAGTTGCAAAAAAAATTCAAAAGATTAATAAGCAAACTGATAGAGATATTGAATATAATGATAAGTATGTAATAAAAGAAGCAGAAATGTTAGTTGCTGAGTGTGTAGAAAAAATAGAAAATTCAGAACAGAAAGTGATAACAAATGCACAGAAAAATAAAAATATAAAAAGATATATGTATATATCAACAATCATAATGTTCATACAATTTATATTGTTAATAATAAAATAGTACTAAAATACCTTTTCCAGTAATATAGTTTAACGAAAGACTAAGGAAGAGGTGTTTTTTATGGAAAGAGCAATGTCTGTAGAAGAAAGAATTAGAAGAGCAGAAGAAATATATGAAAAAAGAAAAAATGGAAGTAATATAGATTTAATAGAGAAACAAGAAAAAGTAAAAGAAGAAAAAAAAGATATAAAATTATTAAAGAAAATGGTAAGACAATTAATAATTTGTGCTTTAATATATTTAATCATTTATACGATACAAAATAATAAATATATTTTTTCTGAAGATTTTATAAATAAAACAGAGGAAATAATTTCTTATGATATTGATTTAAAGAAATTGCTAAATGATTCAAAAAATTATGTAATGACCAATTTTAAAACTAAAGAAGAAACACAAGAAAAACAAGAAACAGAGGAAAAGCAAGAAGAAAGTGATAATGGAATAGGACGGTTCACAAGAAGAGGAACAGAAACAGGGAGAAAACAATAATGGAGAGATAAAACAAGAAGAAAATCAAACTTTAAGTCAAGAAGAACAAGATATAATAAATATACAGAAGATTACTACTTTTATAAAACCAATAGAAGGAAGTATAAGTTCAAATTATGGATTTAGAGAAACAGCAACAGGAAGAGTTCCTAAAAATCATACTGGAGTAGATATAGCAGCTCCTATTGGAACAAAGATAAAAGCAGCAACAGATGGTGAAATAGTGTTAGCTTCAGAAGAAGGAGATTATGGAAAACACTTAAAAGTACAAATAGGAGAAGTAAGTATAATATATGCACATTGCAATAATTTATATGTAAAACAAGGTGAACATATAGTGCAAGGGCAAGAAATAGCTGAAGTTGGAAGTACAGGAAATTCTACAGGACCACATTTACATTTTGAAATTCGAATATCAGAAAGAGTAATAAATCCACAAAAAATATTGGAATTATAAAAAATTAGAGGGGAGTATATAATACATACAGAATATGAAGTTTAGAATTGATTTAAAAATTTTTTTATTAGTATTTTTATTTTGTTTAACCAAACAAATAAAAATATATGCAATGATAATGATGTTTGCAATTATACATGAACTTGGGCACTTATTAATGGGAATATTATTAGGAATGAAGCCCGAAAAATTAGAAATAAAGTTAATTGGATTATCTATCAGCTTTAAAATTGAAAATAATGATTATAATAAAAAAATAAAAAAGGGGAATTTGTTAGAAGTAAAGAAAATATTAGTAGCGATGGCAGGACCAGTTACAAATTTTATTATAATTATAATTTTAAGATTAATGCAGGTTAGCAATGCAATGTTATTAATCTATTCAAATATTGTATTAATAATATTTAATATTATTCCAATATATCCATTAGATGGAGGAAGAATATTAAAAAGCTCATTACATATATTATATGGAAAATATCAAGCAGAAAAATATAGTTATAATATATCATACATAACATTAATAATTTTAACAGCAATAAATAGTATAGCTGTATTGTACTATAAAAATATAGCATTATTCATAATAACTATATTTTTATGGGGAATGGAAATAAAACAAAGTATATTGTATAAAAATAGAAGAAATTTATATAAAACAATAAAAGATTCTATTGAAATAAAACAAGATTAATAGTAAACTATAACTAAAGAAAAAATGGAGGTATGCTAATGATAAAAAGAGAAAGTGGAGTAACATTATTGGCTCTTGTAATGATAGTGGTTATTATATTAGTAATAACTGGTATGCTAGTATATTCAGCAAAAGATAATGTATATATAAAAAAATTAACAGGGTTAAATAATGATATTACAATCTTAAAAGATAAAGTAGCAGATTATTATTCAAAAAAGGGAAAAATACCAGCAGAAACGGAATATACTAACATTACAAATTTGATAAATTCAGGAGTAATAGGAGAAAATGACAAAGACGGAAAATATTTGGTTCTAGAATTGAAAGATTTAGATGGACTTACTTTGAATTATGGAAAAGATTACGAAGTATATAAAAATAATAAAAATACAGATTTATCTCAATTGACGGATTTATATATAATAAATGACCAAAGTAATAATATTTTTTATGTAAAAGGAATACAAATTCGAGAAAAAGGTGGAGATAAAACATATTATACTACCTATACAGAAGGTGATAAAGAAGAAGTAAAGTTATCAAAAGTTGATTGGAATTTTGAAGATACAGAAGTACAATACAGTGATGGAACAATTATAGTGCCAAAAGGATTCAAGGTAGCGGAAGATAGCGGAACAACAATAAATGAAGGTATTGTTATAGAAGATGTAAATAAAAATCAATTTGTATGGGTGCCTGTAAGTAAAGAAAATTTTGAAAGTGAATTTATAAGAAAAGAAGGATATTCTAATAATGGATTACAACAATATTTATCAGATTCAGGAGAAACAGATGCAACAGGGAAAAATAGTCAAATTGAAGAAACTGCTACGACAAGAAGAGAAGCAATAGCAATGTATAAAAGTGTATTAAAAAATGGAGGATTTTATATCGGAAGATATGAATCTGGAAAAAATTCATCAGGAGAAGTAGTAATACAAAAAGATATAGATATATATAATAATATTCCATTTGCATTAACTAAAGAAATGTTAGAAAGTGAGACAGCAACAACAGGAGGAGCCGTAGAGTTATCAAGAAATTTTTATAAAGTCAATAATTATACTACAGTAAAAAGTACTTTGATATATGATGTACAATGGGATGCTGTAACAAATTGGTTTAAAAATGTATCAAATTCGACAGGAACAGAGAAAAAATATGTTGAAAATAGTGTAGGAATGGGATGGTATAGGGATAATTCAGGAAATACTACACATAAAACAGGTACAAGCGTAGTAGGAGCAAAAAATCAAATAAAAAAAATATATGATATGGCAGGCAACGTATGGGAATGGACAATGGGAAGTTATAAAGATAATACTAGAATAAGTAGAGGTGGAGGAGCTGAAGATACAGGATTTAAAAGCCCAATGTCTAGTAGAAATAGTAATACACCTGGTTATACAAATGAGTTTTTAGGTTTCCGAATAGTTTTATTTTTAGAAAATTAAAAAATATTTTGGCCCTTAATAGGGCTTTTTTCGTTTATAAAAAAAGTTGTAATAAAAATGTAATATTTTTGTAATTTTACTATGAAATAGATTGACTTTTGCCACATTTCGGTATATTATATAAACATCAAAAATATGTGTTTTTAAATCCTAAGGAGGAAAATTATGGGAGAAGTAATTGTTATAACATCAGGTAAAGGTGGAGTAGGAAAGACAACTACAACAGCAAATTTAGGTTCGAGTTTAGCACTAGAAGGAAAAAAAGTTGCATTAATAGATACAGATATAGGCTTACGTAACTTAGATGTAGTTATGGGACTAGAAAATAGAATTGTATACGATATAGTAGATGTTGTAGAAGAGAAATGTAAATTAAGACAAGCATTAATAAAAGATAAAAGATTTAAAGAATTATACCTATTACCAGCAGCGCAAACTAGAGATAAAAGTGCAGTAAATGAAGAACAGATGAAAAAATTAGTAGAAAAATTAAAAGAAGATTTTGATTACATATTAATAGATTGCCCAGCAGGAATTGAACAAGGATTCAAAAATGCAATAGCAGGAGCAGATAGAGCAATAGTCGTTACAACAGCAGAAATTTCAGCGATTAGAGATGCAGATAGAATAATAGGGCTATTAGAATCATCAGAATTAAAAAATCCAGAACTTGTTATAAATAGAATAAGACCTAATATGGTAAGAAAAGGTGAAATGATGGATGTTGATGATATAGTAGACTTATTATCAATAGATTTAATTGGAGTAGTGCCAGATGATGAATATATTATTACTCAAACAAATAAAGGAGAACCAGTAATTCAAAATAGAAAAGCACCGTCAGGTAAGGCATACATAGAAATAGCAAAAAGGGTATTGGGAGAAAATATAGAAGTTACAATACCAGGAAGAGAAACTGGATTTTTTGCAAAATTAAAAAGATTATTTGGAAAATCATATTAGAACAAAAGTTGGAGGGAAATTTAACAATGTTTGAAAGCATAATGAAATTCTTTAATAAATTAACTAAAAAAGAAGAAAAGGAAGTTCAAACTTCGAAAGATGCAGCAAAAGAAAGATTACATCTGGTACTTATGCAAGATAGAGCAAATGTATCAGCAGATTTCTTAGAATTGATGAAACAGGAAATAATAGAGGTTATAAAAAAATATATAGACATAGATGAGAGTGCAATAGATGTAAAATTAACCAATAAAGAAAATGAAGATGGAACTAATCGGTGCTCCAGCTTTGTATGCTAATATTCCAATATTAAATATAAAAAATGAAGCAAGAACAGTTGAAGTTGAACATAAAGAATCAGAGAATACAGAGAAAGAAGTAGTCGAAAACGAAAAAGATTCAGAAGAAATAAAAAAAGATGAAGAAATAATAGAAGAAAAAGAAACTAAAGAAGAAACCCAAAACTTAAAAGAAGACAAAAAAGAAGAAAAAAAATCAAATCAAGATAATGAAAACAAAAATGTAAACAAAGAAGAATTAAATAAACAAAATCAAAGAAACAATCATAATAACAAAAAGAAAACAAAACAAAAGACAAAAAAATAAAAAGGAAAAAGAGTGATTTAATGAGAAAAAGAGAATTAAAAAATATGGAGTGGGGAATCTTAGTTGTTGCAATTATTCTATGTGTAATAGGAATAGTTGCTTTATTTTCTGCAACACAAGAAACAGAATATGATGAATTTACTAAACAAATTATTTGGTTTGTAATTAGTATAATTGCTATGGTAATTCTAATGTTTATAGATTATAATTTACTATTAAAAGCATCTCCAGTATTATATGGTATATTTATTTTACTATTAATAGCAGTATTATTCACAACACCAGTAAATGGAGCAACAAGCTGGTTTAATATTGGAGCTTTTTCATTTCAACCAGGAGAATTTGCAAAAGTTTTTGTAATATTATTTTTAACCTATACAATAGTTAAGATTCAAAAAAAGGGACCAAATGAAATAAATAAGATAACAAAATTATTAATTATATTATCTGTACTTGCAGTACCAGTATTATTACTTGTAATGCAACCAGACTATGGAACTTCTTTAGCATTTATTGTAGCAACAGCATTAATGCTATTTTCGGCAGGTATAGATAAGAAATATATTATTATAACCTTTTTAGTTATAGCAATTTCAATTCCACTATTATATAATTTTATATTACCTGAACATGCTAAATCAAGAATAGATGTATTCCTAAATCCAGAATCAGACCCAAGAGGAGCAGGATATAATATAATACAATCCAAATTAGCAATAGGCGCAGGAGGATTGACAGGAATGGGATTATTAAAAGGAAATCAGACTCAACTAGGATTCTTATATCCTAAAACAACAGACTTTATATATTCTGTAATAGGGGAAGAAATGGGATTTATAGTAGCTGGTGGAATTATATTGTTATATGTATATTTGATAACCAAATGTGTATATATAGCAAAAACGGCCAAAGATAGAGCAGGCTCACTCATAGCAATAGGAATAACAGGAGTATTTTTATTTCATGTAATAGAAAATATAGGAATGGTTATGGGATTATTACCAATAACAGGAGTACCATTACCGTTTATAAGTTATGGTGGAAGCTCATTAATTACCAATTTTATGTGTATTGGATTATTACTTAATATTAGTGGAAAAAGACAGAAAACAATATTTATTCAGTAATTAAATGGAGATAATATAAAATGGATTATGTAAAAAAAATACGAATAGGAAATGTAGAATTAGAAAATAACTTAATATTAGCTCCAATGGCAGGGGTAACTAATAAGCCATTTAGAATAATCTGTAAAGATTATGGCGCAGGTATGGTATGTACAGAGATGGCAAGTTCAAGAGCAATGTATTATGATGATTTAAAAACAGAAAGACTATTAAATACTGATGGAGAAAAAAGACCTATAAGTATGCAAATATTTGGCAGTGATGAAGAATCTATGGCATATTCAGCAAAAAAAGTTAGCAAAATTGCAGATATAGTAGATATAAATATGGGGTGCCCAGCTCCTAAAGTAGTAAAAAATGGTGATGGTAGTAAATTATTATTAGACTTAAACCATGCAGAGAAAATTATAAAAAGTGTTGTAGAAAATTCAGAAGTTCCAGTAACCTTAAAGATAAGAAAAGGCTGGGATAAAGAAAACATAGTAGCTGTTGATATTGCACAAATAGCTGAAAAAGCAGGAATATCAGCTATTACAATACATGGAAGGACAAGAAGTGAATTTTATACGGGAAAAGCAGATTGGAAAATTATAAAAAAAGTTAAAGAAAAAGTCAATATTCCTGTGATAGGAAATGGAGATATTGTAGATGGAAAAACAGCTAAGCTTATGTTTGAAACTACAGGGGTAGATGGAATAATGATAGGAAGAGGAAGTTTTGGAAAACCATGGATATTTAAACAAATACAATATTATTTACAAACAGGACAAGAACTAGAAGAACCATCCAATAAAGAAAAATTAAGAATAATAAAAAAACATATAAATTTAGCAGTTGAAGAAAAAGGAGCAATAGCAGTAAAAGAATTAAGAAAACATATAGCATGGTATACAAAAAATCTAAAAAATTCTAGTGAATTTAGAAATGCTATTAATCAGATTGAAACACAAGAAGAACTATTAAATAAAGTAGAAGAATATTTCTTGAGTTTATAGAATAAAAATTAAAAAAGAAGAATTATTAGTAGTAAAATACAAATAATTCTTTTTTTACATTATATAGCTATAAACAAGGAGGAACGATTTGAAAAATAAAAAATTAGTGTTTGTATTAATTTTAATTTTTATCATAATAATTACTTTTTTTTGTATTCCAAAGAGTAAAAAAATAAAAATAGGAAATAATAATAGTAATCAAGAAATAATACAAAATATTTTAAATATTAGTTCTTACGAAACAGAGATAGAATTAGAAGTAAATAGTAACAAAAATACAAATAAATATATAATAAAGCAAAAATATGAATATCCAGATATTTCTGAACAAGAAATAATAGAACCAGAAAATATAAAAGGGGTAAAAATAGTAAAGAATAAAAATGAAGTAAAAGTAGAAAATACAAAATTGGATATTGTTAAAATTTATCAAAATTATGAATACATGATAGATAATTGCATAGATTTAAACGCTTTTATAGAGAAATATAAAAAAAGTGATACTCAAAAATATAAAGAGAACGAAAATGAAATAATACTTGAAATAGAAAATGAAAATAATAAATATGAAAAATATATAGCATTATATGTTAAAAAAAATACAGGCAAACCAGTAAAAATGGAAATAAAAGATAATAGCAAAAAAACATTGATTTACATATTATATAGAGAAGTAAAGTTAAAATAGTTAAACTTTACAGAACTAGTATTTAAAGTAACAATCATACTTGATAATATAACAATATTAGGAGTGATAAAAATGTTAGTAAAAAGAGGAGATATGTTTTATGCAGATTTAAGTCCAGTAATTGGGTCAGAACAAGGAGGAATACGACCTGTATTAATAATTCAAAATGATTTAGGAAATAAATATAGCCCAACAGTAATAGCAGCAGCGATAACGTCACAAACAGGGAAAAATAAATTACCAACACATATAGAAATAGATTCAGAAGATTGTGGCTTAAAAAATAATTCTGTGGTTTTAGCAGAACAAATAAGAACTATAGATAAAAGCAGATTAAAAGAAAAAATAGGGCATATAAATGATGAAACAATAATAAATAAAATAAATAATGCATTAGGAGTAAGTTTTGGGCTAGAAGATTAAAAGAAAAAACACTTTCTTGACAATGTCAATATAGAAGGTGTTTTTTTGTTAAAAAAATAATGGAAAGATAGTTAATGTATGGAAGTGAAATATATAAAAAACACTTGATTTTTAATTAATGGATTAGTATAATTGCATAGAATGCAAAACAAAACACTTGATAATCTAAGCATAGAAAATATGGGGGAAAAGATAAATGAAACAATTTAATAAATATTTAAATATACTAAATATAATATGTATGCTAGAAATGATACTAATAAGTGTCATATCCAATAGTAAATTTAATAATGTGATTTTTCCATATTTATTATATTATCGCTATTTTAATAGAGTTTGTAGTATTGAAATAATAACGATGATAGTATTCAATCTTATAATGGCTATTTTAAATATAGTAAAAAAACGTAAAGATATTTCTATTACTTATATTATATTGCTTGTTATATGGATTACATATTGTGTATTTAAAAGTGGAGATATTATGAGTATATACACTGTTTCGATAGTATTAAGTATACTAAATTTAATATGGAATAGAAAAATAAACCAGGAAAAAAAGATAAAGATACCTATTATTTTATTTCTTATATTTATAGTGATTAAAATTACAATACTAATGATACCAGTAGTATTGTACCAAACAGATATAAATAATTTTGAAAAAGCATTACCTAAACTAAAAGCAGAACAAAGTACGGAAACATTTGCATATAAAAAAGAAAATGAATATATTTTTATAGACGATAAAGGAAATGAAATTTGTAAGAAAGATTATGACAGTATAGAAAATGGTGATGATATAGAATGTGATAACAATATTATAAACTTTGCAGCAGCAAAAAAGGATAATAAAGTTATGGTAATAAATTCTCAAGGAGAGGAATTATTTACATTGTGCAATATATGTAATGAAAATTATGCGAAACTAGTTAAGATATTTATAAGTCAGGTAATTAATGATGATAATTATGGATTAGATTATGCTTATAACCAAGGAACACCAGATGCAAATTATATAATAAATGAAAATATTTTAAATAAATACGAAGAAAATAATGCTCAATTTGAGGAAAATAAAGATTATGAATATATGTATTTTAAAAATGAAAAAATATTGGACAAGATATTGCAAGTAGTTATAAAAACTAATGAAAAGGAAGATGATATAAAATTAGCTCAGAATTATATTAATTTAGAATCTAATAAAAATTGGAACAGAGATACAAATAAGATAGAAAAATTTTATGAAAATAAAAAAGAATATTATCTAATAGATATGAATGAAAATAAAAAAATACAATTAGATTGTAATAATTTGATTTATGAAGCGTACAATGATGAAAAGGGTGAATTACATGAAGGAATTTTATTATATTCTAATGGAGATATACCATTTTTTGATACAGAAAAATCTGGCTATTTTAAAAATACAGGAGAAAAGAAAACGATTAATACAGCTTATTTAATAGAAGATATTAATGAAAACTATAGAATAATTGCTAAAAAAAGTACAGGAGAAACTTTATTCATGTCAACTCAGTCAAATAAAATAGAAAGAAAATTTCAAGACATAGTAGCTTCATATAATAGTTTTTTTATAAAAAGACCAGGTGAAGAAAGTGATAAATATCAGTTATTTGATAAAGATTTGAAAGAAATGACATCTTCATTATATAGACCTACTTTGAAAGGAAATCACTTTTTGATTTTGGGTGATGATACTAATACTAGTATATATTATTATAATAATGACAGTATAAAGCTGATAGATAAAGTAGCAGGAGATGCAGAAAATGTAATTTTTAGTAAAGCTTCTTTATACAATAATGCAGAATATGGAGAAAATGGAAAAAATCTTTATTATAAGGTAGGGATTATACAATATATAACTGAAGAGAATTAAGTATATTATTAAAAATAAAAATGAATAAAAGCCATTCAATTGAATGGTTTTTCTAATTCGTATTAATAGCATCTGCCTGCTCTTGGGATATATAATTATTTTGAACCATGGTTTTCAATACATGCTTTTGACGTTGTTTAGCTAAGTCTGGATTGACAGCAGGGGAATAAACAGATGGAGCATTCGGAATGCCTGCCAGCATGGATGCTTCATCTAAATTTAAAAGTTGAGGTTCCTTATTATAATATCCATGACAAGCATCATAAATACCATAATAACCATTTCCAAAATAAGCAGTATTTACATATAATGCAAAAATTTCTTCCTTAGTAAAGTTTTTTTCTAAATCATAAGAAGCAAAAAATTCACCTAATTTTCTTAAAAAAGTATCCTCCTGAGAGAAAATTATATTTTTGGCCACTTGCTGAGTAATTGTGCTACCACCTTCTTGGAGCTCTTTATTTTTTATATTAACGAAAAAAGCTCTAGCAATACCAACAAAATCAATTGCACCATGTTTATAATATCTTCTATCTTCGACAGAAATAACGGCATTAACATAGTCTTTTGGTAGTTTATTAAAACATGTATAATGTTCCTGGTTTATAATTTCAGAAGTTCTATTTAATAATGGTTTTTCTCTTAAAGCCTTAGAATAATAAATATATCCAATAATTCCTAATACTAGTAGTATAAATAAAATGAAAATAAATAATCGTATTAATAATTTTTTAAAAAATTTCATAAGCACCTCATATTTTTCTATTAATGTTTTTGCATTAAATCTGACATAATTATTTTATATAGTTATAAATTGTAATCATTATATAGCAATTTATTTGATTTGGCAAATAAGGAAAATAGAAAAAATATAAGCACATTCACGAATGAGTGAATGTGCTTACCTATAATCAGCAAATGAGCTTCATATGGGGGGGAAAGGATTGATAGGTTAGCCCAAAATTTCTGCCACAGTACCATAAACAGTACCGTCGATACAAACGTTGTATTCTTCTGCAGACTTCTCAGTTGCAGTTAAAATGTTTATATCGTTTGGTCCATAGGATACCCATAAGGATTTTCCTACAGTTCCTTTGCGAACCTCATTGCCCCAGTCAGTTCTGGTAAGGTTTGCAGTGGTTCCGTTAATTGATACAGGAAATCCAGCATTTTTTACAAAAGCAGGAATTTCCTTGGTGATAATTACAGCAGTATTTGTAGTTGGCAGGTTATAAAACTTACCATCAACTTCTGTAAGTGTGGTATCATCATTATCTTTTGGCCAAGCGCCGAAGTTTCCAGGTACACGGTCCTTGTTTTCATCGGACACTTTTTCCCAGCAGATGTATACTGGAAAATGTCTTTCGACATGACCTTCAACTGCGTAAAGTCTGATAGTGTTTTCGTTTCTAATAACGACTGCACCATCCTGTACCAGAAATGCAGGAAGATCTTCAACAGAATGTGCTAAAGCACAGTTCAGTTAAAGAGCCTCTGAAGATCTGTACTTCTTTTCCTTTCATCATAGTATCCTTTGCCATTTTAATATTCATCATAATGCTTCCTCCTAAATAATGTATATGATGTTTGGGTGATATATTAATCACCAGTTACATTTATATTATATCATGTAATCTACATAAAGTCAAATTATGGTAAATTAATTTTTTCCATTTGTACCCATTTTGAACTAATTTATGTCAGATATTTCTGGATTGCCTTATATTGAATTTTATTTTGACATCTTATGAAATGGTCATTAAACATATAATCTCTATCTATTCTACCATTTAACATCTCTATTTCTGTTCGCATTTTATATTTCTTCTTGAATTTTTTACTATCTCTTGCCACTGATGTAAATATTCTATAATCTGTTTTCAATGGTATTCTATATATTTTCTTTCCTGTACTATACTTTGTATATCTTAGGGCATTATTTTCCTTATCATATCCTAAGTATTTCATCTTTTCATAATTATTTAAGTCTACTATGTAGAATACTTCTCCTTCTTTTGTATAGGATATTGGCTGATTTTCTATTTCTCTATATTTCTCAGTTTTATTCCATTATCGGATTTACATTATATTCTTCCTTTATACGTTTATTTCTTGCTCCATTATCGTATCCTGCATCTCCCATTAAATTTTTCATTTTTTCTATATTGTTCTTTATCGTTATTTTGCATTTCTTTTAACAAATTATCTAATTCTGTTTGTTCAGAATTGTTTGCTGGTGTTACTTTGCTTTTTATTGGTAATCCATATTTTGCATCACATATTATATGTGCTCTAAATCCATAATACCATTCTTTTCTAAATGATTCCACACTTCTGTGTCCAAATATTTTCATTGCATAAATTAAATTTAACATTGTTCTTACTGGATAATCATTTCTTCCATTTTTTCTTCTTTTTTCAAGCTTTTCACATAATTTATCATCATCGATATTTTCAAAAAATATTTTTAATCTTTCCAAATCTCCTAAATTTTCAATTTCTCTATATTCAAATATTGAAATTTGTGATATATTGTTCATAGATTTTTTCACTCTTTTGTTATGTTTTTTTGTTCAAGTAAATTATATCAAATTAGAGTGAAAAAATCACTTAAAACGCTTGAAAAATCAAGCGTTTTTATGCTGTGCGACAGGCATATCGTTTAGCTAATCGGTGAAAATCCGTATTGGAGGTATATATCGCCAACCAATTAGAGAAACACAAGCTATCCATCGTGAGGTGGAAGTGGAGAAAGTGTGTATCAAAATCATGGCTCGATGTAAAAAAACTTGATATTAAGGCTATGCAAGATGGTAAGACTACAGTTCAAGTCAAAGCCCAAAAGATATACGTAACCTTGTATAGTAAATCAAGCGAGTAAATGAGGAAAGTTAAACGGTTTACCCTGTGAGGTCTTGTGAGCATAGAGTAGTTAGGAAACGACGAGGAGTACATAGAATGAAATATGGTCGAAAAAGGTTTATCACAAGAAGTCAGCAGAGGTCATAGTAGGAAAATATTTTCCGAAGGACTGAACAATTTGTAGTGTTTTCACTACCGAAAATTTAGTGATAGATAATAGTTAGAATGTGTTAATGAGGAGAGTATGAGCGTATCTCAGAGGGTTACTCAAAATCAATAATTTATCTATCTACGGAAAGGAAAAGAGAAAATAGATATGGAACTTTTAGAAGAAATTCTTAATCAAAACAATTTAAACAAGGCATACAAGAAAGTTGTAGCAAACAAAGGAGTAGCAGGAGTTGATGGAATAACAGTAGAAGAAGAATATGAATACCTAAAAGAAAACAAAGACAGAATAATAAACCAAATAAGAAAAAGAAAATATAAACCGCAACCTGTGAAAAGAGTCCAAATACCAAAAGAAAATGGTAAAATGAGAAATCTAGGAATACCAACAGTGACAGATAGAATAATACAACAAGCAATATTTCAAGTAATAAGCCCAATTTTTGAAAAGCAATTTAATGATAATAGTTTTGGATTTAGACCTAATAGAAGCTGTGAACAAGCAGTAATTAAGGCATTGGAATATTTGAATGATGGATATGAATGGATAGTAGATATTGACTTAGAGAAATTTTTCGACACAGTAAATCAAGATAAATTAATAACAATAATAGGAAAGACAATAACTGATGGAGATGTAGTGTCATTAATTAGAAAATATCTAAGTGCAGGAGTAATGGAAAAAGGAATAGTTAAAGCAACAACAGTAGGAACACCACAAGGAGGAAATCTAAGTCCATTATTAAGTAATATAATGTTAAATGAACTAGATAAAGAACTCAAAGCAAGAGGACTAAACTTTGTAAGATATGCTGATGACTGTATAATACTTGTTAAAAGTGAAAAAGCAGCAAACCGAGTTTTGGCATCAATAACAAAATTTATTGAAAAGAAACTAGGATTAAAAGTAAATGCAGAAAAGAGCAAGGAAACAAGACCAACACAAGCGAAATACTTAGGATTTAGTTTTTGGAAAAGTTCAAAAGGACAATGGAAACCAAAACCACACCTAAAATCATATCAAAAGTTGGTAAGGAAACTAAAACAGTTAACCGATAGAAGTTGGAGTATTAGTTTAGATAATAGAATAAAGAAAATAAATTATGTTGTTAGAGGTTGGGTAAATTACTTTAGAATAGCAAATATGAAAAACAAAATCACTGAAATTGATGAACACCTGAGGGTAAGAATAAGAATTATAATTTGGAAACAATGGAAAAAGATACGTAAGAAATGTGAAAGCTTACAAAAATTAGGAGTCCCATTTGAAATAGCATTTAATTGTGCAAATACAAGAAAAGGTTATTATCAAATATGCAAAACTAGATATATACAGTTTGCAATAAATAATGAAAGATTAAGTCCTACTAGACCAATATGAAAAAGTTCATATTTAATATAAATTGAACCGCCACTTGCGAGAACCACTTGGGTGGTGGTGTGAGAGGGGAAAAACACACTAAGTGTTATCCTCTACTCGATTTTGTCGTATTTTTTTATTTATCTTATCTTTTATACTGATTAATGCCTGTAAATGGCTTAACTTCATGTCGTTACATTTTTATTACAAATTTTACATCTACGGATTTATGCTTTCTAAACTAACGAAATTATTCAAAAAAACCCCAGCCAAACAGCAGACTGGGGAGAAAATTACGCATTTTCAAAAACATCAAATCTGTCATTGAAATATGCCCATATAATTTTTTTGATGGGAGGGTATTCTTTTGTTACTTTTCCATTTGCACCTGCAATCAATTGTGGGCGAATCTGGTCATAACAATCTTCACCTAATGCCTCTCTAATTTCATAGAGAGCATTTTCTGCATCCCTTTTTGACATTTGCATTCGCAGCCTGTTTACTACCTGTCTTTCAAATTCGTTCATCATCATAGTTTTGTCCTCCTGCTAATTGGCTCTTAAAATGCTTTCCTCAAATGTTGCTATGAGGATTAATCTACAAGTTTCTATATAAATATTATAGCATATTTTACATAAAAAGCAACAATAATGCAAAATAAAAAATATAAGCACATTCATGAATGAGTGAATGTACACTGTTTTGCATCTGTGCTATATTGACAAAGTAATATAATTAGTTTAATATATAGAAGCCTACTTGCTCAGAGGCAGGAAGGAGGTTTATAAGCCTATGCGTGATTTGTTTGCTAGGTAAATATAGTTTAGCATATAAATTATTATATGTCAATTTATTTATTTTATCCTGAATTTTGAAAATGTAGGTTAGTCAATCATTTGTCACAAATTATTTAAAATAAATACTTTGAGCACCTATATTGCAAATAACGATTCTT
>CAKPPS010000003.1 GCA_934177795.1 uncultured Clostridia bacterium | reverse complement strand
TTCTCTAATTGGTTGGCGATATATACCTCCAATACGGACTTTCACCGATTAGCTAAACGACATGCCTGTCGCACTATCACAAAGGACAAGTAATTTTCAACTTAATCACTTGCCCTACTTATTGTAAGTTGTCGAGATGATTATAACATAAAAACAGATAATTTTAAATTAATTATCTGCCTTATAAATTACTATAAAATACTATTTTTTCATAACTCTTTGTATATATAATTCATATGGATTAGAATTTATATGAGTTGTTATATGAGCTATTCCTTGCATATCTTGTATGCTCTCCACTATTGTTTGAATTTTCGTATCTGTTTTTATTTCAATAGAAGCAGGTATAGGATTATTCTGATTATCAAAATCATTTAATAAATTTTCATTTTTTTCTAAATTATTTTTGAATCTTTCCAACGCTTTTTCTTTTGAAACATATTCAATCTCTGTATTATCACTTTCTTCAATTATTTTGTTTTTAATATTTTCTATCTGTTGTTCTGTTATATCATCTTTTAAATATATCTCCATTGTAGAAGCAATTTCTTTATAATTATTATATACATGTATATTAAATAAAACAACAAGCATTAAAATTATGAAAAATACTAATATTATTACATTTCTTTTAGTTATTTTCTTCTTAATTCTCTTAAAAAAATCAATTTCTTTAATTTGATTTTTTTGATTATGTTCATTATTTTCCTGTATTATTTCTTCTAATTTTTTTTTGCATTTTTCACATTTTTTTAAATGTTCATCCACTAATTCTTTAGAAGAATTCCTTAAAACACCATCATTATAGCTAAATAATAAATCCTCAACAATATCACATTCATTTCTCATTTTCCAATTCCTCCTTTAATTTTTGCTTACCACGAAAAAATACAACTCTCGCCCAATTTGATGTTTTATTCATAATCTCTGCAATTTCATTATATTCAAAATTACCGAATATCCTTAAATACATTACATTTTTTGTATCTTCATCAAAATTTTGTAATTTTTTAAATAATTGTATCTTTTTTTCTTTACTCCAAAGATTTTCTTCTATTGATTCTTCTATACATAATGTATTTTGTAATAAATCTAATGGTATTTCTTTTTTTGATTTTTCTTTTTTTAGTTTCTTATACCATATGTATTTACTAATTTGGCATAGCCAAGTTGATATTTTACATTCACCTCTAAACTTATTTATATCTTTAACAGCTACTAAAAAAGTTTCTTGGACAATTTCTTCGGTTATATCTTCATTTCCAGTTAAGCAGAATACATATTTGTAAACAATTTCACTATATTTTTTGTATATTTTATCAATATCCTGCATAACATTTTCCTCCTTTCACTTATTTAGTATCCGCTGTTGTTATTTTGTTACAAAATATTTTAATTTTTTTACTTCAGTTATATTAATTATCCTCCCTACAAATTACTATATTTTGTTATGATTATAACATAATAAGCAAGTAATTTTCAACTTAATTACCTGCCTATTAAACAATTATTTTTCCTTTACTAATTCAACAATTACCTCATCACCATTTTCTTTAAATAAATGCACTTTTAGATTATCTGTTGTATCATAATTTGTTAAGTTAAATGTATTATAATATCTTACAATTCCATCTTCTTTAACACTTATCATTCCATCTCCATCTGATCTACCTGCTGGATAAAATTTTCTTCCGTCAGATGTTTCAACACATTCATTTTCATTATGAGCAATACCATTACAATTACTTAAATAAATTTTAAATGCTGTATTTGAAACTCTAGCACTATCAAATTTATAATTTTCATCACTAATAGAAACTAATTTATATTGAACTATATTAGATTGTGCCATTTTACTTGGTACGTCTATTTCATAACTCCATTCGCCTTCATAAATTCTATATTTTTCCTTGCCATTTTCCCAATATCTATTCCTTATTTTATTAAATGTTACTTTCAATTTTTGAGATATAGGAAATTCTACTGGATTTCCTGTTGCTGTTAAATAATATTTAATTTTATTATCATTTATTTTTTGAGTTGTTTCACTATATGAGCCATTATAACTAGTATAATTGTCCCTTGCCTCTTGTTCTGTTTTATATAATGATGTCATTTCTTCTGTTTCAAGTTCTCTTGTTGCGAAAACTTTTTCATTTTTTTCATTTACTACTTTTAAATCCATTATATCTATTTTTCCATCATTTGCTAACATATCTTGTAAACTATAACTATCATCAAATTTTATATTAAAATTTATATCAAAATTATCATTATCTATCAAAAATGCTTCTATACTTGTACTAATTCCATTTGCTTCTTTATATTCTGTATTTATATCACTATAATATCCATTTTCAATGGCAGTTTGAATACCATCACTACTATTTGCTCCAAATTTGTTAATTATTTGTGTTGTAGCAAATACAACTCCTGTACTCAAAATTATTCCAGCCATTGCAGTTGCTACTGTTTTAAATACACTTCTCGCCTTTCTTTTTTCCATAACTATATCATTCTCCTCTTTAATTTTTGATATAGCAATTTTGGTTTTTATTTTGTTTTTATCAAATTCCATTTCTAAATTCCTCCATTATCTAATTCTCTTTTTATCTTCTTTCGTATTCTATGTAATCTTGTTTTTACATTTAATTCAGAAATATTTAATTTTTTTGCTATATCTTTAATTGATATAGATGAATAATAAAATAAATTCACAATTTTAATATCAATGTCTTTTAGTCCTTTAACCTTTTGTTCTACATCAAAAATTAATTCTCTGTCATTTTCATACATATTTACACAATTTATTGTATCATTTTCAAAATCACTAATATCATAAAT
This sequence comes from uncultured Clostridia bacterium, assembly GCA_934177795.1. Lineage (GTDB taxonomy): Bacteria > Bacillota > Clostridia > TANB77 > CAG-508 > CAG-269. The sequence goes on along the minus strand of CAKPPS010000003.1, from coordinate 107,622 downwards.
AATTTTTGCTTTTCTATATTTCTCTTTTATTAAATTTCTAGTTATTCCTGCTAAATATGAATTCAAAGATATATTTATATTAAGTCTATCTCTATTTTTCCATAATATAAAAAATGTGTCCGAAAAAATTTCTTCTTTATCTTCAAATGATATTTTGTCATTCGTTCCATTATTTATTATAGTAGTTATATATGGTGTAAAATCTTCTATTATTTGATCCATATCAATTTCGTTATTTTTATAATAATTTTCTACTTGCTTTAAATCTTTCAACTCAAAAACTCCTTTATAAGACATCTTATACTTATATAGTGTAGTATAATTAACAAAAGGTTACACTTTTATTTTAATTTTATCATATTTTTCAAAAAAAAATAAAATTAGGTAGTTATCTTTTTTGATAATAACCTAATTTTAAATATTTGATAATAATAAATTATAAGTTGCTTATATATAATCTTTCATTATTAAATAAATTTTTAATACATTTATAAGATTTTGACTCTTTATATTATAAATGTATATCTTAATCAGATGCTTCCATTCCGCCAATTACTTTGCCTATATATGCATCAACATAAAAATATGCTCTATCCATCTCCACATCATCATCATACGGTACTAATGTTACCTCATAAACTTTTCTAGTAAAACTAGCAAATTTATATTCCCTTTCAATAATTCCATCAGTTATCAGCCAATAATTATTAGGTGATTTTTCCGTTAAAGTTACTTCATATAACTTTGTATATTTTTCTAAATATTGCCCTTCTAAACTGTCGGAATTTACAAGACTTTGTGCATATTTTTTTGCAATTCGAACAGCCTCATCTTGAGAAATCATACTTAATCCATCAATACTATCATTTTTCCATCCATAAATATATTCTGGAGTTTCTTTAATTTTTCTGTAATCTCTTATTTCAATGTCTTCACTCATCAAATCTTTTGGTATTATAATTGACATACACATTTTCTTTCTATCATATTCAATGTCTGCATTGTCTAAATCAATAAATAAAGTGTTACCATCTAAATTTATTTGTCTTATATCTAATCCTATCATAGATGTATTTTCTACTGCCGTTATGACCATAAAATTCTTTTTAAAATCATCTTCCGTCATATTGCATATATCGTTCCATCTTGTTTTATATATCATATATTCTTTATAATCTGTAATTGTTTTGTGATAAATTTTATCCTTATATTCCATATCTTGTGTATAATCATACCCATTTTCAAAAACAGGGTGGAAATGATTATATTTACATCCATCAACTTCTTTTAATTCTTCATTTTCTACCTCATTTATAGTTGAACTACTGTTTTCTACATTAGAGTCTTGGAAAATTGTATATACTATCTTGTTTTTATAGATTACATATGCTAATATACTTAAAATAATTATAATTATGAATATTAATAAAATTACTTTCTTCCTTTTCATCATTTTTTTGTTTTCCCTTCTATTTCTTAATATTTTATATTATTGATCACATTATTACAAATATAGTCTCTTAAAAAATTGGTAATAAAAATGGAATTTGAACTGAAACAAATTCTATTGTAAGAACAATTATTATAAATAAAGAACTTTCTGGATCACTACTCATTTCTATACTCCATAGTATAAAAAACATTATCGTTATACTTATTATGCCACAAATCAATGCCAAATGTCTATTTCTCATTATTTTATTTTTATTCTCAAGTTTTCGTTTATAAGGTTGTTGAATAAAATAAGTTATTACTCTAAAGCATAGTGAAACTATTGCTAAAATTAATAAATTTTTTGCGTATGGTGCTTTTATAAATGAAATATTTATTTTTTCTAAAAAACCTGAAAATATAATCAAGAGTTCAATTATACCCAATGATAATCCCCATACAATCATTAATATATCATATTTTTTACTTATTTTATTTTCCATAACCAATCAGCACTCACTTTCAAATATTATTCTTAATTCTTAATTCGTAATTTATCAATTATTTTCTTGCATATCAACTATCAAACCATTTTCGTCATATGTTTTTATTTCTACAATGTTTCCATCATTATCATAATAACATATTACTGAATTTGTTTGTGGTATTTTATGATATTCTCTATATTCTAGTTTTCCATTCTCATCATAAAACTCCTCTATATATTCTTCTGTCTTTTTATATGCAAAAGTATTATATTTTTCATAATAAATAATTGTTTTTCTTAATCTATTACTATATGATTCTACACCTAAATATTGTTTTTCATCAATTTCTTTTATATTTGTGCTTTTAAATATTCTTAAATACCACCCATTATTTATCATAAAAAAAGTTAAATCTATTATGAGAAAAAGAAAAACAATTATAATCAATACAGAAATTTTTTTCTTCACATTAATCTCCTTTTCAATTTAATATCTATTTTTACTTTGTTAATTGATAGCTTTGCTCTATCAATTCTTTTACTAATACTTTGTCCACTTTTTCATCTACAATAATTGTATTCCAATGTTCCTTATTCATGTGATAAGCAGGTATTATATAATCATAAGTATTTCTCAATATATCAGAATAATTTGGATCTGTCTTAACATTAAGGTATAACTTATTATTTACATTCATAATTAAAGCAAACCACTTTTTATTTTTCAAATGTTTCATTGTTACAGATTCAAAATCATCAGGAAAAGGGCAATCCTTATATGTATTTTCTAATGTTAAACAATACTTTATTATTTCTTCTTTATTCATCAAATTTCTCCTAAAAAGTTTTTAATTTTTAATTAGAGTTATAAACATAAAAATTCATCTTATCTGAATTTTTAACTTTAGAATACCTTAATCTTTTGATTTATTCCGGAGCATCTTCCACTGCACCCTCATATAAAATTTCTGTATCTTCAAATATAACTCTTATATCTAATGTTCGTACAGAACCAATTGTCAAATATGCTTTTCTTTCTTGATTTTCCATAACACACTCCCTAAATTTGTTATTTATCTATTATATTCTTATCTTTTAAACATTTCAAAAATCCATTACAACCTTCAACTATATCATTAAATGTAATTTCAAAATTTCCAGTATACCACGGATCAGCAATATCTCTAGGGGTATCTGAAAAATCTAACAATCTATAAATCTTATCGTCAATATCTTCCCCTACTATTCTTTTTATATTTATAACATTTGATTTTTCCATTCCAATAATATAGTCGTATTTTTTGTAATCTTCTGCTCTTAATTTTACTGCTTTTCTTTTTGTAAAAGAGATTCCATTTTGTATTAGTTTATCACGAGTACCATAATGAATATCATTTCCTATTTCTTCACTAGAAGTTGCTGAAGATTTTATATAAAATTCTTTTTCTAATCCTTGCTTTTTTACCATATCTTTGAGTACAAATTCTGCCATTGGAGAACGACATATATTGCCTAAACATACAAACATTACTTTTATCATTATAGTCCTCACTTTCTATATAAGAGGTTTTTTATCGTTTTTTCTTTATGCTTGTGATTATAACACAAATAATAAAAAATATAAATAAAAAAAGAAAAAAGTCCTGTATAATATCACAAATTGATATTATACAGGACATCTATTACCTTTCATTTGATTTTATTCTTTTTGATGAACAAATCAATCCTTTAATTTCATCATTTGAAATAAATTTTTTGTCTAGTGTAATTCCATAAGGATTTACAAATTCAACATTATAGTAATTCTTTTTTATATCTAATATTGTTGCTCTATTTCCATTATTTAATTCTACTACATCAAATCTCTTATATTTCATAATTCAACTCATTTTTATATTTACATATATATTTTTCAATAATAACATTAAATTTATTAATACATAGGTGTTCCATAACCTACAATTACACTACTATTAATATCATAATTTCGTTCTGCACAACTATCATTAGAATTTCCCTCAATAGTATAGACTTTTCCGTTTTCGACTTTTTCTACAATTCCGAACATGGTCTGATATTTCATCATTTTCCCAGTCAAAAAATATTATTTCTCCGAGATTTAGGAATATAGCCATTATCTTGCCAAAGTCCACAAGTTTTAAACCAAACAATTCCCTCATTTTGACAATTTGCAAATTTAGGAATTATACCAATATCTATATAGCCACACTCATTCGCACACCAGCTGACAAAACAAGCACACCAACTAACTCTTGAATTAAAACCATACCAACTCCAATAAGGTTGTCCAGCAACATTGCCTAATTGAGAAGAAGCAACTTCTACGATATTTGCATTACCTCCAGATGAGCCATATAAAACATTTGACCATAAGTCTTTATATTTATCACTTCTTAATTCTGAAATTTGTTGTAATTGATTTTCACTAAAATTATAAATATTTGACATTTCTTCAACAGATTTTCCTTGAATATCAATATATAATACTTTTCTAATTGCTTTTTCAGTATGTGTATTTCCATTATCATCTATTACTTCAATGTCTTTTTCTACGCTTTCCATTCTATAAAAAATCGCATTCATTTCCCAAAATATATCTTTTAATTTTTGAATCTTTTTATCATCTAAAGTAATTGTATCACTTTGTTCTTTTCCACCTGTTATTAGTACGGTATAAACTGAAATAACATCTTTCCACTCTGCTCTATGTGAGTTTATTTCATAATCATCATGTTCATTTGTATTTTGAATTTCTGTAATTTTATTCGTAAATTCTTTATTTGTTTCACTTATAACCGAACTCATTGATTTGACATTTACTCCACTCTCATTTGAAAAAAATATTCCATATATGGAACTACATATCATTGCAATTAAGCATATAATAATTATTATAATTATTGCTACCCAACCTCCAGCAAGAATTGCTGCAATTAGAGCCTGTGTCCACAATATAATTGTTTTTATTGCTGTAGATATTGCTTTTATTGTTGCTTTGGCAGTTCTAATCGTTGCCTGTGTTGCTATTTTTGCTATTTGATAACCTTTTTTTAGCAACTTTTACACTTGTTTTTAATGATTGTTTAGTTACTTTTTTAGCTTGTTTTATTTTTTGGGGTGTATCTTTTATAGCTTTTTTCGTTTTATTTCCTATTTTTGATATTCTCTTTCGCGTGTTAGCAATATTTTCCTTAGTTTTAATAATTTTATTACTTTCAACTTTTCTGTTTATTCTGTTTTTTATAAATTGAATATTATTTTTTGTTTTCAAAACTGAATAATTTTACATCTAAATAATTTTTCTATTTAAAATTTAATTTTATTACTTAATAATTTTTTCTTTCACATTATAATTATTATATAATTCTTCCAAAAATCTTCAAAATGCCTATTTCTCTATATTTGCCGTATTTTACCAACAACAAACTCTATAAGCCTTAAAAATAAAAACGGCTTAAAATCGATTCTCGTAAGCCGTTATTTTAGGCTTTTTAGAGATTACTTTAGTATCTGCAAATAATTATAAAAATTGCATATATGTAACCAAAATTTTTATAAGCAACTTAAATTAAATCAATCTAAATTTAATATTTAGATTGATAATTTAATATTGCAATATTGTAATTGGCTTAAAATTGATTTTCGCAAGTTTAAATTATAATAATTAAAATACATATAAATTAAAAACCAAACATTGAAATTTGCAATTAACAAATGTTCGTTTTAAAAAAATTCTATAAATTTTAAATATAATATTTTTTAATTTTATTTTTAATTATAAATCTGAAACAAATTCTATTTTGTAAAAACTTTGCACAAAATTTTTCTATATATTTTTTTACTTTTTTATATATAAAATATTTATATTAAATATAAATCTAGTAGTTGTATTTATTAAAACATAATCATTTTCTTTACAATAATTTATAAAAAAATTAATATCTTTCACTTTTGTACTGTACTCATATTCTTTTTCCATTTTTCATATCTCTCCTTTGTTATTTTATTGTATCATTACATTTAATGATGCATATTCTTTTCGAATCTCTTTCTTTCTATTCAAAAGAATATCAGCTGGTTCATTTACAAGAAAAATATTGCATATGCCATTCATTTCATCACAATACTTATAGCCATCAGGGTGAAAAAATTTCATAAGCGAAATTCCATATATTTTACTACCTAATCTTTTATTTTTTGTTTTTAAATTGTGTTTATTTAAAATGTATATATCTAAAAATAAGGCTCTTCCCCCTACTCCACTCATTTTTATAAATTATCAATATATTTAAGAACTTCATTTAAAGAATATGTTTTGTTTAATTTTATATCATCTATACCCTGTTGTAATTTACTTTTCAAATCTTCCTTATCTTTAATTATTATACTTTCTGGAGAACTCTTATAATCAAACATATTGTTTACCTCCAATTTTATTCATTATTCAAAAAATTCAACACTAAATCTATAATTATATCTTTTTCTTTTGGATTTGATTCAGCAATTAACAAAGTAAGAGCTGTTAATGTATTATTATCAATTACTTGTTTACCGTTTTTATATAATATTCCATAAAAATTCAAAAAATATATAAATAAAGTTGCTGCAATCCTTTTGTTTCCATCTGTAAATACATGATTTTTTACTATTAAATACAAGAAATTTGCTCCTTTTTCTTCTATACTTTTGTAGACATCTTGTCCGTGCAAAACTTTGATAAATATTACCAATAATTGATTCTAATCCTTTATCTCTTTCAACTGCAAAAAGCGAACTTTCTTCGTTAAATCTTAATTTATTAATTATATTTATGCATTCTTGATATTCAATTTTTCTATCATCTATATTTCCTTCAATTTTCTTTAATGTCCTATGATCATAATCATCTAATAAATCTAATGCTTTTGAATATCCTCCAATTACCTTTAATATTTCTTTTGCATCATTTCCTTCTAGTCTTTCATCAATACGATTCGCAATATCTATCAATTTTATAGTTTTTTCTAAGTATTCTAATCTTTTTTGATTTACTGCATAACCTTTTAGCATATAATCTTTTAATATTTTGTTTGCCCATTGCCTAAATATAATACCTTTATTTGATTTGACTCTATATCCAATACTTAAAATCATATCCAAGTTATAGTATTCAATATTTCTAGATACTTTTCTTTCCCCTTCTTTTTGAACTGTCGCAAATTTTGCGACAGTTGGAACATCTTTTAACTCTTCTTTTAAAGCATTATTAATATGTTTTCCTATTGGTCTTTACATCCCTATCAAATAAATCCGCTAACTGTTGTCTATTAAGCCACACAGTTTCATCTTTTAAGTTTACTTCTAATTTTACTCCTTAGAAATAAATTGTTTTTGTTTTTCAAACTGATGACATTCCACCACCATTACTGCCAGAAAAATCAGGACGATTACCTTTCATATTTTCATTTTGTGCATCTCCACCAAAGTTTTTAGAATCTCCACCATTCATTCCTTTGTCAAACCCACTTAATCCTGATTTATTATCATTACTTGTTGCTGTGCTTTCAGTTGTTTTTGTTATTATTTGAACTTTCTCATTTAAATTTAGTCCGGATATTACTTGAACATAACTATCATCTGCAATTCCTGTTTCTATAATTGTTTCTTCCGCAGTTCCATCTTCTTTTATTTTATTTACATATTCTTCACCATTATCATTTTCATATACAGCATCTATTGGCACACTAATTACACCTTTTTCTTCTAATATAACTGTACAAGATAAACTCATTCCTAATTTTACATTACCATCATTTTTAAATTCTACAATTGCTGAAAATGTAGTTCCAGATGATGAATAAGTTCCTACTGAATCTATTTTTGTTATGCTTCCACTATAAATTTTAGTTTCATCTGCTGTTAATGTAATTTCAACTTCTTGTCCCTTTTTTAGTTCTCCTATTTCATTTTCACTTATTGATATTGTAGTTTGTAATGAAGTCAAGTCTGATACTTCTATATAATTTAAAGATGTGCATTTTGATTCTGTATCTGGCACACTAATACTTTCTATAACTAAATCATAAGGTGCTGTTAAATAAGTTCCATTTGTGTATTCTAATATATTTTCACCTTCTAATACAGTATCATCTTCTTCTACGCACATCGCTTTAAAATATTTTGTTGTTGTTAATCCCAACTTTTCCGTTGTCTTTGCTGATACATGACCAGAACCTGTTAGTGTCTTTTTTATATCATGATTTGACACTGTTTCTTCAGTAATAACAGTTTTGGTTTTACTATCTTCTGTATTGAGTCCAACTTGCCTTCCAACAATAAAAGCTCCTCCAGTTAATAATATTATTAGAATAATTATTAATATTTTCTTTTTCATTAATCTACCTCCATGTTTTTTTACATTAGTAATATAAAATATGAACATTGAAAAATTATTGAATTTTTTAAATTTTTTATAAAATTATTTATATTAAATATAAAAAGAAAGCCTACTCTTATTTTTAAGTAAACTTCCTTTTATTTTTATAATTATCTCAGAATTTTTAGCATCAATACTAATTTAAATTTGTTAAAATAATTTTAATGCATAAACAAAATAGTTGCAATTGGAATTTTTCAAAATCACAACTATTTTTATTATCTTATTTATTTTTTTCATTTATATAATCACAAATAAAATTTACCACCTTCTCATTTCCAATAGAACAGTATTTGCTTGGTGCATATAAAAATACTTTTATCAAATTAGGTCCATCTTTTAATATGTAATCTGCATATCTGCACACAATAATGATATGCTACTATCTTTGAGACATTTACCAGTCACATAGTTTACACTACATTTTTCATCAATCTTTCTGCACTTTTCTATGTTTTTCTACATTTTATTGGGCATTTCAATTCCTAATAAATATGTTCCTATTTTTAATACTTTACCAACCGCATAAGTTAAATAAATTCTTGCATTTTGCGTATCTCCATCATCTACTAGTATTTTATTATCATTATAAAATGTACTAAATAATTTAGATAATTCTATTAAATATCTTGATAGTATTGATGGTTCTTCTTTAAATGTAACTTGTTCCAAAACATCTTGAAAATTATATATTAATTTTATAATATTTTGTGCTGATTCTTCTTCTAATTTATCAAATTTTATTTCTTTTATATCTGGAATCTGTTTGATTTTCTCTAAAATACTTTTTGTACGCACATAAGTATACTGAATATATGGTCCTGTTTCTCCTTGGAAATTCAATATTTGATTCCAGTCAAATACTTCATCTTTTATTCTGCTATTTGCTAAATCATTAAATATGACTGCTCCTACTCCTACTTTTTTAGCAACTTCATCTTTATTTTCCAAACTTGCATTTTTTTCTTCTATAATTGCCTTTGCTCTTTTAATTGCTTCTTCAAGCAAATCTTCTAGTTTTACTATATTTCCTTCTCTCGTTGACATTTTTCCTGTCGGCAATGTTACCATTCCAAAAGCAACATGCTTTAATCCGTCAGTATATTTAGAATCTATTCCTAATAATTTTGCTACTTCAAATACTTGTTTAAAATGCAGTGTTTGTTCGTAAGATACCACATATAGTGCTTTATCAAAATCATAATTTCTTGCTCTATATAATATTGCTGCTAAATCTCTTGTAGCATAAGTTGTTGACCCATTTGATTTTTGTATAATACATGGTGTATTTATTCCTTTATCTTCTAAATCTACAATTTGTGCTCCCTGTGATATTGTTAACTTTCCTGTTTTTGCTAATATTTCTAAAACTTCTCCCATCTTATCGGTATAAAAAGCTTCTCCATTCCAAGAGTCAAATTTACTTCCTAGTAAATCATAAACCTTATGGAATTCTTTTAAACTTAGTGCTCTAAATTTTTCCCATAATTGTTTGCAATATTCATCTCCATCTTCTAGTAATTTAAAATTATTTCTACATTGTTCTAAAATTTGTTCATCTTCTTTGCATGCTTTATTAATCCTGATATATATCTTAGTTAATTCATTTATTGGGTCATTTTCGATATTATATTCTTTTCCCCATAATTTATATCCTTCTATCAGTTTTCCAAATTGTGTTCCATAATCCCCCAAATGATTTATTCCAATAGTATTATAACCTAAATATTTATAAATTCTATACAATGCTCCACCTATTACAGTAGAACGCAAATGGCCAATATGGAAAGGTTTAGCTATATTAGGAGCTGAATAGTCTATGATAATATTTTTTCCATCTCCTATTTCAGATTTTCCATAATTTTCTTTTGATGCAATCTCTTCTAAGACTTCTTTTGTCATTAACTCTTTATTTATATAGAAATTCAAATATCCATTTATAACTTCTATTTTTTCTACTATTGCTTTATCTATTTTTATATTTTCTTTTATTTCATTTGCAATTAGTACAGGTGCTTTTCTTAGATTCTTAGCCAAACTAAAACATGGAAATGCATAATCGCCATTTTTTGTATCTTTAGGATTTTCTATATATTTCTTAATTTCTTCTGTATCAATATTTACAACTTCTGATATCTTTTCTGCTATTATACTTTTAAAACTTATCATACTATTTTCCTTTCTGTATAATATATTTATTTTAAAATAAATCTGAAACTTTATTAAGATTTTCTTATATCTTTTGCTGCCTTTATTAAACCTACAAATAATGGTGCTGGTCTATTAGGTCTAGATTTTAATTCTGGATGGAATTGTCCTGCAATGAAGAATGGATGATTCTCAATTTCTACCATTTCTACTAAAGATTCATCAGGTGACATTCCTGAAACTTTTAATCCTGCATTTTCTAGCTCTGTTTTATATTTATTATTATATTCAAATCTATGTCTATGTCTTTCTGAGATTTCAACACTATTATATAATTTATAAGCTAAACTGCCTTCTTTTATTACACATGGATAGGCTCCTAGTCTCATTGTTCCGCCTTTTTTATGTATGTTTTTTTGTGTTTCCATTATGTGAATAACTTTATGTTCTGTTTTGCTATTAAACTCTTCTGAATCTGCATCTTGCATTCCTAATACATTTCTTGCAAATTCAACAACTGTCATCTGCATTCCTAAACAAATTCCTAAAAATGGAATATTATTTTCTCTTACATATCTTATAGTTTCTATCATTCCTTCTATACCTCTATCACCAAATCCACCAGGTACTACTATTCCATCAAAATCTTTTAATTGCTCTTGTACTTTTTCTTTAGTTATTTTTTCAGAATCTACTAATTCTATTTTTACTTTTACATTATTGGCAAATCCAGCATGATACAAGCTCTCTATAACTGATATATATGAATCTTCTAATTTTACATATTTTCCAACTAGTCCTATTTTTACTACATCATGTTTATCTATATTTCTGATTTTTGTTATCATTTCTTCCCAATTTTTATTATTTGGAATATATTTATCAAGTCTTAAATGATTACAAACTTCCCTTGCTAATCCTTCTTCTTCTAGCATTAAAGGTACAGCATATAGGCAATCTGCAGTTTTATTTTGTATTACACTTGTTTTTCTAACATTGCAAAATAATGATAATTTTTCTCTTACATTATCAGGTATATCTTGTTCTGTTCTACAAACTAATATATCTGGTTTTATTCCTAAGCTTTGAAGTTCTTTTACAGAATGTTGTGTTGGTTTTGATTTTATTTCATTTGAGCCAAATATATAAGGTAATAATGTTACATGAATATACATTACATCTTCTTTATTTTTTTCTAATCCTACTTGTCTGATTGCTTCTATAATTGATAGACCTTCAATGTCTCCTACTGTTCCTCCTATTTCAGTTATAACAATATCTGTATCTGTATTTTCAAATCCATATATTCTTTCTTTTATTTCATTTGTTATATGTGGTATTACTTGGACAGTTTTTCCTAAGTAATCTCCTTTTCTTTCTTTTTCTATTACACTTTGATAAATTTTCCCCATTGTTACACTAGAATTTTGTGTTAAGTTTTCATCTATAAACCTTTCATAATGCCCTAAATCTAAATCTGTTTCTGCTCCATCATCTGTAACAAATACTTCTCCATGTTCATACGGATTCATTGTTCCTGGGTCTACATTTATATAAGGATCGAATTTTTGTATAGTTACATTATATCCTCTATTTTTTAATAATCTTCCTAAAGAAGCTGCTGTTATCCCCTTTCCTAGACCTGATACAACTCCTCCTGTTACAAATATATATTTTGTATTCATTTTTATTCTCCTTGTTTTATAATATTTAGGTTTTTTGAAAGTTACCTATAAACTTACTTATGTCTGTGTAAAATTTTCCTTATTAAACAAAAAAGATTAAAAAATTTCCCAAAATAGGTTTTTTTTTAATCTATTGGTATTTTATCATTTTTTCAGTAATAATTCAAGTCTCTTCTTCGCTTATTTTTCTAACTTTGCAATTAATGCTTTTATTTTTATTCCTTGATTTGAAAACATCTTCTCATGTTCTGTTTCTATGTTTTTTTCAAATATATTTTCTTCATGTAAATTATATGTTTTTTGTATGATATTAAAATTTGATTCTTTTAAATATAATAAACTAGAATTAAATAAATCATCATCATCTGTTTTAAAATAAATTTCACCATTTTCTTTAAGAAATTCTTTATACTTTTCTAATTGCCTTGTATGTGTTAATCTCTTTTTTCTATGTTTTCCTTTGGGCCACGGATTACAAAAGTTTATATATATTCTTTCTACCTGGTCTTTGTTATCTAATATAAGATTTATTCTTTCTATATCAAATCTTGTTATTAATATATTATTAGGTTCTAAATTTTTTTCTTTATATTCCTCTTCTATATTTCTTTTAGCTAATCCTAACATCGCATCAACTAAATCTATTGCTATATAGTTTATGTCTAAATTTTCAGATGCCAATTTAGATATAAATTGTCCTTTACCACAACCGTAATTCTAAATGTAGTGATTGTGCTGCATTTTCAAATTGTTCCTTCCATTTTCCTTTTATTTCTTCTGGTTCATCTATATAAAATTTACTAGCTTCTAGTTCAGGTCTAGCCCATTTTTTATATCTAATTCTCATATTTTTCAACCTTTCTTTTTGATTATCTGACATTATTTTACTATAAATTTTAAAAAAGAGCAATAGTGACTGTATTAGGCAAACAACAAATTTATTTTTCATTATTTCTTGTATTTTTTCAAAAAACATTATAAAATAATTGCTATGTTAGGAGAATATTTTATGGAACTTACTTACCAAATAAATAAAAAAGATGTAAATTCTACCATTAATTCAATATTAATAAATGAATTACATTTTTCAACGCGATTATTAAAAAAATTAATAAACAAAAATTGTATATATTTAAATAATGATACTATAAATACTCGTTGCTATGGAAAAGTCAATGATATTATCAATGTTTCTTTTGATTATAAAGAAGATAATTCTAATATAATAGCTACACCAATGCAGTTAGATATAATATATGAAGATGATTGGCTATTAATTTTAAATAAGCCTGCTGGCATTGCTATTCACCCTTCTTTATCTCATTATTCCACTTCTTTGTCAAATGGAGTTAAATATTATTTTGATTCTATTGGTCTTTATAAAAAAATTAGACCTGTTAATAGATTAGATTTCTACACTTCTGGTCTAGTAATATTTGCTAAATGCGAATATATTCAAGAATGCTTAAGTAGACAGATGTCTACTAATAATTTTAAAAAAGAATATTTATGTTTAATTGATGGTATTATTGAGCCACAAAATGGTTGTATAGAATTACCTATTGCAAGAAAAGAAGGTAGCATCATAGAAAGATGTATAGATTCTTCTGGTCAGTATTCTAAAACTATTTACAATCTTATTTCTGAATTTGATACCTATAGTTTAGTACATTGTATCTTAGAAACTGGTAGAACTCATCAAATTCGTGTACATTTTAGTTTTTTAGGACATCCTCTTTTAGGCGATACATTGTATGGTCAACCTTCGCCTCTAATTAGCCATCAAGCTTTACATAGTTATCAAGTTTCTTTTATTCATCCCATAACTAATAAAGTAAAAAAATTTACAGCACCTTTGCCTTATGACTTTAAAAAGTTAATAAAATAAGATATTTGAATATCTGAATAAATTGCTATTTCAAACTATAATAGAAAATTTACTATCACACATAATACAGATAACATGGAAATTCAAAACAAATATATTATTATAATAATAAATAGGTTACAATTTTATATCTTGTAACCTATTTTATATACTTCTATTTATTTATTGCTTTTTTTACTTCTTTTATAATTGTGTCTTTTACTTGTTCCATATTTCCTTGAATATTGGCTCCTGCTGCCCTAGGGTGTCCTCCACCTCCAAATATATAACAAATATCAGAAACATTTATATTAGAATTATTGCCAGTTCTAAGCGAAACTTTATATAAATTTTCTTCTCTTTCTCTTATAAATACTGAAACTTGAACCCCTTCAATACATCTTCCAGTTTCTACAATACCTTCATGGTCTCCAGCTTCGGCATTCACTTCTTCTTCATCTTTTTTATTAATATATGTAAATGCTATTTTACCATCTTCTAATAATTCTAATCTATTTGTCGCTCTTCTTATAAGTTCAAAATTTGAATGTGTTTTTGTTTCCATTACTTTTTGATATATTTCTGATACATTAACCCCTTTACGCAATAGCTCTGCTGTAAATTCAAATGTTTCAGGTGTTACACTTGCATATTTAAATCCTCCTGTATCTGTAATTATTCCTGTTAATATGCAAGAGCCTATATCTATATCTATTGGAATTTCAAAATATTCCGCCATTCCTGCTAATATTTCACAACATGCAGGTGAAACTGGATTTATATAATTTAAATCTCCATACATTGTATTTGAACTATGATGATCTATTACTACTGTTTTTTTAGCTTTTTCAAAATATTCTTTTCCAACCAATCTTTTTAAGTTGGCACAATCTAAAGCTATTGCTAAATCATATTTTTCTACATCTGATGTCTTTTTCACCTCAGCTGCTCCTGGCAAAAATTCATATATTCTAGGAAATTCTCTAATTATTACATCAGGATTTTTTCCCATTTTTTTTATTGTAAGATACATTGCAAGTACACTTCCAATTGCATCTCCGTCTGGAAATTCATGTGCCATAATTACAATTTTTTCTGCATTTTTAATTTCTACTAAAATATCATCTAATGTCATTCTTATTCTCCTTTTTTTATATCGTTATTCCCTTCTGGAATAATTTCTTTTAGGATTGAATCTATTTTTGCTCCATATTCCATTGAATCATCTAATTCAAATATTAGCTCAGGAGTATTTCTTAAGTTTACTCTTTTGGCTAGTTCTGTCCTAATATATCCTGATGATTTCTTTAATCCTGCTAGTGTATTTTTTATATTTTTAGAATTCAAAATGCTAACATAAACTTTTGCAAATTTTAGGTCACTTGTTACTCTTACTCTTGTAACGCTTATTAATCCTGTTAAATTCGGATTTTTCAGTTCATATCCTATAATTTGACTAAGTTCTTTTCTATATTCTTCATCAATACGTCCTAATCTAGGATTATTTTTTCCTTGCATTTTCTTCTCTCCTTTGAATTATCTTTTTATTTCTTCCATAATATATACTTCTATTATGTCTCCTTCTTTTAAGTCATTATAATTTTCAATTTGCATTCCGCATTCAAATCCTTTTGTTACTTCTTTTACTTCATCTTTAAATCTCTTTAATGTAGCTAATTTTCCATCATGAATTACTATATTATCACGAATGACTCTAACCCCTGCATTTCTTTCAACTTTACCATTTAATACATAAGCACCTGCTATTGTTCCTACATTTGAAATTCTAAATGTCTGTCTTACTTCAACATTACCAATTACTTTTTCTTCATATTTAGGGTCTAGCATTCCTGTCATGGCAGCTTCGACATCTTCAATAACTTGATATATTACTGAATATTGTTTTATTTCTACTTCTTCTTTTTCTGCCATCTCTTTTGCTGTAACATCTGGTCTTACATTAAATGCAATTATAATTGCATTTGAAACTTTTGCCAATGTAACATCTGATTGATTAACTGCTCCTGCTGCACTATGAATTACTTTTACCTTAACTTCTTCATTATGCAATTTTTCTAATGATTGTTTAACTGCTTCTACTGAACCTTGTACATCTGCTTTTACAATTAGATTTAATACTTTTAATTTACCTTCTTCCATTTGTGTAAATAAATTATCTAATGTTACTTTAGTTACTGCATTAATCGCTTTTTCTCTGGCTTGACGTTTTCTTCTCTCTATTAAATGTTTTGCCATTTTTTCATTTTTAACTTCATAGAAAACATCTCCTGCTTGTGGTACTTCAGTTAATCCCATAATTTCAACTGGAGTAGATGGACCGGCTGCTTTTACTTTTTTACCTTTATCATTAATCATTGCTCTTATTCTACCTATAGATGAACCTACAACAATTGTATCTCCAACATCTAGTGTTCCTCTTTGTACTAACATTGTTGCAATTGCTCCTTTAGATTTATCAAGTCTTGCCTCTATAACAGCTCCTTTTGCTTGTTTATTAGGGTTAGCTTTTAATTCTAACATATCAGCTTCTAATAATACCATTTCCAATAATTGGTCGATGTTTTCATTTTTCTTAGCTGATATTGGTACATAAATTGTATCTCCTCCCCATTCTTCTGGTACAAGTTCATAGCTCATTAACTCTTGTTTTACTTTATCAATATTAGCATCTGGTAAATCAATCTTATTTATAGCTACTATTATTGGTATACCAGCTGATTTAGCATGATTGATTGCTTCTATTGTTTGAGGCATTACACCATCATTTGCTGCTACTACCAAAATAGCAATATCTGTTATTTGTGCGCCTCTAGCACGCATTGCTGTAAATGCTTCATGACCTGGAGTATCTAAAAATGTAATCTCTCTATCATTTATTTTTACTTTATATGCTCCAATTGCTTGTGTTATTCCTCCAGCTTCACCTTCTATTACATTAGTTTTTCTAATTGCATCTAATAATGATGTTTTTCCATGGTCTACATGTCCCATAACAACAACTACTGGTGGTCTTGTTTGTAAATCTTCTTCCATGTCTTCAGAATCGTCAAATAATATATCTTCTTCTGTTACAGTTTCTTTCTTTTTAGCTGTAATGCCAAATTCTTGTGCTACTAAAAATGCTGTATCAAAGTCAACTTCATTATTAATTGTTGCCATCACACCATAACCCAATAATTTTTTGATAACTTCTGATGTTGTTTTTTTCATTTCTGCTGCTAAATCTTTTACAGTTATACTTTCTGGAATTTCTATATTAGTTAACTTAAATATTTTTTGCTTTGTTCTTTCTTCATGGTTTTGATTTTTCTTTTTCTTGCCTCTTCTTCCTCTTTGTGTTGTTAAATCATAATAATCTAGCATTCCTCCATCTTGGTCATCAAACATATTTGATAACTTATTAGCTGTTTTTAATGTTTTTAATTTGCCTTCGTCAAAATTATTAGTATTTGCATTTTTTCTATTTTTAGATTTCTTATTCTTGTTATCATCATATTTATTATTATTTTTCTGTTTATCAATATTTTTATTATAATCTCTTACACTTTCTTTTTCTATAACTTCTGTTGACATTATATTTTTAATATTTTTTTCAATTCCTTTTTCATCTAATGGTCTTTTTGAATAATTATTATTGTTTCTGTTATTATTAAAATTATTATTTCTTCTATTATTATAATTTGTATTATTAGAGTTAGAATTATTTCTTCTTTGATTATTATAATTATTATTTCTATTTTGATAACTATTATTATTGTTTCGATTATTCCCTGTATTATTATTGTTATTATTTCGATTATAATTATTTTGACCATTATTTCTTCTTCTTTGATTATTATAATTATTTTCTTTTACACTTTTAGTTTCTGCTTTCATATTTCTATTTTCTTCAACCTTTTCTGTAACATTATTTATTTTTTCTTTTTGAATAGTTGTTTCTTTAATTTCATCTTTAATTTCAACTTTTTCAATTTTATCTTCTGTTTTCGTATCTATTTTTTGTGGTTCTTGAACTTTTTTTGTAATTTCCTTTTTTTCTTCCTTTTTAGGTTCTTCTTTGTTTAAACCAAATAATTCGCTTACTGTCATTGGTTTGTTAGGTTTATTTCTATAAACTATATTATAATCTTTTCTATTTTTTCTTTCTACAAATCCTACATTTTTATTTGTTCGTTCTTCTTTTTTATTACTTACTTCATTTTTATTATTATCTTCTTGTGATATTATTACCTCTCGCCTTATGATAACAGGAGTTTCCTTTTTTTCTTCTTTCTTATTAACTTTCTCATTAACATTTTTTGATTTTTTTCTTGTTATTTCTATTTCTATTTTTTTGGCTTCCTCTTCTTCAATTCCACTCAAATGACTTTTGGCATTAATATTTAGCCTATTTGCTACTTCTATTATTTCTTTACTTGATTTATTTAGTTTTTTTGCAATTTCATGTATCTTTATTTTACCCAATAACGTCACCCCCATTATTTATTTTTTCTATTTCTTTTGATAAGTTTATATCATTAATACCGATAATAGCTTTATTATTTTTTCCAATTGATTTACTTAATGTCTCTATATCACTAATTTCTATTGCATTTATTTTATATTCTTCACATAATTTTTGAAATTTTTGTTTTGTTCTATTTGAAGCATCATTTGCTATTAATACTAATTTTACTATTTTTTTCTTTACCCCATTTTCTACACTGTCAGCTCCCCAAAGTACACTTCCGTGCTTTAGCTGCTAAACCTACCAAACCTAATATTTTTTTATTTTTCAAGAATTACACCTCTTAAACTTTTATAAATTCCATCAGATATATTAGTTTCTAATACCCTTTCTAATCTCTTTGACTTCACTACTTTTTCTAAACAATTTATGTCATTACAAATATATGCACCACGTCCTGCCATCTTTCCTGATTTGTCTATATTTATCTCATTATTTTTATTTTTAACTATTCTAATAAGCTCATTTTTATCTTTCTTTTGATTACAAGCCATGCAAGTTCTTTGTGGTATCTTTTTCAATCTATTCCCTCCATCATGAATATATTTTTATTCTTCGTTTTCTTCTTGCTCTTTTTGCTCACTTTCATCAATTTCATTTTCTGACTGTTTATTCATTAACATTTCTCTAAATTGAGTTTCTGATTTTATATCAATTTTCCAATTTGTTAATTTAGCTGCTAATCTTGCATTTTGCCCCGCTCTTCCTATAGCCAAAGATAATTGGTCATCTGGAACTATTACTTGAGCAAATTTTTCTTCTTCTTTTATATCAACTGCTAAAATCTTCGCTGGTAACAATGCTGATGATATATATATTGAAGGATCTTCATTCCATTCTATAACATCAATTTTTTCTCCATTTAATTCATTAATTACATTTTGAATTCTAACTCCTCTTTGTCCCACACAAGACCCAACAGGATCTATATTTACATCTGGAGAATATACTGCAACTTTTGTTCTATATCCTGGTTCTCTAGAAATACTTTTTATTTCTATTACACCTTCATATATTTCTGGTATTTCAAATTCTAATAATTTTCTAACAAAATCGGGATGACTTCTTGATACTATTACTTGTGGAGCTCCTTTTGCTCCTCTTTCTACATCTAAAACATATCCTTTAATTTTATCATTAACTCTATACTTTTCTGTTGGTACTTGTTCTTTTGTTGGCATTATACCTTCTAGTCTTCCTAAATCCATTACTACTATATTTTTATCTGCTTTTTGTATAATTCCAGAAACTATTTCTCCTTTTCTATCATTGAATTCTGTATATATTATTTCTCTTTCTGCTTCTCTTAATTTTTGAATAATGACTTGTTTAGCTGTTTGAGCAGCAATTCTTCCAAAATCTCTTGGTACTATTTCTACCTCTACATTATCACCAAGTTTTACATCTTTATTTATTTTTCTTGCATCTTCTAAACTTATTTCTAAAGCTAAATCTTTTGCATGTTCCATTACCTCTTTTATTGAGAAAACATGTGTAGCACCAGTTTGTGGATCCATACTTACTCTCACATTTTCTAAAGCATCAAAATTTCTTTTATATGCTGTAAGTAATGCTGTTTCAATAGATTCCAATAGATATTCTTTTTTTATTCCTTTTTCTTTTTCTAATTCCTCCAATGCTAATATTAATTCTTTATTGTCTATAGCTGGTCCTTTACTATTTTCCTTGCTTTTCATTTTCTATTCCTTCCTTTCATTTATTCCCAATTGTATATTGTTTTTATTTGTGCTATGTTTTTTCTTTCTATTTTTACTTCATCTATTTCAATATATTCTTTATCAAAATCTTTTAAAACTCCTATATATTCTTTATTTCCTAATTCATCTTTTTTAAATAATTTTATATGTATTTCACTACCTTTATTTTGCTCTAAATGTTTGTCTTTTCTTAATATTCTTTCTATACCAGGTGAAGATACTTCCAAAAAATATTGTTCTTTTATATAATTTGCTTCATCTAATATATCTGTTATTTCGTTATTTACTTTTTCACAATCATTTAGATCTATACCTTCTGGTTTATCTATATATATTCTTAAAAAGTAATTTTTTCCTTCTTTTGCATATTCTACATCATACAATTCATATCCTATTGCTTCTATTTTAGATTTTATTAATTTTTCTACTTTTTCCTCTATATTAGCCAAAAAGTTTCCTCCTCTTTCTCAAAATTTAAGAGTGGGATTTGTTCCCACTCTCTTTCTCATCTTGCTTTTCATATATATTATACCCACTTTTTGCCAAAAATGCAAGACTTTTTCAATTTTTCTTTAATTTATTCTTTCCGATTACTTAACCTTAAGTGTATATATTTATTGTAACGTATTCTACATTATTGCAATTTGTTTTATGTCAATACTTTTTTTATTCCTTCGTGTATAAATCTATATTTCCTTTCTTATATTCATCAATTATTCTCATGTTTATTTCATTTTGTACTCCTCTAGCTTTCTTAGGATGTACTAAATATCTTAAATACATTTCTATATGTGATTGTTCTATTTTTATATAAATTATTGGATCTAAATTATTATAATAAATTCTATATTCTAATATAGCATCATCTACAGCATCTTCCATTTTTTTCGGTATATCAGTTAAAACTTGATTATCAAATAATATTTCATATAGCACTTCTTCAGTTTTTCTAATATCTGAATCTAAAGTAATATCTACTTTTACCTCATCCCATATATATTTGAACACTTTCGTATAATTTTTTAAAGTCTTTGTAAAAATATATGAATTAGGTATATGTATAATTCTTCCTGTACTTTGTTCTCCATAGACTCTTTTTCCTATTTCTAAAATTTCAAAGCCTAATGCATGTTTACTTATTACATCTCCCATTACATCATCTATTTCAATTCTATCTTCTATTTCAAAAGGTCTATTTATATTAATGTATATTCCTGCAAAAAAGTTAAATATTATCTCTCTTATTGCAATTGCTAAACCTGCAGATATGAAACTAATAATAGTTATTAGCCCTGATAATTTTTCTCCCCATATAAAGAATACTATTATAAATGATATTACTGTTAACACTATTCTAATTTTTCTATTCCTAAAAAACTTTTTCTTATCATTTACTGGTAATATGGAGTATATTTTTTTTATTATTAATTTTATAATTCCAAAGATAAGAAAAACTAATATTGTAAAAATTGTTAATTTTATATATTCTTTATCAATTCCTGTTAGTTCTCCTAGTCCATTTGCAAATTCTATAATATAGCTCATATACTATTTTCCTCCTTGTACTTATTATATATCTTTATTAAAAAAATGAGAAGTTATTTTAGAATAAAAAATTCAAACGTTATGAGATAACAAAAGAGTTGCACTTTACAACCCCTTGTTAATTTTATTATTTGCTATTTTCTCCTAAATCTTTCATTGTTAGATTAATTCTTCCTTGTTCGTCAATTTCAGTTACTCTTACTGTTACTTTATCTCCAACATGTAAAACGTCTTCTACATTTTTAATTCTCTCTTTAGAAATTTGTGAAATATGTAATAGTCCTTCTTTTCCTCCACAGCCTAAATCTATAAATGCTCCAAAGTTCATAATTCTTACAACTTCTCCATAATATATTCCATTTACTTCTACTTCTCTTACTATATCTTCTACCATTTCTAATGCTTCTTCTGCTTTTTGCCCATCATTAGAATATATAAATACTTTTCCATCTTCTTCTATGTCAATTTTTACACCTGTTTCATCTATGATTTTATTTATCATTTTTCCACCTGGTCCGATAACATCTTTTATTTTGTCAATTTTTATTTGTGTGCTGACTATTTTAGGTGCATATTTTGATATTTCTGCTCTTGGGTTTCCTAATACAGGTAACATTACATCTTCTAATATATGCTTTCTTGCTATTCGTGTTCTTTCAAACGCTTCTTTTATAATATCATAAGATAATCCATCAACTTTTATATCTACTTGAATTGCTGTAATTCCTTTTTCAGTTCCACCTACTTTAAAATCCATATCTCCAAAGAAATCTTCAAGCCCTTGAATATCTACAAGCATAACATAATCTTTGTCATCTTCTGGATTTGTTACAAGTCCTGTTGAAATTCCTGCTACTGGTCTTTTTATAGGTACACCTGCATCCATTAACGCTAATGTACTACCGCAAATACTCGCTTGTGATGTTGATCCATTTGACGATAATACTTCTGATACTACTCTGATTGCATAAGGGAATTCTTCTTTTGATGGAATTACAGGAACTAATGCTTTTTCTGCTAAAGCTCCATGTCCAATTTCTCTTCTTCCAGGTCCTCTTGATGGTCTAGCTTCACCAACACTATAGCTAGGAAAATTATATTGATGCATATATCTTTTTGATGTTTCTGTATCTATTCCATCTAATATTTGTTCCTCACTTATCATTCCAAGTGTAGCTATTGATAATACTTGAGTTTGTCCTCTTGTAAATAATGCACTTCCGTGTGTACGAGGTAATAGACCTACTTCAGCTGACAATGGTCTGATTTCATCTAATTTTCTTCCATCTACTCTTTTATGTTCATTAAAAATTAATTCTCTAACACATTTTTTTTCTACTTTATATATAGCTTCTCCTAAAGCTGATTTATGTTCTTCTGCTAAATCTGTTCCATATTTTTCTTCATACATAGCTACAATTTCTTCAGATACCTTTGATACATTATTATCTCTAGTTTCTTTGTCTACTTCTTGAACTGCCTCTTTCATGGCATCTTTGAAATTTTCTTCTACAAATTTATATATTTCTTCTGGTACAGCAAAAGATTTATATTCAAATTTTGGCTTTCCTATTTCTTCTTTCATTTTTGTAATAAACTTACAAATTTTTTGTATTTCTTTATGTCCTTCCTTAATTGCTTGTAGCATAACATCATCTGGAACCTCATTTGCTCCTGCTTCAATCATTGCAATTTTTTCTTCTGTTCCTGCTACCGTTAAAGTTAAATCGCTATTTTCTCTTTCTTTTTCATTTGGATTTATTATAATTTTTCCATCAACTAATCCTACATTTACCGCTGCCGTTGGTCCTCCAAATGGAATATCTGAAATTGATAATGCTGCTGATGCTCCTATCATTGCTGCTATTTCTGGTGAATTATCTTGATCTACACATAAAACAGTTGCTACAATTACTACATCATTTCTAAAATCTTTTGGAAATAGTGGTCTTAATGGTCTATCTATTGCTCTTGATGTTAATATCGCTTTATCACTTGGTTTTCCTTCTCTTTTTGTAAAACTTCCTGGTATTTTTCCAACAGAATATAATTTTTCTTCATAATCTACTGAAAGTGGAAAAAAATCAATTCCTTCCCTTGGTTCTTTTGAAGCTGTTACATTTACTATAACAACTGTATCTCCATATCTAACTAATACACTTCCATTTGCAAGCCCTGCCATTTTTCCAGTTTCAAATACAAGTTTTCTTCCTGCCAATTCTGTTTCATATACTTTTAACATATATCTTTTACCTCCTAAATTAATTTTTACTTAGCAAATTTAATTTAGATTGTAACCTCTATAATATTTTGGCAACTCCAACACATTATACAAGCTACTTTTCTAATCTTAAATTTGCTATTTTTTTAAAAGCCCGGATTCTTTTACACCGGGCTTATTTTTTATTTTCTTATTCCTAATTTTGCAACTATATCTCTATATCTATTAATATCTTTTTTAGCTACATAATTTAATAGGTTTCTTCTTTTTCCAACCATTTTTAAAAGACCTCTTCTAGAATGATTGTCTTTTTTATGGATTTTTAAATGTTCTGTTAATTCATTAATTCTTTCTGTTAAAAGAGCTATTTGAACTTCTGGAGAACCAGTATCATTTTCTTCTCTTTTATAAGTATTAATAATTTCTTGTTTTCTTTCCTTTGTCATTTTTACACCTCCTATTTTTATTTAATCCTTTAACTGAGCTTTAAGTTTTGGTGCTTTTCTTTAAGCTAAGTAAAAGGTTTTTAGCATACTTATTTTACTATAAATTATTATTATTTGCAAGTATTTTTTAAATTTTTTCTTCTTAATTGTCCACAAGCAGCATCTATATCTGATCCTAGTTCTCTTCTTATCGTAGCTACAATCCCATGTTCATTTAGATAATCTCTAAATTTAATTATATTTTCATTCGTACTTTTAGTAAATTCACCATTTTCGATTTTATTTATTGGTATTAAATTAACATGGCATAACATTCCTTTTAATAGATTAACTAATCTTTTAGCATCTTCTAGATTATCATTATTATCTTTTGCTAATGCATATTCAAAAGAAATTCTTCTATGTGTTTTTTCTATATAATCTTTACAAGCTTTTATCAATTTTTCTATTGGAAATGCATTATTTACAGGCATCATTTTGCTTCTTTGTTCATTTGTAGTTGCATGTAAAGATATTGATAATGTACATTGAATGTTTTCTTCTGCTAATCTATATATTACAGGCACTAAACCACTTGTAGATATACTAATATGTCTAGCTCCTATATTTAGTCCTTTTGGATTATTAATAATTCGAATTGCTTTGACTACATTATCATAATTATTAAGTGGTTCTCCTATTCCCATAAATACTATATTAGAAATTCTAATGTTTTCATCTCGTTCTACTGCCATTATTTGTTCTACTATTTCTCCACTTGTTAAATTTCTAATAAATGGTATTCCAGATGAGGCACAAAATTTGCACCCCATTTTGCATCCTATTTGTGATGAAACACAAATACTGTATCCATGATGATATTTCATTAATACTGTTTCTATAGCATTGCCATCTAATACATCAAATAAATATTTTTTAGTTCCATCTGAAGAAACTTGTTTTTTTAATATTTTAAACTTTTTTAGTTCATAATTTTCTTTTAATTTATTTCTTAAGTCTAATGATAAATTTGTCATTTCTTCAAAATCGCTTACTCTTGCTTCATATATCCATTTATATATTTGTTCCGCTCTAAATGGTTTTTCTCCAATTTTATTCATTTCTTCTTTTAATTCTTCAATGGTATAATTTTTTATGTTTTTCATAATTTAATCCTTTTCTAATTTTATTTCCTTAGGAATAATAATATCCTTTTTTTGTGGTCTTTTATTTTTTAATAATTGTTGGTAATTTTCTAAGATTTTATAATCTTTGCCATAAAAAAACATTAAGATTTTTCTTCTTATATTATCAAATTTTGTATTTTTTACTACTATTAAACCTGTTTCCAATTTTTTTCGTTTCACAAAACCACCAACCTTCATTTGTATTAGTCTAAACCTTTTTCTATTTTTCCACCACCTAATACAATATCATCTACATAAAATACTGCTGATTGCCCTGGTGTAATAGCTCTCTGAGGCTCGTCAAATATTACTCTTATATTATCTTGCTCCTGTATTATTTGCGCTTTTGCCATATTTGTTGAATATCTAGTTTTTACATCAACATATATTGGTTCTTTTATTTCATCAAATAATAACAAATTTATATCTGATACTAAAATTTCCTTGCTATACAATTCTTTTTTTGTTCCTACTATTACTTCATTATTTCTAGGATTAAATCCTAGAACAAATAAAGGTTCTTTATAAGAAATTCCAAGACCTTTTCTTTGTCCTATAGTATAATTATACAATCCTAAATGTTTGCCTAGAATTTCTCCTTTAGAATTTACTATATTGCCTTTTTGGGGTCTTAAATCTGAATTATCTTCTAAAAATCTCTTATAATTACCATCAGGCACAAAACATATATCTTCACTATCTGGTTTATTTGCAACTTTTAAATTATTTTCTCTTGCTATTTCTCTAATTTGTTCTTTATTTTCAAAATCACCAAGCGGAAATACTACATGTTCTATTAAGTCTTTGGGAATATTCCATAACACGTAGCTTTGGTCTTTTTTTCCAGCTTTGGATTTTTTTAAAACCCATCTATTATATTTATCACTATATTCAGTTTTAGCATAATGGCCTGTAGCTATATAATCACAACCTAGTTCTTGTGCTTTTTGATACATTATCCCAAATTTCATATATTTATTACACTCTATACAAGGGTTTGGTGTTTTACAATTTGAATAACAATTAATAAAATCATCTATTACATATTGTTTAAACTGCTTCTTACAATCTAGTGTTATATGTGGTATTCCTATTGAATTACATACATTTTTTGCATCTATATAAGTATCTATATTGCAACAGCTACTTCCAGCAAACAATTCTAATGTTAAACCAATAGGCGCATATCCTTCTTGCTTTAAAAGCAATGCTGATACACTACTATCTACTCCTCCACTCATTCCTAATAATACTTTTTTATTTTTCATTTTTTACCTCTTTTTCTACCTAATCATGACAAAATTATACTTTATTTATTATTAAAAATCAAGAAAAATCCCTTAAATGAATTAACATTTAAGGGATTAGGATTTATTTATATTGCTCTTACTCAATATATAACATTATTAATTTTTTTGCTTTATCTTGTTCTTCTTCATCTTGAGTTGCAGATAAAATAGTAATATAAAACTTTTCATCTCCGAATGTTTCCATTACAGACTCAATCTTAAAGCTGCCATCTCTCGCCATCATAATAAACTCGTCGTATGACAATATGGCTACATTATAAGTTTCAAGTACACTCTCATAACGCTGTACTATCCCCTTAACTAATTGCAAAGGTGCTTCTTCTGCATCTATATTTATATAGATCCGTGAACCCTGATTGGTTTCCCCAAAAAAGCGATAAAGATTTTGCTTATCTACATTTTTCCCTGTGCACACGCGTTCTTCCCAATCCTCTTGAGAATCACTTCTTTCTTTTCCATTACCTAATATTATCATTGCATATTCTTTTAACTCTATCATTTCTTTTTTCCTCCTGTCGCTGTGTTATGCATTCTAGACAATTCTAATTATCATGACAACTTTTTCGTTTTTCGTTTTTGCATATAAAATATTAACAATAAAGTTATTATCATCATGATAGATTTTATCATCTTTCATTTCAATAATATCATTGCCAAAATCTTTAATGATTTCTTTAAGCTGTTTCTTTGTTGGAAACACAATTGCTTCCAGGTTTACTTGATAATTTTTAGTATAGCCTTTAATTTTTTTTCTGATTATATATTGAATTATTTCCATATAATCTTCTTTATCTTTTAAGACTTCACTACCTGCACCTGCTGGGATTAAGATGTTACTTGCTTCATTGGCACAGCCAACAAGATAATATCTTTCTTGCTCTTTCGGAAACTCTTCTCGAACAATATATTTTTCTAAATATTCCTGTGTCTCTTTTTTTTCTGACAAGTTTTCTTGTTTTCGTAAGGCAAAAAATTCTTTTCCATCTCCTTGAAAACTTTCTTTTACAGAATAAAACCGTAATTCAACCATAAATAAATCCTCCTTTTTCTTTCTGCTTGCATATTTATGTTGCGTTGCTATTATATACTATAACTAGTTTTATGTCAATCTTTTTTCGTATTACTTTTGTATGATATTGTTAAAAATAAAGGCAATTTTAAATATATTTAACTTAATTTTCACAACAATTAGAAGTTCCATTCCCTTGTTCTAAATTTTTATCAATCATATCTTCTAAAGTATGCCAAGCAAGTAATGCGCATTTTACTCTTGCAGGCATATTGGCAATATTTTTAAATGCTATTGCATCTTCTAATTTTTCCAACTCTTCATCACTGATTTTTTCTCTTTTTATCATTCCTATAAAAGTTTTAATAATTCCCCTTGCTTCTTCTATAGTTTTTCCCTTTAATGTATCTATCATAATAGAAGTCGAACTTTGTGAAATTGCACAACCATGTCCCAAAAAAGCCATATCTTCTATAATATCTCCATTCATTTTTATTTCCAATGTTATTTCATCTCCACAATTAGGATTGTGCCCTTTTTCTGAAAAATCTACATCTTTTAACTGTTTTTTGTTATATGAATTCATACTATGTTCCATTATCAATTCATTATAAACTTGTTCTAACTCGTCCATGTTTTTATATTACCTCTCTTTCTTCTGATTTATTACTTTATATAATTTTTAAACATGTTAAAAGCTTTGTCTAAAGCTTTTACTAGATTATCTACATCTTGCTTTGTATTGTAAATATAAAAACTTGCTCTACATGTTGAATCTATTCCTAAAAATCTTAATAATGGTTGTGCACAATGATTTCCTGAACGCACACATACATTTTCTGAGTCTAATATGCTTGCAACATCATGTGGATGTACTCCCTTTATATTAAATGATATAACACTTGAGTGATGTTCTTGATTAGGTGTCATATATATATCCAGATATGTTAATTTTTTTAGTTCTTGAACTGCATATAATACTACTTCATGTTCTATTTTTTGTATTTCTTCATATCCTAAATTTTGAATATAATCTATCGCTGCTCCAAGTCCAATAACTCCTTCAACATTTTGAGTTCCTGCTTCAAATTTATTAGGTAATGGTGCAAAAGTTGTCTTTTGTTCATAGACATATTCTATCATATCTCCCCCCATTAAAAATGGAGACATCTTATTTAATAATTCTTTTTTACCATACATAACGCCTATTCCTAATGGTGCTAACATTTTATGTCCTGAAAATACTAAAAAATCACAATTTAATTTTTGCACATCTATTGGAATATGTGGTATACTTTGTGATGCATCTACTATTACTATAGCTCCCTGTTTATGTGCATAATCAATAATTTTTTGAATATTATTAATAGTTCCCAAAACATTTGATATATGTGTTATTCCTACTATTTTTGTTTTTTCTGTAATCTTTTTTTCTATTTCTTCATCTGATATCTCAAAT
Source organism: uncultured Clostridia bacterium (assembly GCA_934177795.1). Taxonomy (GTDB): domain Bacteria; phylum Bacillota; class Clostridia; order TANB77; family CAG-508; genus CAG-269. Next base: position 78,166 of record CAKPPS010000003.1, on the reverse strand, counting down.
TCGTTATTTATATACATATATTTTAGATTACTTCCAGTGCGTTGTGCCACTTTTTGCCATGGTACTAAATTTGAATGATGTTCCATTATTGATATTACAATTTCATCATCTTTTTTTAAATTATCCATTCCATATGAATATGCTATTAAATTTAAACTTTCTGTTGCATTTTTTGAGAATATAACCTCTTCTGCATATTTAGCATTTATAAATTTTGCTATTTTTTTTCTTGTGTTTTCATATTCTTGAGTTGCTTCAATACTCAAAGAATATGCACCTCTATGTGGATTTGCATTATATTTTTTATAAAATTCTTCTATTGCAGTTATAACTTGTTTTGGTTTTTGAGTGGTTGCACCACTATCCAAATAAGTTATATCACCCTGTTCCAATATTGGAAAATCTTGTTTTACATTCATCTTTATACCTTCCTAGATTACTAATTTAATTTTTCATCTATTTTATTTAATATTTTAATTTTTAATTCTTCATTATCTATGTTTTTTAATATGTTATTAAATCTGGCTCTTACTATCATCTTCATTGCTTCTTTTTGCTCTATTCCTCTACTCATTATATAAAATAACTCTTTTTCATCTATTTTGCCTGCTGAACTACTATGATTTCCTTCCACTTCTTCCTCTGAACATAAAAGCATTGGCAATGCTAATGATTTAGCTGTTTTAGACAAAAGAATACATGCTTCATTTTCATTTCCTGTTGCTTTTTTTGCTCCTTTTTTAAAGTCTATTGTTCCTTTAAAATTCTTTTTAGCTAAATCTTTTAATGCTCCTTGTACTTCGATATCTATGTTTGTTTTCTTTCCTCTAAGTTCCCCTATATAATTTAAATCAAATTTTTGATTTTCCTTTCCAAGATATATAGTATCTAATCTATTATTAGAAAAATCACCATTTAAATCTGAATAATAATTTGTTATACTATTTTTTCCTCCAAAATCAACGATTGTATAATTTACACTTGCATTTTTCTCAAATTTATTTTCTATACTAATAAAGTTATTTGATTTTACATTTAACAAATTTATAATTACTATATTTATATTTGCAGCTTGTTTTGCATAAAGATTAATTCTACTATTTTGATATGCTTCACAATCATTTTCTAATGTCTCATACTTTATATATATCGTAGCTTTTGTATTTTCATTAGCAATAATCTGCATGTCATTAACCAAATTTAAATTGTTTTTATTGAAATTAAATTCGAATAAAATATCTTTATTAGTTTTACTATCAATTATTATTCTATGTTTTTGATTTGATTGTGTATCTATTTGTTTTTCTAATAAACTTCCCACTCCATAGGTTAGTTTATTAGAATTATTTATTATATTATCTATTTTTATTTTGGATGATTCTTCAGTTATTACAATATTTGAGAAGTCTCCTATTCGTTCAGGAATATTTACATTCTCTAGTTCTATATTATTTGCTCTAAAGTTTCGTGATGTCCTTACTGGTGTTTCATTTAATGTTATTTTTTCCATTTATATTTCCTTGCATAATATATTTAGGTTTTTAGTAAAGGTTTTACCTATAAACCTTTAGGTTAAATTAATATTTTAATTTATTATTTATCCTATTGAACCTTCTAACTCTAAATTGATTAAATTATTCATTTCCACTGCATATTCTAATGGTAGCTCTTTAGCTATAGGTGATGCAAATCCTCTAACAATCATAGATTTTGCATCTTCTTCTGATAATCCTCTACTCATTAAATAAAATATTGTTTTATCACTAATTTTTCCTATTTTAGCTTCATGCGAAAATTCTACTTCATCAGTTTTTATATCATTTACAGGTATAGTATCAGATATAGAAATATCATCTAGCATAAGTGACTCACATGATACTGATGATTTAGAATTGTTAGCATTTTCATTAATTCTAACTAGGCTTCTATATGTGCATTTTCCACCATTTTTTGATATTGATTTAGAATTTACTACACTAGATGTATTTGGTGCATTATGCACAACTTTAAACCCTGTATCTAAGTTTTGACCTGCTCCAGCAAATGAAATTCCTGTATATTCTGTTTTAGCTCCTTCTCCATTTAAAATACTCATAGGATATAACATTGAAATTTTTGACCCAAAAGAACCTGTAACCCAATCAATCTTTCCATTTTTTTCTACTATTGCTTTCTTTGTGTTAAGATTCATCATATTTTTAGACCAATTTTCAATTGTTGAATATCTTAAATATGCATTTTCTTTTACGTACAATTCTACACAACCTGCGTGTAAATTTACTTTATTATATTTAGGTGCAGAACATCCCTCTATAAAATGTAAACTTGCATTTTTTTCTACAATAATTAGTGTATGCTCAAATTGTCCAGATTCTGGTGAATTTAGTCTAAAATATGATTGTAGTGGTATATCTACTTTGACTCCTTCTGGTACATATACAAATGATCCACCTGACCAAACAGCTCCATGTAATGCTACAAATTTATGATCATTTACTGGTACACATTTTAGAAAATATTTTTTTACTATTTCAGGATATTCTCTAACTGCTGTTTCCATATCTGTATAAATAACCCCTTGTTTTATTAAATCTTCTTTCATACTATGATACACAATTTCTGAATCATATTGTGCTCCCACTCCTGCTAGAGATGTCTTTTCTGCCTCTGGAATTCCTAATTTATCAAATGTATTTCTTATATCTTCTGGTACATCTTCCCAGCTTTTTTTCATATCTGTTTTTGGTTTTACATAAGTTGAAATTCCATCCATATTTAGTTCTGATAAATCTGGTCCCCAAGTTGGCAATTCTAATTTATTATATGTTTCTAATGCTTTCATTCTAATTTCTTTCATCCAGTCTGGATCATTTTTTTGTTTTGATATTTCCTCTACAATTTCTTGTGTTAAGCCTTTTTTCATTTTAAAGTCATAGTTGTCCACATTTTTTATATCATATACATTTCTATTTATATCTTCAATTTGTGTCTTTGCCATTTTTTATTCCTTATACACTATATTTAGGTTTTTAATTGGATACCTATAAACCTATATAATAACTTAAAATCATACAATTTATATATTTTTATATTTTGAATAACCGTTTTCTTCAATTTCTCTTGCAAGCTCTTCTGTTGATGTTTTTACAATTTGTCCATTCACTAATACATGAACATAATCTACTTTTAAATATTTTAGTATACGTGTATTATGTGTTATAATTAATACTGCATTATCATCATTTTTATACATTTCTATTCCTTTAGAAACTATTTTAATTGCATCAACGTCTAAGCCTGAATCTGTTTCGTCCAAAATAGCTAGTTTAGGATTTAACACTAACATTTGTAAGATTTCATTTTTCTTTTTTTCTCCTCCAGAAAAACCTACATTAAAATCTCTTTCCATTAATTTTGGATTCATGTTTAATTCTTCCATATATTTTTTTATTTCTTCTCTAAATTGAAAAATTTTAATCGGTTTATTTTCTTTTTTACTTTTTGTATATTTCAAAAAATTTGTAACTGAAATTCCTGGTATTTCTTCTGGTAATTGGAATGACATAAACACACCTTTATTAGCTATTTCGTCTGGTGTTAAATTATTTATGTTTTCTCCTTCTAACTCTACTTTACCACTTGTTTTTGTATATATTGGATTATTCAGTATAACATTTGCTAATGTTGATTTTCCTGCTCCATTAGGTCCCATTATTACATGAACTTCTCCTTTGTTTATTTTTAAATTTAATCCCTTTAATATTTCTTTTTCTCCTGCATTAGCATATAATTCTTTTATATTTAATAGTTCTTCTTTCATATCTACATTGTATGTTTTAGCATACTCTCCCTTCTAATATTTTTACTATGTTAGTTTACTCTAACATGTTATCATTTATTCAAATGTTTGTCAAGGCTAACTCTTTAATTAAAAATATGAGCCAGCAAAAGCTGGCCCACTTTCCAAAACATATATATGTTTTGGCAGACTAATTATTTTCCCACTGACATCTTAAAAGAAAATCACAGATTATTTCTCCGTTTGACAACGGCACTGTTAAACCTCTTGACTCAAGATATCCCAATTCTTTAAGTTTTAGTATTATATTACTATCTCTTGATAGATAAGTTTTACCATCCCGGTAAACAAATACTACAACTCCGTTATTACAGGCAAAATGTCCAATAATGTTCTCTGCTACACTATCTAAACAACCTGAATTTAGTAGCGGATATACTCTTTGAAGCTCCCCATGATTTTTTACTTTAATTCCTTTCATTGGAATTTTTAGGCACCTTTCTAGCATTTCTGCTTGTATTGTTCCGATATTATGTTTGTCACAATATCGTGTGCACTCATCCAGAAACTCCCTTGCATGTTCCAGTTTTGCTCTTTTTAGCATTTCATCCCATTTTGCTTTTTCGTTTCTTGGGTATGCCTCATCAACACTAAATGGAACGCAAAAGTGTTTTCTGGTCAGCCCCTCTAATTCCAGCTGTTCTATAACTTTTTTTGTTTCTGGTGTTATAAATGCTTCATTATTATGGATAAAACAAATTATTCCATTATTTATCGAGTAACCTTCGCTTTCTCTTCCAACTATCGGTAATTTCTGTATGTCGAATTGCTCTTCATATGTATATTGTTGATATGCTACGATCATTCCATTGTACAACCGAATTGATTTTCTTTCCAGAGTTTCCATCATTTCAATGTTATTAGCCATTTTTTATCCTCCTAAAATTTTTTGTTGCTTGTTCTCATTAAGTATAACCTACGTGGAGAACTTTTAATATAGTTTCATATATATATAATACCATATTTACATAATTTATTCAATATAGTAATTTTTTCAAATTTATTACACTATTTTTTATAAGTAAAAATTCCTCTTAGTATTCTTTAAATCCTCTTTTGGTTATAGATGCAATTTGTTTCATTTTTCCTTGTATTTCACCTGGATAAATTTCTAATATATTGTTAACAGTTTCTGAAATTGGAGAATCTCCTTCAGATGTTCCCCTTATTTTAATATCTACATCAATATTTAATATTTGTCCATCTTTAAAGCTTTTATCACCGATTTTTATATCATCCTTACTTATTAATATATTTGCATTTTTATTGGGAACCTTTTGCCCTAACCCATGGGGACTTAGCGTAAAATTCATATTATCATGCTTAAATCGATTTTTTTCACTTTCTAAAGGATTAACAAAATAGATATCTTCTCCTGGCGCTGTCAGCAAGGCATACATACCTTCTTTCCAATGACAACCTATACAAATAGAATGTTCTGTAGGCATTCCATAATGTTGAATATTTATTATTTTTTTGTCAATCAATCCATTAAATGTAGTCTCGATGAAGTATTCATTTCTTTTCTTATTAAAATCTTCTAAAAAATGAGCTATATTCCAAAATTTTTTTGCATATTCTCCATCTAAATATCTTAAATATCTACCTGTTTCATGATCCGTATATGTCTTAATAGCATTATAATACCAGTTATTCTTTTCTGGGAACAAACCTTCTTCCATGTTTCCTTCTTTATATTCTGCTGCTGATGCATGGACTACAATATAATATCCTTCTTCTAATTTATTTTTTCCATCACAATAACATAAAGTACAAAAGTGATTTCCTCTATTATAATTCCAGTCATAAGTATTATCAGTATTAAACGTTTTTTCTATTCTACTTTTAAATTCTTCTGGAGTTATTTTATCTTTTAATTTGTAAGCACATACTCCACACACATTAACAGTAGCATCAATTGGAACAAATGGTACATCACAGTCCCAAGTTATACATGTTCCAACAAAAAATCCCCCCATCATTCGTACGGCATCTATTGATAATCCCAAATCAGACATAGCATAAATTTTTGCTTGTTTCTTACAATTTGATAATTGACTAGTTACATCTGATATCATTTTTTCCGTAGTTCCTAAAAATTCTAATATTTTCATTTGTGTTTCATCATTAAATGTTAAATTAACCATAATAAAATCTCCTTATAATATTTTTTTGACTCTCGTCACATTTATTATAAATTGATTTTTATATCATGTATAATACATATTTGTTTTCAAAATATAACTTTTAGTTATATTTCACAATTATCTTTTAAAATTTCAATTAAATTATTTAATTCTTTAAATTTATTATTAACATTATAATATATCCCATATTCAACTGAAGGAAGCGAAAACCCTACCTCTAATTCACTTAATTCTTTATTAATTAATTGTTCTTCTACATATTCCTTTGTAATAACTGCTATTATATCTCTAACTTTAAATAACGCCATAATTCCAGAAAAAGCTACATTAGATATATTTATTTCATCTTCTGTTTTATATTCAAATGTTTTTATTAAGTTTTTGTAAGCACTAGAAAATTTTTTTAATGTGTAGATTGTTATATTTTTTAAATCATTTTTAGATAATTTTTTATTTAAATACTTAGAATTACTATTTACAATAAATGTGTCATGCAATTTTCCTATTTCTATAAATTTTATTTTATTTTCATCATATAGTTCATCACTATATTTTTTTGAAAAACCTGCATCAATTTCTTGTTTTTCTAGTGCTGAAAATATATTTATAGCATTTAATCTATGTATATTAATAATATTGCTTTTATTTTTTTCATAAAATTTTAAAATACCATTGTTATATATTTTGCTTGGCATATTTACATGTACACCTAATTTTATATCTTTTTTTGTATTAAATATTATCTCTGCTTTTGAAAGAATATCTACAGAATCTCTTATCTGTAAATATAGTTTTTTCCCATTTTCATTCAATATCATTCCATACTTACTTCTTTTAAATAGTTGAACATGTAATTCATTTTCCAAATTTTTAATATGTTTAGTTACTGCTGGTTGTGAAATATGTAAAATTCCACTTGCTTTCGTTAAATTTTCTTCTTCTGCTACAATTTTAAATATTTTATATAATTCTAAATTTATCATATAATCACATTTCTTTCCTTTTAAATTTCTTGAAATTTTAATTACTAATTTTTCTACTGGTTATTAGCTCTTATGACGATTGATATAAAATTCCATCTAATCTATTCAGTATCATCTCTACCACAGAAAAATAAACTTTCTACAACAGTTGCAAAAGCAATCATATCTCTGCCTGCTTCATCAGACCTTACATCAATGTTACTTTCATCAAATTCAGTTAAATTCCAGTCATTGCATTCCAGAACATAAAGTGCATTGAGAAAATTAGTTGCTGACAACATTTTAAGCTTTTTGACCATAGTAACAAAAGCTTCAATTTTTATTTATATTAGAAAATTCCTGATGTTCCTTATTTACAGTACAAAAGAATAAATTTTCTTAAAGGCTTGTTTATATGGTAATATTTAGCAATGCTTCTATTAAGAAGTGTAATTTTTCTTGTTTTATGCAAATAAGCTTTTTTCTATATTTTACTCTTTTCTATAACATGACCATCTACATCCTTAATTAATATTTCATTTTCTTCTATCATTACATAACTATGTGGTGTATTTTCTTTAGGCAATGTTACAGAACCTGGATTTACAAATATTTTTCCTTCATTTTCTTTTATAAAGCAAACATGAAAATGACCATATACCATGATATCAAAATCTTCAGCTGGTAAATTATTCATATTATATTTATGTCCGTGTGTAAAAAACATTTTCTTTCCATTAATTTCTTCTAATATATTATCTCTTATATCAAAATCCGAAATCATAAGGTCTACTTCTGCATCACAATTCCCACGTATTACTGATATCCTATCTTTCATACTATTTAATAATTTTGCTACTTTCATAGGATTGTACTCTTCTGTTAGTGGATTTCTTGGTCCATGATAATATAAATCTCCCAACACAAATATTTTGTCTGGATTTTCTTTTTTTATTATTTCTTTTAATTTATCTGCATAATATCCTGACCCATGTATATCTGACACAACTAATATTCTCATTTTTCTTATATGGTATATTTAAATAATATACCATTTCCTCCATTCTATTTTTTATTTTTACTATACTATTCAATTATTTTTTTAATTTCTTCATCTTGTTTTAACCTATTAGATATAAAATGATATGCTTTTTTATCTTGTTTTACTGCCAATATTGCCAATTCCTTATCATCTATTAATTCTCTACTTGCATATTTTATTATGATACCTTTATTTTCAACTGCTGCTTTTACTACTTCTTTATCTTGTCTTATTTTTTCTGAAGCATAGTACAATGCTTGGCCATATTTCTTACAGCACTCTAGCATAATCTCCTTATCATCAGATAATTCGTTTGATACATAACATATTGTCCATGGCACTGTTTTTATTGCCTCTAACATAATTGGTTTATTGCCTTTTAATCTACTACTGGCAAATTCTAATGCTTCTCCATCTTGTTTTACTGCTTCAAGTACTATTTCTTCATCATCTTGCAATTCCTCTGATGCATATTCCAAATTTTTTCCTTGTTCTTTTACAGCTTGTAATATAAATTCTCTATCTTCTTTATTTTTTATAATTTCGTCTATTTCCATCTATGATATTCCTCCTAAAGTTATAATATCTCCTTTAAATATTCTTGTATATCCGCAAAATCATTTTTTCCTGATAAAACAATATCAAATTTTTCTTTATATATTTCTTCATTTTTTTCTATATTTGAATTTAAAAAACCTATTTTTAATACTCTATTTTCCTGGTATCTTCCTATCATATTAATGTCTTCTATTAAATCTCCTACAACCACTTTATATTTTCTTTCATTGATAATACTTTTTATTTTAACATCTACAACCTTATCTATATTTTTATTTAATGTATGTATTAAATAATCATTATATTTTAATATTTGTCCTTGGTCATTAAATTTAAAAAAATTACTAATTATTGTTATATTATTATAGTAACAATTCTCTTCTTTTAATGTTTGTTCTATAACATTTCCAATTCCTGCAGATAATATAATTACTGGCACTTTATTTTTATGTAGGTTACATAGTAGTTCTGCTAATCCATTTCTTAAAATTATTTTGCTGTTTTTTATAGATTTTTCTAAATCTTCTTTTGTTATTTTAAATTCATAATACAAATCCATACACCCTTGATACCATTCAAGCATATATTTTTCTTTTTCTTCTTTTGATAATGTATAATCTAATTCTATTGGTCTATATTTGTCATAAAATTCTTCTAATTTTTTAGATAATCCATTCTTTTTAGCACTGGCATCCCAAGAATCATCACTTTCTGGTGTTGTCATTGTTCTATCAAAATCCATAAACACAGTTATATTATATTTATTTATATTATTTTGTATTTCTTCTACTTTATTTTTATCTTTTATATATATCATTTTTCCTCCAAATTGTATTTATATATAATTACCAATTCTTATTATATATTTTCTTATTTGAAAATTCAATAGAATACTTTATATTTTATATTCACTATGCTATAATGAGGTTACAATTTATAGTTTATCATTCTTTTGATAACTATAAACTATAATATTATTACAATTAAATTTTTTAGCAATTACATAATATATCATAGATTGGAGAAATTAAATGAAAAACTTTTTTATAATTCTTATAATGAAAATATTAAATATAGCTTTAAAAATATGTGGAAAACATGGTGGGAATTTTTTGGGAAAAATTGCTTTTGATTTAAATTCTGAAATTTTTAAATATTTCAAAGTCAATTGTCCTGTAATCGCCGTTACTGCTACAAATGGTAAAACTATGACTAATAATGCTATTGGTCAAGTTTTGCAAAGAGCTGGTAATAAAATTATCAGTAACAAAGAAGGGAACAATATGGAAACTGGCATTCTTTCCACATTACTAAAAAATTGTTCATTAACTGGAAAAATAAATGCGGATTTCTTAGTATTTGAAGTTGATGAAGGTTATGTTCCTATTGTTTTTAAAGATTTTAGATTAGATACTTTAGTTATTCTCGATTTCTTTAGAGACCAACTAGATAGAAACGGTGAAGTTGAATCTTTAATTTTAAAAATAAATGAATTTTTAAAAACTTATACAGGGAATCTTGTTTTAAATAATGATGACCCAAATGTTGCTCGATTAGGTTCTGCTAATCCTAATAATAAAAATATATATTATTTTAGTGTAGATAAATATGAGTTTGCAACAGATACAATGAAAGAAGCTGGTGAAGGTAAATTTTGTCCTTTCTGTAAGACAAAATTACAATATGAATACTATCAATATTCACATATAGGTAAATTTATATGCCCTAATTGTGACTATGGAAATAATCAAATTTACAAAAAAGCCACAAATATAGATCTTACTAATAAATGTTTTGAAGTTGACAATGTTGTTTACCATACTAAATCTAATAGTATATATATAATATATAATTTTACTGCCATAATTGCTTGCGTTTCTTTATATAATATTAATACTGAATCTATTCAAAAAACTTTATCAGAATTTGAATTAAATAATGGCAGGCTTGAAAAAATAATTGTACATGGTTCTGAAACTATTATTAATTTAGCTAAAAATCCTACAGGAGCAAATGTAAGTTTACGTTTATTAAATGAAGATGATTCTCCTAAAGATTTATTATTTGTATTAAATGATAATAAAGCTGATGGATTTGACGTTTCTTGGATTTGGGATATAAATTTCTCTTCTTTAAATAATGTATCACGTATCATTACAGCTGGTACTAGAGGTTATGATATGGCTATTAGAATAAAAACTGCTGGATTTGATGAAAATAAAATAGATGCACATTTGAATTTAGAAGAAGCTGTAAAATCTCTATATTCCACTCCAGGCAAAAAATATGTTATTGCTAATTACACTTCTTTGCAACCAACACGTACAGAAATATTAAAATTAAAATAATAAAAGGAGTTTTTGTAATGAATAATGAATTAAAAATATTATACTTATACCCTGATATGTTAGAATTATATGGTGATTATGGAAATATACAAGTACTAAAATATAGATTAGAAAGAAGAGGAATACAATGTATTATTGATAGATATTCTATTGGTGATGATAAACCTGATTTTAAATCTTATGATATCATATTTGCTGGTGGTGGTGCTGATAATGAGCAAAGTATTCTAGCTTCTGATTTAATAAAATATCAACAAGATATTCAAGAAGCTGAAAAAGCTGGCGTATTTTTCCTTTTAATTTGTGGAGCATATCAGTTATTCGGAAAATATTATAAGGGTGTTGATGGCAATATTATTCCTGGTCTTAATATTTTTCCATACTATACAGAAGCTATTGAAGATAGAAAAAAAAGATGTATTGGCAATATAGTTCTTGATGTTACTTTAGATAACAAAAATACTAAAGTAATTGGATTTGAAAATCATGGCGGACAAACCTTTGATGTTACTACTCCATTTGGTAATGTTTTATTTGGAAATGGAAATAAATTTGGTGATACCAAAGAAGGATTTTTTAAATCTAATGTAATAGCTACCTATTTACATGGTCCACTTTTAGCTAAAAATCCTGAACTTGCAGATTATATTATTAGCCATTGTTTAAATAGAAAAAATAATGATATAAAATTAGAACCTTTAGATGATAACTTTGAAATGTTATGTAGGAAACAATTGTTAGACAGATTTTTATCTCCTAATACTTAATTTTAAAGTTACAAAAAATAATAAATTAATATCAAAAAGACTTAGAAATATAAGATTGAAATGAAATGTCGAATGTGCATGAAAAAATTTTAGAAATTCTATGTAATTTTAGGGAAAGAGTTCACTATAGTGGAAGGGTGCCCTAAAATAAATTAGAATTTCTTGAATTTTGTAATAAGCCGAGACATGTAATGGAAAGCTTATATTTCTAAGTCTTTTAGCATAAAATTAATTAAAAACTATTGTACAATAACTACAAAATAATCTTTTATTTATATTGGACCTCTTTTACAAGTTTTCCAGTTTTTAAAGTTTGTTTTACATCCAAAATTCTTTGATTAGAAGAACCTCTAAATTGCAAGCTTAAATCCTTTTTCTCCTCTTCAAACTTTCCATCAACAACAACATCAATGTATTTTAACAATTCTTTAGTTGTTTGATTATTTTTAGCCATATTTCCCATAACATCTTTTTCAAAATCAAAGCCTGTATAACACCATATATTTTTATTGGGAAATTTTTCCTTAACTTTTTTTACAAGAGGTAGCAATCCTTCTTGATTTTGTTTTTCTAAAGGTTCTCCTCCCAAAAGAGAAAGTCCAGAAATATAATCATGGTCTAAATATTTAATCACTTCATCTATTTGTTCTTGCGTAAATTTATTGCCATAATTAAAGTCCCATGCACATCTATTAAAACATCCTTTACAATGATGATTACAACCACTAACAAAAACAGACACTCTTACCCCTTCTCCATTTGCTACATCTACTCTTTTTATATCTGCATAGTTCATTCTTTCCTTCCTCCTTTAGTTTTTTTAATTTTAGATAATGTATTTCCCTAAATTGCTTTACACTATCTTTAGTTTTTTATATTTTATAAATGCATAACTCTTTGTTTTATTTCTTTTGTTTTTCCAGCATTCCAGAAATTTTCTCCTAAATATCCACATGTTCTTCTAACAACTGTCATTTTTGAATGATCTTTGTTACCACAATTTGGACATTCCCATTCATTATCTTTATTTATTATTATTTCTCCATCAAATCCGCAAACATGACAATAATCAGATTTTGTATTAAATTCAGCATATTGTATATTATCATAAATAAATTTAACTGCTGTTTCCAATGCATCTATATTTTTCTGCATATTTGGTATTTCTATATAAGATATTGCTCCTCCAGCTGACATTTTTTGAAATTCACTTTCAAAACTTAATTTTGCAAATGCATCTATTTTTTCTCTAACATCTACATGATATGAATTAGTATAATATCCTTTATCTGTTATATCTTCAATTGTTCCGAATTTTTCCTTATCAATTCTTGCGAATTTATAACATAAACTTTCTGCAGGAGTCCCATATAATGAAAATCCTATGTTTGTCTCTTCTCTCCATTTTTCTGTTGTTTCTTTTAAATGTTTCATAACTCTTATAGCAAAATCATGTCCTTCTGGTGTAGTATGTGATACACCTTTCATTGCTTTTGTCATTTCATATATTCCTATATATCCTAAAGAAATTGTTGAGTAACCTCCATACAATAATTTATCTATTTTTTCACCTTTTTCTAATCTTGAAATTGCACCATATTGCCAATGAATTGGACTAATATCTGATTTTGTACCTAATAGTGCATAATGTCTACACATTAATGCTTCTTTACATAGTTCCAATCTTTCATCTAATAATTTCCAGAACTTGTCTTCATTACCATCTGCAATAATTGCAATTTGTGGTAAATTTATACTAACTACACCTTGATTAAATCTTCCTTCAAATTTATAGTTACCATTTTCATCTTTCCAAGGTATTAAGAAACTTCTGCATCCCATTGGGCTAAATACATTTCCTTCATAATTTTCTTTCATTTTCTTTGCTGAAATATAATCTGGATACATTCTTTTAGCTGAACATTTTACTGCCATTTTTGTTAAATAATCATACTTTCCTCCTTTTAGGCAATTACATTCATCTAAAACATATACTAACTTAGGAAATGCTGGTGTTATATATACACCTGCTTCATTTTTTATTCCTTCATATCTTTGTCTTAAAACTTCTTCTATTATTTGAGCATTTTCTTTTATATATGGGTCATTATCTTCCAAGTGTAAAAATAATGTTACAAAAGGAGATTGTCCATTTGTTGTCATTAATGTATTAATTTGATACTGTATTGTTTGCACCCCTGCTTTTAGCTCTGCTTTTAATCTTGTTTGAACTAAATCTTCTATAGTATCATTTGATAATTTTCCTTTATATTTTTCTTCAATTTCTTTTTTGAATTTATTATAACTTTTTCTTAAATATTTTCCTAAATGTTTCAAATCTACTGATTGTCCACCATATTGATTACTTGCTACTGCTGCTATAATTTGTGTTGTTATAGTACATGCTACTTGAAAACTTTTTGGACTTTCAATTAATTTCCCATTCATTACTGTTCCATTATCAAGCATGTCTTTGATATTTATTAAGCAACAATTAAATATTGGTTGAACAAAATAATCTGCATCATGAAAATGTAAAATTCCTTCTGCATCTGCCTTAGCTATTTTTTCTGGTAATAATAATCTTTTAGTCAAATCCCTTGAAACTTCTCCAGCAATATAATCTCTTTGTGTTGATGCAAGCATAATATTTTTATTAGAATTTTCTTCTGCTAATTCTTTGTTTTCATTTCGTATCAATCCTAATATTGTTTCATCAGTTGTATTTTGTTTTCTAACTAAAGCTCTTGTATATCTGTAAACAATATATTTTTTTGCTAATTCATATTTTTCTATCTCCATTAGTTGTTGTTCTATTATATCTTGTATGTCTTCTACTAACATTCTTTTTTTATTTAATTCTTCTATATATTGAATTATTTTTTGTATATCCTCTTTAGTTGCTCTTTCTTTTGGCTTTACTTCCCTATTAGCTTTTTCTATTGCTATCTTTATTTTTGCCTTATCATAATCTACAGCTCTTCCATCTCTTTTGATAACTTTCATTTTACATTTCCTCCTAAATCAAGTATGCATATATTATATATTAGTTTTTTTTATTTTCTGTTGCAAAAGCAACACATTATGAGTATTTTTTTTTAACTATCTTTCTTCCCTCATTTTATGGGCATTTTCAAATATTACAAAAATGTTACAAAAATATCGAGTCAATATTTCCCCTATTTTGTTGCATTTACAGTTTTTATAGTGTATAATTCTTATGTAATCCTAATAAGGGGGAATATAATGAATAGCGGATTTAGCACAGAAAAATTTATTTCAGAATTTGCAAAATCTTGTGACAAAATGAAGAAAAAGAAATTTAAAAAAAATGAAATTATTACTACATATATAAAAAATAGAAATCAGTTATGTATATTATTAAATGGACATGCTGATTTAGTTCGTTATGACTTAAATGGTGATAAGACTATAGTTGAGCATTTCTCAAAACAAGCTCTTTTTGGTGAACTATTTTATACTATCACTACAAATAATGAATTACTTGTAGAAGCAAAATCTAATTGTACAGTTCTTTTTTACGTTCACAATGATTTATTTGAACAATGTAAAGATAATTGTCCTTTCCATAAAACTTTATCCGATAATCTGCCAAAACTTATATTGAGCAAAGTTACTGATTTAAATATGAGACTTGAATTATTAACCAAGCGTTCTACAAGAGATAAACTACTTGGATACTTTTCTTTACTTTCAACTCGTAATTTAAGCCGAACTTTTAAACTTTCTTTTTCTCTTACAGATTTAGCAGACTATTTAAGTGTTGATAGAAGTGCTATGATGAGAGAATTAAGATCTTTGAAAGAAGATGGATTTATTGAAAAAAACGGTAATAGTATTACTTTATTATATAAATAAAAAAGTTGCACTCATTGTCAATATAGAGTGTAACTTTTTTATACATTGGCTAAATTTCTATTAAAAATTAAAAGAAATTTAATCAGCCCACTATTTTTATGAATTATTTTGAATATAGTTCCATGAATCTTTACACATATCATCTAATGTTTTTTCAGCACCCCATCCTAATTCTTCTTTTGCTTTTTTAGTTTCTGCATAACAGGTTGCAATATCACCAGGTCTTCTTGGTGCAATTCTATATGGTACTTTTTTTCCTGTAGATTTTTCAAATGCTTTTACCATATCTAATACACTATATCCTTTACCTGTTCCCAAATTATATATATATAATCCATTTTCTTCTTTTTCTAACTTTTCTAAAGCTTTTACATGTCCCTTAGCTAAATCTACAACATGAATGTAATCCCTTACTCCTGTTCCATCTGGTGTATCATAATCATTTCCAAATACAGATAATTCTTTTAAAGTTCCTGCTGCTACTCTTGCAACATAAGGCATTAAATTATTTGGTATACCTTTTGGCTCTTCTCCAATCAAACCACTTTCATGTGCTCCAACAGGGTTAAAATATCTTAATATGCAGATATCCCATGTATTGTCTGATGTATATATGTCTTTTAGTATTTGTTCTATAAATAATTTCGTTGTCCCATAAGGATTAGTTGTTCCACCTGTCTTGCATTCTTCTGTCAATGGTATCTTTTCTGGTTCACCATATACAGTAGCAGATGAACTAAATATGAATTTTTTACAATTATATTTTCTCATTACATCTAATAACACTAATGCCCCTGATATATTATTTGTATAATACTCTATTGGCTTTTCTACTGATTCTCCTACTGCTTTATACCCTGCAAAATTTAAAACTGCTTCTATTTTATTTTCTGCAAATACTTCTTCTAATTTTTCTTTATCCATATAATCCATTTCATAAAATTTAAAATCTTTACCTGTTATTTTCTTTATAGCTTCTAGCACTGAAGGTTTACTATTAGAAAAATTATCTATTATTATGATTTCTTTTCCTGCATTTAATAACTCCACAGCTGTGTGACTTCCAATAAATCCAGCTCCACCTGGTAACAAAATTGCCATAAAATCATTCCTTTCATTTTTATTTGACATCATTATATTACTACAAGAATTAAATTGCAAGTATTATTTTCACAGACTATGTTAAGTATGGTTTTGAACTTCTATCACTATAAACTTATTCGTTTATTTTATTGCTATTTCTTTTTATTACAATTCCTTTTTTATTAACTTTGAAATTCTTATTGAATATCATATTTATAGTAACAAACTGGTACATTGATGATGTCATTTGCCCTATTCCCGTACAATATGGTGTTTTTACTAATGATACTATCATTCTTAATATTCCTGCTAATAATTTATTTGATGTTGCTTGTACTTCATATTTTTCTAATTGTAAATAACTTGTTTTTATACTATATATCGGATAAATTACAAAATTAACTAGTTCAAAAGACAAATATATAGCTGTAACTTTTAAATCTAAATCATAATATTTTAAAGAAACTATTAGCATAATAAAAGTAGTTGTAACTAAAATACAACATAATTTATATGCATTTGTTTTATGAATTTTATAATTAAATATATTTTTACTTATATCTATTTTTGCAACTGTTTTTATGGCTTCAAATGCATCCCACTGTGTATCTGTTATTAATGTCACAAAATTTAAAGCTACTACATATTTTTCTCCAAATTGTAATGCATTACTTAGCCCAAATAGAAGTATTAAAAAAAACAATATATTATTACATATCTCAACTGATTCATATTTGAAACATTTAAATATATCAATTTCAAATTTAAATGTTTTGTATTGTTTTATTATAACATATAAAGTATATATTAATATTACTATTAATGTACTTACTACAATCTGCATTTTATCTTTGAATACTATTGCAGATAATATTAATACTATAAAATTTAATAAATTTAATTGTATACAATACTTATTAGCTAATTTTTCTTTTCCTTCAAAATACAATTTTTCTATTCCAATAGCAAATACTAATCTTATATATAATGCCCAAACAGAATATAAAGTAAATTCTTTATAAATCTCATAGTCCATATTCATAAATTCTATATATTTTCTTACATTTATCGCAACTATTCCAAAAATAATAAAACCTACCACTATTCCAGCCGTCATACCTGATAATACTGCATTATCATTTTTATCTTTTTCTTTATGTAAGTTAGCACCTGTAGCAAATATGCTTTTAATTAGTGCCCATATAAATTGTAATGGATATGTTAGTGTAAATACATTAACTAAATTCTTATCTACAATTAATCCTAAAATAAACCATGATAATATTGGTATTAGTGAAAATATTGCAGAATTCAGACTTATCCTTAATAATCTTTTCATAGTTTGCTCCCTATATTGGTTTTTATTTATATCATTTTTTATTTCTTTAATATTTGTTTTGTTACTATACAATTTCTAATAATTCTTTTTTATTATATACAATATAAAATGATTTAGCAATTCTATATTTTAAAAAGTTCATTATAAACTATATATCCATTCATCAATTTCATCTGGAGATGTAACTAATTGATTTTCATGATAATTAGATGTATACACAATATTCATTCCTTTTTCCACTTTTGAATTTGGACATAATCTTTTTATCTCCTCAAAAGTTTTTCCAAGCCAACCAGCATTTGTCGCATACGGTTTTATTATTTTTTCAGATAAATCATTTTCCTTTAAAAATGTTCTAATTACTGGGGCAATTGTATACCACCACACAGGACTTCCGATAATTATTTCTTCATATTGTCCTAAATCCTTGTCTATTTTTTCAATTTCCGGTGTTTTATTTGAACTTTCACTATTTTGTTCTTCATCTACTACTGTTTGATAATCTGTTAAGTACGGTTTTACTGGTTTTATTTCTAGAATATCACATCCTAATTTTTTTTGAATGCTTTCTGCAATCATTTTTGTATGTCCTGTATATGAATAATATACAACTAATTTTTTATTATTTTCCATATTTACTTTCACTCCTCCGTAAAATCTTTTCTTTTGCCTTGCTCTATTTCATTATAAAGTTTAATTTTATAGTTTAATCTTATTCCTCTTGCATTTCTAGGTATATTTGTAAGCAAACCTATTCTTTCATAATATCTTAATGTATCTGGTGTTAAATTATATTTTTTTCCTACTTCTGCTATTGTCATTTTTATTCCCCAAAATTTTATTCTGGTAATTTATTATATTCCTCATCTGTAACTTTTTCACACCATTCATTTGAAGTATTTTCTCCTGGTACTTCAACGGCAATATGACTAAACCATGATTTTGCTGTTGCTCCATGCCAATGTTTTACATTTGCTGGAATTGTAACAATATCTCCTGGTTTTAATCTTCTAGCTTCTTTTCCTTCCTCTTGATACCAACCTTCACCATCAACACAAATTAAAATTTGACCACCACCATTACTACTATGATGTATATGCCAATTATTTCTACATTTTGGCTCAAATGTTACATTTGCCATAAATACACTTGTTTCTTTTGGATTTGTTAGTGGTTTTAAATATGAATTTCCAATAAAATATTGTGCAAAATTCACATTTGGTTCTCCTTGTCCAAAAATTCCTCCATGCTCTTCTTGGATTTTTTCATCACTATAAACTTCTTGAATTAATGAAAATGCACTCCACGCTTTTGGCCAGCCACAATAAAATGCTAATTGTGTTACAATTTCTATTGCCTCCTGTTTTGTTACTCCATGTTTTTTTCCTAGTATAAAATGTGATTTTAATTGAGGAAACAAACCTTGTGCCATTAAAGCTGATATTGTTATCATACTTCTATCTCTCAAAGACATTTTATCCTCTCTTGACCACACTTCACCAAATAATACATCATCATTTAATTCTGCAAATTTTGGTGCCAATTCTCCTAGATTTTCTCTACCTGCTGTTTGTTTTTCCATAATAAAACCTCCTTAAATCTTTTATTTAATACTTTTAAGCATAATTTTAATAAATTATTACTTTAGTTCTAGTTATATATATCACTTGGAGTTAACTCAAAGTCAATGTTTTTTGTAGAATTTTTTAAAAACCTATTATTCCTAAATGTTCTAGCAATATTTTTATTCCTAATAACACTAATATAATTCCTCCCATTAATTCTGCTTTATTTTGGTATTTGTCTCCAAATTTATTACCTATTTTAACACCACAAACTGAAATAATAAATGTTATAATTCCAATTATAGACACTGCTAAAGTTACATTAACATCAAGAAATGCAAATGTTATACCTATAGCTAAAGCATCAATACTTGTTGCAAGTGCTAGTGCTGTCATTGTTTTGAAATCGATTTTATCATTTTTCTTTTCATCTTCATTGTCAAAAGATTCTTTTATCATGCTTCCACCAATTAATAATAATAATATAAATGCAATCCAATGATCAAATGTTGTTACTAAACTTTCAAAAGTTGTTCCTAAAAAGTATCCTATTATAGGCATCACTGCTTGAAACATTCCAAAATATAGAGCAATAATAATTGCATTTTTCCAATTCATTTTTTTCATAGCAAGACCTTTACATATTGACACTGCAAAGGCATCCATTGCTAATCCTATTCCTAAAAGTAAAATTGCACATATCCCCATAACTTTCTCCTTAAATTTTTTCTCCTCTATATTATATTATTTATTATTCTAATTTATATTTATACTTTAATACATCAAAAATAATATTAAATAAGTCTATATCAAATTCTTTTCTTGAGATTCCCATATCTTTTAACATTTCTTTATTCTTTCTTAATGTTTTAAATAATAATTTTTTATCTTTTTCTTCTAATTCTATTTTATAAAGTAAATTTGCTAAATAAATGATTAAATTTTTATATTTTCTGTATAATACTATTTTTTTATTATCTTTGCTATTTTCAATATATTTATTAAAGTCTTCATCTGTATATTGTTGTTGTAATCCATGAATTGGATTAACTAATAGCTGTGTTGATGATGACATTAGATTTACATAGCTTCCTAATTCATATTGTTGTGCTTCGGACATTTTGTTGTAATAACTTCCAAAAGTTTTTATTCTTTCAATTGCAGTATTAAGCTGTTCATTCTCAGAAATTATTCTATTTATACGTTCCTTTAATTCAACAATTGCTAATTTATATTTTCTTTCATCTCTTTCACTTATTATATAAAAAATATTTTCGATACATTTTTGTTTGCTTTTTGTCCTCCAGAAAAGGACACCACTTACTAAAACCGTTGCTCCTGCTATACTCCATCCAATAGGGCCGGCTAAAGCTAAAAATACTTTTCCAGCAACAATTCCACCTCCTCCAGTAGCTAATGTTCCCCCTCCAAGCCAAGCAAGTGCTGCATTTGTTGCTGCTGCTCCACTTAAAGTAGAAATTGCCGTTCCTGTTGATGCTACTCCAAACGTTGTAGCAACACCCATTGCAGCAGTTGGGCCAAGTGTTACTACACTAATTCCTACTCCTGTTCCAACAACACCTAAGCCTGTATTTTTTGCAATATTTGCTTTATAAGCATCTTCTATTTTTTGGACTTGTTGTCTCCAGTCTAATTTAATCTTTTTTATTTCTTCATACTCTAATTTTTTATCTTGAGGAATATTGCGAATTTCATCAAATTTATCTTGAATATTGTTTAATGTATTATACAAATCGTTTGTGTTCTCTCCAAGTTTTTCGATATATTCATTAGTTTTTTTGATTACATCCAGGATTTTGTCTTTCATAATTTTTAGTTTTGATTTTTTCCACATATTAGTTATTACCTCCAGTAAAATAGTTATCAATACTTGTTTTATTTTTTAATATTTTATTATTATCAACATTTCTTTTTTCTGCCAATAATACCGATTTTTGAAAAGCATTTATATATAAATCACTATTTTTAAAATCATTAACAAAATTTGTTAAATTACTATCATTATATATATTTGCTAACTCTTTTAATCCTTCTATATAATCATTAATAATTACTTCCTTGGCACTTAAATATCTTATATCTTTTTGTATTTTATCTTTGTCTATCTTACGATTAAATTCATCATACAATGATACCGAAAATCTTCCAATACCAATAATATTTAAGTTCATCACACATTCTGAAATATTAAAACTTCCCGCTCCTTTTGCAAATCCTTGAATCATAGCTTCACTTATATCTAACAGGCAAAATGTGCTATGTGCCACTGTTAACATTCTTTTTACTGTTGCATTTGAAAAAGGCTCACAACTTTTCCAAATCATAGAAAAATTTACATCACCTTTTTCATTTTTAATTAAATATTGTAATAATCGTCTTACTGAATATGTAAATCTAACTATTAATTCATTAATAAACACTGGAACTATTTGTATAGTTTGAAATCTCACATCATATCCTTTTAAATATATATTAAGTGCAAGTTCATTAATTATTTTATCAAATTCTGCAACTGGTATCTTTAAATTTCTTTTTATTGCGATAACATCATTAGTCCAACTCCAGAAAGGCGAAGGTATCCCCATGCCTCGTCCCATACTGCTTGACGAACCAGATAAATCAGATATTAGATGTCCAAACCAATTCACAAAAGCACAAAAAAATTTGCTCGGAATATCTGTTCCTCTCAATTCAAATTTTTCATCTGCTTTTTCAAGCGAAATCAATTCTCCATTGGTAACAAAATTAGATATATTAGTAAATTGATTCAAAATTGAAAAATATAATCCAAGTAATGTTGGATTATGTGCTAACGATTTAAAATGATGATTTTTGGGAGTCAAGTCAAAAACCCAACTCGCTGCATCACCTGCTCCTCTTTGATCATAAGGAATTTTAAATTTCTTCTCTAAATATTTTATAGCTGATTTTATTGAATTATTATCACTATTCCAGCCACATATCTTTGCAAAATCTTTAGTTCTATCTTCAAACCATTTATCTGTTATTTCTTCAAATTTTGATTTGCCAGGTTTTCTTACTAGAAATATATCAAGCATTCCACAAATGCTTCCACTGCATATAGCTAAAATATAATCCATTTTATCACAATTAGAGGTGATTTTTTCTAAAGTTTTTATATTTTCTGAATATTCTTCATGTATTTTTTTGAGTTCGTTTTCTGCTGCTAATTGCTCTTTTTCAATATCTGAAAAAATTTTTGAGTTTTCTTCATTAATTTCAATGTCAAATATCAATTTATTTTTTATCGAACTTTCCATATTATTTCTCCTGCAATTTTATTGATTTAATTCTTTTCTATTTAAAAATTTCATATACATATTATATATCAAATTATAACTAATTTAAATACTTATATAATTAATTTTAATTATTGATATATTACATATAACATACTATAATTGTTCTGAGGAGGTACTTATTTATGTTTGAAAAATATATTGATAATTTTAAAAATGAAATTATATTAGAAACTTGTAATCTTATAAATATTCCTAGCATTTCCAAAGAAACTGATAATATTGATATGCCTTTTGGAGAAGATGCCAAAAACGCTTTGGATTATATTTTAAAATTAGGCTCTAAATTAGGTTTTAAAACTAAAAATCTCGATGGTTATTGTGGCTACATAGAATTCGGAAAAGGAAATAAACTTTTAGGGATAATTGGACATTTAGATGTCGTACCAGCTGGTGATGGTTGGAACACACCACCTTTTAAAGCAACATTAAAAGATAATAAAATATTTGGTCGAGGAGCTATAGACGATAAAAGTCCTGTAATAGCCTCATTATTTGCAATGAAAGCTATTAAAGATAATACAGAAATTAATTGCAGGGTTCGTCTAATTTTGGGTATTAATGAAGAAAAATCATGGAAATGTATAAAACATTATAAAGAAATTGAAGAATTACCTGATATCAGTTTTAGTCCTGATGCCAGCTTTCCTTGTATTTATGCTGAAAAAGGAATTTGTACAATTTATATTAAAGATAATTATAATAAATATATGAATTTACCAATTAAAATTTCCAATATTGATTGTAATAATAACGCTATTAATGTTGTTCCTAAAAAATGTGATGTTACACTTAATATTGATAATTCCAGAATTAATTTATCCGATATTATAAAACTAATTGATGAAGAAGTTCAAAATTTAAAATTTGATATAAATTATTCTATCAACGAAAATTCTATTCTCCTACATTCGAGAGGAATTCAAGCACACTCTGCACATCCTGAATTAGGAAAAAATGCAATTTCTCCGATGATAATTTTACTTAATAGAATTTTTAGTCATTTTGGGTATAAAATTCAATTGTTTGAATTTTTCGAGAAAAACATTAATACTGAATTTAATGGTGAATCCTTAGATATTAACTGTAAAGATGAATCTGGAAATCTCACTCTAAATGTTGGTCATTTTAAATTTTATGAAAATTATTTCCAAATAGGTATTAATTTACGTATTCCTATAAGTACACCAATTGATACTTTAATAAATTCAATTAATTTTCATTGCGACAAATATTCATTAGAAACTTATACTGCCCGGAAAGCAGGAACCTTTATATATTTCTAAAGATAATTACTTAGTAAAAACTCTTTGTAATATATTTAATAAAATTACTAACTCCAATTATAACCCTATTGCTATAGGTGGTGCAACTTACGCTAGAGCCTTTAATAATTGTATTTCTTTTGGTGCTAATTTTCCTGGAGATATTGATATGTGTCATCAATCTAACGAATTTGTTGACATCGATAAATTAATGCTAACTTGTAAAATTTATGCTCAAGCAATTTATGAATTATCTAAGTATCTTTGATCTGTTCTCTCTCGATTTGAGTTTTCAATTAAAATAAGAAAATCTAAAATGGCTAGCAATTGTAACTTTTTATATACTAGGAAAGTATCACTTTCCTAGTGTATAAAATAAAGAAAGGTTGATTCTATTAAATTAACCTCTCTTTTCACTTTTCATAGTCTAACTAATAATTCTACCCAATATTATTATAATTTCTCAAGCTTTATTCTTCGTATCACAAATTAATAAATACTAATGTCAATATAATTATCTCCATATACTTCCATTAATATGCTTTGTTAGAGCCATTATGAAAGCACTTTTAGTTAAATCAATTCTTGATACTTCATCTTTTGTTAAAAAACTTATTCCGCCTTTTCCTTTGCCTAATCCTTTTTCACTAAATATTTTATCCATAACTTTTCCTAATTCTGTTTCTTTTATTTCATCTACATATTTATCTGGAATTGGAAAGCCTTGACTTATTCCTACGCTTTGATATCCACTAAAATCTTCTATAACTACTGCATTTATATCTAACCACTCTCCTAATAAATCTGTGATTCCAGCTTCACTAGCTATATAAAAATTTGCTTTTATATTATTATTTATAGCATATTCCTTTAATTTTTTTACTCTATTTTTTGCTCCTTGAAGTATTTCTTCATTTATTGGTTGCTCACCCACATTTGAATCTACTGAAATTCCTTCTATTTCTACATTCTCAAAATATTTTTCAAAGGCTTGTCTAGCACCTTCTATTTTTCCTGGATTTTTTGTTCCCATTAAGATTTTCATTTATTTTACCACCTTCTTTTAATTTAATAAATTGTTTTTATATGTTATTTGGAGTAGATGATTACTCTAAATACCCATATTATATTAACAGAAAATTTTTGCTTTTGACAATTCTACTTTACTATGTTCCTCGTATCTATGTCAACCACAAATTGTCTCTATTCAAAATACCATATACCATTGCGATATCTGTTGGTACAATATATTTGGCTCCTATTGCTTCTGCAACTACCAAAACAAATGCGCTCATTGCTCTCGTAGCATACCACCATTCAGGGTCTTTAACTCTTTTTCTTATTTCATTTAAAGAAATTGATTTATAATATCTTTCCGTTTCTCTTTTTCTCGTTTCAATATCCATCATAATTGGTGAAGCATTGTCTTTATATAAAATATTTTCTTCATATTTTATTCCTGAATATCTAGCAAATTTTTCATGTCCGCCTCCAGCCAATATTAATATATCAGCTTTTTCTATAGGTAAATTTAGTCTTTCTTTTATAAATGATTTTACCGTTTTTAAATCTGTTGTAGCAAAATCATCTGCCAAATCTGGAAATTTTTGCATTACATCTATAACTCCAACCTTCGTATTAATACTTTCTTCTATTCCTCTATCATATATCGCAATTTCTGTAGAACCTCCTCCACCAATAAAAACACCAACTTTATTTTTTACAAACCTAGTCGTTCCAAATACTGTTAATTCATTTTCACTTTCTTGTGTAATTATATTAAAATTATATCCTGTTTCTCTTTTAAATCTTTCTAGAAATTTTTCCTTTTCAATATCATTTAGACTTCTAAAAATACTTGTACCACATACATATATATCTTTTGATATCTTTTTTAAGTCATTTATATTTTCTATTAATTTTTTTACATCACTTTCATTTAAGCATTTACTTTCATTATAATGTTTCTTAAATTGTATTGTAATTCCTTCTAGTTTTTCTATATTATTCCCATCAAATCTATCCACTTTAGTACATGTTGAACCAACTTCTACAATTATTTTATTCATATCTTTCTCCTCCAAACTACAATATTAAAATAGATTAATAATATTTTTTCATCTATATTTAATTATTTATTGATATCACCGCTTCACATTATCTGTTTCTTTACTATCTATTTCCAACAAACTTTTCAAATAATCTCTTTTAGGATTTTTAAAATTTTCTAATTCTTCTGCTGTTCTATCTTTTCTTATAAAATGAATTTTTCCAAATTCAACTTCTAAATTATTTTCTTTTAAATATTTTAAATATTGAGCATAATATTCTTGCATTTGAACTCTAGTCATATTTAATTTACCTTTTGCAAATATGATATATGTATGAACCGTCTCCGTAGGTAAAGATATATATTTTATTTTAAAATGTTTTACCTGTTGCTCATCTTGTAAATTAATATTTAATTCTTCTTGACATTCTCTTATTATTGTATTAAATATATTGATTCTTCCATCTTTTATATCATCTTTATCTACACTTCCTCCAGATATTTGCAAACAATATGGAAAAGAAGTATTTTCGGCCAATTCCCCTACTATATAATAGTTATCCCTTGTTTCTAACAAACACCCTGCCCCTAAACTACTACAATCATATTCTTTAGGTAATCCAATTCTTTCATCGTACAAATAATGGGCGTAATTGGATTTTTTGCATGTAATTAATATTTGTTTTCCTTTCCTTTTGCATTCTTCTACACACATCAATTCTCCATTCCACAAACTTGGATTTTCTAATATACATCGGTTCCAGAATTCTTCTATTTTTCTTTTAGTTTCTTCTAGTAATTTAAATTGTTCATTTTCAATCTTTGCTTCTATAGTTGTTCCTTCTATATTTTTTATCATATTAACATCTCCGTTTTATACTAGTATATTCTTTTTCTTTAATTCATTTGTTAATTTTTCAAAATTATTCATATCAAAAACATGACCTTCCATACCGCATTTTCTACTAGCTAGTATGTTTTTTTCGCTATCATCTATGAAAAAACAATCTTTCGGAGCTAATTCGAATTTTTCAAATAATCTATAATATATTTTTTCATCTGGCTTCATCATCTTTTCTATTGCTGATATTAAAAATCCATCAAAATATTTCCCTACTTCTGAATTTTTTATATATTCATATACCGGAATATGAGTATTTGATAATGCATATACCTTATAATTATTTTCTTTTAACTTCTTAATTAATTCGGATATTTCTTGATTTATTGGCATATTTTTATACCATGTATTCATTATTTCCTCTACTTTAATACTTAAATTAGTAGGTAAATCTTCTTTAAATAATTTAATAGCTTGTTTATAATCTAAAGTACCATCATCTAATTTAAACCAATTATTCGATTTAAAAATTACTTTTTTTAATATTTCTTTTTCTTCTTTATTATTTGCATAATTGCTTGCAATTTTATCTTCGTTCCATTCTAATAAAACATTTCCAAAATCAAATATTATATTCTTTATCATTTCATTCTCCTATTAAATTTTTATCTCAGTAATTTTACCCAAAGCATACTAAATATTCTTTCATAATAATGAAAATTATATTAAAGGTATTATTTGTGTTATATATTCTTATTTCTTATATAATCCCCTTTAAACTCATTTGCTAATATATCCATTTCAATGCTGTCATAATATTTACCATTAACATATTTACATTTTCTTCTTCTTCCATATTCTTTAAAGCCACATTTGGTATAGCACTTTAATGCTCTTTCATTAAAACTCATTAAACTTAGTTTTATATTATTCAAATTCAAATAATTAAATCCATAATCTAATATCATCTTAATTGCTTCTGTTCCATATCCTTCATTTCTGTAGTCTTTGTTTCCTATAAATATTCCTAAAGTAGCTGTCCTATTAATTGAATCATATTTTTCTAATCCTACTGTACCTATTAACTTATCTTCTTCTAATGTTATTATAAAAAAGTTATAGTTTTTGTTTGAATTTTCTTCAAAATATTGTTTTTCTCCTTCTAATGTTGTTATGTACGCACTTCTTCCAAGATAATCTGTTGTTTCAAAATCATTCAACCATTCTGTAAATTTTTCTATATCTTCACTATTTCGTGGTGATAAATAAATTCTTTCTCCTATTAATTTTTTAAAATATTTCATTTCTATCAGCTCCTTTTATATCTGCATTGAATATGCTATACTTTTTACTTTAAATCCAAATTCTTCATACATCTTTATTGCACTTGCATTTTCTTCATTTACTGTTAAGTATATATCTGTGCAATCATTTTTCTTTCCACATTGTTTTACATATTTTAATAGCTGTATACCTATTCCTTTTCCTCTATTTTTCTCATCTACACATATTGCTTCAATTTGTAATTGTTTTCTATTTCGCATAATTGGATTATTTTTTTCTTTAATATTAATAGTTATATATCCAACAATTTCATCTTCTATCCTTGCTACAAATATTAGCTTGTTTTATTTCTGTTTAATTTGAGTCTTCATCTTCTTTGTTATATAATTCATATAGATTATGGTTTACTTCTCCATGTCTTACTAAATATATTTTCATTAAGTTTCTCTCAACTTTTTAAATAAATCATTATATATTTTATCAGCATTCAAATAGTTAACTACTGTTATTTTATGATTATTAGTTGTTAATTCATAAGATGTATCATCATTAATATTAGGACAACTAACTTCTTCTGTTTCAAACCATTCTTTATTAATCATATAGGCTATAACACTAATATCCCAAATTACTCTGCTTTCTTTTATTCCATGCACACCATCATTATAAAATCTCTGGCATAAGTAGTCACATAATTCACTTTTTCCTTTTATGAAATATTCTAGTTCATATATTGATGTTCTTAAATTTGATGCTACATTTTTACAAGGAATAATAGTTAACTTTACTTTTGATTCAAAAACAGTTTTTACAGCATATATATCTTGTTTAAAATTAAATTCTTTATTATTTTTACTTAAAAAGCTATTCCCTCCGAGCCAAATAACTTCAATTTTGTCAATTATCTTAGGTTCTTTCTTTACGGCAATAGCTATATTGGTTATTGCGCCTATTGCTAAAATATATGTTTTAGCATTTTCATTTGCAATTTCAATAATTTTATTTACTGCTTCATTTTCTTCATTGTATCCATTAACTACATAGTCTATTGAGCCTTTGAATACTTCGTTAGTCCAGTCAAAATTTAACCAATTACATATTTTTATGATTTCATTATAACTTTTGTCTGTTCCCTCTTCTATTGATATATTATGATCATGATGGTATGGTGCCACTGTAATAGCTTTAATATTGAATTTATCTTGAGATTTTAATAAATAAGATAATGCAAATTGGTCATCACATTCGTTATATATATCTGTGTCTAAAATAACATTTACTTTTCGATTTTCTTCTTTATTGTTTAGTTTAGATATTTTTTCATATATTTCTTTCCATTTTGAAACTCTATCTAATGTTCGTTCTTTTTGATTATACCTTGTATTCATTGTATAAACTTTAATATTATTACTGATTAAATCTAAACTTATTCTTGTACTATCTTCAATCATTAAGTCAATATCATTTTCTAAGCATACTACTGTTTTTGCATGTTTATCATGGGAATCTGTAAATATTAGTTTATCATAAATAATATCATATTTATTTAGCCATTTTTTTGTTAATTTATAATAGTTTGTATATTCGCCATTATTTCTTCCAGTTATAATATATATTTCATGTCCATCTTCTTTTAAATTTTTAATATAATAAGATGCATCCTCTAATGGCTTTAGCTTTTTTGCAAACTCTTCAATATTTGAATTATAAAAACTTTTTTCTTCTTTCTCTGTCCAGTCGAACATTCCTTTTCTAAAATATTCTGGTTTTTCATTTATAATTCCTGTATTTCTTAATTCTTTATCATGTTTTAAGTATTCTGTTAATAATGTATCATCAAAATTAGATATACAATTGTCTATATCAATTCCTATTCTCATTTTATATTTTCTCCTCTTTTTTGCATAGTCTTCTAAGTTTAGTTCTTTTTTATTCATATTCTGTTTGGCAAATATTGAATTATTATCTTCTGATAAAGTATATTTTACCACTTGTTAATTTTTATCTGCACAAAAGTATTAAATAATATTGGATAATATTTTTTCTTTTTGTAATAATTCTTGTATTCCAATCCATTCTAATGAATTCTCTTCATATTCTTGTGGTTTTCCTTCAGCCTCGGTTGCAACAAATACCCCAAAATCAAATATTCTATCTGGATATTCAATTATCATATTCCCTTTATATTTTAACTTTGTAACATCTAATCCTGTTTCCTCTTTCATTTCTCTTATAGCTGTTTGTTCTGGTAACTCTTCTTTTTCGATTTTACCACCAGGTTTGTCATAATATCCTAACTTTTTATTTTTTTCTTATACTTTTAAATACTACCTTATTATTTTTTATTAAATAGCACCTTACTGCTTTTCTTATTGGCTTATTCATCTCATTGTCATCTCCATCTTAATTATAAATTTTATCTCTAAATCTTTTATATCATTTTTCTAGTAAAAAGTAAATTAAAATTACAAAAATTTGTAATTTTTTAAAATGCTTCTTTTTATGTCTTGCTGCTTCGCTTCTGTTATTAAATACATGTACATAAATAGTATTTTAATTTTTACGTAAAAACAGGTAGTGAGATTTTTATTACTCACTACCTGCAAATTTCTTATGCTGTTTGAGATATTACTCGAACGAATTCCTCCCGTACTTTTTGGTATCGTTTTCGTTCCTCTTTTCCCATTTTAGAGACATCCGGCAAAGATTCAAACAGTTTTTTAATAGTTCCTACACGAATGCTCATCAAAATCACGGTAGGTGAACCATCTCCATAAACATAAGATGCAACAGCAGCATCCAGCACTTTATCTACACCATAATCATCAATGATTTTCTCAAACTTTTCCAGTTCATCTAAAGTGTAAATTACTTTTCCATAGTAATGCCACCAATGCATAAGTAAACCTTTTTCAATAACCATTTCATGGCTCCTTTCTTTTTGCAATTGCAAAATGTTGTAAAAATTAAATGTTGTCTAGTAGTACATACCTCCATAGTACTATTCTTAGAAAGATTTTTTGAAATTTCATATACATATTTTACCACAGTTTTACATAATTTTCAATTCTTCCTGTATTAATAGGCCAAAAAAGATTCCAATTTTTTATATCCTATGTATTTTTTCGTATTAAATCTGAAAAGCAACCTAAGGTTATTAATCAATTATTACAAAATTTATTTTAAATATAATACAGCCACACATTCAATACTGCTTGTGAAAGGAAACATGTCAACAGGTTGTATAGCTTCTAAATAAAATGATTCCTCAAATTTTTTCAAATCTCTAACTAGAGTAGCTGGATTACAGCTTATATATATTAGTTTTTTGGGCTTAATTTTTATAATATTATCTATGCTCTTATTATCTAGTCCTTTTCTTGGTGGATCAACCATTACAATATCAGGTATAATATTTTTATTATTCACTAAGTCATCTAAAACTTCCTCAACGTCTCCATTTATAAAATCTACATTGTCTATTTCATTTAATTCTGCATTTTCTTTTGCATTTCCCACTGCTTCTTTTACTATTTCAATTCCATATACTTTTTTTGCATGTTTAGCCATAAATAAAGAAATTGTTCCTATTCCACTATATAGGTCAAATATTACATCTTCTTTTAAAATTCCTGCTGCTTCTACTCCAATTTGGTATAGTTTTTCTGTTTGAATAGGATTTACCTGATAAAATGACAATGGTGATATTTTAAATGTCAAATCACCTAAAATGTCTTGTATATATCCATTTCCATATAATACAATATTTTTATGTCCTAAAATCACATTTGTATTTTTTGTGTTAATATTTTTTACAATTGTTTTGATTTCTGGAAATTTTTTAATTAATTTTTTGACTAATTCATTTTCTTTAGGCATTTTTTCTCCATTTATTACAATAACACACATTATTTCATCTGTCTTTTTACCAATTTTTATAACTATATGTCTTATTATTCCCTGCTGTGTAGCTTCATCATATATTGATATCTTATTCTCGTTTAAAAATTTTACTATATATTTAGCTATTTTTTCTGTTCTAGTATCCTGTATTAAACATTTATCTATTGGTATAATTTCATGTGTTCTATTTGCAAACACACCTATTATAGCTTTGCCTTTCTCATTTATTCCTACAGGATATTGTGCTTTGTTTCTATAATTATATGGATTTTGCATTCCTAGTGTTTCTTTTACAATTATTTTTTTATTTAGTGTTTTATTTACTAAACTTTGTACAGCATTTCGTTTGATTTCTAATGTTTTTTTATATTTTAAATGTCTCATTGAACATCCGCCGCATCTTTTATATGTAGTACAATCACTTTCTATCCTATCTGATGATTTTTCTAATATTTCTATTATTTTTCCAAATGCATAAGATGAAAGCACTTTTACTATTAATATTTTGATTTTTTCTCCTTTTATTGCATTAGGAATAAATACAGTAAAATCTTTTACTTTCGTTATTCCTTCACCTGTAAATCCATTATCAGTAATTTCTACAATATATTCTTCATTTTTTTTGATGGGTATTTCCATAGTTTTTCTCCTATTATAAAAAATAAACCTTATAAAATATTGAGATTTCAATACTTATAAGGTTTCTACTTTTGGTACCGATGGTGGGACTCGAACCCACATGGTTTCCCGCTGGATTTTGAATCCAGTGCGTCTACCAATTCCGCCACATCGGCATAATTCAAATCCTTATATATATTAACATATTTATATTTTTTTGTCTAGAATATTTTTTAATTTTTTTATTTATTATCCACATGAAATTACAATTCATAGTTTGTAAAATGAATTATTTCTAAAATTAATTTTGATTATATATTTTATTTTGAGATGACACATAATCACTTCAACAAGCACATTAATGAACAAAAATTGTAGCTTTTTATATAATAGGAAATATCATTTCCTATTATATAAAAAACAATTATTTATACACTTTCTTCTTCTATTTCTTTTTCTTTTAAAATAATATCATATTCTAAAACATTTATATTTTTTATGTTTACTTTTGAAAAGTCATCATTTTCATCTTCAAATTCAGTAATTTTAAAATTCGTTCTACCTTTAATTTTTAATTCTACATTTGATAAGTCCACAAGAACTTTTGTTGATATATTTTGACCTATAGGCAAAGTTTTATTTTGATTCTCATAGAATATACTATTCGTATAACTGATACCATTTATTCCTTTTTTTAAGTTTATTTTATATAAATTATATTTAGTATCTTTCTTTCTTATATTTTTATATATCTCATTTTCTGGATTTATATCAAATACATTTAAATCATTTACTGACAATTTTTCATTATTTAAGATTTTATATACTGGTAAATTATCTACTATTGTTACTTTGTCTAACGCTTTTTTTATATTATCCACTACTGTTTCTAATTCTAATTTATATCCTATTGGCTTAGTATTTTTATTTATTTCTAAAATACTTATTTGATTTCTCGCATTTTCTCTATGATTTTTATTAGCTATTTTTGAAATTTTAGTGTTATCTTGTGACAAACCTCCAAATATATCAAATTCTTCTACTTCATTTAAGGCATTTTCTTCTTTTGCTTGCTTTTTCATCTCTTTTAAATTGTTTTCAATCTCTTTTGGCAAAACCTCATTATTTTTTATTTTGTTTAATATTGGTAATAAATTTGTTGTTGTCAGATAAATACTATCTTTTTCAGATTTTGTTAAAACTTTTCTTTCTATCTTATCCATTGTTATTCCAAATTTATCTAAATCTTCTACATAATCAAAAACTTTTGTGACTTTTTTTATAATTGTAACTTCTTCCTGTTCTCCTTCTGCCAAAGCTGATACTTCATCTTTATTACTATATTTCCAAAATTCAAAAATACTTCTCTTATGATTGTCTATCTCTTCTATGAAACTGGTTGCATTTTCGATTTTCTTTGCCATATTTTTATTTTTTAATTTTAATGCATTAACATCCATTAAAATATTCTTTAATTCATTTTCATTTTGTTCATAATCTTTATATAATTCCATTAATTCTTCTATTGTATATTTGTCTTTTTCAATACTTATATATTCTTTCTTTTCTACTTTTTCTATTTGCTCATCTAGTACTTTTTCCTTTATGTTAATTTTCTTTATTTTATCTTTCTTATTTTTT
Source organism: uncultured Clostridia bacterium (assembly GCA_934177795.1). GTDB lineage: Bacteria > Bacillota > Clostridia > TANB77 > CAG-508 > CAG-269. The sequence continues at coordinate 43,674 of CAKPPS010000003.1, read as the reverse complement.
TTATTATATTTAAAATAATATTTAAATTTTCCAAAAAATGTTTTCTTGCATTCTAAAAATGTAGATATTTGTTTTTCTTTTGCTAAATATTCTATTTCCTGCATCCCTGCTGTTAGTTTTAAATCTTCTAATTTCTTTTTATTTTCTTTTAATAATTCCTTTATAACTTCCTCTTTTTCTATTCCATTTCTATATTCTTTACTAATCCATTCTGAAATATTTTCATAATTTATTTCCACATCATTGTGATAAAACTCTAATCCGCCTCCTTTGGCTATTTTTGTTTTAAATTCAAAATAATGTGGTAATTCTGTTTGTAGTATAAACATTGCTTTTAATAATTTATAAAAATGGTTTGCATCAATAGCATTATCTAGTTTTACTTTATACTGACTCTTTACTTTTTCATAGATTTCTGTTTCTCCGACTATATGTATAGACATCTGCTCTTTTTTATCATATACTTCATATACTAATGGCCAGTCTTTAGTAAACAACCATAAATAATTCTCTATATCTTCATATTCTGATTTCTTCAAGTAGGTTCCTTCATAAGAAAGATTCCTTATTGGTACAAATATTTTTCCTGTTCTTTTCTTTTCAAGTTGTTTTTTCAACAAGTAGAAAAATGTTGAATAATCAGTATCTTCTGTTGGTACTAACATAAAATATTGTTCTGTTTCTTCAGAATAATATATTTGCCACAAGTAATTTCCTTCAAATTTAACCTTAAATGGTATTTTTTTTGAAAGTTTTGCTTGTTCCTCTCCTACCATTTCTACATCTTCTACTTTAAATTCTTTTAACATTTTTAAAAATTCTGTATGTTTGGCAATATTTTCTTCATTTTCAGAATCTAAGTATTCAGATATTGGACTTGAATGCTTGTATTTCTCTTGTATATCGTCTAACCTGTTTGCAGGAGTTAATAATATTTGAATTTCTTTAATTGGTATATATCTATACTGTCTATATTGTTTTTCATCATAAAATTTAGGAACTCTAAACTTTAATGGTTCATAAATTTCAAATTGTTTTTTTGCCTCTTCTAAATTTAATCCTAAATATTTTAATTTTTCTTCGATTTCTTTTACTTCACTTTTGGCTTTTCTTGGCAAAATTCTAACTCCCTTCATTTCATTATTTCATAAAAATCTTCAAATTGATATCCTTGTTCTTTTAAATAATTTATTATTTCTGGCAAAGCTTCCACCGTTACCTTTTTAGCTTCTGCATCGTGCATAAGGATAACTACACTTTGTTTATTTCCCACAGTTTCTTTTAACTGTTGCATTTCATATTCGATTGAAGGATAAGTTTTTTCAGCATCTCCATTTAATGCATTCCAGTCAACATGAACTATATCATTTTGCATTAATAAGTCATTTGCCTGTATTTTTATTTCTGCATATTTTCCTCCAACTAGTCCTCCAGGGAATCTAAATAGATGTGAATTGTATTCTGGTTCGCCTATTGCTTGTTGAACCAGTTCATTACATTTATTATATTCATCTAAAACTGTCTCTGGAGATTGATATATAGTTTCATATACATGTGAATATCCATGGTTTGCTATAAAATAACCTTCATCATACATTTTTTTCACTAATTGAGGATTTTTTTCTACATTTGACCCTAACACAAAAAATGTTGCTTTAACTCCCTTATCTTTTAATATTTCTAATATTTGATTAGTATTTTCTGAAGGGCCATCATCAAATGTCAAAAATGCTCTTTTAATATCTGAACTATATATGTGTTTGATATTTTCTTTTCCTGTATCTGTTAATTTTGGTAACTTTTCCTGCCTTTTAGCTTCTTCTTTTGCTATTTGCTCTTGCATTTCTTTTTGTTGTTTCTCTAGTAATTGTTCTTTATATATTTTTTGTTTAGAAAACAAAATTTGATTTTCTTTAAAATCATTCCATGTAATTATAATACCTATAATAATCAATATAATTATTATTATCATCATAAGCTTTTCTTTTTTAGTAAATTTAAATATCTCCTGTGGGACTAATGCCATCTTTATATCTTCTTTCATTTTTTCATTTTACTTTTTAAATATTCTACTTCTTCTTCCATGTTTAATCTCATAAAAATAGGTTCACCCTTTTTTATAACTTTAATATCTTTTAATGCATTATATTTTTTCAAATCGTCCCAACTTATTAATTCACTATCATTTATTCCAATTTGCCTTAATATATTATCTGCTGTATCTGACATAAATGGTTTAATAAGAATTGCTATTTCTTTTAAATTTTCTATTAGATGATACATTACTGATTTCAATTCTTCATTTTTTTCTTCTTTAGCCAAAGCCCATGGCATTGTTTCATCTATATATTTGTTAGTTCTTGCTATTAATTCCCATATTTCTTGTAGTGCGTTTGCTATCTCATATTTTGCTAATTTTTCTTCAAATTTTTCTATTTGATAAATGCAATATTCCTCTAATTCTTTATCAACATTATTAGGTGTTCCATTATATGTTGGTACTTCACCATCAAAGTATTTATTTACCATTGAAACAGTTCTATTTAATAAATTACTTAAATCATTACATAAATCAAAATTATATCTTTCTACAAATGCTTCTGGAGAAAAAATACCATCTTGATTTACTGGCATTTCTCTTAACAAAAAGTACTTAGTTGCATCTAGTCCATATCTTTCAATTAGTGTTTCTGGATATATAACATTTCCTTTAGATTTTGACATTTTTCCATCTTTCATCATAATCCAATTATGAACCAAAATTGTTTTAGGAATTGGTAAATCTAATGCCATTAGAAAAATTGGCCAATATATTAAATGAAATCTAGCTATATCTTTACCCACAATTTGTAAATCAGCTGGCCAATATTTTTTAAATAATGTTTCATCATCTGACATATATCCTAAAGCTGATAAATAGTTTACTAGTGCATCTAACCATACATATACAACATGTTTAGGATCTTTTTCTACTTTTATTCCCCAGTCAAAACTTGTTCTTGTCACACACAAATCTTCCAATCCTGGTTTTATAAAATTATTAATCATTTCTGTCTTTCTATATGCTGGTTTTATGAAATCTGTATTTTCATCATAATATTTTAATAATTTATCAACATATTTTTTCATATTAAAAAAATATGCTTCTTCTTTCATTAGTTTTACTTCTCTCCCACAATCAGGACATTTCCCATTGACTAATTGTGTATCTGTAAAATATGTCTCACATGGCACACAATACCAGCCTTCATATTCTCCTTTATATATATCTCCCTGTTCCATAAATTTATTAAAAATTTTTTGAACTGTCTTTACATGTCTTTCTTCTGTAGTTTGAATAAAATCATTATAATCTATTTTCATTTCTTTCCATAACTTCTTAGCTTGTTCTGCCATCTCGTCAACATATTCTTTTGGTGTTTTGTTATTTTTAGTTGCTACTTCCTGAATTTTTTGTCCATGTTCATCCAATCCAGTTAATAAATATGTGTCTTCTCCTTTTAATCTATGATATCTTTTTATCATATCGGCAACTACTGTTGTATATGCTGTTCCTATATGAAATTTTCCACTTGGATAATATATTGGTGTTGTTATGTAAAACTTATTGCTCAATTATTCCATCTCCTATCGCTTTTTTTACAGACATTATATCATTTTTATCTTTTTTTGTATAGTACTTTTATTTTAATTCAAAATAAAAGCTAATATTCATTTATAAATTGAATAATCTGTTCTGCTACCTCTTTTTCTTTGCCTTGATAGCTATGATTAGCCCCATCTATATAATTAATATTTTTTTTAGGATTTACAATTACATTATTTAATCTATTTACTAATTGGTCTGCTTTTTGTGTAATCATCTCATTCTTATTTCCCCATCTCATGAATAGAGGTATATTAATATTATTTAATTTTATTAAATTATTATCAAAATCAGCAAAATCAATTTGTTCATTATATTTTACATATCTTGAAAATGTTCTTACACTAATTGGATGTATAAAAGATTCTTTTGGCATTATTTCATCCAATCTATTTTCGCTTTCTTTTTCTTCTGCATATTCCAAATATTTTACATATTTTTCACCTAAATATAATTTAATCATTTTAGGAATATCCACTAATGATAACAATATTATTCCTTTTATATTTTTCAACATATCATCATTTTCTTCTAATAGTTCATTATACGTATATACTATTTTTGTGCATCCTAAGCTATGTCCCTGCAAATATATATTTTTATATCCTAACTCTTTTAATTTTATAATAGCTCCTGTTATATCTTCATATCCTTCAAGTACATCTTCATAAGCTGTACCTCCTAATGTTTTTTCTTTTTTATCATCTATATCTTTTTCGATGTATTTTATAAGTTCACTTCCTCTATTATTAAAACTAAAATAATCTATACCATTATCATCAGCTATTTTAGCAATAATTTGTTCTCTTTCTTTCATACAATTGCTACTCATTCCATGTATTGATAAAATTACGGTTTCTGATTTTCTTTCTTTTGAAAATAGTATCCCATTTAATTTTATTCCATCTGTAGCTACAAAATTTATTAATTCCATATACTTATCCTCCTTACTTGTTTTTACTTTATTTCTTTTTGATTATTACAATTTATTTTATTATTTCTGCATTTCATCTAATTATTCATATATTTTTATTATTTTTTCAATTATATAATACTTATATAATAAATTCAACAAATTAATATTTTTCAAAATATTATTTGTATTTTAGGTGCATACAGAAAAAATGAATAGAAAAACTATTTTCTATCCACTTTTTCTATAATCCTTTATACTAAAAGTATCAGGAGAATTTTTTTATTTACACTTATCCATATAAAATTTTCTTTCTGCTAATTTATCTTGTACTCCACGAAGTGCTTCTCCAAATCTTTGGAAATGAACAACTTCCCTTTCTCTTAAATATCGTAACGGATCTATTACATCTGGATTATCTCTGCATAAGTCTATTAATTTTTCATAAGTAGCCCTTGCTTTTTGTTCAGCAGCAAGATTTTCCTGAAGATTCGCAATAGGATCTCCTTTGCAAGCTAAACAATTAGCATCAAAAGGTACACCTGCTGCTGACTGAGGATATACATCTACTCCATGTGGTATATGTTTGTTATATATCCAAGTAATAAAATTAGAATCAACTACTCATTTTTAGATTTTGACAAAAAAGCATAGTTCCTATGAAAATACATCTAATATTAATTTTTATATAAACACCAATTGGTTTTATTTTTTATCTTCACAAATACAAATTCTTTAGCATACAGTAAAACAGGAGGATTAATATGCATAAAAAAGTAAATTTTAATGTAATAGAAAAAAATAAAGATAGCAATATAGCAAATATTAAAAAAAATATAAAAACAATTGTTGATAGGCTACTTGCAAATGAATTTACGAAGAATATTAATTAAATCTACTTATTTTTATATAATATACTTGTACAAAATGAGTAGTTTACCGATTGGAGGATAAACTTATGAAAGTTGCTATATATTGCAGACTTTCTCGTGAAGATGATGACAAATCTCATGAAAATGATGAAAGTGAAAGTATCCAAAATCAAAAATCTATGTTAATTAACTATTCAATAAAAAATAATTGGGATATTTATAATATTTACTGTGATGAAGATTATTCTGGAATTGACAGCGAAAGGCCTGAATTTAATAAATTGTTAGAAGATGCAAAAAAACATAAATTTGATACTATACTTTGTAAAACTCAAAGTAGATTTACTCGTGATATGGAAATTGTTGAAAGATACTTACATAACAAATTTATTGAATGGAACATACGATTTGTTAGTCTTGTTGATCATGTTGATACTTTAGATAAAGGAAACAAAAAATCAAGACAGATTAATGGTTTAGTTAATGAGTGGTATTTAGAGGATTTATCAGAAAATATTAAAAAAACATTTGATAGTAAAAGAAAGCAAGGATTACATATTGGTTCTTTTGTGTGTTATGGCTATAAAAGAAGTATAGAGAATAAAAATAAACTTATTATTGATACAGAGGTTTCAGATGTTATTAAACTTATTTTTAATCTTTATGAACAAGGAAATGGTGTTACAAAAATTGCTCAAATATTAAATAATAAAGGTATTTTTACACCTACTAGATATAAACTATCACAAGGAATTAATTTTAAAAATCAAGGCAAAAATATTGACTATTGGTGTGAATCTACAGTCAGTAAAATACTCAAAAATGAAGTTTATATTGGCAATTTAGTACAAGGGTATAATAAGAAAATAAGCTACAAATCTAAAAAAGTAGTACATCAGCCTAAATCCGAATGGATTATTGTGGGAAATACTCACGAACCTATTATTACTAAAGAACAATTCTATAACGTTCAAGAAATTTTTAAAAGTAAGACAAGAAGATGTAAAAATGGAGAAGTTCATATATTTGCTAATAAGCTAGTATGTTTAGATTGTGGAACAAAACTTTATAAATGCCAAAATGATAGAGGCTATATTTATTTTTCTTGTAAAGGCTCTAAAAAGCTGTATGGAACTTGCACCCCACATTCTATTGGTTATGAAAATCTTAAAAATTTAGTAACTCAAAAAATTAAAGAAAAAATTTTAACGTTTTATGACTTTGATAATATTTCTGATAAATTATTTATTTTTAATGATAACTTAAATAAAGCTAAATTACTAGAAAACAAAAAAGAAACTTTATCTAAAGATATGGAAAGCATTAATAATGCCATAAAAGAATTATATTTGAACAAAGTAAATGGAAAAGTTTCAGAAGATGTATTTGAAGATTTGAACTCTTCTTTTCTATCTGATAAGTCATCAAAGAAAGAAGAGCTATCAAAAGTAGAAAATGATTTATCAAATTTAAAAGAAAAAGAATTAAACAGCAAATTTATAAAAGAACAAAAAGAAAAAATAATTAATCACTTTAAGGACTTTAGAGAGCTTAATTATGATATTGTAAATAGCTTCATAGATTATATTGAAATTGGAGAAAAGAACAAAAAAACAAATTCACAAGATGTTGTAATTCATTGGAATTTTTAGGCAAAACTATAGTAATTTTAGGCATCTTATGGTATAATATTAAGGTATAAAAAAGAGAAGTTTTAGGAGGTTTTTATATGTCTAATGAAGAAAATTATATAATTGAAAATGAAACAACTGATGCCACAAAAAAGCAAGAATATTGGAATACTGGTATTGGATTAAATAAAGTTGATAATTTAGAGCCTTCTAAATATTTATTAGACCTATCTCAAAAAAATATCAATGGAGAACTAAAATATTATGAAGTAGAAAACTTATTGAAAACATATTATGAAACACAAAAACATAATGATTTAAATATTCAAAAAGAGAAAGAATGTGATTTAGTATCATTAAGAATAGCACAGCTTTTAGAAGATAAGAGTTTTGGTTTTAGTCCTATCACTTTAAAGAATATTCATAGATATTTATTTAAAGACATATATGATTTTGCAGGTAATTACAGAGATTATAATATTTCTAAAAAAGAACCTATTCTAAATGGTGAAACTGTAAAATATGTAAATTATCAAGACATAGAAAGTTATTTTGATTATGATTTTAAAGAAGAAAAAGATTTTGATTACTCAAAACTAAATAATGATGAATTAATTAAACATATTGCAAAATTCACTTCAAGTATTTGGCAAGTACATCCATTTGGAGAAGGAAATACTAGAACTACAGCAGTATTTATTGAAAAATATCTTAATAATATGGGATTTAATGTTAATAATGATATGTTTAAAGAATATAGCTTATATTTTAGAAATGCTCTAGTTAGAAGCAATTACGGAAATATTCCGAAAGGAATCTATCCTATATTTGATTATTTAATAATGTTTTTTGAAAATCTATTACAAAATAAAAATAATGAATTAAAAAATAACGAGCTATATGTAAAAGAACTATTCGAAAATAATAATTAAAAGGTGAAAAAATGATTTATATAACAGAAGATACTCATAGAGATTTTAAAAGATTTGTTTTGCTATAAGTATAATATAAGCAAAGATAACATTTTAATTATACTCGGTGATGCTGAAATAAACTATTATGGAAAATTATATAATAAATTATTTGAAGATATAAAAGAATTAAACAAGCAGGATTAGGATATATTACACTCCCACCCCATGGTCTGTATAATATGCACCTAATCCTGCTTGTTCTATTTCTTCTATTGAAGCTCCTTTTGTTAATTGGTGTACTATAGTTCCTACCATTTCTAAGTGGGCTAATTCTTCTGTTCCGTATATCATTTAATATTGCTTTAGCTTTTTGGTCTGGCATCCCAAATCTTTGAGATAAATATCTAAGTGCTGCCCCTAATTCTCCGTCCGGACCACCATATTGTGAAATAATCACTTTAGCTAATTTAGGGTCTGTGCATTTAATATTAATTGGGTATTGTAACATTTTATTATATGTCCACATTAATAATTCCCCCTTTCCCATGGCCATGGTTCTTCTAGCCATCTCCATTTATTACATGGATAATTTATAGTTAGCGGTCCATAAACTTTTTGGTATTTATCTTTTAGTTCTTTACATTCTTTGCAATATTTTCTATGCAAACAAAGTGCTTTTTGATCTTCAGGATGAGTATCTAAATATAATGCTAATTCTGTAATAGCAAATTCGTATTCTCTTATTTTCATAGCCATTTCTCTTCTTTGATTACATTCTCCTGACATTTCATATTTTTGTACTTGAGACTTTTCATTATTGTTATTTTCATCTTCTATTTCTTGACATTTACAATTTCTATTTTCTACCATCATCATTTATTGCACCCCTTTCCTATTTCATTAGTCATCGCAATATAATTTATTTCTTCCATTGATTGGCATGGAACATAAGGGCTGACTAGTTCTGGAAAAATTGTTCCCATTTTTAATCCCACTGCTGGTTTAAATGTTCTATCCATATATTGAATTGGCACATAACTTTGTGCTAACATTGGATTTTCTGGAAAAACACTAAGTTCTTCTCCAAAGCCACAATCACAGCTATTAATATTTTCTTCATAAGATATTACATTTTCACATTTATTTTCCATAATATCATTTTTTAGTTCACAAGAATTCTGTGAATAATTATTGTTCATACAATAGCATTTTCTACTAAACATATTAAAATTCCTCCTTTTGTTACATTATATGCTTTTTACGCTTTTAAAGTTCACATAATTTGCAAGATTTGTTATATGACAAAAGCACAAAATACTAAATTAATAATTTAATATTTTGTGCTTATTTATATACACTATTCTTATTTATTAAACTCTAGCTACTCCACCAATAACTTTATTTTCTGTAGCATCTGGTAATATTTTTGGTCCTCCTGCAATAACTATTTTATCACCTTTTTCTAATATTTGGTCATTTTCTAATATTGCAATTCCTTTTTGAATTGTATCTTCTATTGTTTTACCATCTTTTACTAAAATTGGTGTTACATTCCATACTGCTGATAATTGATAATATGTTGTTGCATTATCTGTTACAGCAAATATTGGACATTGTGGACCAATTCCAGAAATTAATCTTACAGAATCTCCTGTATTTGTATAAGCTACAATAGCATCAGCTTCTACTTGATATGCTGTTACTGCTGTTGTGTATGCAATATTTTTTTCTAAGTCTTCTGAATCTATTTTCTTGAAATCTTTTTTCTTAAATCTCTTCCAATAGTTTACGGTTCCTTCGATTGATTTTGATATTTTTACCATTGTTTCAACACATTCTACTGGATATTTACCCATAGCACATTCTCCAGAAAGCATTATACAACTTGTTACATCATATACAGCATTTGCAACATCACTAACTTCTGCTCTTGTTGGTCTTGGATTTGATGTCATTGACTCTAACATTTGTGTTGCTGTTACAACTGGTTTACCAACTTGATTACATCTTTTTATAAAATGTTTTTGTACTATTGGAACTTGTTCCATTGGAATTTCAACTCCCATGTCTCCACGAGCTACCATAATTCCATCTGATATTGCTAAAATTTCTTCAAAATTATCTATACCCTCTTGGCTTTCTATTTTTGATATAACTTTTATATGTTCTCCTCCATTTGCTTTCAATAAATCTTTTATTTCTTGAACATCAGATGCTCTTCTTACAAATGAAGCTGCTATAAAATCAAATCCAGCCTTTATACCATTTGTAATATCATCAATATCTTTTTGTGCTAATGCTGGTAAATTTAATTTTAACCCAGGAACATTCATTGTTTTTCTGCTTCCTAATCTAGCTGTATTTAATGCTTTACATTTTATATCTTTACCAATAATTTCTATTACTTCTAATTCCAAAGCACCATCATCTACTAAAATTTTAGCACCTGGTTTTACATCTTGATATAAGTTTTTATAGCTTATTGTTGCTTTTGTTTCATTTCCAATTATATCATCATAAACAAAAGTAAACTCTTGTCCTTCTTTTATAGTTACTTTTTCATCTCCAGATTCTAATTTTCCTGTTCTTATTTCAGGTCCTTTTGTATCTAGTAATAAAGCAACTGGTTTATTTAATTTTTCTCTTACTCTTTTTATTGTTGCTATTTTTTCTGCATTTTCTTCATATCCACCATGTGAAAAGTTTATTCTTGCTACTCCTAATCCTGCACGTACTAGGTTTGTAAATACTTCTTCACTTTCACTAGCAGGTCCTATTGTACCAATTATATTTGTTTTTCTTAAAAGTTCTTTCTTCATTTTTATTCCTCCCTTATTCTAAAACCAACTCATATTATATCACACACATTATGTTGTTTCAATGTTTTTTAATTATTTTTTTTAGATTTTATATTACAATGTTACAATATAAAATTTGTTATTATAAATTTTATAAAAATACATAATTAATATATCTCTACTATAGCATGAAGAATTTGATTTTCATCATATATAGCTACTATATTTTTTTCTTCTATTTTTGTATATTTACATATTATTTTTTCTCCCAATTTTAATTCCTTTTTATATTGAATTCTAATATTATTAAATGGTCTTTTTATATATTCCTCTTCTGGTAATGTCTCATAAGAAAATGATAAATAATTCAAATTATGAACATGTCCTATTACATCAATATCTCTTCTTTGTATTGTATATCTATATTCTCTCATATATTTTTCTGGTTCTTTTATTTTATGTAACTCTTCTGATTCAAAAACCCTTTTATCTATTTCAGATTGATATTTTTTTGCCATTTCTTCAGTAACTCTAGTGATTTTCCCTTTATTACTATCAACAAGAACCCATTTCGATGTTGCTATTGCACATAAATTCTGATTTTCATCAAACATTTTAAAATCTCTATAAGCATAAAATTTTTCTATTTTTCTTGACCAAGTTTGTATAGTTAATATGTTTCCATATTTCGGCCTATTTATTACTTTTAATTTCCAATCTAATAATAACCAATTAAAATTTGTTTCATCAGTTGTATTTACTCCATAACCCACACTATCAGAATGATATGCTGCAATATTTTCTAAGTATTCTAGTAATGCTATATTGCTAACTTCTTCTTTTCCCCATACATCTTTTAATCCAATTTTAAAGTTTTCTTTGTATATCATACTTTTTTTCCTTTCATCAATAGCTTTATTCATTTTCAAAAGGGCTTCTTTTTGTTTCAAAGATAGCCCTCATTATTTTAATATCCTGGTTTTTCTAATAATTTAAACATGTTTGTTTTATATTTTTCTACTCCTGGTTGATTAAATGGATTTACTCCTAATATATTTCCTGATATTGCACAAGCTTTTTCAAAAAAGTATATTAATTCTCCAATATTTTCTTCATCAATTCTTTCTAATTCAATAATAATGTTAGGAACGTCACCTGATACGTGTGCTTTTACAGTTCCTTCCATAGCCTTTTTGTTAACATAGTCCAATCCTTTTCCTGCTAAATAGTTTAATCCGTCTAAGTTATCATCATCTGGATTAATTGTTATATCTGAATTTGCATTCTTTATACTAATTACTGTTTCAAACAAGTTTCTTCTTCCTTCTTGAATATATTGCCCCATTGAATGTAAATCAGTAGTAAAATCAACTCCTGCTGGAAAAATTCCTTTTTGGTCTTTTCCTTCACTTTCTCCAAATAATTGTTTCAGCCATTCTGTAAAATAATGCATTTTAGGTTCATAATTTACGAATATTTCGATATTTTTATATAATTTATATAATATATTTCTTACAACTGCATATTTATAACATTCATTATATTTTAGATTTGAGTCATTATATTTATCTTGAGCCATTTTAGCTCCGTTCATAAGTTTATCTATATCAATTCCTGCTGTTGCTATTGGTAATAACCCTACTGCTGTTAATACAGAATATCTTCCCCCAACATTATCTGGAACAACAAATCTTTCATAACCTTCATTTTCTGCTAATGTTTTTAATGCTCCCTTATTTTTGTCTGTAGTAGCATAAATTCTACTTCTTGCTTCATCTATTCCATATTTATTTTCTAGTATTTCTCTGAATATTCTAAAGGCAATTGCAGGTTCTGTTGTTGTTCCTGATTTTGATATTACATTTACAGAAAAGTCTTTATCACCAATATATTCAATTAATTCATTGATATAATTTGAACTTAAATTATTTCCTACATATAAAATTTGTGGAAATTTTCTTTGTTCAGCTGGTAGCATATCATTAAAAGAACTTGTTAATGCTTCTATAACTGCTCTGGCTCCTAAATATGAACCACCAATTCCTATAACTAATAAAATGTCTGATTCTTTTCTTATTTTTTCCGCTGCTTTTTTTATTCTTTTAAATTCTTCTTTATCATAATTTGTTGGTAATTCTAGCCATCCTACAAAATCCTTTTCATCACTTACTCTTCTATGTAAATCCTTATGAATATTTTCCACTTGCTCTTTATACTCTAAAATTGATTTTTGTGTTATCCCCACATTTTCAAAATTTACACTAATATTTGCCATTTTATTACCTCTTTTCTTTAACAAATTTGTATTTTTTACATTGCTATTATATACAAATTATATTTATAATTCAAGTTAATACGATGTAAAAATTAGATAATACATTATGAAATGTTACAATTCACAGCCCACAAAATAAAATGCACCCTAAATAGAGGGAATAAATTTTAATATTCTCTCTATTTGGGAATTTTTACTCATTAATTCCTGACAATATTTCTTTCAAAGTATATGGTTTTCTTAAAACCAATTTTAATAATGCATTATAAACATTAACTTTATTTCTTTGACAAGTTTCTATATATGTTCTTATTGTTGCATAAAACTTCGCACTTTCTATATTCCAAAATTGCCCTGATGCTTTTTGCTTTGATTTTACTCCTCTTTATGACATTGGTCTAATTCGGCTGTGAATTGTAACAACTAAAACTAGAATTTAGTTTTGTATTTCAACCTAGAATTTACTGTTGCAATTAACCTTTTTAAAGTTATAAAGAAAGCTCCCTCTTCTGATACAATTTATTATATATGTATTGGCTTTGGAATTTCTATAAAAAATTTTTATGATAGTAAATTATTTGAAGATTTAGATGACGATTAAAAGAGAATGATAAAATAAATCTTTACCATTCTCTTTTTGCTTATACATTTGTTTAAATCTATCTAATATGTTCTTTAATGATTCTTCATTATAGTTATTTTCAAATACATAATCATACTCAAATTTTTTATAATTTATTCTTGCTACCGAAACACAATCATCAAATTGTTTCTCTGTTATGAGATTGTTCTTTATTGCAATATTTCCAAAGCTATATTTAACATATCTTCATCACTTAACTCTTCCACTAATTTTCCTTTTTTAAAATATCTTCTTATTAATCTATCTTTATTTTCATTACATCCTCTTTCATATGATGCATATGGATGTGTGAAATATACTTGAAATCTTTTCTTTTTCTTATCTTTTACTGATCTCATCATTTCTTCTATTTTACTAAATTCTATCCCATTATCTAACAATAATGTTTCTATTATTTTCCATAATTCTGGTATTTCTTCTTCTAATTTATCTAATACATTTACTGTTGCTTGACCTGTTTTATTTTCTGACCTTCTTATTAGTAAAAATTGGCTAGCTGTATTTATTAACGTTATTAATGTGTTGTGTCTTCCTTTTGCCACTCCTACCACGCTGTCTCCTTCAAAATGTGTGTCTGTTTCTTTATTCTTTATTTCTTCTGGCATTACTTCTATTGATATTTCTTTTTTTCTTTCACTTATTTCTTTTGTTTGTGTATGTGGATTATTATTTTGCTTTTTAAAATATCCTCTTCCATGTGGTAAGTCATTTATTGTTAACCCATATTTTCTTGCTTTTACTGCTCTATATATTGCATTTGCTCCTACACTTGTTTCTGCATCTTTTATACGAGTTTTACTTACTCCTGTCTACTGTTCATTTACTTTTTTATTAATTTTTTGTTGCATTTCAAATGAAATTTCCGGGAATTTTATATGCAGTTATAAGAATCTAGGAGAAAAAAATATAATATCAGCAGTAATACATTTAGATGAAGGTGTACCACATATGCACTTAATGTTTGTTCCTGTTGTTCATATAAAAGACAAAGATGAAAACGAAATTGATAAAATTTATGCAAGAGATTTTTGGAAAGGTCGAGACAGTTATAGAAAATTACAGGATGCCTACTTTAATCATGTAAAATCAAGGGGTTTTGATTTAGAAAGAGGTATGATTGTTGAAGATACTGACTACAGTTGAAGAATATAAGAAAATTACAAATTATGAAAATACTACTAAGAAAGGTTTTAAAAGAAATTAAACTAGAAATACCAGAAGTTCCAAATATAAATGAAATTAGTAAATTTTCAATAAAAAGAGAGGAGAAAATACTAAAAGAATTCATAAAATCTAAAGATGATTTAATTAAAGAATTATATAAGGATAATTTATCATTGCATAGCCAAGTTGAAAATATTAAAACTGAATATAAAGAAAAAGAATTTGATTTAGAGTGGAATTATAAAAAGCAAATAAAAAAGTTAGGAAAATAGAATAATCACTTGCACAAGATTATAGATAAATTTTATGAAACTGTTGATAAATTTATAAAATGGATTTGCCATAAATTCGGTATTGTAGAATCAAATAAATTAATCAAAATTTTTCAAGAAGAAATTCATACTTTTATTGATTCTGTAAAGCAATTAGAATATGAAGAAATAGAAAAAGAATAGAATTTAGAAAGATAAAAAAATATAGAATGTCACATTTTAACATTCTATATATTTTTTTAATACTAATCATCCAAATTATCAATGGCATATTGTGCCTGTTCTTTTGTAAATTCTTCAACCGATGAAATTAGTTGATTATAAATACCTTGCTTAGACATACTCATTGTTTGTTGATAAGATTTTGCTTTGGCTAAAGCATTTGCATTCCAGTCTATATCAATATTATCAATCGCATATTGTGCTGCCTCTTTAGTAAAACCCTCTACAGATGAAGTTAATTGTTTATAAATTCCTTGTTTGGACATATGCATTGTATTAGAATAAGATTCTGCCTTTTTTAATGCATTTTTTTCTTCTGTAGTTGGCTCTTTACCCAATGAATAAGTAACAGTAATTTTATCTCCTTGATGAATCACTGTATTCGTTGTACTACTTTGATTTATAAAACTTCCCTTAGCTATACTTGAAGAATATTCCTCTGTAATTTTTCCATTAATCTTGTTAGTATCAAACCAAGATTGAACTTCATCTTTTGACATTGTACTAAAATCTGCAACAGTTATTTCAACAGTAGTATCTTTTTGATAGTTACTCGTTGAAGTATTATTATCTGGAGAACCATTAGATCCTATTACAACTACTAATAATACAATTATTATCCAAAACCACCATTTCTTATAAATAGGTTTCTTGATTTTTTCTGTATCTGCCATCTATAAATCTCCCCTTTCAAATAGATTAATAAGCTTATATATTTTTAAGTCTTATTTTTCTAAAAAATTTATAAATCTAACAACTGTTTTTTCTTTGTATCAAATTCTTCTTGAGTTATAATTCCTGAATCTAATAATTCTTTATATTTTTTTATTTCCATCACAGGATCTTTATTTTCATCTCTTTCTGATTGTTGAATAGTATTTACCATTTGATTACCTAATGCTACTCCTGCACCTAAACCTGCTAATCCGCCTTCTTGTTTTGATGCATCCCTCATAGCTCTTACTGATTGATATTGGGCATATGTAGCCATATCTTTTGAAACCAATCCCATTCCAGATTGTTCATCAATTAATTTTTCTACTTCATCTGGTAAAGATATATTTTCAATATTTATATTGATAAATTCAATTCCAAGCTTTTTGCACTCTTCATTAACTTTTGTTTTTATATTTTGTCCTATTACTTTATATTTTGAAGCCAAATCTAATGCTGGGATATTTAATTCGCTAATTGTTTCAGAAAAAGAAGTTGGTACATAGGAACTTAAATATTCAACAATATCCCATGTCATAACTTTTTTTTGCGAACCGAATATTTCTTTCATAAAGTTTTCAACATTGACTATTCTGAATGAAAATGTTCCGAATGCTCTTAATCTTAATATTCCAAAATCACTATCCCTCATCATAATAGGATTTTTTGTTGCCCATTTATTATCAGTTGACTGTTTCGTACTAACAAAATAAAAATCGCTTTTTATTGGTGAATTAAATAAATAAGGAAGAGCCATAATAGATGATAATACAGGTAAATTTTCAGAATTTAATTTGTATGTACCAGGTTTCCATATATCTGCAATTTGTCCACCTTTGACAAAAACACCACATTGACCTTCTCTTATTATTGCTTTTGCACCTTGCTTTATTTCATTTCTTGGTCTATCGTTATATTTATGAACTAATATTTTATCTGATTCATCAATATATTCAATTACATCTAAAAATTGATCTTTAATCCATCCCATAAGATACCTCCTATTATTTTAATGGTAAATTATTTGAATCTTTGAATGAACCACATAAAATTAAGATAATATCAATTATCCATCCAAAACCAAATAATCCATAGGTAAACAAATATAATATTCCCATACCTATTTTCCCTACATAAAATTTATGAGCACCGAAAAATCCTAAAAAAATACACAACAATAATGCAACTATTTTATTTTTTGGTGATATATTTTGTGAATAATTTACATTTACCTCTTGTGGTTGAGAATACACATTATTTATAACTATATTTTCAGAAACATTATTTTTTTCTATTGGTCCTGTATAATGACAATATGAACATGAATTTCCTTGCATTGGAGCACCACAGTTTGGACATTTTACCATTTAAATCCCCCTCTTTTTTACTTATTCTGCTATAATATTAAAATTTTAAGTATATAAACATATTAAAGTGTTAACACTTATAAATATAACATAAAAAAATTATAAAATCAATACATAAAATAACGAAAGTAGGAAAATTATGTCATTGATTGCAAAATTTGATGGAAATCTGAATGTTATAGGAAGATTACTAAAAGAATATAGAATAAAAAAAGATTTTTCTTATGAAAAACTTTCTGCAAAATTAGAATTAATGGGAATTAGTATTCATAAGCAAAGTTTATATGATATTGAAAATAATAAAAGAACAGTCAAAGACTATGAATTATTTGGCATTGCTTATGTTTTAGGAATAGATGTTAATGATTTACTAAAAGATATAAGAAAAAAATTCTAAAATTGAGTTTAAAATGAATTTTAAAATTAGTGTCAAGAAGTTTCGGAAAATAATCCGATAATATAATTAATATAATAAATTTTTTGAAACATAAAGATATAAAAAAAGTATCTTTATGTTTCATTTTCTATGATATCATTAAGTGAAATATCATGAGAGATACTATTTAATATAGTATAAGTACCAGTTGTTAAACCATTATTTAAAACAGGAATATTATGAAGTTTATCTTTAGTAAATATTTCATAATCATATGTATTTTCATTAAGTGTTACCGTTTGTTTTTTTGAATATGTGCTCAAATATAATTTAAAGATGTTTATATTATTGTATTTATAATCATTTAATTTAATATATTTTTCTATTCTCTTAGTAGAAAAGCCTTTAGGTCTAGAAGAGAAAAAAGAAGCTATTAAGTGTGATATATGACTTTCCATAGATGAACCTATATTTAAAGCTAACATTGATTTTATATTAGTGTAGTTGTTAATTATATATTTGAGTTTTTTAGTAATAATATCTTTACGTTTAGGATTATTGAGGATAATAGCATTAACGGCATCAATAAAATATGATTTAGGTTTTGTATTAAAAATATGTAATAGATAATATCTTTCATCAGAATTTATAGTAATATGGTGAATAGCTTGTTTAAAGTGAAATTCACACAAATAAAATTTAACAGAGTTATTAGGGTCAAGCTTTAATTCAGGAATACCAGATTTAATCCAAGAGCCACCATCAGCTAAAAGACATATATTTCTAATTTTAGAGAAATCATATTTCATAGCAATAAAATCCATAAACTTAGGCCAAGCTTTAGAAGTACAGCAAGAAAATACAGAACGATTGACTAATTGACGTCTATTCTTACTAATATCTTTTATATCTTCGAAAGTAACGAAGCATTTAATCATAATATCTTTAGAAATATTTTGTGCACCAATATATTTTTCATCAGCCATAACATAAAGAGTTTCAGGAGTTTCTACTGATTTAGGTACAATATTAGGAATATACCAATTTTTAATCCAATTATAAACAGATTGACGAGGAATATCTTTAATAGTAGAAGTAGTTTCAAAGTAAGAAATATCATTAATAAAAGCTGAAGTATCACGAACAGATTGAGCCTGAGAGGTAGACACAGCTTTAGATATAGAAATAGCTTTAACAATAGGATCATAATGATCATTTTTAGGTAAATCAAAAATTTTATCTATATAGAAAAACTTTTTATTAGAGTGTTTAGAAATATAGTAAGTTCTATAAAAAGTTATTTCTCCAACAATAGTGATAAGAGTTCTAGGAACATTAGATTTATTAATATAGTAACGAGATTTTCTATAAGTAGATTCTTTAAATTTATTATCTAGCTCTTCAAAAGTAGAGATAACTATAGATTTAACAATATCTCTAGCAGTTTGTTGAGCTTTAAAAATAACATTAAAATACTGATTATGAGTATTGTTATTTAAAAGATTATTTAATAAAAATTCAATATTATTAAATAAATTTAAAGAAATCACATTAAATATTTTATTTTTTAATACATTTATTAATTTTTGTGATATAATAAGTTTCATAAGAAAGTCCTTTCTTTGATTTATTTAGTCGTAAATTATTATATCAAAGGACTTTCTTTTTGTATATTCCGAAACCATTTTACACTATTTATTTTTCTATAAATTTGCTTTTTTATGTAAATAGTAGTATAATATAGTTAGGTCATATTTTATTATCGCTACTATAGTAGCGATACAATGAACGGCTAATAAAAAAATACTTTTAGGAGGTAATACACCATGAAAAAAACAGCACATGCATTCAATGAGGAAAACATCAAGTATTTAAGAGGCATCTTTGGGGATGAAAAGGTTGATACCTTTATTCTCGTTCTGGATTCAAAATCTGATAGAGTGATAAGCTCTGAAGATGATCAAAAATCCTTTGACACAGTTAAAAAGTATCTTGAACAGATGGAAAAATTCGGTGATAACCATTGGTGGCTCAGTGAGGACAAGAGAGTTCTCGGCTATTACCAGCTTATGAACCCAATTTTGTTGGTTTCATTCGACAAATTCCATGAGGCTCTTGAGTTTCTTCTTGGTCGCCCTGTATGGACACATGAAATGGGGCTGAACTATGAAGGGCTTAAGACAGAAGCCGAAAGAGCTTTCAAAGGTACACAGGATTCAGAGGAACAGAAAGCAGAATCAATCAAGAAATCCTTTGAGCAGTTAGCCGACTTAGGAAAAACTGTAATAGGTGTAGTTGTTGATTAATAATTAATATCACTGCTACAAAAGCTCTCATTTTCTAGAAATAGAACTGAGAGCTTTTACTTTTATTTATACTAAAATATGTTTTATATTATCTATACCTATCCTTTTTATTTTTTTCATTTTGCTTTTCAGCTTGTTTTCTTCCTTCTTCTAACTTTTGATGAAGTTCATATTGCTTGATTTTTTCTAGCCTTAATTCAATATTAGTACAATGTTTTATTTCTTCAGCAAGTGGTGTTATCTTTTTAGAAATTTCTACAATTTGATTTTCAATACTTGCTTTTTCTTCATCTGTTTTTGCTCTTTTATGTTTTTTCCATAGATTTTCTCTTTCACTTTTTAGTGGATTAATTTTTTCATAGGCTGATTTTTGATAATCCAATAATTCTTGTTCTGTATTGATGTTATTTTTACATACAAATCTAACTTGTTTAGAAAATTCATCCATTTTTTTAATTGCTTGTATTAATTCTGGTGTCATTTTCGTTATATTAGGTTTTGAGACGATTTCTATATTGATACCTAGTAATTTCTCATAGTGAAAAATTAAATATGAAATAGAACCTTTAAATTGCAAATGCTTTTGTTTCTCATTGTTATATCTTTTGTAACTTTTATTAGCTAATAAATATGGATCTGGAGAATATGGATATTCGGGTTGTGTTTCTAATATTCTTTTATAAATACTTTCTTTTGAGTAACTATTTCCAAATTGCCTTTCAATTCTTGTATTTCGTTTACATGGTTCTTGCCTAATAGATAATGTATTATTTTTATCAGTAACAATATAATCTAAATCTTGTAATATTTTAATAAATTCGTTATAGTCTTTAGCATTTGCTATTGCATAATCAATACTATCTTTCATAAGTTCCTTATATAAACTACTTGTAGTATATTTATTATACTTTTCTTCTTGTTTCAAAACACTTAGACCATATTCTTCACAAAGTTTATCTGAAGCTTTTCTCATAGTAGCATAGTCTTTCTTTGTATTACAAAATCTTTTGCCATCTAAAAATGAAACAGAGTTTAAAACAAAATGATTGTGCAAATTATCTGTGTTTAGATGAGTAGAAACTATTACTTGAAATTTATTTCCCCATAGTTCTTCAGCTAGTTTTATTCCAATTTCATGTGCTTGTTCTTGTGTTACTTCTCCTTTTACAAAAGATTGTACTCCGTGAAAACATTGTATTCCAGTTGTTTTAAAAAATTGTTTTTTGGTATTTCTCATTTCTTGCAGAGCAGTATCAGGCATACAATTTATACCTGATACATATAATTTTTCTTCTGTCTTTTCTCCATTAACTGCATAGTTTATTGTAAAATCTAATCTATCTTTTACTTTCCATATTTTTGTTATTGCCATAATCTATTACCACCCACTTACATTCTTTTCTTTTTGTGGTATAAGATAAACTTCTTCTAATGCTAGTATAAAATTTTGTATTTGATTTAATAAAGGATTTATTTTATCTTCTCTCATATATCCTTGATATTTATTATAAGTTCTTGCCATTTGATTTAAGTTTGTTGCCATACCTCGAAGTTGTGAAAGTATCTCATAAAATTTTTCATCTGGCTTTTCTTTTAGCTGATAGTCTAAAATTATTTTTCTAAAAAATTCTGATTTGTTTAATCCAGACTTTTTTACTTTCTCATTTAGAATTTCGTTTTCATCTTCATTTAAAAACACATTAATTTTTATATTTCTATTTCTCATTTTTTCATCTCGCTTTCTGTTTTTTCTTATTAGGGTTTGGGACTTGTCCCATTCTTGTTGGTATTTGTGGCGTGAGTACAAATACGTTGCTTGCATATTCAAGAATTATAGTCAGTACTCACATTCAAAACTTCGTATTTTTAGTAAGTTATTCTTTAATTAGGTTCATATTTTTAAAGTAAAAATAGTTTTCTCTTGCACCTAAAAAGAAAATTTTTCGTTCTTCTAAATCACTCATTTGCAAATAAATTGATATTAATTTTTGTAACATTTTGCATTCTTCTTCGTTTAAATTCATAACTTTATCATATTCAAAAAGTAATTGTAAATTTGGATACTTTTCCATAATTTTATTAACTTGATTTTTAAATTTTTGATATTCTAAATTATTTCTTTTTAGTTCAACTCTTGTTGTATCTATTAATTCACTAAATTCTATTGAATCTATATCATATAATCTTATTTCTTCCATAATTTTTACCTCTTTTCTTATACATAAATTAATTCATTAAATATAATTTCTTCTACACGATTTTTTATATTATTCATTCTGCAAACCCATTCTATTTGATTATTTGCTTTTAATTCTTCAGTTACATTTTCTTGTTTTATAAATTGTTTCATTAGCAAATTAAATCTTTTATTTGCTGTTTTATCTATCTCTAATAAATGACTCCTTAATTTATTTTCAACCCATAGAATTGTATAATCTACTTTTTTATGCTCTAGCAAATACTTTAATCTTAACTTTCCATATTTACTAAGTTCATTAGCTTTTACACTAGCTGAATCAACTAAATTTGGGAAGTAATAATCACCTTTTCTTATATATTCAATACCAGTTTTCTCATCAATAAATCTTTCTTTTAATTCATTATTATCCATATCTAACTTCTCCTTTTTCTAATTTTCATATAGTGCATTAAAATTATTTGCATATAAAAAATCCAAATTATCATAATGTCTTTGCTCATAGTTCTGAAAACTATATTTGCCTTTTCCTTTATAGTTATAATTATTATTGTTATAGTTAGGTCGTAAATTTTCCGTGTCATGAATCGTAGATTTTCCGACTCTTAACTCGTAATTTTTACGAATCACTTTCATAAGATTTTTGTCATGTTCTATTTTTCCTACATAAATTAAATTAGGTTTAGTAGAGCCTTGTTTTTTCTCATATATTAATTTACATTCTTTTAATTGTTTAAATGCCTTTGTAGCAGTTTTGTCTGATAAATTTAGTAATTCCTGAACTTCTTTTCTAGTAAATATTAGAAATACATTACCTTCTTCATCAAACCAATTATTCTTTTTGGATAAAGTTAATCTATTTAATAGAAATCCATATAGAATTTTACTATCTGAATTTAATTTATCTTTATAACTTTTATTGAAAAATAATTCCATTGGTATTTGATAATATAAATGTTCAAAGCATTCATTAGCTTTATATGGTATAAATTCCATTTTTCATCCTTTCTGATAAACGGAATAGGAATAATAATAAATAAAGGGAGCATTTGATAGAGCTATCCGAGATTAAAAATTTTCCCGACATGCAATCCCGACATTTTATATACATTTTAGGGTATTTTTTAGAACTTTTTAAAAGTGTTCCAAAGTACCTATAAAAAGTAGGCTTTTGCCGAAATTACGCAAAAAAATATCAAGTTAGAAATCTGATTTCTAACTTGATATTTTGGTGCAGATGGCCGGAATCGAACCGGCACGGTTTATTCAACCGCAGGATTTTAAGTCCTGTGCGTCTACCAGTTCCGCCACATCTGCATTTAATATTTGAACTGGTTATCCTTACGACAATTGATATTATATTATTAGTTTTTATTTTTGTCAATAGTTTTTTTAAAATTTTTTAAATTAAAATTTTAAAAAAATTTTAAATATTGATAATCCTACATATAACTGTATTTAAATTCTAGCTGACCGGTTTTGTTGCTATTGAATGGGGCAGAACTGAAATAAGATAAATATATAAATTAGAATTTATATATCACCCTAAAAGGAATGAATTCTCTATTATAAAAACTCATTTCTTTTAGGTTACTATACTTTTATCTTATACAAATTCTTCCCATACAAGATTAGCTAAATCTATTCCTCTACTTGTTAACCTTATAAAATCTCCATCAACTATTAACAGTTGTTCATCAACTAATTTTTGTATTTCCTTTCTATAAATAAATAGTGGATTATCTACGTATTTGGCTTTAAATTCAGAAATTTGAATCCCTTGAATTTTTCTTAACCCCAATAACATATATTCCTTTTTCTTCTCCTCGTCGTTTTGAATCTCTTCTACTTGATATATTCCCTCTATTTTTCTAATATCAATGTTATCTAAAGTATTCATTTTATTTATATATTCATCTATATTATTTGCATTAGTATATCTAATATTATTCAAATATGAATGCGCAGCAACGCCAATTCCAATATATTCTTTTTGTTCCCAACAATTCAAATTATGTTTGGATTCTTTGCCCTTTTTTGCAAAATTTGATATTTCATAATGGATATATCCATTTAACTCTAATTTATTTTTTACATACCAATACATATTTCTTTCTGTTTCTTCGTCTATTTCTTTTAATGTACCATTCTGTATAAGTTTAGCTATAGGCGTTTCCTCTTCTACAATTAATGAATATACACTAATATGATTTGGATTTAATAATATTATTTGTTCTAAGCTTTTATGTATATCTGTAATTGTTTGTCCTGGTAAGCCTATCATTAAATCTATATTTATATTATCAAATCCAACTTTTTTTGCAATATTATAAGTTTCTAAAAATTCTTCAAAGTTGTGTATTCTTCCTATTTCTTTTAAAATTTTATTATTTGTACTTTGAAGACCTATACTTAATCTATTAATTTGTGCATTTTTATAATCTCGTAATTTTTTTTCATCAACAGTCCCTGGATTTATTTCAATTGTTTTTTCTATATTATCAAATGTTGTTTTATTTTCCTTTAATTTTTCTTTTAAAAATTCTAAAATTTCTATTATATATTTACTATTAATATACGATGGTGTCCCTCCACCTATATATATTGTAGTAATATTATACTGTTCTAAAAAATTAGGATTTTCAAAATATTTATCTATTTCTTTTTTTATTGAATGTATATATCTTTGCTCGATATTCTTATTTTTATTTTCAAAAGATATAAAATCACAATAATAACATTTATGCTTGCAAAATGGTATATGTATATATATTCCTAATTCTTTATTTTTCATCTGCGATCTCCATTATTTTCTTTAATCTATAATTTACTCCTGATTTTCCTACTGGCTTTTTTAATTTTTTTCCTAGCTCTATCAATGAAATATCAGGATTTTCTATTCTTAATATTGCTACTTCTTTTAGCTTGTCATCTAATTTATTAAATTGTCCATTTTTTTGCAATTTTTTTATAGCTGCTATTTGCTCTATAGAAGCATTAATTGTCTTACTTAAATTTGCTGTTTCACAATTTACAATTCTATTAACTTTTCCTCTAATTTCTTTTTCTATACGTATATTTTCAAAGTCCATTACTGCTTGATTAGCTCCTATTAATGCCAAAAATTTAGCTATTTCTTCTCCATCTTTTATATACAATGAACTTCTATTAGAATTTTTCAATTCTTTTATATTTATATTTAAATTTGTAAGTATTTTTTTTACTATTTGTAAATTTATCTCATTTGAAAAAACTATTTCTAAATGATATGAATTTTGAGGATTATTTATTGAACCTGCACCAAGAAAACTTCCTCTAATAATTGCTTTCATTAATTCTTCTTTATTTATTTCTAAGATATCATCACTTAATATTATATCTTTTTCTCTTATTTCTATAAATTCTAATTTACTTATATCCAGAGATTTAGTAATTATATTAAAATTTTTTCCTTTTATGTCTATCTTATGGTCAATATCCAAATTCGATAACAACCTTGAAAATCTATTAATATTATAGTCACTTTCAGTAGAAAACTTAATATTCTTTTTACTTATTATACTGGTGTTAACAGTTATCAGATATCCTATTAATTCAAATTTTACAAACTCTTTATTTTTTAAATTACTTATTTTATTAAGTTCTTGTTTTATATCTGTTGAAAAAGACATATTACACCTCCCAGATATTAGTCTTTTAGTTGAGTTATGATTATTCTATCATTGTCATATAAGTCCTTTTTACAATATGTGTTTATATACATATTGTTATTCTTTATTATTTCTTCTACTTTTATTTTTTGATTATATCCTATCTCTAAACCTATATAGCCATTAGGGTTCAAATATTTATAACCTTCTTTTATAATTTTTCTATAAAATTCTAATCCATCTTTTCCTCCATCTAATGCTATTAATGGCTCATTTTGTACTTCTTTTTCTAATTTTTTTATTTCTTCTCTTTCTATGTATGGAGGATTTGAAACAATTATATCATATTTTTTAAAGTCTAAATTTTCAAACATATTAGATTCTACAAATTCTATTTTATTTTCTACTTGATTTCTCTTAGCATTTTTTTTAGCTATTTCTAGAGCTTTTTTACTTATATCTATTGCTGTAATATTTACATTTTCCAAATACTTTGCCATTGATACTGCTATTGCTCCACTTCCTGTACATAAATCCAATATATGTTTTGCTTCATTTTGTTGTGCTATTGATATAATTTCTTCCACTAAAATTTCGGTATCTTGTCTTGGAACCAAAACATTATTATCTACAAAAAAATTTAATTTCATAAATTCCTTACTATGAGTAATATATTCTAATGGCATTCCACTTTTCATTAATTTTATATAATCAAAATATTGTCCTTCTTCTTTATCTGTCAATTGTTTATTATCATTTGCGATTATATATTGTCTTGATTTTTTTAAAGTATATTGTAATAATAATCTTGATTTCATCTTTGGAGTTGTTATGTTGTTTTTTTGTAATATTTGCATTCCATTTTGAATTGCTTGATTTATAGTCATTGTTATATTCTCCTCATCTTATTTTGACAAAAAAATAGCCCCGCCTTAGCCGTCAGCTTCTTAATTTTTAAGGACCTGCTTCTCAAAACAGGTGGGTGCCTACCTAAATATTCATGGGCTTCTCACCTATAAAATGTGAGCTTGCACGCCATATTCAGAGATTAGCCCCTCTTACTCTTTGTTGGTTCTAAAAATTATGCTTTTACGTACTATGCAGGGAATCTGCAATCTGTATTAGATTGTTTTAATAATATCATATTTATAAAACATTTACAACTTATTTTTTGTTTTTTTATTATAGTTTTTCACTATTTCTTTTATTTTATCTCGTTTTTTTTAATTTATTCTCATTATTTTTAAGTTTTTAAAAAATCAAATTCTATATTAGATTTATCATATTTATTAATGATTTTTAATTACGTACATAATATATTAAATGCAAATAATTATTTTTATTTCATTACATATAGTAAAATACAGAAAAATTGTAATATACTACCTAATAAAATAAATAAGTGAAAAATTGAGTGCATCCATTTATGTTTTTTACCTATTCCATATAATATTGCTCCTATAGAATAAGCTACTCCTCCTAATACTAATAATATAAATCCTACATTACCAAGTAATTGTGGTAACACATTAATTTTTATTATTATACACCATCCCATTACTAAATAACATATCATCGAAAATTTTTTGTATTTTTTTATATCTATTGAATTTAACACAATCCCTAAAATAGCTACTCCCCAAATCACACCAAATATTGTCCAACCAGTTACAGTGTTATATTCTCGCAATGTGCATAATGCAAATGGAGTATAAGAACCTGCTATTAATAGAAATATTGAGCAATGGTCTAATATTTGGAATACCTTTTTTGAGTACTTTTTAGAATTTAATCCATGATAAATACTTGACATTGTATATAGTAATATCATCGTAAATCCATATATTGATCCGCTTACTATTCCATATCCATTTTTGTTTATTGCGGCAAATACAACACACAATACTAAAGCTGCTACTCCTAATACTGCTCCAACAATATGTGAAGTCATATTGAATATTTCTTCTCCTTTTGTATAATATGGTAAAGTTCTATCTTTTAATTTTGTTCTTGTCATTTTTTTATCCTTTCTTAATAAACTAATAATAATCATTTTACTAGAAAAAAAAGAAAATAGCAATAAATTTTGTTATTTTCTCAGAGAATTTTAATCATATTACAAAAATTCTTCATTTAATCTCCATCTGTACATGTCCAATCGACTGTTGGTATATCTTGCTTGTAATTCTTTATTTTTACTAATTTTTGTTACATTTTTTCATATAAAATTTTTGTTTATAATATTTATCTATTCTTTCGTTTTTTTCTTCTTCTGTAAGTTCTCTTTTCAACTCTTTGTTTTTTTAGTTATAGTTTTTCTTATACATTTTCATACCACTTTGCAAATTCTTCCATTGCTTGAACTGAACCATCTATATTTCTTCTATTTTCTCTTTCTTTCGAGTCCATTTCTGCTAATGTTTTATCAAAACCATTGGGCTTAAATATATACCATAAGTCTGACCATTTTTCTTCTCTATCTACTCCCTGAATTTTATCTGATAAATTTCCGTGGATGTTTACCATAAAAATAATGTATTTCTTTTCCATCATGATATGCTAAACATTCATTAAAGGCACATTTTCTATTTTGTTTATCTTCCATTAGTTTTAAAATTCCTTGTATTCCTATTGTATCTAAAGAAAAGTTTACAAATGCTCTTGGAAAACCATTCAATGCATCAATTCTAAAATCTGTATCTAGTGCAATACAAGGTCTTTTTACCATTTGATATGCTTGTTTTACTTTAGCTGTGGCTATTTCTTTTATATCATCACTTCTAGGTTCATCTAATTCATAATTGAATGTTTTAAATTTTAAATTTTCAAAATATCGCTCAGCTGATTTTATTTTTCCATGATTATGTGTTACAAAAATAATTTCCTTTTCCATATAACTTTTCCTCCATATATAACCTGCGATTTATATTTTACTATTTATATTCAAAGCCAATATCTTTAGCTTTATACCTATCTTTTATTAATTCTTTGTCATAATTAGCATCATATAATTCTCCGGCCAACATTTTGTCTTTTTCTGACATATTTTTCCTCATAACAATTTTACGTACAATTTTATTATTTATTTTTTCTTAATCTTAACGCATTAAAAATAACTGTTAAACTACTAAATACCATTGCTAAGCTTGCAATCATTGGATTTATAGAAATCCCAAAAGGTCTTAATAATCCTATAGCAACAGGTATCATCAAACAATTATAGAAAAATGCCCAAAATAAATTTTGTTTTATATTTCTAATTGTTTTTTCACTAATTTTAATTAATTTTAATATTGAATCTAAGTCATTTTTAGTTAAAATAACATCACTTGAATCCATTGCAATATCAGTGCCACTTTTTACACTTACACCAATATCTGCATTTGTTAGTGCTGGGCTATCATTTATTCCATCACCACACATCATAACTCTATTTCCATCTTCTTTTAATTTTTTTATTGTTTCTGACTTTTGAGATGGTAAAACATTTGAAATCACTTTATTTATTCCTAGTTCTTTACCTATTTTTTCTGCTGTTTCTTTATTATCTCCTGTTAACATTATTGTTTGGATATTATGGCTTTTTAATCTACTTATAACCTCTTTGGAATTTTTTCTTACAATATCATTTACTCCTATTATTGCTAAAATTTCTTTTTCGTCTGCCACATATACAATACTATTTCCATTAAGTGCTAATATTTTTTCCTCTTCTAGATGATTATTTTCAATAGAAAATTTTTCTATTATTTTTCTGTTTCCTAATATTATTTTTTTATTATCAGCTTCTCCTGTCAACCCGTATCCTGCAATATTTTCAATATTTTTCACTTCTAATTTTGAAATTTTATTTTCTTGCATATATTCCAAAAAAGCTTTCCCTATAGGATGTGTTGATGTTTCTTCAATACTTCCTGCAATTTTAATTAACTCTTTTTCTGGTAAATTGCTGTAATTATTTATTTGTGAAATTCTTAATTTTCCATAAGTTAATGTTCCTGTCTTATCAAATACAACAGTATTAATTTTTGAAGCATTTTCTAGTATTTCACTCTTTTTTACTAATATTCCATTGCTTGCACATATTCCTTCACTTATGACTATTGCAAGTGGTGTAGCTAGTCCCAGACTACAAGGGCAAGCAACTACTAATACTGTTACAAAAGTACTTAATGCTGTTCCAAAGTCATATCCTAAAATTAGATATATGGCAAAACTTATTATAGCAATTACAATCACTATTGGTACAAAGTATCCTGAAATTTTATCAGCAATTTTGGCTATTGGAGCTTTTGTGTTGCTTGCTTCTACAACTAATTTTACTATTTCAGATACCGTTGATTCTTTTCCAATTTTTTCAGCCTTATATTTTATAAATCCATCATAATTCAAGCTTCCAGCAATCACTTTTTCTCCAATATCCTTTGTTGCTGGCTTGCTTTCCCCTGTAATGAATGATTCATCTAAATGTGTTTTTCCTTCTAGGATTTCACCATCTACCGCAATTTTATCTCCCGGTTTTGAAATTACAATATCACCTTTTTTTATCTCATCAAGAGTTACTTCTTTTTGAATGCCATTTACTTCAATTATTGCTTTATTAGGAGTGATTTCAACTAATTTTGTTATTGCATCTTTCGTTTTATCTTTGCTTATTCCATCAATATACTTTCCTAATTTAACAAAGTAGATAATTATTGCTGCAGATTCAAAATATAAGTTCATTGTATAATGCATATTTCCTTTTATTATCATATACATTCCATATAAACTATAAATAAAACTACTTGCAACCCCAATTGCAACAAGTGTATCCATATTGGGTATTTTATGAATTAAATTTTTATAACCATTTTTTAAAATATCATATCCATATCCAAAAAAAGCTATTGTTAAAACTAATAGACTAACAGCATAATTTATAGGATTATGTTCTGCACTTAAAAATTTTAAAGTTGGCAAACCAATCATGTGTCCCATAGATATATACATAGTAATTATGGCTAAAATTGTGAAAGTAATAAATTGTACTTTTTCTTTTTTATTATTCTTTTCTATATTTAACTCTTTGAATATTCCTAAACTTTTAAAACCAGCTTGTTTTATATATTTTTCTATTTTTTCTTGATTTAGAATTTGCTCATCATACGTTATTGTAGCATTTGCCATTACAAGATTTACACTTGCTTCAAAAATTCCATTTTGTTTATTCATGTATTTTTCTAGTCCATTTGAACAAGCACTACAAGTCATTCCATTAATTGCTAATATTATAGTTTTCATATTATTGTTCCTCTACAATTTCATATCCAAGATCTGTAATCTTTTCTTTAATTTGAGCAGATTCTAAATTTTTTTCTAATTTTATTGTTACTATTCCAGTTTTATGATTTGCATCTACACTTTCTACACCACTAATTTCTGATAGTGCTGTCTTAACTCTATTTTCACATCCTCCACAAACCATTCCATTTATTTTTAATTTTAATTCTTTCATTTTATCTCATCCTTTCTATTTTTATTTATTAAATTTTTTAAATAAATTTATCAATTCATCTTTATAATAATTTTCTTTTCGCCATCACTTCTTTTTGTGGCATTCTTCCATTTTCCCACCTCCGAGCATTATTATATACCTTTAATTGGTATTTTGTAAATAGAGGGGTATAGTCATTTTTTTGCCTAAAAATAGCTACTTTCAGAATGCAGAACAAAAGCGGACATTAATAACATTTGCACTTATTAAAACATTTTAAAGTCCGCGTATTTGTTCGCGCGCGAAATTTGCTTTAGCAAATTTCTGTGCAAAGTATTTATATTATAGGAAGTTCGGAGAACTTTCCTATAATATAAAAAATAGTGCTACAATTTGTACAAAGTAACACTATATATTTTAGGGAAATTAAACTTTTTTATACTATTGTTTTGAATTTTACAATATTATTCATTTTTTGTCTAGAATATTTCTAAATTTTCTGTAAAAACTAATTATTGGTCCATTCAAAATTCTATTGCAACATAAACCTAATATATTTTTTATTATTAAGTTGCATTTTTTATTTTATTTATTTCTATATTAAATAACTCTTCTGCTGATGTGAAATTTAGTATTTTTCTTGGTTTTCCATTTATTTTTCCTAATATGGTTTCTAATTTATATTGGCTTATTGTATTTAAATCTGTGCCTTTGGGTATGAATCTTCTTAATATTCCATTACAATTTTCGTTCATTCCTTTTTGCCATGAACTATATGGATCTGTATAATATACTTTTGTCCTTTTTCTTCTTCTATCATACTTTGACCTCTCTATATTATCATATTTCAAAAACTCATGTCCATTATCTGTTGTCATTGTTTTAAATATTTCTTTAAAATATTTTCCGTATCTTTCTTCTAATTGGTTTATTGCTTGTTCTACGCATTTATTTGTATGTTCTTTCATTGGTATTATTATATATTTTTTTGTTTTTCTTTCTAATATTGTTAAATATGTCTTCTTGCTTTCTTTATTTCCTTCTACACAATCTAATTCCCAATGACCCAATTCTTCATTCTTATCTATTTTCTCTGGTCTATTATGGATACTTTTTTCTTTGTGTTTTGGTCCTTTTTTTACTTTTTCTTCTTTCTTTTCTTTTTTCTTTAATTTATATTTATGCGTTAAATCTTCACTTTTTATTTTTATCTGTTTTGTTTCTATCCAATAATATATTTCTTGAAAACTGGGTTGTATTTTAAACTTTATATCTTCTTTTTTTATATATCCTGCTATCTCTTCTGGCGACCATTTTTCTATTAATATTTTGTCTTCTATAAATTGTTTTAATTTCTTATCTATACTTACCGCTGACTTTCTTCCTGCATTTTTTCTTCTATTTTCATAATCTCCTTGTGCTCTTCCTGCTGAATATATTTTTTGTATTTTGCTGTTCTCTCATCCCACTTTAAATAACTATTTCTTTTTATTTCTCTTGATATTATTGACTTATCTCTACCTAATTCTTCTGCTATTTGGGTTATTGTTATTTTCTTTCTACTTCTTAATTTTTCTTCTATTTTTATCCTATCCTCATATGTTAATCTAGAATTTATTTTTCTTTCCTCTTTATTTTCTGCTTCTACTATGCTACAATTACTTCGACACATATAAAAACCTCCTTAATGTTTTGTTTCGCAACTAACATTATATATTAAGTTTTTATATGTGTCTATTTTTAACATTATTTTACATATTTTGTTGCATTAATTTTTTGAACCGATACATTTTCAAGAAAAAAACTGCAAATTTTTCAATCTGCAATTTATATATAATATACAATTATTCCTATCAAAATTAATAAATTCCCTATTACTTTCTTTTTTGTTATTTTTTCTTTTAAAATTCTATTACTTAAAATCATTACAAAAATATATCCCAATGACTCTATTATTGGCTCATTTTTATATGGAACTCCTTTTAATCCTAAAACAACTAAAACTGTTGATAATACCATTAATCCATATCCTATTATTACATATAGATTTAAATATTCTTTAATTATTGAATTATATGTTTTGGAAGCACTTTTTTTCAATATTATTTGTGATATTGAACTTACAGCTACTGCTAATACTAATAAAATTATATATTTACTCATCTTCACTATTTACTATAATTGTACCTATTATTACAATTATTACTCCTATTACATTTTTTATTGTTATTGTTTCATTAAATATTAAAATTGCCCAAACAATTGACCATAGCAATCCCATTGCTTTATTCGCATAAGCCACAGATATATCAAATTTTTTTATTAATTGTTGCCAAATTATTGCATATACACCTAATATAAGCATTTCTATTCCATAAAATAGTATAAACTTAAATGACAAAAATTCTTGTCCTGATGCAAATTTTGCAAACACTGTTGATAATGTATATACTGCTATTACTGCTTGTAATATACATATATCTCTAATTTTCGTTTTTTTCTTTCCTTCTTTTTCTTTATCCATTTTTATTCCCTTTAAATAATATTTTATATTGCTAAAATATAATATCCATATCTTGTTGAACTATCTATAATTTTGTGAGAATTTATTTCATCAATTGGACTAATATAATAAATATATTCTGGATGTTCTTTCTTCATCTTCTCTAATTCATCTACATCACTTTTGGTGAAAATAAATTTTATTACTGCTTGTTTTGGGTTTGTAACTTTAGTAAAATCTGGTTTATTACCTAATGCTACATCTATTACCATTTTTAAAAAATCATATCCTGTAGAAATTTGAACTAAGTCTGAACCTATACAATCTCCACCCATTCTAGCACCAATTTCTACTATTTTTACTTCTCCTTTAGGCGTAATTTTGAATTCTGCATGTGATGCACTATTTTCTATTTTTAAACTATTTAATCCTGCAATCACTTCTTTTTTTACTTTTTCTTGCATTTCATCACTTAATCCTGCTGGTTCTGTATGTCCTGTTTCTATAAAATGTGGCACCCCTGTTGTTTGCTTTCTAGTTATTGTTAATATTGTATGTTCTCCATTATATGTAATACCTTCTGCACTAAATTCATCACCATCAATATATTTTTCTACAATAGCTTTTTTTTCAAATGATACTTCTATTGCATCTCTAATTGCTATTTTTAACTTTTCTTCATCACTCAAATCTTCTATTTTTGTAATTGATCTACTTCCAGATCTATCTGTTGGTTTTACAATTATTGGAGCTTTCATTTCTTTTATTTTTGCAAAATCATTAATATCTGATATTTCAAAAAATTTAGGTACTGATACCCCATTTTTCTGAAATGCTTTTCTCATTTCATATTTATTTGTTGAAATTTTAGTACATTCTAAACTATTTCCAGCAAGACCTAACTTTTCGGCCAAATAATTTACTGTTAATGTTGCTAAATCTGATGCGACAGATGTAACTGCATCTGGTTTTATTTCTCTACATTTTTCTAATATTTTTTCTTTTTCTATTATACTAATTGGATAAAAATAGTCTGCAAATTCTGCTCCAACTGCTCCATCTGCCCAAGCAAAAACATGTGTCTCATATCCTAATTGTTTCGCTTTTTTTATTAATGGCATTTGAAAATTATTTGCCCCTATTATTACAATCTTTTTCATCTAAGTACCTCTAATTATATAAATTTTCTGGACTAATTATTTTTTTCATAAAATTCATCTATTTTCTTTATTACCTCATCTTGTTCTGATTTTGTTAATCCATAATACATTGGAAGTCTAACTAATTTCTCACTTTCTGTTGTAGTAAATTCATCTTTTCCATTAAATCTTCCAAATCTTTTTCCAGCAGGAGAATCATGTAATGGTATATAATGAAATACAACTTGTATACCATTATTTTTTAAATATTTTATTAATCTAGTTCTTTCATCTGAACTTCTTGTTTTTATATAAAACATATGTGCATTATGTGTACTATATTCTGGAACTGTTTGTATTTTTATTAATCCTTTTTGCTCTAACTCTTCTAAATTGTTTTTATAATAATTCCATGAATTTAATCTTGTATTATTAATTTCTTCTGCTTTTTCTAATTGTGGATATAGATAAGCACAATTTAATTCACTTGGTAAATATGATGAACCATAATCAACCCATGTATATTTGTCAATTTCTCCTCTAAAGAATTTATTTCTATTTGTCCCTTTTTCTCTTATTATTTCAGCTCTTTCAATTAGACTAGGATCATTTATTACTACTGCTCCACCTTCACCCATACTATAATTTTTTGTTTCGTGGAAACTGTAGCACCCGATATCACCAATTGTTCCAAGATATTTATCTTTATATTTAGCCATAAATCCTTGTGCAGCATCTTCTACAACTTTCAAATTATGTTCTTTGGCAATTTTCATTACTTTATCCATATCTGGTGAAATACCTGCATAATGAACAACTGCAATTGCTTTAGTTTTATCTGTTATCGCTTCTTTTATTTTTTCTTCATCTATATTCATTGTATCAGGATTTACATCTACAAAAACAACTTTTGCACCTACCATTACAAATGCGTCTGCTGTTGATACAAATGTATATGATGGCATTATTACTTCATCACCTGGCTTTAAATCTAACAATATTGCAGCCATTTCCAATGCTGATGTACAAGATGTTGTCACTAATACTTTGTGTGCATTAAATTTCCTTTCCATCCATTCACTACATTTTTTTGTAAATATTCCATCACCACATATTTTTCTATTTTCTGCAGCCTTCTTTACGCAATCCAATGATTCTTTAATATAAATTGGTTCATTAAACCCTATCATTTTCATCCTCTTCTTTCTATTTATATGTTGGTATTATATACCCAAATAATGCTATTTGAGCTATTAGAACTACAATTACCATTATTAATATAATTATTATATTTCTAATTTTTTCTAACTTTATAAATTTTTCTAAAATAGTTTTTATTCCACTAACTATAAAATATGTAAAAGGTATTATTATTCCCATTATATATCTTCCCTGTGCTTGATAGTCACTTGTATATGAATAATATATGCTTAAAATAATAGGAATTATAATTGATGGAATAAATATATAATTTAATAAATATTTATTTTTTTCTTTCTTGTCATAAGCAAATAATTTTTTAAAATTTAATATACATCCAGAAATTCCAACCAGCCATAATAATAAATAAAATTCATAAATTTTATTAGACATTATTATATTTTGATATCCAAAAATTCCAACAAAACTTTTTAGTGTTGTTTTTATCCAATCATCTTTTATCAGCATATCTGTTAATGATTCATTATTTCTTTGTGGTGTTTCTCTTTTTGATGGTTTATATTTATCTATCGCATATTTATCTCCACATTCTATTTGTGTTTTCATTCCTAATATATCACCATCATAAATAATTGCATTTCTTATAAACCACCAACCAGCAACTGCAAATGCCATCAATGCTACTATTAATACTTTTTGAAGTATTTCCTTAATTTTCATCTTATTAGAAATTACTGATACCGAACAAAGTATAACACTACATAAAATATATCCATATGCATTATAATATGTAAGGGAACAAAATCCTATTGAAAGTCCTAATAATATACAATGTTTTGTTTTCCAATTACTTTCTAATCCTAAAATCCATAAATATATTATCATTGTTGTTGCTAACACTGCTGTAGAATCATTATTTATATATGATGCTAAAAATGCCGTTATTGGTTGAAATACTATAATTACTATAAATAAATATTTATATATTCCTTTTAATAATTTTTGAGCTATTTTTAATACAAAATATACAGATAATGTCATACTCATTGTACTTACAAGTCTTGCAGCAACAACTAGTGCAAATTTATCAGTTGTAAAAAATGATGCTATTTTAACAAAAACTCCACCTATCATATATGTAAGAATTGGTTGAAATGCATATGATATTCCCCAATTAGGTTCTCTTATTTCTTCATTTCCTCCTTGTGGAATACTGCCATGTTCAGCTATATATTTACATATCTTCCACTTCATTCCTTCATCAGGGCACTTGTTAAATGGTTGAGAAACTGTCCATATAAGAAAATATGAAAATACTAAAACAAGAAAAATTCCAAATATTAATTTTTTATGTTTTTTACATTTTTCAATAAAATTTGTAATACTTATTATTTCATTTGTCATTTTGTTTTTTCTTCCCCTTTCTCCACTTTTTCTATGATATATGGTGGTCTTTTTCTTGCAGCATCATATGTTCTCCATAAGTATTCTCCTATAATTCCTATTGATAACATAATCACTCCAAATCCCATAAGCATAATCATTACGAGTGAAGTATAGCCTTCAACATCTATTTTACCAGTTATCTTTTTATATACTATTACAATTAATAGAATTAAAGATAATAATGATGTTAAAAATCCAGTTGTTGTTATTAATTTTACTGGGAAATATGAAAAACTTAGTAATGAATCATATACTAGTTTTATTTTTTTAGATAATGTCCATCTTGACTTTCCAATTTTTCTTTTCTTTCTTATATATGGAACTGTTGTTGTTTCAAAACCAGCCCACAAAATTTGACTCATTAATGATGTATTTTTTTCTTGCATATCAACTAATAAATTTATAACTTGTCTATCTATTAAAAATGAATCAAATCCTCCTTTGGGCATATTATGAAGTGCTAATTTTCTCATTAAAAATGCATATAAATTTGAAAACATTTTTTGGGTTAAAGGTTCTTCTCTATCAGTTCTTGTCGCCAATACAACTTTATAACCTTCATCATATTTTTTTATCATATCTAATATCATTTCAGATGGTTCTTGTAAATCCGCTGCTTTCCTTACTGCACAATCTCCTGTACATTGTGATAGACCTGCTAATATTGCTGAATGTTCTCCAAAATTTCTTGATAGTCTTATTGTCTTTATATTAGAATCTATTTTTGCTAATTCTTTCATTACACTATATGAATCATCTTTTGACCCATCATCTACAAATATTAGCTCATATTCTATATTAAGTTTTGATAATACTTTTTCTTTTAAATCAGCATATAATGGTAATAAATTATCATGATTATAGTATACTGGTACTACTATTGATATTTTCTTCATCTAAATTTCCCCTCCAATTATTTCGTTGCTATTTTACCATACAATTATCCTGAAATCAATATTTTATTTATTAAGATTATTCTTAATATTTTCAATACTTTCCTTTAATTTAGATGTACAATATGGACACCTATCTGCTTTTATATTAATTTTATTATAACAATGTGGACAAATCTTTGTATCTTCTGTTTTTTTCTTTTCTGGCTTTTCTCCTATTTGGGCAATTTTATTCATAACTTTCACAAGCATAAATATTACAAATGCCATTATCAAAAAATTTATTATATCTGTTAAATAAGTCTAAAACATTTCCTCTAAGTGCAAATTCTTTAAATTCATTAAAAAACTTTCCTTGTTTTTTCTTTGCTTTTTCTATCGCATCTTTTTCTTCTTTTATTTTTTCTTCATTTTCTTTTTTCATTACAACAGCCCCTCTTTCGCCGTTATTATATTACAATTTTTACTTTTTTACAACAATTACTGGAACTTCCATTTCTTCTTGTATGTGTCAAGTAAATGTAGGCAATTTTTTTATCTTGTATGTGTCAAGTAAATGTAGGCAATTTTTTTATCTTTTTATTTTAATCCTCAAATGCTATTGCTTTCAACACTTTATTTAATTTTTGTTCACTTAATAAACATAGTTTTTTTCATTTTTTAAAAACTACATTTCATTTCACTGAATTCTATCATTTTTGTTATTTCTTTCATAAATTTTAATTCTGAATGCCCCACTATTACTGCTGTTTTACTACTTTCTGTTACTTTTTCATTGGCAAAATGATTCTTTTTTGTTTTACTTACTTCTTTTTCAATTTCTTTTATCCAATCCTCAACACTTGTATCTATTGGTATTAGCTCTTCTAAATCATCTATTTTAAACTTCTCACTCAACACACAGACCTTACTTAATGCGTTTGCTCCATGTATTCCAAATGCTTTCCTACCACTACAAAATCTTTTCTTTAATTTACTAAATATCTGGCTTTCTTGTGTTCCCATATTTCTATATTCCATACCTTCTGGTGCCTCTGGCACTTGGACTACATCCTGATATCTTGCTAAATCATTACTTAAATAACTTTCTAACTTATTTAATTTCTTTATCTCTTTATATTCTCCTCCTAATTCGTTTTTTAATCCATTTATTGCTGCTTTTATTTTGTCATATTCTTTCTTGTTTATTAATTCAACTATTATATTTCTATATTCTTTTGGTACATCTCTTGTTATCTCTTGCATTATATGAAATTGGTCTTTTTGATAAAATCCTCCTTTTACTGTTGTTCCTTTTGTTCATTTTGCTCCATCTCCATTTGTTACTCTTAATTTTATTTTACTTTCATCATATTGTCCAAATACTTTTGCATCTCTTAATTTTGCTATTTCCTTTGGTTTCATTATTCCTGCTATATATTGCTTATTTACTAAGCTATGTCTCGGATCATCTTTTTTCCATCCTTCATACATTACATGCAATTTAAGTTCTGTTTTTATTTTCATTTTAGAATTAAATTCTTTATTTTCTTTTTCTGCTTTCTTTTTATTTTTTTCTAATCTTTCTTGTCTATCTTTTCCTTGTAAATTTATCCATATTCCATCTGCTTCTTCAAATAATGCTGTTATTTCTTTTAGTCCTGCTACTAATTGCTTCTTATCAAATAATTTTCTTTCTTCTTTTTCTTTGTTTGTTATCTTATCTCCAATTTTTATTATCATACTTCTTATTTTTTCATGACTCAATGATGTATTGGTTGTTTCATTTATTACTGTTTCTGCCTTTCTATATGAATCTGTTATTGGAACAACTTCAATAACTTTTTCTACTAAATTACTCGATACTTTTCCTTCAATATTTATATGTAACTTTTCATCCAATAAATATACTGTTTTTGTTACTCCATCTTCTTCAATTTCATACATTACTCGTCTGAATTTTACTTCTCCCATTACTGTATTTACTGATGTTCCTCTTAATCCTTTATGTCTGTATTTTTTCGTATCTCTTGCATTCATTAATTTTCTATCATACGATTCCAATAATAATTTAATTATTAAACATCCAAAAAAACATACAAATTTAAAAACTTTTTTCTCCAATTCATTGAATTTTACTTCTTCACTTGTTATAATTTGGTCAAACATGGTTATCAATCCTTTCGTTGTTGTTTAGCGATTACATTGTATTGGATTAACCATGTTTTTTCAATATATTTATAAAAAAATATTTGCAAGCAAAATTTTTCTATATTTTGCCTACAAATATTTTACACTAACCTCTTAAAATTTCCCCAAATATATATAATTACATCAATTTTAAACAAAAGCCATAAAATGAACTTATAATAAAATCCATTTTATAGCTTTCAATTAATCTATTTGTTCTAAATTAATCAACTCATTTTTTCTAAAAGTCAACTTTAACAAACATGGCGATTTTATGTTTAATATTGTATTTTTGCTATAGACAAGTTTAACATTTTCATTTACTGTACACCAGTTTAATAAAAAGAACTTTATTGAGCCTCCATGACTAATTACTGCAATTCTTTTTCCTTCATATTCTTTAAGTATTTTATCAAAAAATTTATTCATTCTTTCTCTAGTTTGCTCTGCACTTTCTCCATCAGATGTTCTAAATGTTCTATCTAATAGTTGCTCTTGTGAAGGATCTCTAGTACTTCTATCCTTCATAAATTCTCCTAATTCCTTTAAATTTCCTAATTTTCTTTCACTTAAGTTATTGTCTAAATTAAAAGGTAAATCATTTTCATACGCAATATATTTTGCTGTAGCTTTAGCTCTAGTATAGCTACTTGACCATATAATATCTAAATTTTTCAATTCGTCATTTTCACTTAATTTTTTTGCTTGTTCTTCTCCTTCTACTGATAATATTTCTTTTTCATTAATCATTTGAGAGTCTTCATTTGTATTTCTGATCCCATCTTCTTCAACAGTTTCAGCATGCCTAATTAAATATACTATTGTATCATTCAATTTATTCAATTCTCCTTTTTCTTCTATTATTAATATAATTATATCCATTCTTCTATATATTTTTTTGAAATATTTAGTGTTCCTGATCCAACACCAAATCTCTATATTATTTACTTTTCAGAATATTGTATCTTATAAAATCCCATAATTTTTCATACCATTTAAATTTTCTATCTATTTTAATCATATAATTGTCTTCTTTTGTTTTTTTATTAATAAATAAATCATCAGGATTATATTTTTGGCGATTTAATACTTCTTGCTTTTTATCATTTAATTTTAATATTTCTTCAATTTTTGTTTTTTCGTTTTCAGTGGCAATATAATTTTTGTACAAATTTATTAATATAGCCTTTGCTTTTTTTGAAATAATTGTATTTTCATCATTATAAAAATAAATATAGTTTTTATCTTTATTAGATTCATAAAATTCTAATTTTTCTTTTGGTATTTTGTCGAGTTCTGTTTTAGGAATTTTTTTTAATATCTCCAAAACTTCAACATAACTACAAGCATATGTAGTATTATTGTTCATCTATACTCACTTCGCTTTCTTTAGTGTTTTCTATTTTTTCTGCATCAGTACATTGTGTTTGACCAATTCCGTCTTTTAAACCTATTTCTAAAAAGTCCTTTAAAGAATTCATTTTTTTACTTTCACCAGATATTCTTGTACATTTACCAATTAATTCAGAAAAATCTGTTTCTTTATGATTTTGAGGTGTAATTGTACAAGGTAATATAGTTTCATCTATTTTTGTTATAGTTCTAGTTTTTTGCATTTCAAAAATTTTATGAATATCGCAACATAGCCAATCTTGACTTGTTTGCTCCTTTGGAATACCCAAAAAGCCATCTCTAATAAAAACTGCTCTTGTTAGATCTATTGATTTATAGTCAGAATCGCCTTTTGCAACAACCCAAGCATGTCCTAATTCACTTGTTCCCTCAATTTTATGAGATTCAATTCCAATTTTTTCAAATAAATCTAATAAATAGTCGGAATAATGGTCACAAACACCACTTTTTAGTAGCCCATTTTTCATTATAGGTGGAAATGCTTTATTAGCATTCAAAATATAATCAATTAAAATTGACGAAACATCGTAATTTAATGAATATTGTTTTCCATTTAATGATACATTCAATTTTTTCTGTAATAAATCTTTTTTAATTTTTGTCATAAATCTGTCTACATTTGCTTGAACAAGTTCGTCATTTCCTAAATGTTCTTTTAATTCATTATTTACATATACTTGTAAATTTTGTATAAATGCTTCATAATTACCTTTACTATCATTTTGCATTTGTGTTATATCATTAAATATTCGTGATTGACCTTCTTGTATTCCTCTAGATAATACAACTCCCGTAATTTCATCTTTATTTAATTGGCTCTCTGTAAGTCTGAAACCTGAATCCACTTGTGATATTGTTCCTTGAGCATATCCACGTGCAAATAAATAGGCATAATCATATCTAACTGTATTAAAAATGTAATTCATAATATATTCTATTTTTTTATCAATTGTTTCTTCTTTATTTGCTTTAGATATTAATTGTTCAATATTTTCTATCTGTTCCATAAAATTCATCCTTTCACTGTTTTGTATCAATAATTCTAAGTTCTAAAACTTTATGTTATAAATATATCATATTTTATGAAATTTGTCTTGTATTTTGAGTAATATCAACATTTTTCTATAACGCAAGAGTAAAAATGAATTCGAATGTAACAAAAAGAAATGCTACCCCAAATGATAGCGTTTCTATAATTTCTATTCACTCTGTTTACATATTTATGTCCATTTATCTAATTTCTGTAACTCTTGATATTACTGGTTTTTACCACAGCAGTTCTTATATTTCTTCCCGCTTCCGCATGTTCGAAATTCACTAATATTTATAGCATTATAAATATTATCTGTATTACTTGTATTCTAAACTGTTGTAGCCTTTGGAATATTCAGTATTATTTGTATTTATTGTACTTATTTCTATCATAAATATTTTTTATTTGGCGACAAATTGGCGACATTGTCTACATCGTTATTTGTCTTTTATATGTTTTAAATTTTACAATATTATTCATT
>CAKPPS010000002.1 GCA_934177795.1 uncultured Clostridia bacterium | reverse complement strand
ACCTCCATATACATTATACAACGAGTGTCTTTTTAGTATATTAAGGTTAAAACTAAAGGACAGAATGAAGGTGAAAAGTTGTTAGTACCTAAATTAAGATTTAAGGAATTTAAAGATGAATGGAAAAAAATTTCTCTAGTTAATGTTTTTACATTTTATAATACAAATTCTTTATCACGAGCAGACTTATCTGAAGAAGGACTAATTAAAAATATACATTATGGAGATATTCATCAAAAGTTTAATAATATATTAGATATAAATAAAGAAAAATTACCATATATAAAATCATATAAAAAAATAAATATACATAATGAAGAAAATTATTGCCAAGATGGAGATTTAATACTAGCAGACGCATCAGAAGACTATGATGGTATAGGTAAATCTGTTGAAGTAATCAATGTTGGAAATAATAAAATTGTTAGTGGACTTCATACCATTTTGGCAAGAGATACAAATAAAGTAATGAGTCTTGGATTTAAAGGATACTTGTT
Organism: uncultured Clostridia bacterium; assembly: GCA_934177795.1. Lineage (GTDB taxonomy): Bacteria > Bacillota > Clostridia > TANB77 > CAG-508 > CAG-269. The sequence continues at coordinate 120,867 of CAKPPS010000002.1, read as the reverse complement.
TAATACTTCTATTATACATAACCAAATAAGAGTATTAGCAAATGGTTTCAAAGTTTATGGAATTTCTAAAAATAATATATATGATTTAGATGTTAGAATTCCAACTAAAACAGAACAAGAAAAAATTACAAATTTTTTAATTTCATTAGACAAAAAAATAGAACTACAACAGAGAAAAATAGAAGCCCTTAAGATATATAAAAGAGGGCTAATTCAAAGGATATATAATAGAACTTGGAATAATAAAATAAAAATGGAAGAAATACTTATACAAAAATCTATAAGAAATACTAATGATGAAATTCACAATGTATATAGTGTAAGTAACAAAGATGGCTTCATATTACAGACAGAACAGTTTAAAGATAGAATTGTAGCAAGTGAAGATACTAGAAATTATAAAGTAGTGGTAAAAAATGATTTTGCATACAATCCAGCTCGTATAAATGTGGGGTCTATTGCAAGAATGAAACAAGATATAAAAGGTATAATCAGTCCTATGTATATATGTTTTAAATGCAATGAAAAAATACTACCAGAATATCTAGAATATTTTTTTGAATCATCTAAATTTACATATGAAATGAGTAAAAGACTAGAAGGAAGCGTAAGAATGTGTTTGTCGTATGAATCAATGTTAAATATACCTATAGAATTACCAAATAAAAATGAACAAGAAAAAATATCAACTTTTCTTAATAGTTTAAGTAATAAAATAAAGTTAGAAGAAAAAAAGTTTACGGAATTAAATAAATTAAAGAAAGGATTATTACAAAAAATGTTTATATAGAGTAGCAAAAAAGCTACTCTATATTGATATATATGAAAAAATATTATAGAATGGCAATAAGAGGGAGATAAAAATGTATAGTAAAATAGTAAAAGATTATTTTGAAAATCCGATAAATTTAGGTATAATTGAAGATGCTGATGCAATAGGAATAATAGAAAATGAAATTTGCAGCGATATAATAAAAATATATATAAAAGCAGATGAACAAAATAAAAATATAATAGAAGATGCAAAATTTGAAGCTAAAGGATGTCCTCCAGTTATAGCATCATGTTGTGTAGTAACAGAGATGATTAAAGAAATGAACATAGAAAAAGCCAAAACCTTAACTGCAGATGAAATAATAAAAAAACTAAATGGATTACCAAAAGGAAAAGAACATTGTGCAGAATTAGTAGTAGAAACATTAAATAAAGCTATAGAGAACATAAGTGAGTAAAAAGGAGATACAATGATATATATTACAGGTGATACACATGCTGATTTTTCAAGATTTGAGTTGGAAAAATTTCCAATCCAAACAGAGATGACCAAAGATGACTATGTTATTATATGTGGCGATTTTGGTGGAGTATGGAATTATATAACAGAAAGCATATATGAAAAATATTGGCTAGATTGGTTAAATAATAAAAAGTTTACAACCTTATTTGTAGATGGAAACCATGAAAATTTTACAAGACTATATAATTATCCAGTAGAAGAATGGCATGGAGGAAAAGTACATAAGATAAGAGAATCTGTTATACACTTAATGCGTGGAGAAATATTTGATATAGATAATAAAAATTTATTTGTATTTGGTGGAGCAAAATCACATGATATACAAGATGGAATATTAAATTTAGATGAAGAGGAAAAAATATATGAATATCGTAAAAGAGGAGCTTATTTTAGAATAAGAGATTATTCATGGTGGGATTTAGAACTTCCGACTCAGGGAGAAATGCAAAATGGAATAAAGAACTTAGAAAAAACAAATTATAAGGTAGATTATATTATTACTCACTGTTGCCCAACAAGTATTCAAACGTTACTAAATCCATTTTATAAAAAGGATATTTTAACAGATTATTTGCAAGAAATATCAGAAAAATGTGAATTTAAGAAATGGCTCTTCGGACATTATCATGATTATAAGCAAGTTAATTCACAATTTACTTTATTATATGAAGATATAGTTCCATTAGAATTTAAAAGCATTTTTAGGTAAGAAAATGACTATTAATGGTAAGAGTCATTTTAATATAACAATAGAGAAATATGAAAATTTTTAATAAATTTAAATTAAAAGGTATCAAAAAAGTTGACAAAGTAATAAAATAATGTTAAAATAGTATCAATTGATACCAAAAAGAAGGGAGAAATATGTAAAAGGAAGGGATTTAGAATGTCAGTTGATACTTCAAAATATACAAATCATACAAAAGAAGAGATAGAAGAGTATTTAAAGATAGTAAAAAAAAGTGTAAATAATGGTAGATTTATAGTTTGCACAACTCCAAAAAATGAAAAGAATAGAAGATTTATTGAAGCATATAAGTTAAATAAGAATAAACAAAAGCAAATGCTAATAGAAATAGAAGCGAATGATTTTTGTTACTCAGCGGATAATTATAATGATCCACAGGAAAGACTATACTTTTTTTGTAGAGAATATGAATTAAACAATTGGGGAACAATAGAAAATGTTGAAGTATATATAAAAATTGCTAGAAAACAAGATGATTTTATAGTAGTAGTTTCATTTCATAAACCAGAGAAAAATATTGAAAAATTATTTTTATAAGGTGGTGAATTTATTATGAATAAAGGTTTTTGTGAAGAATGTAATAGTTTAGTTGAATATGAAATAAGAGAGATTGATGAGATAATTGAAATTAAAGGAAAAGAGTATAAGTATAAAAGATTATTGGGATATTGCAAAAATTGTGGAGAAGAAATTAGTTCAAATGAAATAAATGATGAAAATTTAGAGAGAATTGATAAGGTTTACAGAAATGAAGAAAATATTATTACAACAGAAGAGATAAATAGTATTTTAAATAAGTATAAAATAGGAAAAAAACCTCTGGCTAAATTATTAGGCTGGGGAGAAATTACGTTAATAAGATATTTAAATGGAGATATACCTTCAAAGGTTTATTCAGAGCAATTATATAACATATTAAATAATGAAGATTATATGAGTAAATTAATTGAAGAAAACAAAGAAGTAATTACTGAAAGAGCTTATAATAATGTTAAAGATGCAATTAAGAAATTAAAAGAAACAACATTTAAATATAGCATCGAAAAAGAAATAGATATAATAGCAAAATATATTATTGCGATAGGAAAGGAAATTACTCCATTAGCTTTGCAAAAGATCTTATATTATGCCCAAGGCTTTTATAAAGCTTTTTTTGGAAAATTTTTATTTGAGGAAGATTGTCAGGCTTGGGTACATGGACCTGTCTTTGTTGATATATATGAAAAGTATAAAGATTTCAAATCAGCTAATATTTTTATAGATATAGATTATGATATAGAGGATATTATTGTAGATGAGAAAAGAGAAATTTTGGATGCAGTAATAAAATATTTTGGATACTATAATGGAAAAGCTTTAGAAAAAATGTCACATTACGAAACACCATGGATAAATGCTAGAAAAGGTCTATTACCTACAGAAAATTCTAATAATATAATAGATAAAGAAGATATAAAAGAGTATTTTGAAAAAGTAAAAATTAAATATGATATGTTGAATGTTTTAGATATCAAGAAATATAGTGATGACCAATTTAAAAGAGTAATTGAAATATAAAATTAAGAATATAAGATACTAAAATAAGAAGAAAAATCGCCCAATGCTAAACATTGAACGAATAAAAGATTTTGCGAACCTTTTGATTGTTTAATTATAGCACATTTCTTCTTTAAATTACAAGAGGGCAGAAAGGATTTTTTTCTTGTAATTTAGTTTTTATATAAAACAAAAAAAGGAGGAAATTGATATGGAAAATAAAATAGGAAAGAACAGGATATCACCAAAAAATGAAAATGATTACATAGCAGCATATATAAAAGAGAATCCTGCAGCAAAAAAACAAGATGGAATGGATATATCTGCAGTAATAACTAAAGATGGAATTAGAGGGCATGGTTTATTATCAGAAGATATTAATAGAAGTCATGATAAAGATTATCATAGAATAAAAAATTTCATTCCAGACAGTGAATTAAGAAAGAAATTTTAATAAAAGAAAGGCGAGAGTTAACTCGCCTTTTACTTTTAGTATGTTTTTATTATACAAGATACTTTTTTATGAATCTGAAAAAACTTCAGAAAATATATTTAATTAATTATCAAAACTACCACCAATTAGCTGCACCCCATCACAAAACCCATTCCTATAATATTTCTCATTCCAATAGAAAATATAATCCATAAAATTCTCATCAAGCAGATCAAGTTGTTTCTTAACATACTTTTTATTTTGCTCAGGAACATTCTTCAAAATCCTTTCGGAAATCTCATCAAAATAAACAAAATGTTTTTTATCCTCAGCACTTAAAGTGCAACACAAAGTCTCCTCTCTAAATTCTAACCAATCTTTCAAAATATCATCATTAACTTCTCTTAAATTATTCATACTCTAAATCCTCCTAAAAATTAAAAATTTTCTTAATAAAAATATCTCTTACAAGAGCCAATTTTGTAAGAACAAACGTACCATGCCCATTGGGTAAAAATTGGGTAAAATCTTCTCAAAAAACACCCTAAAAATGCACAAATGTTCTACAAACCGAAACTCTTGTAAATACCAAAATACCAACAAAAACTCTAATTTTCACAAAACCACAAAAACCGGTCAAACCTCGCTCATAACCCGAAGGTCATAGGTTCAAGCCCTACTACCGAAACCAAAACATATATCCTTAGAACTATATTGGTTTTAGTGATTTTTATAATACGATAGGTATGCTGTTTGGCTAATCGACGAAACTGCTTAGTTTTGAACTACTATCAAACCAAATAATAAAAATATAAAACTGAGTATATTTGCTTTATATGCATTAGAAAAGATAAAACTAATAAATAATTTAACTAATTCATTGATAGATTACTTATTCAAATAATTTTAAGTTTTAAAGAGAAGAACCCTAATAGATATTTTTTTATTAAAGAGAATATGGAAAGCTTAAATAAAAAATTTGATATTGTAGAAAATAGCAAATATGATATAATTGTAGTATAAAAAATAAAAAGAGGGGGGAGATTTTATGCCAAATATCTCAACAGGAATAAACTTGGATTCTAATTTTTTGAATTTAAAGGCAATAGAAATAAAAGAAGTGAGACCAGAAGTTGAAAATTTAATGGTAGATGGCGAAAAAATGATGTGTGCATTCAAAACTATTAGAGATCAAGTTATATTTACTAATAATAGAATTTTTGTTGTAAATGTAAAAGGAGTTACAGGTAAAAAAATTGCATATTTTTCATATCCATATTCAAAAATACAGTACTATGGAATAGAAACAGCAGGTTTTATGGATATAGATAGTGAATTAATACTAACATTTAGTAATGGACATATATTGCAATTTGATTTTAAGTCAAATGTTGATATAAAAATGATAAATTCACTTATATCTCAATATGTGTTATAAAGTGTAGATAATAATGAAATAGTATGTAAAATTTTGGCGTATTTATATAGAAAAATGCGAAAAATTTGATACGTAACTTAGTATTAAAAAAATAATAATTTAAAAATATCAATAATTTGAGAGAAAATTTCAAAAATATTGATATTTTTTTAAATTTATCATTTTCTATGTTTGAAGCCAATTTTTTTGAAGTTGAGTTTTTTTAATGTAACACTTATTTATATTGTACTTTAATCAAATAGAATTTACTTTTTCAATTGACCGGTTGAGTTTTTTAGTAAAATTATAGTATTATTTGTTGAGAAAAAAGAGATTTTATGATATAAAATAAAGTAAAAAAAATGACATAATAAAGTAATATATATATAACAAAAATAAAGAAATATGGAGGAGAACATGAAAAATAGAAATACTTTTACAGAACTAACAAGAGTACAGATGCCAGCAATGATCCACCTTACGAGATTAGGATATAAATATTTTGGAAAAATAAAAAAGGAAATGGCAGGCAATATTTATGATAAAGATACAAATATCCTAATAAAAGTGTTTAAAAATAAATTCAAAGAACTAAATCCAAATTATAATGGTGATATAGACAAAATATTAAATGAGATAAAACAAGAATTAGATTATGATGATTTAGGAAAAAGTTTTTATAAAAGATTAACAAGTATAACTCCATATAAACTAATAGATTTTGATAATCCTAATAATAATGATTATCATTGCACAGCTGAATTTACAGCAGAAAGAGATGGAGAGGAATTTAGACCAGACATAACGTTATTCATAAATGGATTGCCACTAGTCTTTATAGAAGTTAAAAAGCCCAATAATGAAGGCGGAATGTTAGAAGAAGCAAAAAGAATGAACAATATAAGATTTCCGCAAAGAAAATTCAGAAGATTTATAAACATGACACAATTAATGATATTTTCAAATAATATGGAGTATGATTCAGAAGGCGGAACGGTACAAATTCAAGGAGCATTTTACTGTACAGGAGCAAGAAAAAATACAAAATTTAATTGCTTTAGAGAAGATGAAATGATAAATGGAATGCCTAAATATATCATGAATTATAAATATAAAGATATAGATGAGAAAATAGAAGAAAAAATATTAAAAGATTTCAATTGTCAAGTAATACATACTACAAAAGAATACAATACCAACAAAGGGATAAATACACCAACTAATAGGATATTAACATCTATGTGCAGTATTGAAAGATTACTATATCTATTAAAATATGGTATTACTTATGTTAATAGCGAAAAAGAAGTTGATGGAAAAATTGAATATAAAGATGAAAAGCATATTATGAGATATCAACAATTTTTTGCCTCACTTGCAGTAAGGAAAAAAATAGACGAAGGAGCGAAAGGCGGAATTATTTGGCATACACAAGGAAGTGGAAAAACGGCATTATCATATAATCTAGTAAATGTATTAACAGATTATTATGCAAAAAAGAAGGTTGTTGCAAAATTCTATTTCATTGTAGATAGATTAGATTTATTAGAACAAGCGGCAAATGAATTTGAAGCAAGAGGTTTGATAGTAAAAATTGCAAATTCAAGAGAAGAATTAATGCAACAATTCAAAAACAATCAATCTTTAGAAGGAAATAATGGTAATAAAGAGATAACAGTAGTTAATATACAAAGATTTGCACAAGATGATGAAAAAGTAGAAATGTCAAAATATGCAACAAATTTGCAAAGAATATTTATAGTAGATGAAGCACATAGAGGATATAAACCAGAAGGAAGTTTTTTGACAAATTTATTTAATGCAGATAAAGAATCTATTAAAATAGCATTAACAGGAACACCATTACTAAAAAAGGACAGGGAGTCTTGGAAGGTATTTGGAGATTATTTTCATATATATTATTATGATAAATCGATACAAGATGGATACACATTAAAAATTATAAGAGAAGATATAGAAACTCAATATAAAAATAAGTTGATAAAAGTATATGAAAACATAGAAAAATTAATAAAAAAGGAAGATTTCAAAAAAACAGATATTGTAGAACATGAAAATTACGTGAAAGAATTATTACGATATATTATAGAAGATTTCAAAAAATTTAGAATAGGCCAAGGAGACAATACTTTAGGTGGAATGATAATATGTGAGACAGGACCTCAAGCTAAACAAATATATAAATATTTTAAAGAAATAGAAACAGAAATCAATAAAACAGCAGAAACAAAATCTGAATTTAGAGTAGGACTAATATTGCATGATACAGATGATAAAAAGAAAAGAACCCAGATAATAAAGGACTTCAAGAAAAATATGACAATTGATATATTAATTGTTTATAGAATGTTATTAACAGGATTTGATGCACCTAGATTGAAAAGGGTATACTTAGGAAAGAAATTAAGTGACCATACATTATTACAAGCAATTACAAGAGCGAATAGAACTTATAAAAATATGAAATATGGATATTTAGTAGATTTTGCAAATATCAAAGAAAATTTTGAAGAAACTAATAATGCATATCTAAGAGAACTACAAAAATTTAATGACCCAGATTCAACAGGTAAAGAATATACGGTAGATATATTTAACCAAGTATTAGAAGATAAAGAAAAAATTATTGAAAAAATGGAAATTGCTAGGCAAGAATTATTTAATTATACTACTAATAATTTAGAAGAGTTTAGTAAAGAAATATCTGAAATTGAAGATAAATCAAAATTAATTGAACTAAGAAAAATTTTGACAGATGCAAAAAATTACAGTAATATAGTTAAAACTTTTGGAGATGAAGAACTAAAGGATATATTTAATAAGCTTACAATAGTTGGATTACCAGCGATGTTAAGAGAAGTTCAGCATCATATTGATAATATAAACCTAAAAAAAGCATTTTCAACAAGTGATGAAAGCAGAAGAATAATTAATGAAGCAATGATGTCAATACAGTTTAAATTTGTAAATATGGGACAGGAAGAAATGAAGATGGCAGCATTAAGTGGAGAAATACAAGAAAAATGGAACAAAGTAATAGAAAATTTTACAAAAAATATAGACAAAGAAGATGAAAAATATATAAGTGTCAAAGATGCTTTCTTAGAGAAATTTAGTGAATATGGTTTTGTATTGGAAGATGTAAAGCAATTTGAAAAATGTTCGAGAGATTTAGATGATGTGATTAAAAAAATAGCAGAAATTAACAGAATAAACAAAACTTTATTAAATAAGTATAATGATGATGCTAAATTTGTAAGAATTCATAAAAGAATTAGAGAAGAAAATAATCGTAGAGCAAAAGGAAATATACTTATATCTAAATATGATGAAGAAATATTGGAAATATTATTGAAAATAAAAACAGAAATAGACCAAAAAGTATATTATAGAAATGACATTCTAAAAAAAGATAGCTATTTTGAACAAACTGTAATGACACTTATAAGCAATATTTTTGAGGAATATAATTTAAAGACGAAAAGGGAAGATAGACAATATATACAACAGAAAATTACCAAAGAATATTTAGAACAATATAATAATACATAATTAGAGGCCAAAGGAGCAGAAGATGGATATAAAAAATGAAACAATTAAATTAATTGATAATTTAAAAGCCACATGCCAGACTTATGGAATGGGGAATGATGGAAATGAATATAAAATAATAACACAAGTATTTTTATATAAATTTATGAATGATAAATTCGGATATGAGTTAAAGAAAATAAGTCCTAAAATAGCAAATGCACATAAATGGGAAAAAGAGTATGAAAAAATGGAAGATGAAGAAAGAGAAAATTTGCTAGATAGGTTATCACCTGATATACCTAAATTGAATCCAGAACATCTAATAGCAAATTTATGGAATCAGCAATCTAAAGGTGATTTTGGAGAACTTTTTGATAGCACAATGATAGATATAGCTAATAAAAATATAGATATTTTTTCTACTCAGACAACAATGAAAACTAAAATACCATTATTTGAAAGCTTAACTGTTTATGTAACAGATTCAAATCAAAGAACACCATTTGCGAGAGCTCTAATTGATAAATTAGCAAAGTTCACATTTGAAGAAGCATTTAAAAAAAATTATGATTTTTTTGCCACAATATTTGAATATTTAATAAAAGATTATAATACTGCAGGAGGAGGAAAATATGCGGAATATTATACACCTTATTCAATTGCAACAATAATGGCTCGATTGCTAGTAGGGAAAAAAGAAAAATTACATAATATAGAAATATATGACCCATCAGCAGGTACAGGAACTTTATTAATTGCATTAGCACATCAAGTAGGAGAAGATAAGTGTACAATATTTTCACAAGATATATCTCAAAGAAGCAATAAGATGTTAAAATTAAATCTTATATTAAATAATTTAGTTTCATCATTAGATAATGTAATACAAGGAGATACATTAGTTTCACCATATCATAAAAATGATAATGAAACAGAATTAAAACAATTTGATTATGTGGTTTCTAATCCACCATTTAAAATGGATTTTTCAGATACAAGACAAGATATAGCTAATCAACCTTCAAGATTTTGGGCAGGAGTACCCAATATTCCAAATAAAAAATTAGAATCTATGGCTATATATACATGTTTCATACAACATGTTATTAATTCCTTAAAAGATACAGGAAAAGGGGCAATAGTTGTACCAACAGGATTTTTAACAGCTAAATCAGGAGTGGAAGGCAAAATATTAAAACATATTATAAAAGAACATATAATATATGGTTGTATAAGTATGCCATCAAATGTTTTTGCAACAACAGGAACAAATGTATCAGTGTTATTTTTTGATAATTCTAAATTGTCAAAAGATGTAATATTAGTTGATGCATCAAAAATGGGAGAAGATTACCAGGAAGGAAATAATAAAAAGAAAAGACTTAGAGAAGAAGAAATAGAAAAAATAATAGATATATTTCTAAATAAAAAAGAAGAAGAAGATTTTTCAAAAGTGGTATCCTATGATGAAATAGAAGAAAAAGGATATTCATTATCAGCGGGAAGATATTTTAGTGTAAAAATAGATTATACAGATATAACAAAAGACGAATATGAGAACAAAATAAATGAAATACAAAATGATTTAGAAGTATTGTTTAATAAATCTAAAGTTGTTGAAAAAGAAATTATCGCAAATTTTAATAATATAAAATTTGAAACAAATTTAGATAAAAATACAAATTAAAAAAAATTTATTATAATAAATTCTTTTAATATATGCAAAAAGGAAGGTAAGTACTATAAAATGAAGAAAGTGAAACTGGAAGAAATATTGGATGTAAAAAGAGGTGCAAGTTTATCAGGCAAGTTTTATTCTACAAAAGGTGACAAAGTACGACTAACTTTAGGAAACTTTGATTATCCTAATGGGGGATTCAAAAAAAACACATCAAAAGAAGATATATATTTTACAGGGCCAGTAAAAAAAGAATATATTTTAAAAAAAGGAGATATAATAACACCTTTAACAGAGCAAGTAGCAGGATTATTAGGTGAAACAGCAAGAATTCCAGAAAATGATTTATATATTCAAAGTGGAGATATAGCATTAATTATTCCTAGGGAAAAGGTGCTAGATAAAAAATTTGCCTATTATCTAATATCATCTCCAATAATAAAAAAACAACTAGGTGCAGCTGCACAGCAAACAAAAATAAGACATACATCGCCAGATAAAATCAAAAATTGTGAAACATGGATTCCAGAACTAACAGAACAAAGAAAAATCGCAAGTTTTCTTGATGCAATAAATAATAAAATTGAAAACAATATAAAAGTAAATCAAGAATTAGAAAAATTGAATCAAATTATATATAATTATTGGTTTATACAATTTGATTATCCAAACGAATATGGCAAACCGTATAAAAAATCAAAAGGAAAAATGAAATGGAATGAAACGTTAAAAAAGAATATACCAATAAATTGGAAAGTCCAAAATTTAGGGAAAAATGAGTTAACTAAAATAATAAGGCCAGGAATACAAGAATTTAAAAATGAAAAAACATATATTGCAACTAGAGATGTTGATAAAAACAAGATTATTTCAGGGAATAAAATTACATTTGATAATCGAGAAAGCAGGGCTAATATGCAACCTTGTGCTAATACAGTATGGTTTGCTAAAATGAAAAATAGTATTAAACATATAATGGTTGGAGAATATAGTCAAAAATTAATAGAGGAATATATTTTTTCAACAGGATTTTTAGGATTATCTTGTAATACTAATATTTCATTTGAATATGTAAGTTGTTTTATTAATTCAAATTTTTTTGAGATATATAAAAATAAATTAGCACATGGAGCTACTCAAGAAGCGGTTAATAATGATGACATACAAATAATTCCATTTATAGTTCCAGAAGAGGAAGTCTTAAAAAGGTTTCATGACAAAACAAAAGATATATTAAAAAAAATATATTTAAATAATCAAGAAATAAAAAGATTAAAAGATTTACGAGAATTTTTAATACCATTACTAATGAATGGACAAGTAAAGTTTAAGTGATTAGCCAGATAATAGTTTTGAGCCATTTTATTTAATAATACTTAGAAATATAAGAGATCTATTATAATCTTATATTTCTAAGCAGTATTAATGTTGGCTATTTAACATAGAAATCACTACAATCATAATAAAAAAGTATAATAATCAATTACTCTATTGTAATTAATTACTATACTTTTATTGTACCAAATAGCATAGACTAAAAAAATTCCTCTTGACAATATATGTAGAAAATGCAAGCTTAATAAATTTTTTATCCTAAAAATAGAAAACAATTGACAAAAAATGGAAAATAAGATAACATATAAAAAACTATATTATACCAGAAAGGAAAATATGTTAGCAGAAGTAAAAAGTATAGCATTAAATGGATTGCAAGGATATCAAGTGAAAATTCAAACAGATGTATCTGCGGGAATACCTGTGTTTGAAATAGTGGGATTACCAGATACTAGTATAAAAGAATCAAAAGAAAGAGTAAAAATAGCAATAAGAAATACAGTAGGAGAATTTTTAAGTAGAAAAATTATAGTCAATTTAGCACCAGCCAATATAAGAAAAGAAGGTTCAATTTTTGACTTACCTATAGCAATAGGAATATTAATGGCAATGGGAAAAATATCCGAAAAGAAGATAGAAGATACCATTTTTATAGGAGAATTAGCACTTGGAGGAACAATAGAAAAGGTAAATGGTGTACTTCCAATTTGTATAGAAGCAAGAAAATTAGGAATAAAAAAAGTTATTTTACCTAAAGAAAATGCTAAAGAAGCAGCTATTATTGAAGATTTAAAAATAATTCCAATTTCGACTTTGGAAGAGGCAATACAATATTTAAATGGAAAAATCAAAATTTTTAATCAAAAAGATTCAAATTTTAATTCAAAAATTAATTCAAATTATCAATTCGATTTTTCAGAAATAAAAGGTCAAGAAAACGTAAAAAGGGCGTTAGAAGTTACAGCAGCAGGTGGGCATAATTGTTTATTAATTCGGTTGTCCAGGCTCTGGAAAAACCATGATGGCAAGAGCATTACCAAGTATCTTACCAGAGCTTACTTTTGAAGAAGCTCTAGAAATTACAAAAGTACATAGTATATCAGGATTATTATCACCTCAGAGTCCATTAATACAAAAAAGACCATTTAGAAGTCCACATCATACCATAACAAATGCATCTTTAATTGGTGGGGGAAAAACACCAAAACCAGGCGAAATTACATTAGCCCATTATGGAATATTATTTTTAGATGAATTACCAGAATTTAACAAATCAACATTAGAACTTTTAAGATGCCCAATAGAAGATAAAATAATTACAATTAATAGAATTAATTCATCAGTAATATATCCATGTAATTTTATGTTTGTTGCAAGTATGAATCCATGTCCATGCGGATATTATGGCTCAAAGGAAAAAGAATGTACATGTAATGAAAAACAAGTTCAAAAATATATGAATAGAATAAGTGGACCATTATTAGACCGAATAGATATACATATAGAAGTAGAAAGTGTAAAATATAATGATTTAAAAAATTTTGAAAAGGAAGAGACATCAGAAAATATTAGAAGAAGAGTTAATAATGCTAGAAATATGCAGCTAGATAGATATAAAAAATATGGTATTTTTTCAAATTCTGAATTATCAACAGAATTAATCAGAAAATATTGTATCTTATCAAAAGAATCTAAAAAAATATTGGAAAGAGCTTTTAAACAGTTAGGATTAAGTGCAAGAGCATATATGAGGATATTAAAGATAGCAAGAACAATTGCAGATTTAGATAATTCAGAAAACATTGATACAACTCACATAATTGAAGCAATACAATATAGAAGCTTAGATAGAAAATATTGGTGATTTATAATAAAATTGGGAGAGTGATAATAGTAGAAGTAATTAGTATAAGTGATACAATGTATCCGCAACAATTAAAAGAAATATCAAACCCACCTAAAAGGCTATATACAATAGGTGACATAACATTGCTTAGAAATAAATTAATAGCTATAATAGGATCACGCAACTGTTCTGATAATGGAAAGGTAATAACTCAAAAGTTTGCTTCAGAATTATCACAAATTGGAATAACAATAATAAGTGGAATGGCTAAACGGTATTGATACTGAAGCACATAAATATTCTTATAATCAAAAAGGAAAAACAATAGCAGTATTAGGAAGTGGGTTTAATAAAATTTTTCCAAAAGAAAATGAGTGGTTGTATAAAGAAATAATAAAAAATTGTGGATTAATTATTAGTGAATATAAACCAGATGAAGAAAGGGAATCGCAAAATTTTTTAAAAAGAAATAGAATCATTAGTGGATTGGCATTAGGAGTAATTGTCATAGAAGCAACATATAGAAGTGGAACAAGTGTAACAGCAAAATTAGCAAAAGAACAAAATAAAAAGGTATTTGCTATTCCACACGAAATATGGAATTCTAAAGGAGTAGGAACAAATAAATTGATAAAAAATGGAGCTATCTTAGTAAATGATACTAAAGATATTTTAAAAGAATTAAAAATAGCATTAGATAACCCAATCCAAGAATTTAATATTAAAGATAAATTTATAATAAGACCTAAAATCGTAAGTAATAAATCGAACTCGAAAGAACTAAATAGTAAAGTTGAAAATAACATAAACCTAGAGATGAATTTAGAAAATGACAAACTAGAAGAAGTATATAGTTTAATTTTAAAAAATAAAAACGATTTAGTAAGTATAAATTATTTGTGTGAAAATACTAAAAAATCAGTAAGAGAAGTTACAAATATATTATTTGCACTAGAAATTGAAGGAAAAATAAAAAAATCAATGGGAGGATATAAGTGTACATAAGCCATGAAATTGGTGAATTTGGAGAAAGATTAGCATGTAAATACTTAGAAGAAAATGATTATAATATATTACAGAAAAATTTTCGATGTTATCAAGGAGAAATAGATATAATTGCAAGAGATAACATCAAAAAGGAATTAGTGTTTATAGAAGTAAAGACTAGAACTAATAGAGAATATGGAAATCCAGCAGATTCAATAGATAAATATAAAAAAAAGCACATTTATAAAGCATTGAAATATTATATATTTATAAACAATTTAGTTAATGAATATATTAGAATAGATGCAATCGAAGTTTATATTTTAAAAAATCAAAATAAGATAAATCACATAAAACAGATATTTTGATTTGTATATACAAGAAAAAATGAACTTAAAGATTTGTACTTATATAAATCCAAAGTTCATTTTAATATATATTTTAAATTTTAATCAGCTATTTCAAATTGAGGTGAAGATTTTCCTTTTAAATCAGCAAATTTAGAGCTTGCAATGTAATCTTCGATATCAGAAGGAATAAAGACAAAAGAATTTTTTTGAGTCTTAAAGATTTTGTTTTCGATAGCATATAGTTTAGAAAAATAATCTGTAAGAAATTTTTCTAAAGGATCTCCTTTTGCAACTTGAAAAACTAAATTCCTATAATTTTCATAATCATTGAATTTTTCTATAGTGATACGCTGATCTTTATTACAATCCATTCTAGCAACATAAGATTGAGGAGTAGTATCTTTTATTGTTTTAATATACTCTTTTATCTGTTCTTTATCTTCAGGATTAGGGATAGGTTTAGGCGTTATGGCTTTTCCACGTAGTTTATAATGAGCAGAGTAACCATGATTACCTTCCTCATATTCATGATTAGATTGAATTTGACATTCAATTGTACCTAATAAAGTATTTAGATATATAAAGTTAGAAACATAACCAGATTTAGTCCTCTTTTCCTTTGTTTCAGGATTAAGAGATATTCCTAATTTATCAAATATATCATTAGATTCGAATAATGCATTAAATTGTTTAGTAGAAATTGCTAAATCAAGTTTATCATTTATTCTGGATGTAAAGTCTTCTAAAATTTTATTAAAATTAAAGCTAGAATTTTGTATATCTTTAGGAGTTAATAATAAATCTTGTTCTTCAGAAGCTTTAATAATACTTATACAATTATTAATGTCATCAATAGAATTTTTGTAAGAATCATTTAAATTTGTAGCATTAGCATGAGTCAAAGTTAAAATTTGTTCTAATACACGTTTGCAATTGCTAAAGTATTCTAATTTGGTACATGAATATGTATTGTTATTATCTTTAGGTAGTTTTTTAGAAAAAACTTCAGGAAAAACTTGAGCGTTAAATTTTTGCATTTCTCCTAGAAACTTAGTATTTTCATTTTTTTCATCTATTAGTGCTTGAATTTCAGGATCAGGAGAATAAGCTATAGGAGGAAGACCTAAAGAAATAAATTTCATAGCAAAAGCATCTTTTATAGGTTTTATATGAAAAGAATGTTCATCATTATCATTATAAGAACTTTTTGCTTCATCAATATAGTCATCTAGTTTTGCTCTTATACTAGTAGGAGATTTTTCTCTACAAGGTATTTTGGCAGAGCAATCAGGATATCTTTCACGGTAAGCTAAAAGAATAGCTGCCACAACATTAAGAAAGTATTCTTGAGTAGATTCATCTCTATAAAAATCCATATATTTTTGATATTGCTTTTGTTTAAATTTATCTAAATCATCTTTAGTAAAAGCTGGTTGATTTAAACCTGCAATAAAATCATTTCTATTATTTTTTTTATTCATAAAATCACACTCCATAATATTTAAATTTTATCATAAAATCTATTAGTAGAAAACTAACCAACACTATAAATCTTAGAAAGTTAACTATCAAAGAAAATTCCTTGCTTAAGATTGTCATTTTTTAAAATCTTATCAAGACCATTTAAGACCCATTTTTTATGTACATTCCATTCAGGTACAATCAAAGAATCTTTTGGAGCATCTCCAGAAATTCTGTGAATAATAATATCTGGCGATATATGTGTAATAATATAAGTAAGACAGTAAAGATAATATTCTAATGAAATTGGTTCATATTGGTTAGAATAATACATTTTTGCTAGATATGTGTTTTTAACAACATAAGTATTATGTATTTTTATACCTTGAATATCATGTGTATTAATGAATTTTACCGTATCTTGGACATCACTAAATTTTTCAGTAGGTAGTCCAACCATAATATGAGGAATAACATCTATATGATACTTATTAAGTAAACTAACAGCTTGAGTAAATTGATTATTAGTATAACAACGATTAATAATTTGACCAATGTTTTCATTAGCTGTTTGTAAACCTAGTTCAACAGTAACATAATATTTTTTAGTATAGGAATGTAATAATTGTACAATATTTTCATTAATACAATCTGGTCTTGTAGCTATAGATAATCCAATAATTCGAGAGTCAATCAAAGCACTGTCATATTTTTGCTTTAAATTTTCAATAGAATCATAAGTATTAGAAAAGTTTTGAAAATATGCTATAAATTTATTAGCCCTATTAGCTCTTGGACTATTAAAAAAATTTCTAACTTGTGTACTAATATTATGATATGAATCTAAATGTTCACCAGAACCATATTCACTACAAAAAATGCAACCAGTAGAGCTAAGTGTACCATCTCTGTTAGGACAGGTAAAGTGACCATTTATACATATTTTTAAAACACGTTCTCCAAATTTTTCTTTGTAATATTCATTTAATTTATTATATCTAAATAAAGTATTCATACTTATATTGTATCACATACGTCAAGTATAGTGTTAAAGAGTGAAAAGGTTGAAAATAGCAAAGGGCTTTACCATAAATTGATTTTATGTGAATTGTGTGGTATAATAAAAGAGTAAGGTAAAAAGGAGGGTGATTATTATGATGAAAAGTATAAAAAAATATCTAATAATTAGTTTAATGTTAATTTTAGGATGCAATTTTTACAATGTAAAAGCAGCATCAACTCAAAAAAAGATTTTAACAGCAGGATATGGAATAAAAAGCTTAAATGTGGCCCCAAGAACATCAATCAAGAAAAGTACAAGTTCAAAAATTGTATTTAGCGTGAGAGATGATAACAAAAAAATTAAATATGCAAGAAGTATAGTACAAGGTGATATGAAAGTAGATAATGGTACAGTTTGTTTTAAAGCAGGATGTACAAACAAAGAACACATACACTACACAGATAAAGAAAATATAAAGGTTAATATAACAAATACAAAAAATACAGATTTATTAACAAAAAATTCTAGAAATCTTACATATAGTTTAACTAAAAATGATTTATCATCAAAAAATAAAGCAACACAAACGTTTATAACAACTGATACATCTGGATTAAAAAGTAAAATATCATACAAAGTAAAATTAAGCAATGGGAAATTTGAAACAAATAAAAGTATGAGAGTTCACTATAGTTATACTAATAATAAAATCAATTTCATATTATTAGATTATAATGGAATTGCTTCTAATAAAGCGGAAATAAAAATTACAGATAAGAATGCAAATAAGACAATAGCAACTTTGAATGCAGATCAATTAGCAAAAAAATTAACAAATACAACTAAAGATTCTAAGGGGAAAATAGTAGAAGGAGTATATTCTGTAGATATTAAAAAATTTTCTATTGATAAAAATGACTTAGCTTATATCAAAATAGAAACAACAGATGGAAGTGGATTAACAGGTTATGATATGGCTAAAATGAAATTAAAGGTAGTTAAACAAACAGGCGACAGCATAAATGATTGGGACATAGTAAATTAAAAGTAGATGGAAATAAAATAAAAATAGTAGTTAGAGATTCTAAAGGACATTATCGTGTAGAAAATATAAGCTTAATAGCAGAATTTTAATAATAGAAAGTTGTTAAACCTTAACAGTAAAGTTTAACAACTTTTTTTATATGATAAGAAAGTGAGACTTTCCTATTATATAAAAAGCTACAATCGCTAGCCATTTGAGATTTTCTCCTTTTAGTCGAAAACTCAAATTGGGCGAGAACAAATCAAAGAAAAATTAAAAATTTTTCTTAGTTGTTCTATTTAAAATCCAATAATATCATTATAAATTTCAATTGCGAATTTGTCAGTCATACCAGAAATATAATATATAATACAATTTGAAAAATCTTGAATATTTGCAAAATCAAAGATAATATCATTATTAAGATGTAAATAATGTCTATTTTCTATATTATAATAATTACTTAAAAATCCTAAAAAGCTAATATATAATTTAAACGAAATTTTAGGTAAAGTACTTTTTATTTTAGATAATGTATTATATTCAGCATAACAAGATTTCAAAGTATCATAAATTTGATTAATAACCAATTCAAAAAATTTTATAGATGGTTGTAGTCTATCAGAAAAATATATATTTTTATAATTAAAATCTTTAATTTTGCGCAATAAATTAAAAGCATCTTCAGAAAAACATAAACCTTTTTCAGGAGAAGAATTTTTGGATAAATCAATTACTAAATAATTTATAATATTTGTATTATTAATTTTTTTATGCACAAGAGAGGAAGGTAATAAATTGTATAATTCACTTAAATGTTCATCTATAATTCCCAAACTAATAGCATCTTCAATATCTCTACCAAGATATGAAATCTTATCTGAAATTTTAACAACACAACCTTCCCAAGTATAAGGGGAATATTGATTAGGTTCAGTATAATCTGATAAATCAATATAATTGGTTCTAGGTTTTAAAGCATTTTCATCAATTTCTCCACAATGAGATATAATACCATCACGTACAGCATAAGTAAGATTTAAATTTTGCTTACAATTATTTTTATCCTCTAATAATTCAATTTTATCTACAAAATCTAACCCATTTTTTTCATGCCAAAATGTGCAATTCAAATCTCTTTGAGATATTTTTGATAAAA
This sequence comes from uncultured Clostridia bacterium, assembly GCA_934177795.1. Taxonomy (GTDB): domain Bacteria; phylum Bacillota; class Clostridia; order TANB77; family CAG-508; genus CAG-269. The sequence goes on along the minus strand of CAKPPS010000002.1, from coordinate 101,038 downwards.
TTTTTTCACCAGCATGGCCAAAAGGACTATGTCCAATATCGTGAGCAACAGCAATTGCTTTTGTCAATTCAGTATTTAAGCCAAAATAATTAGCAATAGTATAACTAATAGATTCAACATGTGATACATGTTCACTTCTAGTGCATATATGATCACTATCAGGAGAAAAAAATACTTGCGTTTTATGTTTCAATCTACGATATGCATTACAATGTATAATTCTAGTATAGTCTCTATCAAAAGTTGACCTAATATCGTCTAAATTTGTTATTAATTCTTTATTTCTTTGAGAGATGTTTTTCCAATTAGCATGTTTAGTCGTGGCAGCATAATTTATAAATGAATTTTTCATATAATCTAATCCTTTCTTTTATTATAATATTAAATTTTGAAAAATGATAAATCTAATATTTTTAAGTGTAATTCTTTTATATTTGAATACTTTGTATTTTAACATAAACTATTGAATTTGAAAAGTCAACGTAGTATAATAAAAAAATAAATAAGAATAACAAGCTTGAGTCAAGGAGGTAAAAAATGTTACATGTAGTAAAAGATGATTTTGATGAAAACCCAGAAGACATATTAAATTCAATTAATAATATGTTAAAAAGAAAAAAAGAAGAACAAAAAGAACAAGAACAGGAACAAAATAAGGAATAGTAAAATGGGTATAGGTAACCAGAACAACCTAAATATAGTAATTAAGGAAGATAAAATGGCAAATTCAAAATTGATTGTTGTAGAAGGCGCTCAAGGAGCTGGAAAAACAACAGTAACAGATTATTTAAGATATTCATTAAGTTACACAAATTTATATAGACTAAGTGGAACTGCAGATTCAACTAAAGAAGGAAAAATGAAAGCAAAAGAAATGTATGAAAATTTATTAGATTATATTAAGAAAATGGAAAATAAAAGTATAAATCTTATCTTTGATAGAACATTTTTTTCAGAAGAAAATTATTGTAGAATGGGAAAAAAGGATTATGTTTTTACTGATGTTTATGAAAAATTATTAGATGAATTTAGCAAATTAGATTTTGAAATATATTATGTAACAGTATATTTAAAAGATACTAATCAATACAATAGTAGATTGCAAAGAAAAGGTAAAGCAAATCTTAAATATTCTAAGTTTGAATCAGAAAATAGTATAAAACAACAAGAAGTGTATTTACAAATGGCAATGGAAATAAAAGAAAAATATCCAAATATAAAAGTTGTAAATATTGAAAATGATAGAGATTTTGAAGAGACTAAAGCAGAATTAAAGAAAATTATTCAATACTAAGAAATATTATGGAACATAAAAACAAAAGAAAAAAGAAGAAAAATAAAGCAAATAAAAGAAAAGACCAATAAAGAAGTTAGGATAATCTGGAAAAATCTTTTAGAGTTTAAATAAAACTAAAATGAAATTTGGCATAAATAGTATATCTACTGTATAATATATAACGATGGTGCATTATTCTAGTCATACCAAAGTTTATGAGGGTGGGGCTAAAAATCCACTAAAGGGCATATCGATGAAGTTTCTTGAATGTGCGCGAAACGCCAAGTTTGTGTGTGTTTAGGGAGTAAGAGGTTAGGGGAGTATGTAAAGGCATACATATAAATCCCTGGTTTCGCGGAGGCTTAAATTGGTTATATTAAACATTGTACATAATTTAGGAGTAACCTGTGATGAGTGCCAAGACACAAAAAGCACAGTGTAGCCTGTCTTGAGTGAATGTATTGGGATTAAATAATTAGTAAAATATAATTTTGGCCAAATTTGTTTTACCATACTTATGAAATTACATTTGCAAAAAAGACTAATAAGCTTGTAAGGTATGTGAAGGAAAACTTCTAGAATGTTTGCTTTATAAAAAAGCATAGAGGTCTATGGATTAAGGTACAGATTTAAGTGGCTATCTGGTGTCTATGCATAATAGATATTTTCTTTAAACGGAAACGGCAATAACAGTAATGTTATGTAGAAAATAGAGAAATTCGACCAGACCTAAACTGTAAAATTTACTTAGACTTTTGCCATCTTAAACCAAAATTAATAGAGGAAATCTTGGGAAAACTCAAAATTTCCTCTTTTTGATAAAAGGAAGGGAAAAAATGAAAACTAAAAATAACGAAGATGAGTCGAAACTGAGAAAAGAAGAAGCAAAAAAAATGAAAAAAGAAATGAAAAAAACTATGAGACAGGAAAATGCAAAAATACAAAAAGAAAATGAAAAAGAAATAGAACAAGTGAAAGAAAAAATTGCACAAAAAGAAAAAAAGAAAGAAAATAATAAGAAAAAAGATGAAAATATGAAATGGTTTATAGAAGTGTTTATAATGACATTTATTTTATCTATGTTATTTTCTTATATATCTACAAATGGAGTATCAAATTTAAGTTTAATACCAGCAATATTAATTTTGATTTTAGTAATATTTATAGGAATTTTATTTGATATTATAGGAGTAGCTGTAACAGTAGCTAAAGAACATGAATTTCATGCTAAAGCAACTAAAAAAATAAAAGGATCTAAAGATTCCATAAAACTAATAAGAAATGCACCTAGAGTTTCAAATATTTGTGCAGATGTTATAGGTGATATATGTGGAGTATTGAGTGGAGCTATTAGTGCATTAATAGCAGTCAAAATTACAGACCAATTTGGTATGAAAATGAACTTACAATTTATATTAAGTGCAACTGTATCAGCTTTAACCGTTGGAGGGAAAGCAATAGGTAAAAACATAGCAAATAATAAATCAACACAAATTGTACATGCGGTAGGTATTTTAGTGAATAAGATAAATATAAATAAAAAGAGTTAAAAAATTCACAATGTTTGTTCATTGTGAATTTTTTATAAGTTTATTTTTTTAATAATTCAGAATTTAACTTCTTTGTGATATATTTCTGGTATATTAAATTTATAAGATAAAAAAGAATTAACAATATTGTAAATAATATCAATATAGACTGATTAGATATATCTATAGGAAGACCAAGAACATCTTCAAGTGAAAGAGTATTATCTTGAGCTATATTTAAGATTATAAAACTATATCCTAAAAGAAATAAACCAGAAATTATACAAATGGCAACGATAGCTACAATACATTTCATCAATAAATCAAATCCTTTAGATTGCTGATGGAATATTAAAAATGTAAGTGTTCCTAAAATAAGTCCTATAACAATACATATATAAAAAACATGAACAATTTCTATACTTGTTATTGTTGCTAATCCATGAAGTAGTAAGATTGCACTAGTATTAGAGTCTGTGTTATATCGAGTTGTTGTGTCAGTAATAAGACTTTGGAAATCTTCATTTGAACTGTTAACATAATCTTGGAGAAATTTAGAAGAATTCCAATCAGAAGCAACAATAATATTTCCAGTAATACTGTTAGAAACATTAGTAAAAAATAAGTATAAAAATCCAATAAAGCTTGAAAGAATAATAGCACATAAAATATCTAATAATAATTGTTTAGAAAGTTTCATAATAATCACCTCTATTTTTTAAAAATTTCATAATATTAGAAGTTCTTCGTCTTGAAACAGTTGCTTTAGAACCATCTTTAAAATTGACAATAATTTTACCAATTATATCAGTATTAAAACATTTCACATAATTTATATTAATGATTATGGAATTGGAAATTCTTATAAAACGTGATTTAGGTAAAAGATCTTCTAGTAAATATAATTTTTCTCTAATTTTAAATGTCCCAGTTTGAGTTTTACAAAAATTATTTTTTTCTTCACTATAGAACATGATTATATCTTTTACATTAATAATAAAAAGATTGTTTCCTTGTAATCCTAAAATTTCCTGTATTGATTTATTTATAATTAGTTGTAAATTATGTTCAAGCTTTTTAATTTCATCATTCATAGATGGTGCATTTAATAAAACTTCAATATTTTTAAATGATTCTGAAATATTTGTATGAAAATCAATATCCATTAAATCACCCCTTTCAATTAATATTTTAATAAATAAATATAAAAAAAACAAGACAAATAAATGTATTATTAATAAGTGGTCAAATTTTGTAGATAAATGGTATAAATTTATGTACTCAAATAAAAAACTTGAAAAAAATGAAATCATATAATAAAATACAAAAAAATACAGATAATAACAAAGAGGTGTGTATATGAAAGTATTAATAACAGGAGCATCATCAGGGATTGGACGAGATATGGCAAGGATAATGGCTCAAAAAGCCGATGAATTAGTCTTAGTAGCTAGAGATTTAAAAAAATTAGAGGAATTAAAACAAGAATTAGAATCCAAAACTAAAGTAGAAATTATATCAATAGATTTAACAAGTGAAGAAAATTGTAAAGAAATCCACAATAGAGTACAAAATGTGGATATATTAATCAATAATGCAGGATTTGGTGATTGTGGAGATTTTACCAAAACTAGTTTAGAGAAAGAAATAAATATGATAAAAACAAATATTATTGCTTATCATATTTTAACAAAATTATATTTGATAGATATGAAAAATAAAGACAGTGGAAAAATATTAAATGTTGCTTCAATAGCGGGATTTATGCCAGGTCCATTAATGGCTACATATTATGCAACAAAAAATTATGTAGTTAGATTGTCAGAAGCAATAAGAGAAGAATTAAAAAAAGATAAGTCTAAAGTACAAATTAGTATTTTATGTCCAGGACCAGTAAGTACTAATTTTAACAAAGTTGCAAATGTTAAATTTAATTTAAGAGAAGCAAATAGTATGAAAGTTGCAGAGTATGCTATAAAAAATTTAGAAAAAGGAAAATTTTATATTGTACCAGGAATGGATGTTAAATTTGCAAGAATTGGTGTTAGATTTTTACCTAATAGTATAATTGCTAAATTTGCATATATGGCACAAAAGAGGAAATTGGGTGGGAATTAAATTGCATAAAAATAAATAACGGAACGTAAGAGTAAAATTTAAATTAATGAAAGCTCAATTACGTTCCGATTTTTGTATTTTTAAAATTATAAATTACCGATAGCAGTTTTTATAGTTTGAATAGAATGTTCTAATTTTATAATCTCATTTTTATCTAAATCAAGAGTATTGGCTTTTACAACTCCATTTTTTCCAATAATAGATGGAGTACTAGTAAAAATGCCATAATCTTCTAAATATGTGCATACTGGAAGACAAACATTTTCATCAAAAGCAATTGCTCTAGTAATTCGACTTAGTGCAGATGCAATTCCATAACAAGTAAAACCTTGAAAATTAGCAACTTCAAAACCAGCATTTTTTATTCTATTTTCAATATCTAGCATTTCAGATTCAGGTAGTTTTTCAGCATTAACTGTAGACCAAGGAATAAAAGAGCTTTCTCCGTGCTCTCCAAGTACCCAACCAGTTATATCTGATAATGGTTTATTATATTTTTGTGATAAGACAAATCTTAATCTAGCGGTATCTAACAAAGTTCCAGAACCAATAACTTTATAAGGAGAGCAATTAGCATATTTCCAAGTAACATAAGTCATAACATCTAATGGATTAGTAGCAATTAAATAAATTCCAGAAAAATTAGTTTTATTTATTTCATTAATAATATTTTTTACAATATGATTTCCTTTATGCAAATCTTCCATTCTAGAAGTTTTTATGTCAGATTGTGCGGGACCAGCTGTAATGCAAATTATATCAGCATTGTTACAATCTGAATAATTTCCAGCCTTTACTTTTGTTGAAGAATTTAAATTATAAATGCTATGGTTTAAATCTGCAACTTTACCTTTTAATTTTTCAGAATCAACATCTATTAAAACCAATTCATTCAAATTTAAGAATTGATTTAATAAAGAAAAGGAATATGTCATACCAACATTTCCACATCCGATAACAACAATTTTATTCAAAATAATAACCTCCTAATTTATATATTTAAAAACATCTCCAAGCTTTTCATTTATTACCAAATTAGCTAAATTATCATATATAGTGGCATCTTTATTTATTAATACCAGATTATTACCATTAAAATAATTTATTAGACCACTTGCAGGATATACAGTCAAGGAAGTTCCACCAATAATTAGTGTATCACATTTAGAAATGGCAAATATAGAAGAAGAAATAGTATTTTCATTAAGAGCTTCTTCATATAATACAACATCAGGTTTTATAATACCTCCACAACTACAATATGGTATTGAGTCAGAAGAAAAAACATAATCAGCATCATAAAACTTATGACAATTCATACAGTAGTTTCGCAAAACACTGCCATGTAATTCATACACAATTTTAGAGCCAGCCTTTTGATGTAATCCATCAATATTTTGTGTAACAATAGCTTTTAATTTGCCTTGCTGTTCTAATAAAGCTAGTTTTTTATGTGTTATATTTGGTAAATATTTAAGTGAATTCATTTTGTTTTTATAAAATTCAAAAAAATCAGCAGTATTATTTAGAAAAAAATGATGGCTTAAAATTTCTTCTGGAGGAAATTTATATTTCTGATTATATAATCCGTCTTTACTTCTAAAATCAGGAATACCACTTTCGGTTGAAACTCCTGCACCACCAAAAAATACAATATTTTGGCTATGTTTAATTATATTATTTAACTTTTCTATGTTTTTATTCATAAAATCACCATACATATTATAATCCTAAAAAAAATAAAATAAAAGACTTTAATCAGAATTTTTTTAGGTTATATGATATTGACAAAAACGAACATTTATTCTAAAATGAAAGAGGTGATAGTATGGAAAGACAAATATTGCATGTTGATGTTAATAATGCATTTTTAAGTTGGACAGCTGTAGAAATGATAAAAAATGGAAGTCATATAGATATAAGAGAAATACCAGCAATTATAGGTGGAGATGAGTCTAAAAGGTCAGGGATAGTATTAGCTAAAAGTATGAAGGCAAAAGAATTTGGAATTAAGACAGCAGATACCATATATCAGGCTAAGAAAAAATGTCCTAATTTAAAAATATATTCTGGCAATTTCCAAGTTTATAGAAAGTATTCAAATCAGTTATATCAACTATTGTTAGAATACACGGATAAAATCGAGAGATTTAGTATAGATGAATGTTTTTTAGATATGACACAATATTTAATGAGAGACACACTAATAAATAAAGCTAAAGAAATAGGAAAAAGAATAAAAAATGAGCTAGGTTTTACTGTAAATATTGGAGTAGCTCATAATAAATTATTAGCAAAAATGGCGTCAGATTTTGAGAAACCAGATAAAATACATACATTATATGAAAGTGAAATAAAGGAAAAAATGTGGCCGTTACCAATAGCAGATTTATTTATGTTGGGAAGAAAAACAGTACCTAAATTAAATAATATGCAAATAAAAACAATTGGTGAATTAGCCAAAACAGACAAATTTATAATACAAAATAAATTTGGAAAACATGGAATAATGATGTGGGAATATGCAAATGGAATAGATAATACTGAAGTAAAATATATAAAAGAAAAACCCAAAGGGATTGGTAATTCAATCACATTGCCTGAAGACATAAATAATATAGAAAAATTAGAAGAGATATTACTAGCTGTAGTAGAACAAGTTACATACAGATTAAGAAGACAAAAAATGTTAGCTAAGGTAGTTAATGTACAGTTACGTAATAAAAATTTTGTGGATATCTCACATCAAAAAAAATTACCAAATTTAACAGACAGCACGAAAGAAATATATCAAAATGCAAAAGAATTATTAGAACAAATGTATATAAAAGGAAATGAAATTAGATTAATAGGTTTAAGACTTGATAATTTAACAGACAAAGAAGAAATGCAAATTAACTTATTTGATAAAAAGGAAAATGAAAAGCAAAAGAAAATAGATCAAACCATAGATAAATTAAAGGAAAAATATGGGTATAATTCAATTACCAGAGCAGGAAGAATAGGCGTAGATAAACTAGTGAATTTTAAGAAAAATTAGTATGATAAATTATTGTATATAATGTTATTTTATGATATATTGAAAAGTATAGGGACAGTTTAAAATAACTACAATTTAAATCAAATATAACTGTAAGAGAGGAAAGAAAATTAAATATGAATAATGATAGTGAAAAAAAGATATATGATATAATTAATCAAATTCCAATAACACCTAAAAATAGAAAGAAAATAGAAGAAATCAAATTAGCAGTACAGATGGGAGAATATAGAGTTGCATTAACAAAATTAAAGGAACTAAATAAAGAATCGGAAGAAGAGGATGAGGAAGAAGATGTTGAAGAGGAAAATCTTGAGGGTATTTTTCCAAAGGCATTAAGCAATTTAGAATTAGAATATAAATATATGGGGCTATTATTAGAAAATCCGAAATCAATATCTAGATACTATTTTTTATATAGAGAGTGCTATTTTGAAGATGATAAAATCCTAAATGTATATAAAAGTGTATTATTTACAGAAGGTGGAAGATATACGCCAGAAATAGCTAAAGATGGATTTAACTTTTCAAAAGATTCAGAAGAAGTTTATAGATTCAAAAACGAACTAAAAAAGTCTGTAAGAGACAAAAATTATGATATGGAAAAAGTATATGAAGAATTAAAAAAATTATTCGCGTTAAGAAAGGCATATACAGTAAACCCTGTAAAAAATATTCAAGATAAAATAGTAGATATCATAAACTATAAATTGTATGATCAAATGACAGTAGAAGAGGTAGAAGCTGCAGTAAATCAAGTAACAGTAACAGATAAATTCAAACAAACCATATTAAATAGAAATTTGACAAGTTTTATAGAAGATGGTGATAATAATTTAGCTAATGGATTGAAATTACCATTTCCAATTCTAACACAAGTATTTAAAGGAGTAAGAAAAGGAGAAACAATGGCGTATGCAATGCCGTCCAATTCAGGTAAAAGTAGATTTGCAATTGATTTAGCAGCATATATGGCATTTATAAATAAGAAAAAAGTTTTAATAATTTCAAATGAAATGTCTGAAGAAAAAATGAAATTATGTTTGATAACAACGATATTAAATAACCCAGAAATACAAAAAGTACATGGACAAAAAATACACATAGCAGAAAACGAAATTCTTGCATTACAATTTAAAGCAGATGATCCATCAAGAGTAAATGTAGATGAACAAGGACATATATTAAGAGAAAAAGGAGAGAAGCAAAAAGACTTTATAAAAAGATTACAGAAAGAATCTTCACAATTTAATAAAGTAATATATGTTACAGATTGGATAAATAAAGAGATAAATAATTCAATATATTTTATGAATATAACAGATCATACAAATGATGAACTAAAAAAAGTAATTATGAATTATTATTATAAAGAAAAAATAGAATATGTATTTTATGATACATTAAAAACAGACACCGCTAATATAGGAAATGCAGAGGAAATAAAAAAGACAGCAACAATTCTTTCTAATATAGCTCAAAATTTTGAAATATTTATATGTTCATCACTACAATTGACAGAAACATCTACATTGCCAGTAAATTTAGATGTAAATGATTTAGCTGTAAGTAGAACAGTTAAAGAAGTATTAGATACATTGTGTTTAATAAAACAAATTAACAGAGATAATCTAAAAGATTATGAATATTCTCTAAAAGAAGTGGATAATACATTTTACGATTTAGAAAAATTTGATGACCCAGATATAAGATATTATGCAGCAGTAGTTGATAAAAACAGAGCTGGACCAAAACCTAAATTAGTATTTAGATTAAATCTAGCATATAATAGTTGGGAAGAGTTAGGTTATTTAAGATTAAAACAAACTGAAAATGAAGAATAAAATAGAAATAGTAGTAATGATAAACAAAAAGAATTACTACTATTTTTAATTTTATGAAAATACAATAAAAGCACAGAATTAACCTATATAAATATATTTTACAACAAAATGCTTGTCTAATTCAATCGAAAAAAGTAGAAATAAAAAAGTAATATATCAAAAAAATATATAAAAAGTCATAATATAAATAAAAGAGTAAAAACTTGCCTAATCTTGCGATGAAAAATGATTGAAAACACTACTTTTTCGTAGTATTATAGAGTAGTACCTAAGAAAAAGGAGAGAAATATAAATGAGAAGTTTTTTTGCAGGGAAATTTATTGAAAAAGAAAAATTAAAAGAAGCAGGAATTAATTATCCTATAAAATTAGAATATTATAAAAAGATAAACAAAGATGCAAACTTGAAAGATGGAATATGTACTTATGGAATTTTGGTCGTAAAAACAGCATATCATAGAGATAATGTTACAACCGAATATAAAGAAATACAAAATGTATCTAAAGATGAAAAACAAATAGAAAGAATATTATCGATACTAAAGGAAAATGAAGTTACACCTATTAGTGTAGATGATATATTATCAGATTTAAGTAAAATGCATATATAAAATTATGTATAGATAAGTAAGAAAATTTTAAGGTTTTATTATAATTAATTTTTATAAAATTTTTAAAAAAATATATTAAAAAATATTATAAAAAGCTATTTATCTTTAAATATGGTATGACTTGATAAATAATTATATAAAAAACTTGCAAAATATATCCTTTTAAGCTAAAATACTATATGTGATAATATGAAAAAATGGAGGAATTCCAATGGCAGATAAATTAATTATAGTGGAGTCACCGGCAAAAGCAAATACAATAAAAAAATTTTTAGGTGGCAGTACAAAAGTTGTAGCTTCAATGGGACATATTAGAGATTTACCGAAATCTAGAATGGGAATTGATATAGAAAATGACTTTGAACCTCAATACATAAATATTAGAGGTAAAGGAGATTTGATAAAATCACTAAAAAAAGAAGCTAAACAAGCAAAAAAAATATATATTGCAACTGACCCTGACCGTGAGGGAGAAGCTATTGCTTGGCATTTAGCTAAAATATTAGAAGATGAAAAAGATAAAATAACAAGAGTTACTTTTAATGAAATAACACAAACAGCCGTAAAAAAAGCAATTAAAGAACCTAGAGATATAGATATTAATTTGGTTGATGCCCAACAAGCAAGAAGGGTACTAGATAGAATTGTTGGGTATAAAATAAGTCCAGTATTATGGAAAAAAGTAAGAAGAGGATTATCAGCGGGAAGAGTACAATCAGTAGCAGTAAAACTAATTGTAGACAGAGAAAATGAAATAGAAAAATTTATTCCTGAAGAATATTGGAATATATATGTTGATTTATTAGATAAAAATACTAAAAAACAATTTGAAGCTCACTTCTATGGAAAAAATGGTAAAAAATTAGAAATACATTCAAGTGAAGAAGTAGAAAATATTTTAAAAGATATTAAAGAAGCAAAATATATTATAAATGACGTGAAAAAAGGAGAAAAGAAAAGAACACCAGCACCACCATTTACAACTAGTACAATGCAACAAGAAGCTTCTAGAAAATTAGGATTTACATTGAAGAAAACAATGTCAGTTGCACAGGGATTATATGAAGGTGTAAAAATACCAGAAAAAGGAACAGTTGGTTTAATAACATATATGAGAACAGATTCAACTAGAATCTCTGAAGAAGCAAGAGGAGCTGCTAAGACAGAAATAACAAAAAAATATGGAGACAAATACTATGAAAATAGGTATTATAAAACAAAGAAAGACGCGCAAGATGCGCATGAGGCTATAAGACCGACATATATAGATATAGATCCAGAAAGTATAAAAGAAAGTTTAACCAAAGATCAATATAAATTATATAAATTAGTATATAATAGATTTTTAGCAAGTCAAATGAGTCCAGCAATATATGATACAATGAATGTAAATATACAAGCAAATGAATATGATTTTAGAGCTAGTGGGCAAAATCTAAAATTTAAAGGTTTTATGACTTTATATGTTGAAGGAACAGATATAGAACAAAAAGAACAAGAAGGAATGTTACCAGAATTGAAAAAAGAAGAAGAGGTAACATTGAAAAAAATAAATCCAAAACAAAGTTTTACAGAACCACCAGCTAGATATACAGAAGCTAGTTTAGTAAAGGCATTAGAAGAAAAAGGAATAGGAAGACCAAGTACATATTCTCCAACAATAACCACAATTTTAGAAAGAAGATATATAGAAAAAGACAAAAAGCAATTATATCCAACAGAACTAGGAAAGATTGTAAACAAACTACTTACAGAAAATTTTACAGATGTTATTAACATAGAATTTACAGCAAAAATCGAAGATGAATTTGATGAAATTGCAGAAGGTAAAGAAGAATGGAAACAAATGATTAGAGAATTTTATGGGCCATTTGAAAACGAAGTAGAGAAAGTAGAAAAAGAACTAGAGCATGTTGAAATGGTAGATGAAGTTTCAGATGTCAAATGCGAAAAATGTGGTAGAATGATGGTATACAAATATGGAAGATATGGTAAATTTTTAGCATGTCCAGGTTATCCTGAATGTAAAAATGCAAAACCGATAATAGAAACAATAGATGTACCATGTCCTAAATGTGGAGCTAAAGTTCAAGTAAGAAAAACAAAAAGAAAAAGAAATTATTATATATGTGAAAACAATCCAAAATCATGTGATTATATTTCATGGAATAAACCAAAAAAAGGTGAAAAATGGAATCCAGAAGAAAAAGAAGAGTTTGAGAAACAAGCTCAAAAACCTAAAAGAAAAACCAAAACAAAGAAAAAATAGTTTGCAAAAGTATTGACTTTTGCAAACATATTTGTTATTATAATAATTGCTAAATAAAGGACTTTTGATAAATGCAGGTATAGTTTAGTGGTAAAACATAACCTTGCCAAGGTTAAGTTACGGGTCCGATTCCCGTTACCTGCTCCAAAAGATTAAATAAATACTATTTGGCGAGTTAGCCAAGCGGTAAGGCACGAGTCTGCAAAACTCTGATCATCGGTTCGATTCCGATACTCGCCTCCATCAAAAAACGATAAAACGTTGGTATATCAACATTTTATCGTTTTTTATATATTAGATTTTTTTATGTTCTTAATAATAGGATTTATGATTCCAATAACTATAAATGTTGCTTTATTAAGTGTTATATACATAATACTATCAAATAAGTAACAATAAAAAATACAGCACATACGTTTTCACAGAGCTAGTGGTGTATACTTAAACTTTTTTAGGTAACACACATTATTTGTGTTACCATTTTCTATTTATATTATACACCCTAATTAAATGTCAATGAATTTATCCTGCCTGAATCTGGTATATATAGTATTTACTTTTTATGTAAAACATGATAGAATAATAGAGTCTCAATAACTATTAAATTTCTAGAAATTTTTTACATCATGGAAAGGCAATAGTTAAATAACTTTTAGAAAGGGGAAATATTTTATGACAAGAGACGAAAAAATAATTTTTACAGAGAATGTTTCTGAAGAACATTCTGAAATGTGTTCTTCAGATGAACGGTATCTACAAGACGAAGGCGACCAGAAATTAGAGCCATACTTTTCTCAATATGCTCTAGTGAAAAATAGAGTTAAGGTAGAAGTATTATGGCTAAAATTTTTAATTGAAAATGTTAATGGTTCAGAACTTTTAGATATGTTCAGTTTTGACCGATTACCAGACCTAGTATCAATTTATACTGGTTTTTCACTTAATTCTTATGCAAGAATAAGTGAATTGGAATCAAATAGTGATTATAATGGCGATGGTGTAGAAGCAGTTAAGACATTCATTCAAGAGGAACTTAAAAGAATGAAACTTGACGATTTAATAAGTTTTGTAAATATTGGTTGTACATCAGAAGATGTGAATAATACTTCTTATGCAAAGATGATTTCATCAGCTATTTTAGAAGTATGGATTCCTGAAGCTGAAAAACTGATTAATATAATGTCAAAAATGGCTATTAAAAATGCAAATATAGCTATGTTGAGTTGCATAGATGGACAATCAGAGCCAACTACTATTGGAAAAGAGATAATGGTTTATGTTGATAGATTTAAAAAATCTCTAGAAAATATAAAAGCCATTAAAATCTATGCCAAATTCAATGGAAATGGCAATTATGGAGCAATTTCTACGGCATTTCCAAATGAAAATTGGCAACTACTTTCTAAGAGATTTGTTGAAGAATATTTGGAATTAGAATTTAATCCTATAACATCAAAAGCTGAACATTATGACTATGTGTCTCATATTTCTGATGGAATACGGCACTTTAATAACCTCCTAATAGATATGGGGCAGACAATAAAAATGTACAAGTTAAAAGGATATTTTAAACAAAGTTATGAAATCAACCTAATTTGGCTGGAAAATATGAAGGAAAGCATAAAAATAAGCAATGGAATTTGCTTAATATTAACTGAAGTAGTATTTTCTAGTAGAATACAAAGAGATTGTCTTGGCTCTTTATTACAAGAAAATTTGAAAGGAGCATTTGGTTATTCAATTCAGGCTATTGAGCAGATAGAGAAAGAATTAAGGAGTAATAATATCAATTTAGATAAGATTAATTCAGAACTGAATAATCAATGGACAGTTTTAGAAGAACCAATAACAGCGCTACTTTGCAAATATGGTAGGTGCACTAATTTAAAGGACATTTCGAAAAAGGATATTGACAAAATTGCAGAGGAGATAAAGCTACTTTCAGAAAAGGATAAACAGACACTGAGAAAGCTTACACCTTCGACTTATACAGGGCTTGCAGAAAAAATCGTCAAAAATAGTTAACTTGTAATAAGATAATATAAAAAGAGTCGATTTTCACTAAGAATTCGGCTCTTTCCCTTTTGAAATTAAAGTATTCATAAAATGTAACTTTTATATATTGTGATATGAAATACAATATATTATTAATCACAATAAGATATTACACATTTCCCATTATTATTTGTTATATGAAATTCTATATTATTTAATTCTTTGGAATCATCTAAATTAATAGTATATACTTGTGCGATATATGCTTGTGATGAGTAATCACCCTTAATAGAAATATCTTTTACTTCAAATTGCATTCCAGTAGCTCCACCATCAAAATAGTATAATATTCCATTTTGATCTTTGTAAAAAGTATTAAAATTATTATAAAAACATTCTTCAGTAACATATTGTAGCATTTTTTCTTTAAAAGTTGAATATTTTATATTAGTTTTTATATAATTATCGTCAGTTGGAGTCACGTTGTTATAATCGCCATAATTACACAATCCTAGCTTTACAAGCATATTTATAGGAGATCCCTCTTTAGCACCAATTAAATCTAAATAGTTTTGTAAAGTTGTTTTAATTTCATTATTAGAAAATTTAACCCCTTTATTTTCTATATTACTAGTAGTAGTATTTTGCTGATAATCATTATTTCCGTTATTTATATTAGAATTAATTATATTTGATGTCGAATTACTTTTTTCTTGCAAACTATTTATAGTATTTTTCATTTCTTCAGTATTTTCCTTTAATGTAGAGATTTCTTTATCAGAATCTTTTTTTTCAGTATAAATATAATATACCATAAATAAGATTACTATTATTGCTAATATTAAAAAGAATGTTGATAAACTTATTTTTGTTACCTTTTTTTCTTCCATTTTTTAATTTCCCCCTTTCTTTAGTATGATAACATTATATCGAAGATCAATAATTTATACAATATCTATTTAAGATTTTCTTAAAAGAGAGAATAATTTCAAATAAAAATCATATATATTAAATATAAGGCGAGTTAGCCAAGAGGTAAGGCACGAGTCTGCAAAACTCTGATCATCGGTTCGATTCCGATACTCGCCTCCAAAGAAAAAACGAGAAAACGTTGAAATATCAATGTTTTCTCGTTTTCTATATATTTCTAGGTTAAAAATAAAAATGCACTATTTTCAAGGCTTTTAGAAGTTGAAAATGCTAAAAATGATTTTTTATGGGTTAAAATGAAGATTTTTAAATATAAAAATGTAGGATACAAGTGAATTACAGGCGACACTCAACTTGACTATAGCCTCCAAACTTTTAATAAGATAAAAATAATAAATAAAAATTATAGATTTTTCTAAAAAGAAATGATATAATTAAATAGGAAAATGTAATTTATTCTCGAATAATAATTATAAGGAGGAATAGTGTAAATGTCTTTTGGAAGTGAAGTACGAAAAGCACGGAAAAAATATAACTTATCACAAAGAGAAATTGCCAAAAGAGTAGAAATAACTCAGGCGCAAATTGCTAGAATTGAAAATAATCAAATTATGAGACCAAACCAAAAAACAATTTATAATTTATGTAAGCTATTAAATCTAGACACAGAATTATGGATGAAAGAGTTTGGATACAGTTACGATAAGTATGTGCCCAACAGAGATAGAGATGCTACAGATATTCCATCAAAAGAGATTATTTGTTTTTTGGGATATGAAATACCTATTGATGAGTTAGAAGGTAATGAGTTAAAAACTATTATCCAAATACTGATGAAATATGTATAATAAGAGGAGGTTAAAATAGGAATCCGAAAACCAGAAAATCCAGCTCGATAAGAGTTGGATTTTCTGGTTTGGAAAACTTTTTTTTATCATATAATACAAATAATGTAACATACTATTTTACAATTTTTATAAAATTATATTCATATCCTGAAACAGAATTATTATCATATTTGTAACCCTTATAGATTCCACCATCATTATCACTTAAATCAACATTAAGAGTTACAGGACAAATGAATTTTTCATTGGCATTATTTACAATATTAATAGTAAAATTTAAAGTATAATTAATATCTTTTAAATTAATATTAGCTTCTTGCAAAACTTTACCATTGAATGAAATAGTATTAGAATCAGATGTGGTTGCATAATTTGTTTTTATATCTTCATTCATATATTCTAATGTAATAGGGTTTGAACAATCTGCGTAAAAAGATGGATTAGAGTAATCTTGATTGTTATTTTCATTATTAGTATTAATTATTTGGTAATCAATTGAACTATTATCATTAGGTTGTATTTTTTTATATTTAGCAAAATCTAAAGCGTTTTTATAATTAATATATTGATGTCCCATATCAGAATTAGTTTTTATATTAATATTATCAATATAAAGTTGTTTTACAGTATTTTCGTTTGTCATATCATATACGGTACTGGTGTTGTCAAGATAAATTGCAATATCACTATATTGAAATATACTTAAATCTTTTAAAGTTCCATTTTCACTTTTATCAATAGCATTGGCACTACTGTATACGATAATTTTCTGAATTTTGAAAATTGGATTATCATTTTGCTCAGCAATTTTTTCAGCTTGAGTTGCAAAGTAATTAGAAGCATAACTAACTCTGAAAATAAGGTCATAATATAAAAATGATAATAAGCATAATATTAATATTAACACTGTAAGAACAGCTCTATGATTTTTTATTTTAAATTTTTTCATAGTAACTCCTTTTAGTTAAGTCTGTTATATAACATTTCCATATAAGAGTAAACTTTAGTATGCCAATCAGGATCACTTGCATATCTTTGGTTAACACCTTCTAATGT
Source organism: uncultured Clostridia bacterium (assembly GCA_934177795.1). Taxonomy (GTDB): domain Bacteria; phylum Bacillota; class Clostridia; order TANB77; family CAG-508; genus CAG-269. Next base: position 83,523 of record CAKPPS010000002.1, on the reverse strand, counting down.
AGGTCCATTGTAATATGTTGCACTAGCAGTTTCTCCATCATAAATTTTTGTACCAACAGGATTTAAGTAGTATTTAACTAATGATTTAGCTACAGTTTCAATTCCTTCAGAGAAAGAACTAAATTCAAATGATGATTCATAAGGTGTTGCATCATAAGATCCATATCCAAATAAATTATTTTTATCATTAGCAATTTGAGAAGAACCCCATCCGCTTTCATGAATAGCAATTGAAGCTAAGAATAATCCGTTTATATTATATTTTTTGTCAATGTTATAAAATACTTCTGCATTTTGCTCAAAAACTTTATTTGTATCTTGAGATAAACCTGTAAAGACTTTTTGGAAATCTTTTAAAGTTAAACCTGAAGATTTATTTAATTCCATTTGGTCATTAACTTTTATCAAAATTCTTTCAATTCTATTTTTTTCTGTAATGCTTGGTGTTTTTGAAGGAGAAGTTAAACAACTAGTAGGTAAATAACCTTCTACAGAATCAAAAGATACTTTACACCAATTTTCATTAGGTAATTCAAGTAATTTTACATCTAAATAATTTTTAATTTCGGCTATTTCGTCAGATGTATCTGATGCTTCTTTTCTTAGTTTTGATGTAGTATTTAAATAAACTGTATCACCAATATGTACTTTCAAGCTAGCTAAGAAATCAGATGTACCAATATCTAAAATTTCAGGAGTAGGTTCTTCAATAGTTTCTTTTGATAAGATAATTTCTTCAATGAACTCACCATTTTCATATGTTTTTACTAAAGAAACATCTTCTGCACCATTTTTACCTTTTTGTAAAATGACTTGCTCACCTCTTGGAAGTGTTGCATTTGTTTTAGTTTTTATTTGATATTCTATATCTCTTTTTTCAGTAACTTGCTCTTTTACTTTTTCAAAATTAGAGTTTTCAGATATTATTTTTTGCATATTTAAAGCTTTTCTATTTATTTCGAAATCTGCAGGAATAGACGTAGTTTCTACAGTTTCATTATCATTGTTATTAGTATTACTATTTTCGTTATTATTATTCTCATTGTCTACTGAAAATACATTCATAGGGAATATAGCAATAATTACTAAGATTAAAACAATTAGAACAATAAGAAGATTTGAAAGCTTTATACTTTTTCTGGTTTCAAAGGTTGTAGAATCATTTACAAATGTTACTTTTGCTTTTTTATGAGCTTGTCTAGTATTTTTTTCTGCATCTTCCAAAGTATATTGTGTAGCTTGTAATTCTTTAAAAACATCAGACAAGTTTCTATTATCGTGGTTTGAATTTGTAGAATTATTATTATCTGCCATCATAAATTCCTCACTTTCTTAATATTATACACACATATTATACAACAACAATTATCAGATGTCTACAAAAAAAACAAAAAAATGATTGGAAAAATTACTAGATAATGGTTTATTATAAAATTCAACATTTCAATCTTAGATTCCTAAATCTTATTTAATAAAAACAATTTAAATTATTATTAAGAATCATAATATGATGAATAATTGGTAAATTACTTGCAAAATCCACAAAATGATATATAATATAAGAAAAAAAGACTAAAGAGGGAGCGGAAAACAATGAACTTTGAAAAAGCAGAAACAGAGATAGAATATACATTTAAAAATAAAGAGCTATTAAAAACAGCTTTTACGCATACATCTTATGCTTATGAAAAAAATGTAGAGAGTAATGAGAAATTAGAATTTTTGGGAGATAGCATATTAGAATTTATATCAAGTGATTATTTATATAACAATTATATAAATTTACACGAGGGAGAAATGACAAAAGTTAGAGCAACTGTAGTATGTGAAAAAAGCCTACATAAAGTTGCGTTAAAACATAATTTTGGAGATTTTTTATTTTTAGGAAAATCAGAAAGAAATAGCAATGGAAATAAAAGGCCAGCAATATTAGCAGATAGTGTAGAAGCTGTAATTGCGGCAATGTATCTTGATGGAGGTTTAGAACCTGTAAAGAAATTTATAATAAAAAATTTAAAAGAAGAAATAGAACAAGCTAGTCATCATGTAGGAGATAAAGATTATAAAACAGTATTACAAGAGAAATTACAAGAGCATGGAGAGGTAAAAATAGAATATGAAATAATAAATGAGAGTGGACCAGATCATGATAAAAGTTTTGAAGCACAAGTAATATTTAATGGTAGAATTTTGGCTAATGGTAGTGGGAAAAGTAAAAAAAGTGCTGAAATGCAAGCAGCAAAAAAAGCATTAGAAAATTTGTAAATAGAAAGAGGTAAAACTATGAAACATCAGTATATTATTCCTATATTTGTACCACATCTAGGTTGCCCTAATGATTGTGTTTTTTGCAATCAGAAATCAATAAGTGGACAAAAAAAACAGATGACGAAAGAAAAAGCCAAAGAAATAATAGATGAATACTTAGAAAGTATTAAAGATAACGATGCTCAAATTGAAATTGCTTTTTTTGGAGGAAGTTTTACAGCAATAGATGAAACAAAACAAAATGAGTTATTAGAATTAGCTTGCGAATATATAAAACAAGGCAAAGTAGAAAGTATTAGAATATCAACAAGGCCAGATTATATAACAAAAGATATATTAAAGAGATTAAAAAAATATAAGGTAAAAACAATAGAATTAGGAGTGCAATCATCTAATGATTATATATTACAAAAATCTAATAGAGGGCATAATTTTGAAGATGTAAAAAAAGCTTCAAAATTGATAAGATTTTATAGATTTAAATTAGGACATCAAATGATGGTTGGGTTACCTGAAAGTACAAAAATTGATGAGATTAATACAGCAAAGGCATTAATAAAATTAAAACCTAAAATGGTAAGAATATATCCGGTATTGGTAGTAAAAAATACTAAATTAGAAGATGATTATAATAATGGGATATATCAGCCATTACCATTGCCACAAGCAATAGAAACATGTAAAGAATTAGTTAGAATGTTTGCTGATAAAAAAATAGATATTATTAGAGTAGGATTACAAAATACTGATGAAATATCAGATCCATCACAGAAAAAGAGTGAAGTTGTAGCTGGACCATATCATCCAGCATTTAGACAATTAGTAGAATCATCTATGTGGTATGAGGCTATTGTGGGTAAAATAAAAAAGTTAAATGTAAAAGTTAAAGAAGTAGAAGTTAGAGTGAATCCGATAGATGTTAATAATGTAATAGGACATAAAAAGGAAAATATAAAAAAATTAAAAGAATTTTATGAAGTAGACCTTATAGTAAAACAAGATTCTAACATAAAACAAGGAAAGTTAAAAATGGATATAACAAAAACTTTTAAAGATTTTGCAGAAGAAGAAAAAAATAGTAAAAAATAATAAATAAAATCACCGAGAATTACAAATAATTGTAGTAAAGGTGATTTTTATGAATTTAAAAGAAAAAATTTTAATAAAAAGATTATTTATCGAAATATTAGGTACTATAGTTGGAGCATTTATCATGGCTGTATCAGTTTCACTATTCTTATTGCCAAATAAATTATCATCAGGAGGTATATCTGGAGTTGCAACTATAATATATTATTTATTTAATATTCCAATGGGAATTAGTATTATAATAATCAATATTCCATTATTTCTTATGTCTATATTAAAAATAGGAAAGAACTTTTTTGTAAAATCATTAATAGGAACAGTAAGTTTATCTGTATTTATTGATGAACTAGACAAGATACCACCAGCAACTACAGATAAATTTTTAGCGTGCATTTATGGAGGTATTCTAATTGGGGTAGGTACAGCTATTATTTTAAAAGCACATAGCTCAACAGGAGGAACAGATTTAATAAGTTATATTGCAAAAGCCTATAAACCAACAATAAAATTTGGAGAAATAATAATAATATTAGATATTGCAATAGTAACATTAAATATAATTTTTTTAAAAGAATTAGAGATTGGATTATATTCTACAATTGCAATTTACTTAATGGGGAAGATTATAGATGTATTATTCGAAGGAGTAAATTTTACTAAATTGATTTATATAGTATCTGACAAATCAGAAGAAATTTCCAAAGAAATAGGAGCAAGTATTAGAAGAGGAACTACAGGAATGCATGGAAAGGGAATGTATACAAATGAAGAAAAATTAATTTTAATGTGTGCAGTAACCAGAAAAGATTTAGCCAATACTTTGCAAATTATAAAAAAAATAGATAAGCATAGTTTTGTAATAGTCACAAATTCACGAGAGGTTTTAGGATTAGGATTCAAAAAGAATTAATACTACAAAATTATAATTAACTATGTTATAATATGAAAAAAAGGAAGAAGAAAAATGAGAGAAGAAAAATATATATTAAGAAAACCAAAAACATTTAATTTAGAAAATATATTTGAATGTGGACAATGCTTTAGATGGAACAAAGAAACAGATAATAGCTATACAGGAATCTGGAAAGAAAATGTTGTCAATGTAAAAAAAGAAAATGATGATTATATTTTTACTGGAGTTAGCAATAGTAGTAATTTTGAACAAGAAATAGTACAATATTTTGATTTAAATAGAGATTATGAAACAATAAAAAAAGAATTATCAAAAATAGATAAATATATGGAAGTTAGCATTAAATATGGTGAAGGAATACGAATATTGAATCAAGATTTATGGGAAACGATTATATCATTTATAATATCTGCTAATAATAATATACCTAGAATAAAAGGTATAATAGAAAGATTGTCAGAAAAATATGGAAAGCAAATTGAATGGCAAGAAAATAAATATTATACCTTTCCAAGTCCAGAAGAACTTAAAAATGTTACAGTAGAAGAATATAGAAAATTAGGTTTAGGATTTCGTGATATAAGATTATATGAAACAACACAAAAAATTATAAATAATGAAATCAATTTAAAAGAATTGGAGAAGAATTCAGACACACAAGAAGTCAGAAATAAATTATTAACACTTTCAGGAGTAGGACCTAAAGTTGCAGATTGTATCTTATTATTTTCTACATTAAAAAGATTTGAGGTTTTTCCAATTGATGTATGGGTAAGAAGAGTAATGAATGACTTATATATAAAAGAAAAAGATGAAAATAAAGTTAATAAAAAGCAAATAGAAAAGATAGCAAATGAAAAATTTGGAAATTTAGCAGGTTTAGCACAACAATATTTATTTTATTGGAGGAGAGAAGCTTAAATGGGATTAAGAATAATTTATGGGAAAACAGGGACAGGAAAGAGTAGCTTTTGCTTTTCAGAAATAGCAAATTTGATAAATGTAGAAGAAAAAATTTTTTTTATAACACCAGAACAATTTTCATTCACTGCAGAAAAAAAGATGATGGGGTTTTTAAAAGAAAAAGCAGTTATAAATGCTGAAGTTATTACATTTAGTAGAATGGCTGATAGAGCATTAAATGAAATCGGTGGTAGTAATAAAACAAACTTATCAAAATGTGGAAAAGCAATGCTAGTATATTCAATATTATCTAAATACCAAAAAGAGTTAAGTTTTTTAGGAAAAAGTGATGAGAATATAGAAATAGGAGTACAAAGTATAACAGAATTAAAAAAACATGGAGTTACTTTGGAAGATTTAAAAGAAGAAATAAACAAAATAGATGATCAATATACAAAAACAAAATTGGAAGACCTATTTTTTATCTATGAAAAATTTGAAAAACAAATTACAAACAATTATATAGAAGAAACAAATTTATTAGATTTTCTAGCTAGAAATATAGATAAATTATCATGGATAAAAGATAGCATAATATATATAGATGAATTTTCAGGATATACAGCACAAGAATATGAAATTATAAAACAATTTATAAAATATTCAAAACAAGTAAATATAACAATGTGTATTGATGATTTAGAAATGTTTACAAACCCTGAAACAGATATATTTTATTCTAATAAGCAAACATTAAAGAAAATAAAAAGAATAGTTGATGAAAATAATTTAAAAATGGAACAACCGGTAAAATTATATAAACAACATAGATTAAAAACAGAAGAATTACAAGCAATAAGTGATAATATGTCTCAAGTGAAATCCACAGTATATGATAAAAAAGTGGAAAACATTCATCTATTTTTAGCCAAAAATAGATATTCAGAAATTGAAAATGTAGCACAAAGAATTAGTAAAATAATAAGAGAAAAAAAATTGAGATATAAAGATATTGCTATTATCACTAAAAATATAGATACATATTCTTCATTTGTCAGAAGTATTTTTCCACAATATGATATTCCTGTATTTATAGATGAAAAAAGAGAATTAAATCAAAATATTGTTGTACAATACATATTATCGATTTTTGAGATATATACAACTAATTATTCGACTGAATCAGTTTTTAATTATTTGAAAATGGGTTTTGTAGATATTAGCAAAGATGAATTATTCGAGCTAGAAAATTATTGTATTAAATGGGGCATAAAAAGAAATAAGTGGAAGCAAGAATTCAAATATGAGATAGAAGATGAAAACCAAAAACCTAAAATCGAAAATTTAAATAGAATAAGAAAAAAAATAATTATACCACTAATAGAATTAAAAAATAATATAGATAAGCAAAAAGACGTATCTAATATAACTAAACAATTATATTTATTTATACAAAACCAGCAAATCGAAGATAAAATAACTCAAAAAATAAATTGGCTTGAAGAAAATGGATATATTGATTTAGCAAATGAATATATTGAAAGTTATAATACAATATTAGAAGTATTAGATGAAATTGTTTTAATTTTTCAAGAAACATATATGGGGATAGATACTTATAGTAAAATATTAAAAATTGGATTAAAAAATAGTGGATTAGGTAAAATACCTGCAACTCAAGATCAAGTAACTTTTGGTGATGTTGATAGAACAAGAAGTCATAAAGTTGAAGTTGTATTTGTTATAGGATTAAATGATGGGATATTTCCAAGTGTCAATAAAGATGAGGGATTTTTAAATGATGAAGATAGAGAAATGTTAAAAAAAGATGGAATTGAATTAGCCAAAGGAACAATTGAAAATCTTTATGAAGAAAATTTTAATATTTATAAAGTTTTCACAACAGCAGAAAAAGAAATGTTTCTATCTTATGCATCAGCAGATGAAGAAGGAAAAGCATTAAGACCGTCAATATTGATAAACAGAATAAAGAAGATATTTACCAATTTAGAAGAAGAAAGTGATGTTGTTACCAAAAAATATGATATTATAAATGAAGATATTACATTTAAAGAATTGTTAGAAAATATATATAAATTAAGAAATAAAGAACAGATAGACGAGTTATGGTATGATGTATATGAATGGTATAGAAATAATCCTAAATGGGCTAAAATCTTAGAAGAAAACATGGAGGGATTAAAATATACAAATATACCTAAAAAAATAAAAAAAGAAAACATAGAAAGACTATATGGAAAAACTTTAAGTACGAGTGTATCTAAATTAGAACAATATAAAAGATGTCCATTTTCATATTACTTACAATATGGATTAAAATTAAAACCAAAAGAAGAACTAAAAATACAAAGTTTTAACACAGGAACATTTATGCATGAAACAATAGATAGATTTTTTGGATATACAAATGAAAATGGGATAAACCTAGCAGAAATATCAGAAGAGGATATAGAAAAAATAGTTGCTCAAATAATAGATGAAGAATTAGAATTAACGAAAAATTATATATTTAAAGCGACAGTAAAATATAAAGTTTTAGTTAGAAGATTAAAAAAAATAGTGAGTAAAGCATTAAAATATATTATCCAAACATTAATATATAGTGATTTTAACATTTATGGAACAGAAGTAGCCTTTGGGCAAAAAGGCAAATATAAACCAATAGTAATACAACTAGAAGATGGAAAGCAAATAGAAATAAATGGTAAAATAGACAGAATAGATATAGCTAAACAGAAAGATGGAAATTATTTACGAATAATAGACTATAAATCTTCAACGAAAAATATTGATTTGAATGAAGTATATGCAGGATTACAAATACAATTATTAACATACTCAGATGCAGTATGTAATGAAGAAGATTTTATACCAGCAGGTGTATTTTATTTTTCATTAATAGAACAGATGATAAAAGCAAATAAAAAAATATCAGAAGAAGAAATAGAAGCTAATATTAAGAAAAACTTTAAGATGAAAGGATTAATTGTTGCAGATGTGAAAATAATCAAAATGAATGATAATTCATTGACTTCTGGTAGTTCTAAATTAGTTCCAGCAGCAATAAATAAAGATGGGGGGATAATAGAAAAATGGACTAATGGAGTAAATAAAGAAGATTTTGATGTCTTACAAAAATATATATACAAAACAATTAAGGAAATTTCAACAGAAATATTAGGTGGAAATATTGAACTAAAACCATTTTATAAAAAAGGTAAAACACCTTGTGAATATTGTGACTATAAATCAATATGCTCTTTTGACTGCAGAAAAAAAGATAATCAATATAATTATATAGAAAATTTGACCAAAGACGATATCATAAGGAAAATGAGTAAAAAAATAGAGATATAAGGAGAATGTTTGCTTATGAGAAATTTATCAAATGAAAATGTTATACATGTTAAGAATAAAAATATAGAATATTTACAGTATAGAAAATTACTTGAATACAAAGATATAATAAGTCACGCATATACTTTGGGGCTAAATGTAGGATTTAAAGTTACAGGAGCTAATAATAAAATAGAAGATAATGGATATGATTTTGTAATAAATTCATACAAAAATATATGTGAATCAATAGGATGTAATTATAAAAATGTAATAAGAGCTAATCAAGATCATACAGACGAGGTAAAAATTATAACTGAAAAAACAACAAAAGAACCAGAACTAAAACTTACCAAAGAAATAGTTGAAGATGGGCTTATAACCAATAAAAAAAATATAGTTTTATCAACAACTAATGCAGATTGTATATTATTGATGTTTTTTGACCCAGTAAAAAAAGTCATAGCTAATACACATTCAGGCTGGAAAGGTACAGTACAAAGAATATCAGTAAAGACAATAAGAAAGATGAAAGAACAATTTGGATGTGAGCCTAAAGATATTATTTGCTGTATAAGTCCTAGTATAAGAAAATGTCATTTTGAAGTAGATGAAGATGTGAAAGATATCTTTTTGAATGAATTTAAAAATTTAGAGGGAAATAATTTTATGAATGATATAGTATCAATAGAAAAAATTATAGAAAAAAATCCACAAAAAAATAAATGGAATATTGATACAGTTTTAATAAATAAGATTCTTATGAAAGAAGAAGGATTAAAGCCAGAAAATATTATAGATTCAGGAATTTGTAGTATGTGTAATTCAGACATAATACATTCATATAGAGTTGAAAAAGAAAACTATAAAACAGAAGCAGCATTAATAGAATTAAAATAAGAAGGATGTAAGAAAAATGTTTAGTACGTTTGAGGAATTAGAAAAATCTATTGAAAATTGTAATAAATGCAAATTATATAAAACTAGAAAAAATATAGTATTTGGAACAGGAAATAAAACAGCTAGATTAATGTTTATAGGAGAAGGACCAGGAGCAGACGAGGATAGATTAGGAGAACCATTTGTGGGAAGAGCAGGAAAGTTAATGAATCTTGCATTTGAAGTTGTTGGAATAGATAGAAAAGAAGTGTATATTGCAAATATTGTTAAATGTAGGCCGCCAGCAAATAGAAATCCTGAAAAAGACGAAGAAATGGCATGTCTTAATTATTTAAGGAATCAAGTTATATTAGTAAAACCACAGTATATTGTTTTACTTGGAAGTGTAGCGCTAAAAAATATATTAGGAAAAGAATATGGAATAACAGCTTCAAGGGGCAAATGGGTTGAAAAAAAGGGAATAAAATATATGCCGACTTGGCATCCAGCAGCTTTATTAAGAGACGAAACTAAAAAAATAGATTTTATAAAAGATTTAAAAAAAGTTGTAGAAGAAATTAAAATAGATAATGATTTGAATTAATTGTTTCAAGAATATTTAGAAATATAAATTTTCATTACATGTCTCGGTTTATTACAAAATTCAAGAAATTCTAATTTATTTTAGGGCACCCTTTCACTATTGTGAACTCTTTCCCTAAAATTACATAGAATTTCTAAAATTTTTCCATGCACATTCGACATTTCATTTCAATCTTATATTTCTAAATATTCTTGATGCTAATTTTAAATAAATCATTATTTGTCATTAATGGATAGGTGGTCAAATTTATTGACTTAATATTTATGAATATTATAGAATATATTAAACTACATTGCACAGAAAATTTATAAAAAAATATAATAATAAATAAAAAAGGATATAAATATTATGAAAAATAACATAGAAGAAAAAATAAATTATTGTTTAAATTGTAAAGCCAAACCATGTTCATTAAAAGGATGTCCTTTAAACAATAATATACCAGGATTTATTCAATCGTTGAAGCAAGAAAACTATTTAGAAGCATATAAAACATTATTAGAAACAACAGTATTATCAGGTGTATGTGGTAGAATTTGCCCCCACACTAAACAATGTCAAGGCTCATGTGTAAGAGGAATAAAGGGAGAGCCTGTATCAATAGGAGTTTTAGAAGCTTATGTATTTGATAAGATACATGAAAAGAAATTTGATGTTACAGATTGTTATGAAAAAAAAGAAAGAAAAAATAAAAAAGTAGCTATTATAGGTGGAGGCCCATCAGGATTAACATGTGCAGCCTTCTTAGCTAAAGAAGGAGTAGATGTAACAATTTATGAGAAATATAATTATTTAGGCGGATTATTAATATATGGAATACCAGAGTTTAGATTACCTAAAGATATAGTGAATATGACTATAAAAGATATCTTAAGCCTAGGGATAAAAGTGGAGTATAATAAAGAAATCACAAGCAAAGAAGAATTAGAAAAAATAAAAAATGATTATGATGCAATATTTTTAGGAATAGGTACGAATTGCTCGGCAAAAATGAATATAGAAGGAGAAACATTAGAAGGAGTATTTGGAGGAAATGAACTTTTAGAGTATAATTTGCATCCAGAATATACTGATAAAAAGGTTATTGTTGTAGGCGGTGGAAATGTTGCTATGGATTGTGCTAGAACAATTAACAAACTTGGGGCTGAAGATGTGACAGTTGTTTATAGGAGAACAGAAGAACAAATGCCAGCAGAAAAAAAAGAAATTGATGATGCGAAAGAAGAAGGTGTCAAATTTATATTTCAAAATAATTTGGTTAAAATTATTGGAGAAAATAAAGTGCAGCAAGTTGAATTAATAAAAACAAAATTAATAGAAAAAAAGGGAGAAAGACCAGTACCTGTAAATATAGAAAATTCAAACTATAAGATGAATGTAGATTATATAGTTATGGCATTAGGGTCAGAACCGCAAAAATATGTAAAAAATTTAGGACTAGAATTGAATAAATGGGGAAATATTGATATTAATGATAAATATCAAACTTCAAATAATAAAATATATGCAGGAGGAGATGTTGCTGGAGTAAAAGGAACAGTGGCATATTCAGCTAAATCAGGTAGAGAAGCTGCAAAAAATATTTTAAAAGATTTAGGGATAAATAATTAGAAAAAATAAGATTCAATGTTATAAAAAAACATGAATCTTATTTTGCATTTATATATCATTTTTTTCAAAGTTAGAAGATTTTCCTAAAATAAGTTTTTTAATATTTCTTAAAACAGCTAGAAATTTATTATTTTTTGCAGATTTTAAATGTATAGCAGTTTCTATACCACCATTTTCTAATATATTAGATTTATGTTCTAATCTAGATATTTTATCAACATAATAATCATCAAAAAAAGTATAACCTTCTGATAATCCTAAATATGATTTAAAAGTATATAATTTTTTTCTATAATTTTCTAAATCTTCTAAATTAGAAATATTAAGAAAAGCTTTATCAAAATAACTAGAAATAATCAAGTTTTGAGTACGTAAAAATGTAAGTTTAATTTTTTGTTTAAGTTTATCAATTTTTGTGACCATATCATCAACTTTTTTATTTCTATCATCTATTAAAGAAATTTTATTATTTAATTTGATAATTTCTTCTTCGGCAAATAAAATTTCATCGATTGCATTTTGAATAGACATAAAAGCTTTTTGAGAAGTTAATTCGGAAAATTTTAATTTAAAAATATCACTACTGTATAAAGTACTTTTAAACAAAACATCTTCTCCAGTTATAAAAGCTAATTGGTTTGCTAAACAACATTCTAATGGATAGTATGAAGGACTTGTTGTTTCAAAACTAATCCCAAAATATTTAACATAATCTTTAGGAATACCAATTACTTTGGAAGACATTAATTGAACTGCAGCTTCATTTAAACCTAAACCATAAATCTTAAATTCAGTATAATCACAAAGACCCATACGTAAAAGGTAATTTCTTTTATCTTTAATTTCCTGTAAATAGTGAATACATTCATGAATTGCGAATTCTTCCATATCATCATCTGAAATGTGTTCGTTAAAATAAATAGAGGAATTTTTATAATAATAATTAGCTTCAGCCATTCCTTCAGGCATTTTTGCTTTATACATATCTAATCTAGATAATTTAATAAATAAATCATTTTCATTTAAACCATAAGAAGGAAAAGTTTCACACAATTTTGTTGCAATATTTTTAGCAATAGAATTTATTTTTAAAGTGTCTAATTTTTCTATAACTTCAATTCCATCTTTTTTTAAATCAGATTTTATACTCATTCTAATCCTCCTTATAATAATCACTAATTATATTATACAATATAAAAAAACAATTAATATGACAAAAAGGTTAAATATTAATTACAATTTTATGACAAAAAAATATAAATAATATCAATCTTTCACTTTGAGTTCACACAATGGACAAATTTCGCCTTTATAATATATAACATAATCAGTAAGACAATACTGATTTAAATAAAAAAACATCCCCTTTTATTTTCAAAAAAAGACATAGTGCATTTTATTAATTTTAAAATGTGCTATGTTTTTTTCAAAGTAAAAATAAAACGCAAATACTAATACGTTTTAAAACAATATTAATATTTGCATTTATATAATAACTAAATCCATTTCACTAGTTGAATTTTTATTTCCATAAGCATAGACAATATATAATTTTCCATCTTTTATAAAAAATTCTTTAGATTGATTTATTGTATACATTTCATCCTCTGGATTTCTTTGGAATATATTATATCCAAGTGCTTTTAAATCTTCTACTTTTTTCTGTTCATCTTGAATTCTACTTTTAATTTTTCCTTCTACGTCTGTTGAGTCTAAATTTTTAATTGCTAAAACATCTTCTAAAGTTAATTGTTTATTATTTGCTATATCATAATTATAAGTGTGTACAATTACACGTTGAGCATTATTTAATTGTTTATATTTTGAACGGACAATTACTGATAAAATATTATTTTCTATAGTAGCATCATATTCCACTGTATAAGCTATATTTTTACCTGTAGAAGATAAGACAGTTTCTGCTCTATTTTCAAATGATTTTTTTATAGATGCATTAATTTTATCTACAGAGTTGTTGTCTATATTTATGTAAGGAATATTTAAATTAACATCATAATCATTGTTTTTGGATTCGTTTTTTGTGTAATATGTATAAACTAGTTCTTTTGAAGAATCAGCTTTTGGTATAGTATTTTCCGAATCAGAATTTTCCAATTTATTCTGAAAGATAGTATCAAAATTTGAAACTAAATTTTGATATTCTATTTCTTCTTGAGTAGTAGTTGATTTTCCCATAGTTACAAGTCTATCTAGTTCGTCACTTCCTAAATATATAGACAAAACAATTACTACCAATGCAATCATACATGTCATTACAGCTATTGTATAAATAATAATGGCTTTTATACTTGTTTTTGCTTTCTTAGGTAAAGTTACATTCATATTTTCAACCTCTTGTTTTTTATTCTCAAAGTATTATAACATTTTGTCAGGAATTTTTCAACAATATTCATTGACTATTTCTAGTTTTTGAGTTATCATATATACTATATTTTTGTAGAAATGAGGAAATTAAAGTATGTTATGTTCAGAATGTAATAAAAACCCAGCTATACTTTTTTATAAAAAAATCGAAAATGGCAAAGAATCACTTGAGGGATATTGCTACAGTTGTGCTAAAAAAAAGGGAATAGATCCTAATGAAGTTTTATATAAGCAACAACAAATTTTGTCAAAAGATAATGTAAATCTTGGAGATATGACAAAACAATTTGAGACAATATTTAAGGATTTAGCTGAAAATATTAATTTAGAAGATATTGAGAATATAGATGGAGCAATAACATTTGACAATGGAACTGATGCTGATGGTAATCCTAAAATGTCAGGAGCTGCGATTCCATTAGGCTCTTTATTTTCTAATATATTCAATGGTCAAAATAATGAAAATGATAATGAAAAAGAACAAAATAATGGCAAAAAGAAAGTGAAAATTGAAAAAAAGAAAAATATAAAACAAAATAAAAAGAAAAAATTCTTAGATACTTATGGTACAAATTTAACTGCAAAAGCTAAAAATAACCAATTAGATATCGTTATAGGAAGAGATAATGAAATAAAAAGAATCATTCAAATATTAAATAGACGTTCAAAAAATAATCCTTGTTTAATTGGAGAGCCTGGAGTAGGAAAAACAGCAATTGCACAAGGATTGGCAATAAGAATAGCAAACCAAAATGTTCCAGCAAAATTATTAGATAAAGAAGTATATCTTTTAGACATGACTGCTGTTATTGCTGGTACGCAATTTAGAGGACAATTTGAATCTAGAATGAAAGGAATAATTGATGAATGTAAAGAATTCGGAAATATAATTCTAGTCATTGATGAGATTCATAATATAATTGGTGCTGGAGATGGAGAACATTCTATGAATGCTGCTAATATTTTAAAACCAGCACTTTCTAATGGTGAAATTCAACTAATAGGTACAACAACATTGAAAGAATATAGAAAATATATAGAAAAAGATTCTGCATTAGAAAGAAGGTTCCAACAAGTTTTAGTAGAAGAGCCTAATATTGATGATTCAATAGGAATACTTGAAGGAATTAAAAAATATTATGAAGAGTATCATAAAGTAAAAATATCTACAGATGTTATAAAACAAGCAGTTATAATGTCAGAAAAATATATCCATGATAGATTTTTACCAGATAAAGCAATAGATATTCTAGATGAAGCATGTTCAAGAATTAATCTAGAAAATAAAGATTTATTTAAATTAGAAGTATTAAAACAAGAATTAGCAAAATTGCAAGCACAAAAAGAGGAAGTGGTAGAAGCTGACTCTACAGAAGATTATCAAAAAGTAGCAGATTTAAAAACGAAAGAATGTCAATTGATAGAAGAAATAGATAATCTAAATAAAAAAATGAAACCAAAACAAATAACAGTTCAAGATATAGCTAATGTAATAGAAAGCTGGACCAAAATACCAGTTCAAAAAATAACAGAGGCAGAAACACAAAAATTGTTAAATCTTGAAAATAATCTACATAAAAGAATAATAGGCCAAGATGAAGCTGTAAATGCAGTTTCTAGAGCTATTCGTAGAAATAGAGCAGGGTTAAAGACTACTAAAAGACCACCTTCTTTTATATTTGTAGGTCCTACAGGTGTGGGAAAAACAGAATTAGCCAAAAGTTTAGCTTATGAAATGTTTGGTTCTGAAGATTCTATAATAAGGGTTGATATGTCAGAATATATGGAAAGTCATTCTACAGCGAAATTAATTGGAGCTCCTCCAGGATATGTAGGTTATGATGATGCAGGGCAATTAACTGATAAAGTAAAAAGAAAACCATATTCTATAATTTTATTAGATGAAATTGAAAAAGCACATCCAGATGTATTTAATATTTTATTACAAGTACTAGATGATGGAAAACTTACAGATAGTCAAGGAAATACAGTTAGTTTTTCAAATACAATTATAATTATGACATCAAATGTAGGCTCAAACTTAAATACAAATTCTATTGGATTTGGAAACACTACAATAAATAAAAATAAAGTGTTAGACAGTTTAAAAGAAACATTCAGACCAGAATTCTTAAATAGAATAGATGAAATTGTTACATTTGATTCTTTAACTAATGAACAATTATTAAAAATTGTTGACTTAATGTTACAAGATACAGTTAAAGCTTTAGCGGATAAAGATATTTCTATGGAAGTAACTAATGAAGCTAAAAATTATATATTAGAAAAAGGAACTGATATAAAATTTGGTGCTCGTCCTTTAAGAAGAGCTATTCAAAGGTATATTGAAGACGAATTGTCAGAAATGATTTTAAAACAACAGTTATTAGATGGACAGCATGTAAAAATAGATTTTATAAATAATAATTTAAAATTTGAAGTTAAATAATATTAGGAGATTTATATGTTAAAACATGTACCAAATGCATTAACAATATTAAGATTTTTACTTATACCATTTATAGTAATATATATTTTTACAGGTAATTATATATTAGCATTTGTATTATTTACAATATCTGGTATAACTGATATTGCTGATGGATTTATAGCAAGAAAATTTAATTTAATATCTAATTTTGGAAAATTAATGGATCCACTAGCAGATAAACTTACACAAATTTGTACAATAGGATCATTAACATTGATTCATATTATTCCAATTTGGATATTAGTCATAGTATTATTAAAAGAAGTAATAATGATAGCAGGAGCTTCATTTCTTTATGGAAAAGATGTTGTTGTATATAGTAAATGGTATGGTAAATTAGCAACGGTTTTATTTTATGTAGCAATTGTTTCATCGTTGTTAATAAACCAATTTGAACTTAATTCTTTATGGCAAAATTTAGATTTATGGTTATTTTACTTAGCATTATTTGCAACAATATTTTCTTTAGTAATGTATGTAAAAGATTTATATAAAAAAGGATTTATAGATAAGCAAGACTTAAAAAAAGAAGTTACTGTGGATAAAAGGGAAAAGAAAAAAAAGGAGAATTAAAAATAAAAAACTCGAGGTTTTACTTCGAGTTTTTTATTTTGAGGTTTAGTTATGGTTGTTCGCCTAATGTGATTGTTAAATCTTTCTCTTTGCCATCTCTATTTACTGTAATAGTCATTTCATCACCAATATTATGACTGTTTTTAATTTCATTTAATTTATCCATTGTTTTAGCTTCTTGACCATCTGCTTTAATAATTACATCACCGATTTTTATACCAGCTTTTTCTGCAGCAGAGAAATCATCAATAGCTTTTACATAAATACCTTCAACCAAATTATTTTTCTTTGCAGTTTCTGAATCTAAATCCATACCTGTAACACCAATGTAAGGTCTTTTAACTTTACTATATTGAATTAATTGAGAAGTTATATTTGTAGTAGAATTTATAGGAATTGCAAAGCCCATTCCTTCTACATTGTCACCAGTTAATTTTAATGTATTAACACCGATTACTTTACCTTCACTATTAACTAAAGCACCACCACTATTTCCAGCATTTATAGCAGCATCTGTTTGAATTAATGTATAAGTTTTATTATCAGTATCTGTTACTTTTCTATTAAGAGCACTGATAACACCACAAGTAATTGAACTTTGTAATCCAAGAGGACTACCAACAGCCATAGCAAATTCTCCAACTTTTATGGAATCAGAATCAGCAAATTCTGCTTTTGTTAATCCAGATTTATCAATTTTTATAACTGCTAAGTCTGTTTGCTCATCTGTACCAACGATTTTAGCTTCATATTCTGTTTCATCATCAAATAAAGTTACAGTAATTTTTGTCGCTTCTGATACTTGATAATATGATTCTGATTCATTTGAAGATACAACATGGTTATTTGTTAGGATATAACCATCATCACTTATTATAATACCAGAACCTGTTGCAGTAGCAGTAGATGTAGATTTACCATTTCCAAACATAGAAAACATAGATGTAACATTATATTCTATTTTGATACCTACAATTGAAGGTAAAATTTTATTTGCTGCATATACAGAAGTATCAGAATAATTAGATAAAGATACTTGACTTACTGTACCTGAGCTGCTAGAACTTCCAGATTGATTATTAGTTGATGAACTAGATGAGGTTGTTCCCATTAATTGTTTTTTGATTGAAGGTACACCAAAACATGTACCAATTACAACAGCACAACCTACTACTCCACTAATAAAAGGTACTAGAACTGTTTTTCCAAATCCAGAACTATTTTTATGTTGTTTTTTCTTAGCTTCATATACTGTTCCATAAGAACCAGCATTAGGTACTGCTTTAAAATTTGAATTCTTTGATTGATTTTGATTATTATTATTTTCTTCCATTTATAATCCCTCCTATAGATATATTAACTTATCATATACATATAATACAAGTGTTTTGTGAATTTTGTGTGAAAAAAATAAGTTTTCTTATTGAAAAAAAATATATATAAATATATAATTAAAAAGAATATAAAAAATGGAGAGAAATATAATGAATAAAAAAGAAAATGGAATAACTTTAATTACATTAGTAGTAACAATTGTAGTAATGCTAATATTAGCAGGAATTACAGTAAAATCAGGTAAAAGCGCAATAAAAAATGCAAATTTGGAAGAAATGAAAACTAATATGTTGTTAATACAAACCAAAGCTAAAGAATATGTGGAAAATGCTAATTTTGACTTAGGAGTTAAACCAGACGAAGCAACAGACGAAATGAAAACTAAAGCTAAAAGTGAATTGACAGGGGCTGACAAGGGAGAACAAATTAGTTCAGATGATAGTATAGTTAGCCAACTTACAATTATGGGAATAAATCCAGATGATATTACTAATGGAAATGTATATAAATTAACGACTGAGAATTTAAATAATATGGGAATAAAAAAAGTGGAATCAAACGAAGAAAATGGATGGTATGTTATAGTATATAATATTTCAGAAGTATCTGCAGAAATATATAATACCAAAGGATTTGATAATAGATATTCACTAACAGATATAGAACAAATAGAATTACAAGATTAAAAGGATTGGAAATAAAATGAAAGAAAAAGAATTAGAAAGATTAACAAATTTAAAACAAAAAGAGCAAGAGTTATATAATAAAGGATTTAAGTATATATGTGGGATAGATGAAGCAGGAAGAGGACCACTAGCAGGACCAGTCGTAGTAGCTGGAGTAATTATGCCACAAGATTCAATGATAGAAGGAGTAAATGACTCTAAAAAGGTTTCAGAAAAGAAGAGAGAAAAATTATATGACTTAATAATAAATGAAGCAATAAGTTACTCAGTAGCAATAATAGGTCAAGATATAATAGATGAAATAAATATACTTAATGCAACTAAACAAGGTGTAACACAAGTAGTTGAAGAATTAGATGTAAAACCAAATTTAATTTTAGTTGATGCATTAACACATATAGATACAAAAGGAATACAATATGATTCAATAATAAAAGGTGATGCAAAATGCTACAATATTGCTGCTGCATCAATAATTGCAAAAGTTACTAGGGATAGAATTATGCGAGAATGGGATAAAGTATATCCACAATATGGATTTGTGAATCATAAAGGGTATGGCACAGCTAAACATATAGCAGCATTAAAAGAATATGGGCCATGTCCAATACATAGAAGTACATTTATTAAACATTTTGTATAGGAGGTTTTATGGATATCTTAGAGATAATAGAAAAAAAGAGAGATAAAAAAGAACTGACGAAACAAGAAATAGAATATTTTGTAGAAGGATATACAAAAGGAACTGTAGCAGACTATCAGGCCGCTGCATTAGTAATGGCAATATATATAAACGGGATGACAAAAAAAGAAACAGTTAATTTAACAATAGCTATGGCAAATTCAGGAGAAAAATTAGATTTATCATCTTTAAATGAAATAATTGTTGATAAGCATTCAACAGGAGGGGTAGGAGACAAAGTATCTTTAATATTATTACCATTAGTGGCATCAATAGGAGTGCCTGTAGCAAAGATGTCTGGTAGAGGATTAGGATTTACAGGTGGGACAGCAGATAAATTAGAGTCAATTTCTGGATATAAAACAAATATAGAAGTAGAACAATTTATAAAAAATGTACAAGATATAGGTATAAGCATGATTACACAAAATCTAAATTTGGCGCCAGCAGATAAAAAAATATATAGCCTTAGAGATACAATTTCTTGTGTAGAAAGTATACCACTAATAGCATCAAGTATTATGAGCAAAAAAATTGCAAGTGGTGCACAAAAAATAGTATTAGATGTAACAGTTGGATTAGGAGCATTTATGAATGAAAAATCTAAAGCTAAAGAATTAGCAGAAGAAATGATAGAAATAGGCAATTTAGCAGATAAAGAAACAGTTTGTATATTAACAAATATGGATGAACCACTAGGGTATGCTGTTGGTAATTCATTAGAAGTAATAGAAGCAATTAAATTTTTACAAGGAGATATGCCAAAAGACTTGCAAGAAGTAGTTTTTGAGTTAGGAGCATATATGATTAAACTTGCAGGTAAAGGAGAAGATATTCAAGAAAATAAAGAGAAAATGTTAAGCAATATAAAAAATGGGAAAGGTTATGAAAAGTTTCTTGAATTAGTACAAAAACAAGGTGGAGATGTTACGTATATAAAAGATATCAATAAAATAAAAAAAGCAAAATATATTGAGAACATATATAGTACAAAAAGTGGATATATAAAAGAAATAAATGCTAAAGAAGTAGGAAAAATTGTATGTGAATTAGGAGCAGGAAGAATAAAAAAAGAAGACAATATAGATTATTCAGTAGGTATTGTATTAAATAAAAAAGTTTCAGATTATATAAAAGAAAATGAAAAAATAGCTACAATACATGCAAACTCAAAAGAAAAACTAGAAAATGCTAAAAAACAATTGATAGAAATAATAAAAATAACAGACGAAAAAGTAGAAAGACCAAAAATGATTTTGTAAAACAATTGAAATGTTATGTTAAATATGTTATAATTTTTTTGTAAGAAAAAAGATATATAAACTAAAGAAAGGGTGAAAATCATGAAAAAAGAAAATAAAACAAAAAAGAATTATGACAAAGGACAAATATTTGTGAAAGTAATGGCAGCAATTCTAGCATTTTTAATGCTATTAGCAACAGCATCATCACTTATATATTCAATAATTTTCTAAAAAGGAAAGAGAAATAAATATGATAATAGATTTTGGAATGAACTGGGAAAATTTTTATACTAATAGTATTGTAGGATATATTAAATCTTTACAACAAACCCCATTACAACTAATAACATTAATAATAGATTTATCGATTGTAATATTCCTAATATATTCATTTTTAAAAATAGTAAAAGGCTCTAGAGCGTGGCAATTAATAAAAGGAATTGCACTTTTAATAGTAATTACATGGCTTAGTGGATTATTCAATTTACATATACTTAATTGGATATTAACAGGAATAATGAATTTAGGAGTAATTGCAATAATAGTTATATTTCAACCAGAATTAAGAAGAGGGCTAGAACAATTAGGAACAAATAAATTTACGAAATTTTTTGGAATAGACCAAGACTTAGCAACCAAAACCAAAGAAGATATATATAAAATAGTAATTGCAACAGAGGAATTATCTAAGAACAAAACAGGGGCACTAATTGTAATAGAAAGAGATATAAAAATCCAAGATATTATAGATAGTGGAATACCAATGAATGCAGAAGTATCACCACAGTTATTAGTAAATATATTTGAACCTAAAACACCATTACATGATGGAGCAGTAATAATATCAGGAAACAAAATAGCATCAGCTGCATCAGTATTACCTCTTGCAGATGATAATGATATAGCAAAAGAGCTAGGCACAAGACATAGAGCAGCAATAGGAATTTCAAAAGAATCTGATAGTATAGTTGTAATTGTATCAGAAGAAACAGGGAAAGTTTCCATTGCAAAAGATGGTACATTAATTGCAGATGTTAATGAAGAAGCATTAAAAAAAATATTGATTAGTAATGTAGTAACAAAAAGATTTGCTACAGAAAAAAGTATAAAGCAAAATAGAATAGCAAAAATAAAACAGAAATTAAAAAAAGATAAACTAAAAAAAGAGTTAGATAAAAAATAAATGTTGTAAATCTAATAAAAGTCGCAAGAAGCGGCTTTTATTAGATTGAAGGAGAGAAAATGAGAAATATAAAATTAACAATAGAATATGATGGAAAAGACTTTAACGGGTGGCAAAAACAACCTAATAAATTAAATATTCAGGGAGAGATTGAAAAAGCAATAGAGAGAATAACAGGTGAACAAGTACAACTAAATGCTTCAGGAAGAACAGATGCAGGAGTGCATGCACTAGGGCAGGTAGCAAATTTTAAGACAACATCAACAATTCCTATAGATAAAATTCCAATTGCACTTAATACAAATTTAAAAAAATCTATTAGAATAAAAGAAGCAGAAGAAGTAGATGAAAGATTTCATAGTAGGTTAAGTTGCAAAAAGAAAACTTATAGATATGTAATAAATAATTCAAAATATGGGACAGCAATATATAGAAATATGGAAACACATATACCGATAAAATTAAATATTGAAAATATGAAAAAAGCTGTAAAATATTTTGAAGGAGAACACGATTTTAAAGCATTTAAAGCAAGTGGAACAAGTAGTAAAAGTAGTGTTAGAACGATTTATAAGGCAGAAATAAAAAATATGGAAAATGATAGAATATATATAGAGTTAACAGGAAATGGTTTTTTATATAATATGGTTAGAATAATTGCAGGAACATTAGTAGATGTTGGATTAGGAAAAATCAAACCAGAGCAAATAAATGAAATTATCAAATCAGAAAAAAGAGAAAACGCAGGAAAAACATTGCCACCACAAGGATTATTCTTAGTTAGTGTATGTTATGATATGTAGAAAATTAACAAATATTATAGAATAAGCATAAAATATAGTAAAATCTATATAGATAGGAGTAATATTTATGAATAGTTTACTTATATTTTTTGCAATACCATTAGCTGTAGTTATATTCTCAATAGCATTACAAAAAATCTTTAGATGTCCTGTATTAGTAGCAGGAATAATACTTGCAGTAGGTATAATTGTGACATTTGTAATATCAGACTTGAACTTTTTAGTTGCAACGTTAATATATACAATTATTAGCTATATTACGGCAGTTATAACATGTTTATTCATGAGATATTTTAATGAATGTAATAATGATGGCAATACATGTAGCAGGCAAAATAATAATAGAATAATAAGAAACAATAATGCAGAATTATTAACAATAGATAGTAATTTTCCAAATGGGAATACAGAAAATTTATTAACGATTACAAGTAATAGCAATATAAATAACAGTTGTAATTGTAATAATAATGAAAATCCAAATGTTATAAATGGAGTGATAAGAATAGAAAATAATGACAATAATAGCTGCAATTGTAACTGTAACAACAATTCAAATGAGGTTGCAGCAAGGATAAATGTTGTACCTAATAATGCTAATAATGGCAGAACTGGTTGTATTTGTGGTAGATATAGAAGAAGATAGAGCGATTAATTTCGCTCATTTTTGTTATAAGATAATCATTGATGATAATTAATATCTAGAAGACTTAGAAATATAAGATTTCCATTACATGTCTCGGCTTATTATAAAATTCAAGAAATTCTAATTTATTTTAGGGCACCCTTCCACTATCGTGAACTCTTTCCCTAAAATTACATAGAATTTCTAAAATTTTTTCATGCACATTCGACATTTCATTTCAATCTCATATTTCTAAGTCTTTTTGAAGTTAATTTATAATAATTTATTGTTTTAAAAATACTTTTTTTGAAAAATTTAAATAAGTACTTGCTTATTTTTTTGTATTAATGTAATATAATATAGTAAATTGAATTTATGCAAAAAATATAAAGAAAGGAGTAGACAATTTAATATTAGCGCCAGGACATTTATATGTTGACGAGGTTCAAGGTTATCGAAATATTCGGCGGATGCCTTGATGGTTTACTTATAATCATTAGTATTATTTCAAAGAGTAGTAGTGATATTACAACAAAAGATAATACATATAAGTTTTATTTTGCATATCTTCAATTCCAAAAATAATAAAAGAGCAATTTATTTTTGCTATAAGGAGGATTTAATATGTGTGGAATTGTAGGTTATATAGGAAAACAAAAGGCTAGTCCAATTTTAATTAATGGACTAATAAGATTGGAATATAGAGGTTATGACTCTGCTGGTATAGCAACAGTTGAAAAAGATGGTATAGCAGTAATGAAAGATAAAGGAAGAGTTAAAAATTTATATAAATTAGAAGGAATAAATGATTTAGAAGGAACTATAGGTATTGCACATACAAGATGGGCAACTCATGGTAAACCATCTAAAGAAAATGCACACCCTCATCAAGATAATTCAAAAACATTTAGTGTAGTTCATAATGGAATAATAGAAAACTATAATGAATTAAGAAAATTTTTAACAGATAATGGATTCAAATTCTATTCTGATACAGATACAGAAATAATTCCAAATTTAATATATTATTATTATTCTAAAGAAAATGAAAAAGCAGGAAAAGATAAGCTTTTAACAGCAATTAAAAAAGCTTGTGCAGAATTAAAAGGAAGTTTTGCACTAGAAATTATTTGTAAAGACTTCCCAGATAATATGGTAGTTGTAAGAAAAGATAGTCCTTTAGTTATTGGTAAAGGCGATGGAGAAAATTATATTTCTTCAGATATACCAGCAATTTTATCATTTACAAGAAATTTCTACTTCTTAAATGATTTAGAATATGCATTTTTATCTAGAGAAGATATTGAATTTTATGATATTGAACTAAACAAAATTAATAAACAAATTCAAACAATTGAATGGGATGCAACAGGTAGCGAAAAAAATGGTTATGAAGATTTCATGTTAAAAGAAATATTTGAACAACCAGCAGCTATTCGTGAAACAGTTGGAGCAAAATTAAATCAAGGTACAAAATGTACATTTAATGAATTAAACTTTACAAAAGAAAGTTTATCTAAAATTAACAAGATATATATTGTTGCTTGTGGTACAGCAATGCATGCTGGTTTAGTAGGTAAAGATATGATAGAAAAAATTTGTAGAATACCTGCAGAAATAGATGTAGCATCTGAATTTAGATATAGAAATCCATTAATAGATGAACATACATTATGTATTTTTCCAACACAATCAGGCGAAACAGCTGATACCATAGCAGCCTTAAAACTTTCTAAAGAAAAAGGTGCAACAACTATTGCTATGACTAATGTAATTGGAAGTTCAATTACAAGAGAAGCAGATTATTCTATTTATACACATGCAGGACCAGAAATAGCAGTTGCTTCTACAAAAGCATATACATCACAAGTTGTATTATTTGCAGTATTAGCAATCTATTTTGCAGAAACATTAGGCCGTGATACAAAAGAATTTGATTCTTTAAAAGAAGAAATATTAGAATTACCTAAAAAAATAGAAGAATGTTTAAAATTAAATGATACTATAAAAGAATTTGCTAAAAAAATCTATAAAGAAAAAGATATGTTTTTTATAGGTAGAGGAATAGATGAAACAGTAGCTAGAGAAGGTTCTTTAAAAGTTAAAGAAGTATCTTATATACATTCAGAAAGCTATGCAGCAGGAGAATTAAAACATGGTGCAATTGCTTTAATTGAAAAAGGAGTTACTGTTATTGGCGTAATGACAGACCCTAAATTAGTAGAAAAAACAGTTAGCAATATTCAAGAAGTAGTTACTCGTGGAGCTAAAACATTCATAGTCACAAATCAACCAATTGATAAGTCTATGTTTGACATAGTATTAGAGATACCTGAAGTTAATGCAGCTATTTCTCCGATTTTATCAGTTGTTCCATTACAATTATTAGCTTATTATATTGCAAAAGAAAAAGGATTAGATGTAGATAAACCTAGAAATTTAGCTAAATCAGTAACAGTTGAATAAAAATAAAAAAAGCCTTAACTATATACTATTATAGTTAAAGCTTTTTTCTAATATAAAAATGATACTTTCCTAGTATAAAAATTAGAAAAGTTATTATATAAAGAGCTACAAGCATCAGCCTTTTATTCTTATTATCCAATCAATAGTTTAATAATTATCAAACATACAACACCAGGTAGACCAAGGATACCTATAACAATACTATTTACAATATTTAAACCAATATGAAATCCAAAATTTGCTCCAATTATATTTATTATATAAATAACAATACCACCTAATATTGAATTAAAAACAAGTTTAAGTATTTTTTTTATTGGAACAATAAAAAGTCTACCAAAGATAAATAAAAATATTATGCAAGCTAAATATGTAATTATATTAAAATCCATTTTTTCCTCCCATAATGTTATTATTAATAATTATGCTATTAATCGGACAAATAGACCTTATATAATTGTTATTATCCAGCATCTTCTTCTATTAGATTACTATATCTAATATCATTTATCATATCAACTGTAATACCTTGTAATTTAGCGGTTTTTATTAAATAATTTAATTTAGCTTGATTAGCTTTTTGTTGATATATATAGTAGTCTACTAATTCATCTTGTGCATATTCAAAATTTTTATCTATATTTTTGATAGCTTTTCTAGTAGTAATAATATTTTTTATTAATTCAATTTCTTTTTCCTTTTCGTTTAAATTTTTAATATTGTATTCTTGAATGTATCCATCAACCATATAAATCCTCCCATTATTTTTTTATTATTATATTCAAGAATTATTTTTTTATACAAAATACCTGAAAGTACTTGTCTTTTAAGCTATTTTATGGAATAATATATATGTAATATTTTGATTTTGAAAGGATTTTTTAAATGAAATTACTAGATAAATTTTTAAAGAAATTAAATATAAATAGAAATACATTTGCAACATATATATTAACACTTATCACAGTATATTTAGCAGTAGATAGAATTGTAGAAATATTACTTATGATTTTTACAGGTGTTTCATACTCGTATTGGGGACCGATACAATATACTTTAGCTATGGCTTGTCCTATATTTGCATTTCTTTTTTCAGGCTCATCAGAATTTGCAGATTCAAATGCAAAAAAAGTAACTATTTTCTATATTTATATTATAGGATTATATGTTATTGCACTGTCCATGTTTACACAGTGGCTGAATATGGGATTATGGTTATTATTTATATCAGTTCCAAACTATGTAGATATTATTACAAATTTTTCAGAAGTAGTAAAACCAGCATTTACGAGTATAGCACTATACTTACCGTTTATAACAATAGGGCCATTATTTAATTGGTTATATTTCGGAGTAAATGATAGCTTAGAATTGACTCGTTCTATTTGGGATTATGGAGGAATAAATTTATCTGATACTAAAAAGGATAGAGGAGTATATACTTGTGAAACATATTTATGCACAAATAATGATACTGGAAAAACTATAACAATGCCAGAAATTTCTCGATATTCATCTTTATTTGTTTGTGGAGGTTCTGGAACAGGAAAAACTTCTTTAGTTTTTGAACCAATGATAGCAAGAGATATTGAAAAGAAATTTTTCTTTAGAGAAGTTTCTAAAGAAATGGGATTTACAGCATTAAAAACAGGAATAGCACATTTAACTAGACCTTATGATAATGACTTTTTAAATCAAAATTTTAAATTAGAAATGCTTGCACCAAATGATGGAAAAGAAGATGTTTATAATGCATATATGAAAAAAATGATTTTAGGAAAAATTGATGGAAAAACAGTTTATAGAAACTTAGGAATGGAAATAATGTCACCTGATTATGAAATTATAGAACATTTAACAGAAGTGTGTGACAATTATGGATTTAAGTATAATATTATAGATCCATCAAATCCAGACTCAAAAGGTATAAATCCATTTGTATATGATAATCCAACAAAAATAGCAATTACAATTTCTTCTGCATTAAAAGCAATGTACAATAATGTGCATGAAGAA
Source organism: uncultured Clostridia bacterium (assembly GCA_934177795.1). Lineage (GTDB taxonomy): Bacteria > Bacillota > Clostridia > TANB77 > CAG-508 > CAG-269. The sequence continues at coordinate 55,410 of CAKPPS010000002.1, read as the reverse complement.
GTAGAAGATGCATATAGAGAAGATTATATAATACAAGCTATTGAAAATCTAGCAATTCTATTGAAGGAAATGTATCCTAGAATGAATGAAGGAGCACTTCCCAATATGGAAGATATGCTGAAAATGTTCACTAACTTTGAATTAATAGAAAAAATGTGTGAAATAATGGCAGCAAATGAAGAGTTAAAGGAAAAATACAGTGTACAAATTGCATATTTCAAAAAATGTTTTTACAAAGATGGTAGTGGAAGAAAACAAACAGAAAGAGATATATATGCAGCAGTGACACAATTGGATAATCTTTTAAGATTACCAGGAGTAAAATCAATTTTATGTAATAGATTTAACAATATAAATTTTGATGATATTCTTTCAAAAGGTGAAATAACATTTATCTGTACAAGACGTGGAGATTTAGGCTCTTCAACACATAAAGCATTTGGACTATTTTTCTTAATATCATTACAAAATGCTATATTAAGAAGACCTGGAGGAGAAAACACTAGAATTCCAAATTTCTTGTATGTAGATGAATTTCCAGACTTTATTTGTAAAGCAACAGAAGCAATGTTTACTATGTATAGAAAATATCGTGTAGGAAACATCATATCTGCACAAAATTTAGCACAATTGTCAACAGATAAATCTAAAGAAAATTTAAAAAATACAATTTTATCAAACTGTGCAAATAAAATATTTACCGGAGGTGGAGTAATAGAAGAATTAAATTGGTGGTCATCTGAATTCGGAAAACACAGAGAATGGACATTTAAAAATGATATTAACTTTAAAACAGGTAAATATGAAGATAAACATGGTGATGTAAAATGGGATTATGTAAATTATTTCTCAGCAGGTAAATTACAAGGAATGCTTACTGATAAAAAATGTGCATATAAAATAAAAGATATTGGAGGAAAATTCTTAATTGGTCCAGGTAATTTTAAATATCTAGAATCAAAATATAAAGAAAAACAAAAAATAAAAACTTTTGATTTTGGAAAATATTCTGATGGGGTAACAACAGAAACAGAAGATGATACTTCTCCAAAGAAGAGGTTTGATATAAAGAATTTGGATTTTAAAGATGAAAGAAATGAAATAGATCCAGTTCAAACAGATACAACAGATTCTAAATATCTATTTAATAATGATGATGCTGTAGTTATAAATTTCAAAAAAAATGAAAAAAAATAAAAACATAACAAAAAATGAGATTTAAGTTATATATAACTCAAATCTCATTTTTTAATAGCTTATTTTTTTCTTAAATATCTTTTTTTAAAGACAGCTAAGAAATATGGGAAAGTATAGAATTTGCCATTAAATCCAATGTTTTTATTACATAATTTTATAACATATTTAATGGCTTTATATTTTTTATTATCAATTAAGTTATTCAAAGAAATTGTTGCATTATCATTTGCTTTTACTTCAATTGGAATTAATGAATCTTTATCTCTTATAAAGAAATCCATTTAGATATTGGTCAATTTTTCTTTTTAAACGATTCATACTATCACCACTTAATACATTCTGTCACAAAATTCTTAACAATCCAACACAACAAAATTACAAAAATCCGATATATTTATATACGTATTACACAAAAATCCACTATAATAGTATATGCAAATTTTATTTATCTATGTTTTAATGTTAAATTGTTAGACCAATAAATTCTAAGAAAATACCGCTAACGACAGAGATAAAGTATAAAATAAGTGTAATTTGTATACTTTCTTTAATACTTTTATTAGTTTTAAATAATACAGCTAAACCTATACCAGCACCTACTAATAAACCAGATATCATTGCACCAGCAGATATAATGTTTTGTAAATACATCTGGGTAATTATAACAGAAGCTGCACAATTTGGAATTAGGCCAATCAATCCAGATACTATAGGGCCTAATATTGGGCGGTTAAGCATAACTCTAGAAATATTATCTTCTCCTATAAAGTAAATAACTATATTTATTAATAGAGTGATAATAAATATAAAAATTAAGATATTAACAGTGTGTTTTAATGCTGATTTAAATATTCCATGTTCACAATGACAGTGTTCTTTTTCACATAAATCTACAATTTCTTCTTTTTCAAAATTACCTTTATTTTTAATTCTAATTATAAAATCTATTAAAAATCCAAAAATCATACCAATAGCAAGTTTTATAGCCAATATTTTAAACATAACATCAAGTGAAGTACCTTCGGAAATTAAAATAGGCAACATTTCATCAGATGTTGATAAATAAACAGAAATTAATGTACCAAGTGTAATTACTCTAGCAGCATATAAATTAGTTGCAGATACAGAAAAACCACATTGAGGAATAACACCTAATATAGCACCAAATAAAGGACCTAAATGTCCTGATTTTTTAATTGTTTCTCTATTTTTCTGCTTTGTTTTATGTTCAAGATATTCCATTAATAAATATGTAAGAAATAAAAATGGAATTAATTTTATAGTATCTATAATTGTATCTTGTAATATATCTATCATCTTATTCCTCCTTTTATCAGTCTATATATTAGCATAAATAAGGTTAAAAATCAATAACATGTAGAAAAAGGAATGGTGATGATGCAATCATAAGAATAAAATTATGAAAAATAGTAGACATAACTTTAAAAGTATGTTAATATAATATGTGATACTCAATATTTATTAATGTAATTTAATTTTGCATTAAAGATTTAGTAAAAACTAATAGGAGGACAAAAATGAGTGTACATTATGACAGTTTAGCTGGAGAACATCCTACAAGAAAAAATTTATCCAGCGTTGCACAAGGAATTGCAGCAGAAAACAACGGAGGAGTAAATCAAAAGTTTTTTAATACTCGATTTGTTCGGGATAATGACCACAGTATGTCGTTTTTCAGAAAGGTATGCAAGCAGATTGGAAATTTATCTAATGGTGAAATTGAAAAAATGCTTACAATCTTAAAAGAAGATACGCCTCATAAATTTGGTGATGTTTATCATTTTGATGAAGATAAAATGTATCAGGTATTAATCTCTAATCCAATTTGCCAGAAAGTATGCGAAAAGCAAAGATACAATAACTGGCAGGATATTATCCAGAGATTTAGATAACTGTAGTTTTTACGAAAGGGGTTGCTGATTTTAATTAGCAATCCCTTTTACCATATTGTTAAATTTATATAAAAATGTTATAATGATTCAAATATCAACTAGGGGGAAATAGTAATGACATCAAAAGAAATTGCAATAAGAGAAATGGAGACAGAGATACAACAAAAAGAACGGAAGATTAATCAATTGCAGGAAGAATTATTCAGCATGAAGGAAAAATTAGAAGAATGTAAAAATATTCCAGATTCGTATTATGATACAACATTGGTATCTTGTGAGGATTTTCCTTTGGGACCCCAATACTGATATAGAATTGGTCAGGTTCTTGGAATTCCAGAATATGTAGACTGGGAAATACTTAAAAGTTCAATTAAGCTCTTAAGGAGATACAATCCAGTAAAGCAAGATATCGCAGAGCTTGCAAATGCTTTAATGGTTTAAAGGAAATTTAACAGTAAGTAATAGCTAGAAATAGCAAAAAAATTTAATCCCGTAGCTTAATTATAAGCTGCGGGATTTTTGCACGAAAAATTTTTTATTATAAAATATTAGTTTGGGAATTTTAAATAAAATCAATTGATAAAAAAGTTAAAGTAAGTTATAATGCAATTATAGATAATGTTAGGGGGATTGTATTATGAATGTATTAATAAACGAATCAAGAATAGAAAAAAGATTAACAGAAATGGCAAAACAAATAGACAAAGACTACCAAGGAAAAGAAGTGGTTTTATTAGGGATACTAAAAGGTTCTATTGTATTTATGGTAGAACTAGCTAAAAAATTAAAAACAAAAGTAGAATTTGAATTTATGGAAGTAGCAAGTTATGAAGGACTAGAAACAACAGGAAAAGTAAAAATTATAAAAGACTTAAGAAATAGTATAGAAGGAAAAAATGTAATAATAGTAGAAGATATCATAGATACAGGAATAACATTATCATTTTTAACAGAATATCTAAAATTAAAAAATCCAAAATCTCTAAAAATAGCTACACTATTAAGCAAACCATCAAGGCGAACAAAAGAATTAAATGTGGATTATATTGGATTTTCAATTGAAGATAAATTCGTAATAGGATATGGTTTAGATTATAACCAATTCTATAGAAACTTGCCTTATATTGGGTATATAGAAAATGAACAAGATTTTTAAAGGAAAGATTTATAATGTTCGATATTGAAGAAGAATTAAAAAAATTGCCGGGAAAACCTGGTGTATATATAATGCATGACAAAGATGATAAAATTATATATGTAGGAAAAGCGATTTCATTGAAAAATAGAGTTAGACAATATTTTAGAAAAAACAATAAAACTGCTAGAATAGAAAAAATGGTTTCATTAATAGATCATTTTGAATATATAGTGGTAGATAATGAAGCAGAAGCATTAATATTAGAGTGCAATTTAATAAAAAAAAATAAACCTAAATTTAATGTATTATTAAAAGATGATAAAACATATCCATATATAAAAATCGATGTAAAATCAGAATATCCAGGAGTTTATTATACAAGAAGAATTATTAATGATGGAGCCAAATATTTTGGACCTTATGCTAATCCAGGAGCTGCAAAGGAAATGCTAGATTTTATAAAAGGAAGATATAAGATACATCAATGTAGAACTTTAAAGCCTAGAACTCGACCATGTCTTAATTACCACATTGGAAGATGCTTGGCACCTTGCGTAAAAGAAGTTGATAAAGATGAGTATATGAATCAAATAAATGAAATCATAGATTTGTTAGAAGGAAAAACAACTAAAGTTATCAAAGATTTACAAATACAGATGGAAAAAGCATCTAAAAAACTAGAGTTTGAGAAAGCAGCATATTTAAGAGATAGAAAAATTGCCATAGAAAGGGCATCAGAAAAACAAAAAGTTTCAAATATATCTGAAAATAGTATTGATGTTATAGGAATAGCAAAGTCAGAGATAGAAGTTTGTATAGAAATATTTTTTGTAAGAGGAAGTAAAATGATAGGAAGGGAACACTATTTTTATACAGATTTACAAGACATGGAAGATAAAGAAATTTTGTCTGGTTTTATAAAACAATTTTATCTAAATAATCCTAATATTCCAAATAAAATAATGATAAGAGAAGAAATTGAAGATAAGATAGCTATAGAGGAATGGTTATCCACAGAATTAGGAAAAAAAGTGGAAATAAAAACCCCTAAAAAGGGAGAAAAATTAAGATTTGTAGAAATGGCAGAATTAAACAGTAAAGTTACATTAGAAAATAAAGAAAAAGACAAAAGTAAAATCTTATTAGAGTTAAAAGATATTATGAAAATGACAACAGTACCAAGAAAAATAGAAACTTATGATATATCAAATATATCAGGTGAATATATGGTAGCTGCTATGTGTGTTATGCAAGATGGAATAATCAAAAAAAATTTATCTAGAAGATTTAAAATAAAGACAGTATATGGACAAGATGATCCTAGATGTATGGAAGAAGTAATAACAAGAAGGTTAAAACATTCTATAGACAATCCTAAAGGTGGATTTGGAAGTTTACCAGATGCAATTTTTGCAGATGGAGGAATTACTCAAATAAGGGCAACTAAAAAAGCAATAGAAATAGTAAAAAATGAGTATATACAAAAGATTATACAAGATGATATAGAAGTAGAAGAAAAAATAGCAGACATAAAAAATAAATTTGATATAAAAGTATTTGGAATGGTAAAAAATAATAAACATCAAACAAGAGCTTTAATGGATGAAGAAAAGAACGAGCTAGAAATATCAGAGGATTTAAAAAAATTAATTACAAGATTTCAAGATACTGTACATGATACTGCAATTACATATCATAGAAAATTAAGAGATAAAGATATAACTAAATCAGAATTAGATGATATAAAAGGAATAGGAAAAGTAAAAAAGCAAGCTTTATTAAAAAGATTTGGAAGTATGCAAAAAATAAACGAAGCATCTATTGAACAGCTAATGGAAGTAAAAGGAATTACTAAAGAATTAGCACAAAAATTACAAAAATAAAAAGATATCGAAATGAACAATACCTCAAAAGTAGAGTTCAAAAGATATCTTTTTATTTTTAAGCTAGAAATCTTTATTAGGAACTAAAGCTATTCCTAATCCCGGAAAGTATTCCAGTAATGCTTTGTTAAATCGATAGGTATCTGTAATAAGATAACCTAAAACAAAAATAGCTAAAAAAGTAATTGCTTTTTTCAGTTTCATATAGTACTTCGCCTCCTTGCAAAGTTGTTAAGAATTTTCTTAAGTTACTATGTTATTATATCAGGCACTAAAAATAATTACAATAAAAAATCAAAAAACTTCCTAAAAAAGGAAGTTTTTTGAATGAAGATAGTCCCCAATATTATTTTTTTCTACCAGGTCTATTCAAGTGCCAGAAAATTCCCCAGGCAATAGAAGCAATAATGGCTCCAATTACTCCAGAAATAATCCAGTCTGAAGGAAATGCTAATATAGCATTCCAAATTCCACCAGGAATTTGTGAAATAGCAGAAAGATTAAGAAGGATTAATGTGAAAAAAATAACTATTGCTGCCATGACGGCAATCATAGTGGTTATTCTAGTTGTGATTTTCAAGTTCCGTTTAAAAGTTTTTGTGTTCATTGCTAAATTTTTCATAAAGCTTCTTCCTTTCTATTAGTTGTTGACTACATGGGATTTTTCCCTAACATAAATTTATTATAGCATAAAACCCTTTAAAAATCAAATTATGTAAATTAGATGCGTTTTTTTCTGTCACAAATGCTAAAAAAGTAGAAATGTCTGAAAAGTTTTTAAAAAAATAAGAATAAAAGATAAGAAACAAACATAAAATACTGTGAATGGGAGGAATGTAAAAATGGAATATGCAAAAGAGATATTACCAACATTAAGAGAAAAAAAGACGAGCAAATATAAAATAAATAAGCGAATAATTAATTGTATTGCTAGACATAGATGGATTACAATAATAATTACATTACTAATGATTTTATCAGTTATAAATGGTTTAATGATATATAATTTCTTTAAAATTTTGCAAACTTTATAAAAATATGATAAAATATTGCTATTCTAATAAGGAGGTAGCAGTTAAAAACTGTGTAAAAAATTATGAAAATAGCAAGTGAATGGAAAGAATATAAAATTTTGGATATGGCAGATGGACAAAAGTTAGAAAAATGGGGAAATGTAGTATTATCAAGACCAGATCCACAAATAATATGGAAAGAAAAAAGCTATCCTAATAAATGGAAAGAAATCAATGCTGTATACAATAGAAGTAAAACAGGAGGCGGAGCATGGAGTTTTAAGAAAAAAATGCCTCAACAATGGCAAATAAAGTATAAAAATTTAACTTTTAATATAAAACCAATGGGATTCAAACATACAGGATTGTTTCCAGAACAGGCAGTTAATTGGGATTGGATGATAAATAAAATATCTAAAGAAAAGAGAGAAATAAAAGTTTTAAATTTATTTGCATATACAGGAGGAGCAACAGTAGCATGTCTATCAGCAGGAGCTTCTGTATGCCATGTTGATAGCTCAAAAGGAATGACAACATGGGCTAAAGAGAATGTTATATCATCAAAATTACAAGATAGACCAGTAAGATTTATTGTAGATGATGTAGTCAAATTTGTTAACAGGGAAATAAGAAGAGGAAATAAATATGATGCAATAATAATGGATCCGCCATCTTATGGAAGAGGAGCAAAAGGTGAAGTGTGGCAATTTGAAAACAATATATATGATTTAGTACAATTATGTAATCAAGTTTTATCAGATAATCCTTTGTTTTTCTTAATTAATTCATATACTACAGGAATATCAGCAAAAGTATTAGAAAATATTTTAAATTTAACGGTTGCAAAAAAGCATAAAGGAAAATTAGACTCAGGAGAAATAGGTCTTAATATGGAAAACTCAAAATTAGTATTGCCTTGTGGAATATATGGAAGATGGGAGAAATAAAGTGCAAAATTTAAAAATAATATATGAAGATAACCACATTATAGTTGTAGAAAAAAAGCCTAATATACCTTCACAGTCAGATAAAACAGGCGATATAGATATGCTAACAATAGTAAAGCAGTATATAAAAGAAAAATATAATAAACCAGGAAATGTATATTTAGGACTGGTTCATAGACTAGACCGCCCTGTAGGAGGGATTATGATATTTGCTAAAACATCAAAAGCAGCATCAAGATTAAGTAATCAAATACGAGAAAAAGAATTTAAAAAAGAATATATAGCAGTTGTAGATGGAATTTTTAAGAAGGAAAAAGATACATTAATTGATTATTTATATAAAGATGAGAGACATAATATGAGTAAAGTAGTTAACAAAGACAAGAAAAATGCTAAAAAAGCGAGCTTAGATTATGAAGTACTAAAATATAATCCAATAAAAAATTTAAGTCTAGTAAAAATAAATTTACAGACAGGTAGACATCATCAAATTCGTGTGCAATTAGCACATTCGGGACATAGTATTTTTGGAGATCAAAAATATGGAACACGAGGACAAGGAAAACAAATAGCTTTATGGGCATATAAACTTACAATAAATCATCCTATTACTAAAGAACAAATAGAATTTCAAGATTTTCCAGAGCCTATTGGAACATGGTGTATTTTAAAAGAATATAAGCATAAAAATTAAATATTATATTAAATAAGAGAATAATTCAGTAGGAATTGTTCTTTTTTTTGGCGAGAAAAAATGCAAATAAGATATTGTTAATAAATAAAAAAATATATAAATAATAAAAAAATCTATTTTAATAAACGAAAAAACTTATTTGATAAATGAAAACGTGCACTCGAAAATATATGTGTTAAAATCACATTAACAAAAGAGAGGTGAAGAAAATGATAGATAAAATCTGTGAATTCTTAACCAATAGAATAAGAAAAGAAATGCCAGAAATAGATGATGATAGAGCAGCAGTAATAAATTATGGCCTGCAAAATATAATTGGAGAATTACCAAAAACATTTTTATTATTTATAATAGCATTTTTCTTAGGAATGTTAAAAGAAGTATTATTTATGTTAATAACATTTTTGCCATATAGGGAAGCTTCTGGAGGATTTCATCTAAAAACTCATATAGGTTGCATTATAGGAACAACATTATTCTTTTGTGGAACAGTATTTCTTGCAAAAATAATAGTAATTGAAAGTACATTAAAATATATAATAACTGTTGTAGCATGGGGATTAGGGATGATAATGATAAAGCTCTATGCACCAGCAGATACAGAAAATGTACCAATATTATGTACAAAAGATAGAAGAAAAAAGAAAATAATTTCATATATTACTTTTTCAGTGGGATTATTAGTATCAGTATTTATAAAAGATAATTTTATATCAAATATATTATTATTGGAAAATATTGTTCAAACATTAACAATAACTAAAATTGCATATAGATTAACTAACAATAAATATGGATATGAAGTATATAACAATACTTCAACTCAAACAGTTTAAAAAACATATACCGGTGTGTTTTTAAAGATAAAAAATAAAAGGGGGATTTCTTATGTTAAAATTTTTATCAAAAATAGCAGAAAAATACGCAAAGGTAACTAATACGGCTTGTTTAGTATTGTTTACATTTCATCAACCTAAAATGCCAATGAATATGGTGAAAAAAGACTAATAAAAATTGGCAAAAATAGAACGACAATTTAATTATTTTTGCCAGTAAATATAACTTTAAAAAGTTATAGAGCAATCCAAGAGAGTTTCTAAAAAGAAGCTCTCTTACAGTTTATGCTAATCAAAAAGTACTTCAAAATATTATGAAGTACTTTTTTGATTAATAATAAATTTCTAATTGTTGTGAAAAGTATTTATCATTTTTTGATGTGTATAAAGATAAATTCTTATTTTTATTTAAAATCTGCCTAACTTCCCATAAACCTAATCCAGTATGATTTTCTTTGCCAGAGATTCCTTTTTGGAATATACGTTCAGTATTAACATTTTTATCTTTATATGTATTTTCTATAATTACAAGTTGTCTATGTTTATTAGGATCATCTCTAAAGATAATATTTATAGTTTTTTCGTTACATTCATTACTTGCATCAATAGCATTATCTAGTAAAATACCTAATATACGAGTAAACTCATATATTTTCATATTCAAATCATTTAAATCGAGTAAAAGGGACATATTTATTTTTATTCCATTTTCCTCAGCTTTATGATATTTTGTAGTTAACAAACTATAAACACCAGGATTATTAATTAGTTTAGGATTAAGAACATACAAGTTATTTACTTTTTGACAATCATCTTCTAACTGATGATAATATTTTTGTAAACCTTCCATATCATTTGTTCTTATATATCCACCAATTGTTGTAACAATATTATCAAAATCATGTTTAAAACCTCTTACGCTATCATGTAATATTGTTAATGTTTTATTGTATTCTTCTGCATTTTGTAATTTTTGATTTGTAATAGCTAATTTTACAATACGAGACAGACTATGAAAGCTCAAGGCAAAATATGATAATAAGGTGATGAAAACGAGAAAAGTTATAGGCAAAGGAAGAAAGTCTGTATAATATGAATTTACAATTAGCTGGACAATAATAGTGAAGAACCCTAGAACAATGTTTAAGATTATCATACGAAATGTACTTTTAGGTAAGTTATCTAACTGATTCAAAGGCAGGTTAGATAACTTACCTTTTTTGCATATTAAAATAATAGTAAATGTACATACATATACTATCATTAGATGAAGTAATCTATAAACAGGGATACTAAGAAGTGCTTCAGAATCTATTTGAAATATATGCATATATGGGTGAGAGATTAGAGTACTTAACAAAGCAAAAACTACAGTAGGTATAATTAAAGCAATTAGTGTTTTAATTAAGTTCATAGAAAATGTTAAATACATTAAAGTAAACAATGCAATATAATTAAAAATCATATTAAGTGGTGAAGGGATTAAGAAATTAGTAATGATACTTATTGTAGAAGATATAAGTATATACAAAACTTTTTTCTTAAGAGTTAAATTTATTTTAAAAATCGTTATTATCAAATAGAGTATAAGAAAATTTTCTACAAAAAATAGCGGTATTATAAGCAAAGAAGTCAAAGTTTCATTTGGCGTAGTGAGCGCTGACCATATATTATTTAACAATTCCATAATTTTTTATAACCTCCAAAAATTCATTTTTATATTTAGGTCCAATACTACAAGAACTATTATCTGTAAGTAAAACAGTCAAAGTAACTGGATCAACGTCTTTAATATTATCCAAATTAACAATATAAGACTTGTGACATCTAATAAAATTAGTAGGTAGTGAGTCTTGAATCTTATTAAAAGAACTATATACCTCATAATCACGTGAAGAAGTATGATAAACCAATTTCATATTATTTCTTTTTATATATTGCACTTGTGATTGTTCTACTAGAGTATTTTTATTATCTATTTTGATATATTTCTTAGGAGTACTATAAATATCATCAAAAAGACGTTTTATGGTATCTTCTAATCTTTCGTAAGTAATAGGTTTAGCAAGATAATCAAAAGTTTTATACTTATAAGCCATCATCGCATATTCTAAATGACCAGTTGTAAAGATTAAATAGACATTTTTGTTCTTTTTTCTAATTTCTTCAGCTAAATCTAAACCATTTTTAGAAGAACGTAAATTAATATCTAATAGTAAAACATCAATTTGATTTCCACAATCAAAACAATCTAATAAATCTTCAAAATTATCAAATTTAAAAGAGACATTAGCTTCAAAGTTATTTTTCATAAAAATATCATCTAGTATTTTTTCAAGTTTATTCAAAATATTTAAATTATCATCACAAATAACAAAATTTAACATATAAAATATCCTTTCTTTATAATTTGTAGATAATTACTTTCTTCGACAATATAAAAATAATTACCTTATTTTTCCAATAGTAACAACAATATATGATAAAATAACCTGATTGTCAATACTTAAGTTGTAATTTTGCATACCAGGTAAAAAGGTCAATATTACCTAATTACAAAAGTAAAAATAACAAGCTTACAAAATAACAATAATACTAAAATGACATATATATAATGAGTTGAATTCAACTCTAAATATAAAAATAATTTAGAAGTTTGTTAACATTTTTAAGTGATATTAATATGCTTATATTTTATTATCAAAATACAGTTATTTTTTTACTTCTAGTTCATAAAATTAATTAAATAAGAAATTGGAGGTAAATATGAAATCAAAAATTAAAATATATGCAAGTTTATGTCTAATTGTAGCAATAATACTACTTACTATAGTTTGTCAAAGAAACTTAGATAAGAAAAGTTTAAATACAAGCCAAAACGAGACCATATCAAATTCAAAAATATGTTGGGGAATAAAAAGGAATGATAATCATGAGCAACCAGATGTAGGTGAAAAAAACAAAACTGTATTAGAAGAAAATAATGGGATTTGCCTAGGAAATAGTGATAACAAAAATATATATTTAACATTTGATGAAGGATATGAGGCAGGATATACACAACAATTGTTAAAAACTTTAAAAGATAATGAAGTAAAAGCAGCATTTTTTATAACTGCACATTATCTAAATACACAAGAAGACTTAGTAAAACAGATGATAGATGAAGGACATATAGTAGGAAACCATACAGTTAATCATAAAAGTATGCCAAGTTTAACAGAAGAGCAAATAAAAAAAGAAGTTATGGACTTACACCAAAGTATTTATAGTAAATTTCAATATGAAATGAAATACATAAGACCACCAATGGGAGAGTTTAGTGAAAAAACTTTAAAGATAACAAATTCATTAGGATATAAAAATGTGATGTGGTCTTTTGCTTATGAAGACTGGAATGAAAATAAACAACCGGATGAAGGAAAGTCTAAAGAAAAAGTGATAAATAACTTACACAATGGGGAAATAATGTTATTACATGGGAATTCTAAAACAAATACAAATATCTTAGATAGTGTTATAAAAGAAGCAAAAGAGATGGGATATGAATTTAAGAGTCTTGATGAATTTGAACAGTAGATTATTAAGATAAATGGAGATATTGAGAGATAATCTTTATTTATAGAGATAGGAGTAGTAATGAAAAAAAGGAGAGTAAATAAAATTAATAAAATGCTGGAAATTCCAGAAGAAATCTATTCCAATATACCTAAAATCTCAATACTGGGATTTGACCAAATGATAATAGAAAATTATAAAGGAATCTTAGAGTATGAAGAATTTTTCGTAAAAATTAGTACATATATTGGAGTGGTAAGTGTTAGCGGATATAATTTGAATTTAGAAACGATGACTAATGATGATATAAAAGTGACGGGAAAGATTGAAGGTATTGATTTTGAGAAAATTACAGATTAATGAAGGAGAAGGCAAATGATAATAAAAAAGATTATAAACTATATTGCTGGGTATCTGAGAATAACAATAGAAGGATATTATATTGAGAGATTCATAAACATAAGCAGAAGTAAGAAATATATGATGTGGAATATAAAAAAATGCAATGAAATAAACATGGAATTAAATATAGAAATAAAGGATTTTAAAGAATTTTGTAAAATTGCAAAAAAGACGCAATGTAAAATAAAAATTAAAGCTAAAAAAGGATTGCCATTTTTGATAGAAAAATACAAAAAAAGAAAGGTTTTTTTACTATTTTTATGCTTAATTATCTTTGCAATAATTCTTAGTTCTAATTTTATATGGAATATAGACATAATAGAAGAAAATGGAGAAAATTTAGAAAATGTCATGGAAGACGTAAAAAATGCTGGATTAAATATAGGGAAATTTAAAAGCAAAATAGATACAAAAGAGATTATAAATAAAATAAGACTAAATAGAAAAGATATTGCGTGGATGGGAATAGAATTAAAAGGAACAAATGCTATAGTTAAAATAGTGAAAGCATCAGAAAAACCAGATATAATAGCAGAAGATGAATATTGTAATATAGTTTCTGATAAAGATGGAGTGATAACTAAAATAAATGCTCAAAATGGGACCGCTAATGTAAAAGTTGGAGATACAATAAAAAAAGGAGATATATTAATTAATGGTTGGATGGAAGGAAAATATACAGGAATCAGATATGTACATGCAAAAGGAAATGTAGAAGCAAGAGTGTGGTATACAAAAAGTAAAAAAATAGAATATAAAACTACGGAAAAAGAGGAAACAGGAAGAATAGACACAGTTTATGCTATGAAAATAAATAAATTTAAAATAAATTTTCCTAAAAAGCTTTCAAATTTTGAAATTTATGATACAATAGAAACGGAAAACAAGGTGCGAATATTTTCTAACTTCTATTTACCAATTTCTGTAATAAAAACAATTAATAAAGAACAGAAATTAGTAGATAAAACATACTCAATAGAAGAAGCTAAAGAACTAGGGACACAAGAATTAGAACAAGAATTAATGGAAGAAATAAAAGACATAGAGAAAATCGTAAATAAAAATATAAATGTTAAAGAAAACAATGATAGTATAGAAATTACAGTCACTTATGAAGTACTAGAAAATATCGGGACAAATGAAAAAATTGTATTTTGAAGGGATGATAAAGATGGAAGAAAAAAGTTTAAGAATTACAGGAACAGATAAAACATTTTTTAATAAAATCACAAAAACTTTAACAAAAATGTTGATACCTACAAAGATAGGAATCAATGGAATGTTAATCTCGATAAAAAGAAATAATCTATTGAAACATTTTGAAGCATACCAAAATGAAAATTATAATCAAAAAGAGGCAGAAGAAAAATATAATGTAGCTTATGAAGCATATTTAGAATCATTAGATAAATATGTTATGGATTCTATATATAAAAAAGTAAAAAATAATACAGCTTCTGATTTTGAAAGAGAAGCATTATCAAAATATTATGAAGTTACAAGCTTAAAAGAAAGAGAATTTATAGAATATAAAAATAGAAAACAAAAATATTTATTGGAATTAGATAATGATGGGATACAATTATCAGGCAAAGAAAAACTAATTGCAAGATATAATCAATTTTATATTTCAAAAATGGATTCTTTATATAAAGGAATATTAAAAAATTATTCTATTAAATTAGCAGATACCACAAATGCTTATGAATCTTCTAAAGACTGGATATACACAAAAATATTTTATACATTAGAAGAATATATACAAAATATATTGTCATTAAAAATAAAGATAGAACCAAGTGACAAAAATATACAAGAAATACTAAAAGATTACGAGAATTACGAAACTTATACTGTAGGAAAATTAGATACAAAAGATAATATAGAAAAAAATGTAGTATTATTAAGTATCAGTAGAAAATTGTTTACACACAGTTTACCTCTTATAGTTGCAATACAATGTTATCAAAAATTATTAAAAGATGCTAGAATCTTACTTCAAGATACTAAAATATCAGCCAAAAGAGAAAAAGTCTATAATATGTTAATAAACTTATTTGAAGATTATAATATAAAATTATTATCAACAAAAGTATATTGGGAAAATCCTAAAGAACGAGAAGAATTTAAAGCATTTTGGAATCGATACAATAATGTATGTAAACTAAAAGAATCTAATTTTATAGATTATGTGAGAAAGAAAGAAATATTATTTATCAAAAATGATATGAAACAAATAAGAGAAGCAACAGAAAAAATAGACTATACAAAACTTATAAAATATTATAAAAGAAAACTAATTGACTGTGGAGCTATGAGAGAATTAAAAGATGCGTATATTTCAAAAGGAAAATATATAAAAAAAGTAAGGAAAGTGGCTTAAAATGAAAAAATATGAAATCATATATCAAGATGAACCAGAAAATGAAGAGTATGAAAATATAGTAAAAATGGTTTTTGATAAATGTTTTGAAGAAGAATGTTTAAACAATTCTGAATTATTTATCACAGTAACATTTACAACTCCAGAAAATATAAGAACAATTAATCAACAATATAGGAATATAGACAGAGCAACTGATGTACTTTCATTTCCTATGTTTGAGAGAAAAGAAATAGAAGAAAAAATAAAAAATAATTTGTTTGAACATGAAGATATATTAGGAGATATAATTATTTCTATAGATAAAGTTAAAGAACAAGCGGAAGAATATGGACATAGCTTTGAAAGAGAATTAAGTTATATGCTAGTCCACGGATTTTATCACTTGATGGGATATGACCATATACAAGAAGAAGATAAAAAAGAAATGAGAAAGAAGGAAGAACATATTTTAGAAGAACTGAAAATAGTAAGGTAATTAATAGGGGAGAAAAATTATGCGAAAACAATTTGGTGGAGTTAAAATTTTAATTATAATATTAATGGTTTTGATTATAGCAGCTGGAGGAGTATTAGCATACAAGATTATGCAAGATGAACGAAATAAAGAAACAATATCAGCAGAGGAAATAAAAGAATCAGGTCAAGAAGAACAGAAAGAATCAGAAATAAAAATTTTCAATGGAAATAGTAGACCTGTTGCTGTTATGATAGATAACCATCAAGATGCATGGCCACAAGCTGGGTTAAACAAAGCTTATATGGTATATGAAATCATAGTTGAGGGTGGAGAAACAAGATTAATGGCATTATTTAAAGGTGTAGACGTAGATAAAATAGGACCAGTAAGAAGTGCTAGACATTATTTTATTGATTATGCAATGGAAAATGATGCTATATATACACATTTTGGACAAAGTCCACAAGCTCAAAGTGATATAAAAAAATATAATATAAATGACATAAACGGAATTTCAGAAGATGGAACGACATTTTGGAGAGTAAAAGAAAAAGCAGCTCCTCATAATGCAGTAACTAATACTAAAAAATTATTAGAATCAGCTAAAAATAAAGGATATAAAACAACATCAACTAAAGAAAGTGTATTAAATTATGTTACAGAAGAAGTCAACTTAGAAGAAGGTCAAACAGCGTATGAAGTAACAATACCACATTCAGATTTACAAACAGTTAAATATGTATATAATAGTGACAGCAAAGTTTATACTAGATATGCAAGAGGAAAAAAACAAACAGATTGGGAATCAAAAGAAAATATTACAACTAAAAATATAATTATTACATTTTGCAATAACTATACATTATCAGATTCTGAAAACAAAGGAAGACAAGGTTTAAAAAATACAGGAACATTTGATGGATATTATATAACCAACGGAAAAGCTATAAAAATAAAATGCATAAAAAATACTAGAGAAGAAACAACTCAATATCAAGATATGAATGGAAATAAAATACAGGTTAATGATGGAAATACTTTTGTTAATATATGTCCAACAAATGCAAGTGTAAAAATATTAGGAGATAGTACAGAAACATCTAATACCAATACTATAAAGTAAGAAGGAGAGAATGTAATGAATGTATATGATACAGCAAATAGATTAGCAGCTGAAATAAAAGAATCAGAAGAATATATTAATTATAAAATGGCAAGAGAAACTTTAAGTCTAAATCAAGATTTAAAAAAGAGAATTGGTGAATTTGAAATGGCTAGATATGATGCCCAAATTACACAAATGCAGACAGGAAAAGAAGATACAGAAAAAATGGATAAGATGAAAAAATTATATGCAGAATTGATAGAATTAGATGATGCAAAAAAATATTTTGATGCAGAAATGAAATTTAATATTATGCTAGCAGATGTAAACAAAATAATAGGAGAAGCTGTAAGAGATGTAATGTAGTTAAAAGGGGAGGCTATATGGAATTTATTATAGTAATAGTATTTTGGATAATAATGTTGATAATTTTAGGTTACCTATTTAAAACTAGTAATAAAAAAATATTAGAAATAGGTACTAATCCCAAATTAGATAAAATAGCACAAAAATATCCAGAAAATATTGATATTTGCAAAACATATCTAAGAATGTTAAAAAATGAAAAAGTAAAAATAGAAGAAGATGAAAATGCAACAAATTCATTATATATAGCAATATCAGACAAGATTATTATAGCAAATATAAAAAATACATATACGAGAATTCAAACAATAGCGCATGAATGTCTTCATTCTATACAAGATAGAAAAATATTGATGTTTAACTTTATTTATTCAAATATATATATAGCATACTTTATAATAATTGCAATATGTGCAGTATTAAAAATATTGCCACTTAAAATGATGTTTTTGGCCATTTTAACAGCCAGTGGATTTATATATTATTTTGTAAGAAGTTATTTAGAAAATGATGCAATGATAAAAGCTCGTTTTTTAGCCAAGGAATATATGCAAAAAGAAGAAATATCTGATAAAAGTGAAATAACAGAAATAGTAGATAACTTTGATATTCTAAATAAATTAGGAATAAAAAGTGTTAATTACATGTTAATGATGAATGTTGTAATAAAGATTATAATATTTTGTTTAATCTGTATAATAAGATAAAATAAAAACGTAAAGGAAAGTGTTAAATAAAAGCACTTTCCTTTAAAAATACATGTAATTTGGAATATAGAAATGTTATATAAAATAATGAATGTAAATCAATAATCGAATGAGTAGTATAAAAGCATATAAAATTCTTGCAATATTGAGGTTTTAACTATATAATATAAGAAATTAATAATTATATCAAAAATGGAAGGATATAAAAATGAATAAAACCAAGAGAAAGATTTTTGAAACATCTATGAAATTGTTTGCAGAGAAGGGATATGAAGCAACAAGTATAGAAGAAATTACAGCTACTGTAGGGGTAGCTAAAGGAACATTATATTATCATTTTTCAAGCAAAGAAGAAATATTTAATTTTTTAGTAGATGAAGGAATTAAACTATTGCAAAATAGTATAGACATAAAAACAGCCAAATTTGAGAATTACATAGATAAAGTAAAAGCAATAGTATTAATACAAATAAAAATAGTTATGAAATATGAAAACTTAATAAAAATTTTATTAAGTCAATTTTGGGGAAATGAAGCAAGAAATCAAAAATGCCAAAAACAATTAAATGAATATATAAACAAAATAGAAGAAATTGTACAAGAAGGAATTAATAAAAAGCAAATAAAAGAAGGAAATGCTAAAGTGATAGCTTCTGAAATATATGGGCTAATTTGTTCAACATTAATATATAAAGTTAGATGTGAAAAAGATATGGATATAATGGAATTGTATAAAGAATTCGGAAATACATTAATAGAGGGATTGAAAATAAAATAATGTAATTATTTTGAGAAGGGATGATAAAATGAGAAAGCCAATATATAACTGTATGGAATTTACAGATTTAAAAGATATGCTAAAAAAATCAGGAGAAAAATATGGAGATAGACCAGCATATATGTATAAGACAGAAGAAAAAGGAATTTTTAAAGAAATAACGCATAAAGAATTTAGAGAAGATATAAATGGACTAGGTACTAAATTAATACAGATGAGATTAAAAGACAAAAAAATAGCAGTTATATCTGAAAATAGATATGAATGGGAAGTAGCATATTTAAGCATTGTAACAGGCACAGGAATTGTTGTCCCTCTAGATAAATCATTACCTGAAAATGAAATAGAGAGTCTTGTATTACGTTCAGAAGTTGAAGCAATATTTTATTCAAAAAAATACGAAAAAATCATGAACAAAATGAAGGAACAAAAAAATACAAAAATAGAATATTTTATTTCAATGGACTTAGAAAAAGCAGAAAATGGAATCTATGCAGAAAGAGAATTAATAGAACAAGGTAAAGAGTTAATTAGTGAAGGAAATAGAGAATTTCTAGATGCAAAAATAGATGCTGATAAAATGTCAATAATGTTATTTACATCAGGGACTACAGCCATGTCAAAAGCTGTAATGTTATCACATAAAAACATTTGTGCAAATTTAATGGATATAGCCTCTGTTATAAAAATAGATGAAAAAGATAGATTTTTATCATTTTTACCATTACATCATACTTTTGAATGTACAGTGGGATTTTTGTATCCAGTATCTAAAGGAAGTGCAATAGTTTTTTGCGATGGAATAAGACATATTGCAGAAAATGTCAATGAGTATAAAATAACAGCTATGATATCTGTTCCAATATTATTTGAATCGATTTATAAAAGAGTAATGAAAGGAATAGAGAAAAAAGGTCAATTACAAAAAGTAGAAAAAGGTATAAAGATAAGCCAATTTTTATTAAAATTTGGAATTGATATTAGAAGAAAAATATTTAAAGAAATTCATGATAACTTTGGAGGAGAGCTTAGATTAATGGTAGCCGGAGGAGCAGCATTGGATCCAGAAGCAGAAAAAGGATTTAATGAATTAGGATTTTTAATGTATCAAGGATATGGACTAACAGAAAGTTCGCCAGTAATAGCTACTGAGGACGATAAATATAGAAAAATCGGTTCTATAGGAAAAGCATTGCCAAGTTTAGAAGTAAAAATAAAAGAACCAAATGAAGAAGGAATAGGAGAATTATTGGCAAAAGGTCCATCAATTATGCTAGGATATTATAAAAATGAAGAAGCAACACAAGAAACAATTCAAGATAATTGGTTATATACAGGAGATTTAGCAAGAATTGATGATGAAGGATACATATTTATATCAGGTAGAAAAAAATTTGTAATAGTTTTAAAAAATGGTAAAAATATTTATCCAGAAGAAATAGAAAATTTAATTAATAAAATAGAAGGAGTTAAAGAATCATTTGTATATGGGAAACCAGAAGATGATGGCGATTACAAAATATGTGCTAAAATTGTATATGATGAAACAGTAGCTCAAAGCGTATTTGGTAGTAATGACAAAAAAGAAATACAAAATAAAATTTGGGCAGAAGTAAAAAAAATGAATAGAACTATGCCAGCCTATAAATATGTTAGAGAGATTACTATAACAGATAAAGAACTAATAAAAACAACAACTCAAAAAATAAAGAGATTTGAGGAAATAAAAACAGTATTATAATATTGAAAATAAGAATGTTACAAAAATGTAACATTCTTGTAACGAAAACTTAACGAAAAGTTACTCCGTAAGACTTGTAGTTTTTTGTAAGTTAATGTATAATTATAAATGAATAAAGAAGATGCGTAAGATAAAAAGGAGGTAATTTACATGTCTAGATCTGGCATAGTAAATGTGAGAATGGTTATCACTGAAGAAAAAATATTATCAAATATAGATAAAGTACATAAACTTATAAATCCTAAAAGTAAAAAACAAATAGTTCAATTAGAAGATGATACTTATTTTAAAGATTTAATAGAATCAATAAAAACATATTTAATAGAATATCCAAAAAAGAAAAATTTCCCTATTAGTGTATATAAAGCAGCCTATGGATTAGTAGAATATGCTACAAACCAATTTGAAGAAAATACTAAAAAAATTGAAGAATTAATAAGACAAAGAGAACAAAATATTGCATTATCAGGTAGATTAAAAGAATTAATAAATACAGTAGATAATAAGGAAAAAAATTGGAAAGACACAGTAAAAGAAGCAGAAGGAGAATTTCCAGAGGATATTATAGAAACATTAAATATTGTAGGAAAATCAAGAGGCAAAAAATCTCAAAATTATCAAGATGCAATGAAATTACTTAATGCTCGTGTAACAAATTTAGAATCAAATTTACATATAGAAATAGATATGGAAAGAATTGAAGATAGATCAAAAGCTTTAAGTTATATAGGAATAGAAGTAGCAGATGCATTAAAATCAATTCCAACACCAGTAGAAAACAAAAAAGAAAATATAGTTGAACAACAGGAAGAAGTTCAAAACCAAGAACAAGTTCTTGCAAATGAACAACAGCAATATGAACAATCAGTTACATTTGAGAAAAAACCAAGTTTATGGCAAAAGATTAAAAATAGTAAAATAGTTAGAGCTATTAGATATATAACAAAGATAAGAATTGTTATAGAATATCCAGCATTACCAGAAGGAAAAGGTGCGGATAATTATTAGAAAAAACTAGATAAAAATATCTAGTTTTTTTTTCTAAAAAGTATTGACAATATAAGAAAAATAGTTTATACTTTATCTTGCGTTAAGGAAATGCTCCCTTAGCTCAGTTGGTCAGAGCAACCGGCTCATAACCGGTGGGTCCAAGGTTCGAATCCTTGAGGGAGCACCATTTTTTTATTATCTAATAAATGGTAATAAAATTTAATAATTGGGTAGGTGGCCGAGTGGCTAAAGGCGGCAGACTGTAAATCTGTTCTCATTTGAGTACGAAGGTTCGAATCCTTCCCTGCCCACCAAGGCAAGTTTTCATCGAACTTTTTGAAAGTCTTGATACAACTTAGTTTCAAGATAACAAAAATTTTGATGAACACAAAAATCTTAAACCGTTTCAAAAGAAACGGTCTTTTTTTGACCAAAAGTATTGAAAGAAGGAGGTTTTTGTGGTATTATGTTACATATAATTAAAAAAGAAATCAATATGAGTAAAGAATTACTCTCTAAAATTGAATGGACTTGCAAAATGAAAAAGGTTAAACCAGAAATTATCAATGGTACCTTAAGAATTGTGGAACATACCAATTTAGCGTATGTAGAGCCACACAGAGTAATTATTAAAGATAAGCTGTACTTATTCTTTAATGAGCAAGATTACTTTTACATAGATAGTTTGGAAAATAAATATCCACTATCAAAATTTAATGAATACATAACATAGCAAGTCAAAACATTGACATTTTAGAGTTTTAAAAAAAATTGTACTATATTGATTTATTAATTATGTTTAAAAGAAATGGTAACAGTACAAAATAGATTTGATAAGACTACAGGAGATGTTGCATATCACGCATACCAAAGTTTTAAAACAGGAGAAGTTTCGCCAGAATTAGCACACAAAATTGGAGTAGAACTAGCAGAAAAGATGTGGAGTGAATATCAAGTAGTAGTTGCCACACATTTTAATACTGGCACATATCATAACCATTCTGTAGTAAATTCAGTTA
This sequence comes from uncultured Clostridia bacterium, assembly GCA_934177795.1. GTDB lineage: Bacteria > Bacillota > Clostridia > TANB77 > CAG-508 > CAG-269. The sequence goes on along the minus strand of CAKPPS010000002.1, from coordinate 32,280 downwards.
ATATGTTTACAGGCAAAAAGTTTAATTGTAACAAAGGAGCATATTATCATTTTAGGGAGTTATCAGATGAACTATGTAGAGAATATGGATTAACAGTTATTGAAAAGCCAAGAGGGAAAACACCAAGAAATATATATTTTGCAGAAAAAAGAGGTGAGCCAACCAAATATAATCTAATGAGACAAGCTATGTACAAAGCAATGGAAATATGCGTAAGCTATTCGCAATTTAAAAAGGTAATGTATAAAAAAGGCTATGTTATAAATGATGATAATAATAGAAAATATCCTACAATTCGTTCAATAAATGATAAAAAAGCAGTAAGAATGTATCAGTTAGGAGAAAAGTATTTGCCGAAAAATATTGCAGAAAGAGTTTTTCAAAATCCATGTTATGTGCAAGATGAATATTATAAATTGATGAGACCAAAAAAGAATTATACAAAATATAAAGTTTATAAATATAAAGGAAATTTAAAAGATATTAGTAAAATGAGTGGAATTGATGTACTTTTTATATTACTATTTCATTTATTAGGTTTAATACCAAAACGAGAAAATTACAAACCATTATCTCCAGAAATGAAGCAAGAAGTTAGAAAAATGTAACGATATTCTAATGAAATTAGACTTATTGTTACAGAAAAAATAAAAACAGTAGATGATGTAAAAAACTATATTTCACAAACTGAAAAAGATATTGAAAATGTTACTAATTTAAGGCAAAAATACAGAAATAAGCTAAGAAATTGCACAGATGAAAACTTAATAAAGGAATATAAAGCAAAGCGAGATGAATGTACTACTAAGCTAAATAAGTATAGAAAAAATCTAAAAATAGCAAATTATATTTTAGAAGATACACCAAAAGTTAAAGAAGTTATAAAAATTGAAACACAAAAGAAGAAAGCTCAAGAAGATATTACTAAAACAAAGAAAAAGGATAGAAATTTAAACAGATAATAATACAAAGAGGTTGTTATATATAAAAGTGGCAATCTCTTTTATATTAATTTCTGGAAATAATTGTTTTTATACGGATTTTATGATATGAATAAGGAAAATACGAAATTTGCGACGTTTTAATAGCAAGTTTTAAAACGGAGGAAAATAAGAATGGATAAAAAAACTATTATGATTGATATGGATGAAGTTATTGTAGTAGGGAATTTCTCAAATTATTTAATAGAATTTTTAGGAAAAGTAGATTTTGACAAACTACATAGTCAATATAGACAAGATTTAATAAAAGGAAAAGAGGAAGAATTTAAGACAATATATAAATATAAAAATTTATATAAAAATAATAATGGAGACTATATTGAGCCATTACCTAATTGTATAGAAGTAATCAAAGAATTAAATGAAAAATATGATGTTTATATTGCTACAACTTATATTTGGAAAGAAGATGTAATTGATGCAGCTACTAATTTAAAAAATAAATTTGAGTATTTACATTATTGGCTTCCTTTTATAGATACAAATAATTTTATATTTATGACAGACAAAACAAAAATAAAATATGACATAGGAATTGATGATAGAGTATCAAATTTAGAAAATTGTGATAAAAAGTTATTATTTACAGAATTTAGAAATAAAAAATTAACTGATAACGAACTTAAAGCTAAAGGGATAGTAAGAGTAAATAATTGGTTAGATGTAAAAGAAGAATTGATATAATTAAAAATATAAGGGATTCAGAATATATATAGGATTGGAGAGAAATATTATGGACAAGCCAATAAGAAAGGCAGTACGATGCTATTTAATAAAAGACAATGAAGTAGTGGTAATAAAATATAAAAAAGGTAATAAAAAAGAAGGATATTACGATATACCTGGAGGCAAAATTGAGGAAGGAGAAAGCCCAAAACAAACAGCAATAAGAGAAATGAAAGAAGAAACAGGAATAGAAATACAAAATTTAAAATATAAAGGAATTATGACAATAGAATATCCAGATAGGATGTTTATATTTGACACATTTATCTCTAAGGAATATGAAGGAGAACCACAGGAGTTTGAGGAAAATACATCAGAGTGGATAGATATAGATGAATTGTTGAAAAAGGAAAAAATATTGTCGAATATAATATTATTAGATAAATTTCTTATAAAAGGATTAATAGATGACAATCGCAATTTTAATTTGCATATAAAAGTGGATGAGCAAGAGAATATTTTGGGAATAGACTATAATTTAGAAAAAATAATAAACAAAAAATAAAATAGAATGGAAGTCATAAAATAATGAAAATAGCAATTATCTCAGATATACATGGAAATTTAGAAGCATTAAAAGCAACTCTAAAAGATATAGAAAAAAGAAAAGTAGATAAAATCATATGTTTAGGAGATATAATAGCAAAAGGAGTACATCCTAAAGAATGTATATCATTAATAAGAACAAACTGCGAAATAGTATTACAAGGGAACTGTGATGTTCATTTTTCAACAGAACATAAGAATATTGATGAAATGAATGAGCAAGAGCAAAAAAGAATAAAATGGAATAAATCATTAATAAATAAAGAGGATATAGAATATTTATTAAATTTACCATTTTGCCATGAATTTTATATGAGTGAAAGTTTAGTAAGATTATTTCATGCAACACCTACTGTTAATAATAAAGCAATATTAAATGTTGATAGTATTGAAACAAAATATAAAATGTTTTTACCAAGCAAAAATACGCAATCTCAGGATATTGCAGATGTTGTAATATATGGTCATATTCATCATCCATATATGGACAAAATATACAATAAAACTATAATAAATGTAGAAAGTGTAGGAAATGCTTTCGATGTTATAAGGAATAAAAATAAAGATAGTGACGTGTTAGAAACTACGAAAAGTAATTATCTAATAATTGAAGGAGAATACGGAAGTAGAGAATATTCGTCCTATATTTCATTTCAGTTTATAAAAGTACCCTATGATATTGACAGAGAATTAGAAGATGAAAATTTGAATATTGAAAAAGAAAATTACAGATTTGAATTAAAACAAGGTATGTATAGAGATATGACTAAAATTAACGAGAATTTTAAAAAATTAGGAATAGATGTGGATAAAATCTAGGGAGGAAAATTGCAATGGAAATTATTGTAGGAGGAATTATTGAAAAAGACAATAAAATATTAATGGTAAAAGAGGCAAAAAAGAAATGTTATGGAAAATGGAATGTTCCTGCAGGACATTTAGAAAATGGAGAAACAATATTTGAAGGTGCTATTAGAGAAATATTTGAAGAAACTGGGTGTAAAGTTAGATTAAAGAATGTACTTCCAATAATGAGTAAAGATATAGAAGATACTACATTGATAATAATAACATTTACAACAGAACTATTAGAAGAAAATATTTCATTTAATAAAGAAGAAATTTTAGATGTAAAATGGATTTCTAAAAAGGAATTAATAAATATGACAGATAAAGAATTAAGAGACGAAAAGAGAATAAAAAGAACATTGAAAATGCTTGAAGAAAATAAAGTATATCCTTTAGATTCAATAAAAATATTAGAATACATTAATTAATAGGAGGTATTGAATGGCTGATTTAATAGAACAAAATAATCAAGTCTTTGGAAATTACTATGATAGAATAAATAACTTAATATTAAAAACAAAGCAAAATGTTGTGAAAAATATTAATTCTGAAATGGTCGAACTATACTTTGAAATAGGTTCTACTATAAATGAATTAATTGAAAACTATAATTTAGAGGCGTCTCAAAATGAAATATTAAAATTGTTTTCAGAAAAGTTAACTCGAGAATTTGGACAAGGTTTTAGTGTTCCCAGTTTAAAGAAAATGAAAAAGTTTTACTTGACATATAAAGGTGGTTCCACACTGTGGAACCAGTTAAGTTGGAGCCATAATCGTTTAATAATGAATATAGATAATGAGGCTAAAAGAAATTTTTATTTAGAAGAAACAATAAAGTCAAATTGGAGTGTTAGACAATTAGAAAGGCAAATAAATAGTTTTTATTATGAAAGGCTTTTATCAACAAGTGAAGAACATAAAGAAGAAGTAAAAAATGAAATAAATATTTTAGAGAAAAAGGAGAAAGTTCAAGACTTTATTAAAGACCCTTATGTTTTAGAATTTTTAGATATAAAAGACAGAAGATTTTTAGAAAAAGACTTAGAATCTAATTTGCTTGAACATATATCAGAATTTTTACTAGAATTAGGTAGGGGATTTTCTTTTGTAGCAAGGCAAAAAAGAATTGATGTAGATGGCGACAATTTTTATATTGATTTAGTGTTTTACAATTATGTGCTAAAATGTTTCGTTTTAATTGATTTAAAATTGGACAAACTAACACATCAAGATATTGGACAAATGGATTTTTATGTTAGATATTATGATAATGAAATAAAAGCAGAAGATGATAATCCAACAATAGGAATTATATTGTGTTCAGATAAAAAAGATACAATAGTAAAATATTCTGTTCTTAATGATAATAAAAATTTATTTGCGTCAAAATATCAACTATATTTACCAACAGAAGAAGAATTAGCAAGGGAAATTGAAAAACAAAAAGAAGAATTTGAAGATAAGAAATAGAGTGGTTCCACAGTGTGGAACCAGTAAGGTATAGTGTTAAAGGAAGGGATAAAATTATGGATTATATAGATATAACACCATATGTCAAGCCTAGAAATGTATTCAATTTTAATTTTTCAACAATATTATTGTTTAGATGTACAAAACGAAAATATACAGAATCATTTGTAAAAGGAAAGATTTTCTTTAATCAACCTAAAAATTGGATACAAATTGAAAAGGATGGCAATAAAGGACAAGGAGATGTTTTAGAAGGGACATTTCTTTCAGCAAAGGAGAATGATAATTCTAATTTTATAAAAAAGTTAAAAAAAGATAGCAATCTAACGCATTTTTATGAAAATGGATTTGTATATTTTAGAAGGAAAAAGATAGAAGAATTATATTCTATATGTTTTTATGGGTTAAAAGATAATAGTTTCACACAAAAAAATATTGAAAAGGATGGAAAGGCACATTATATATCTAGAGTAGAAAATAGTTATTTTACGGATTTTTCTAACAATATCACAGAATTAGACTACGAATCTATAGAGGATAATGAGAAACCTGTTGTTATGTTTATTAATAATCCTCATAAATTATTTGAAAGAGTAAGAGATGCCTTAAAGAAAATTGGACTAAGCGAAGATGAAATAATTATTTCGCCAGTTGAGTATATCGATAAAAAAGTTATTTCAATTTCTGCTATACCATATCCAAAAGAATTACTTTTAAAAGATAATTATTATTCTCAACAGAGTGAAATAAGAATCATAATTAATAGCTCAAATGATAAATTTATGAAATATATGAAAGATAATAATAATACAATAGATATTGGAAATATTGAGGATATTACAGAAATATATGATTACTATTTTCAAGATTTATTAATAGAAAAAACAGGAAAGAATAGTATTATTTTTACTCTACCAAAACCTATGTTGGAATCTTTTGAAGAAATGAATTTAGAAAGATTATTAAATATAATAGTACAAGTTTCTTCTAATACAATACCTCAAAAAATGGGCAATGATGAAAAAGAAGAATTATTAACACATATAAAAAAATGTATAAAAGATAAATATAATATAGATGTAGAATATAATAATGGAAAAATAGAAATATATAATGCTAATGAAGAAATTTTTAAATATCTTGAAAATTTAGAAAAACCATATAAAAAGGTGTTATATTTTGAAAATAGAATAAATTCACTTATTTTAGAAGGAAAATATAAGGAAGCATTAAAAGAAGTGGATAATGAATTGGATGATGACGAATTAAATAGAATAGGAATATATTATATAGGAAAAATTCTTGAAATTCAAAAAAAATATTTTGAAGCCATTGAAAAATATACATATTGCATTAATAATGAAATAAAAGAATGTGATTCTTTATCTTCTAGATCAAATTGCTATTGTAGAATTGGAAAATACAACTTAGCTTTAAAAGACCTAGAAGTTTTACAGGATAAAATAGGATACAATTCACAAATTTATGCAAACAAGGGCATAAACTATGTTTTTTTAAATAAATTAAATGATGCAATAAAAGAGTTTGATAAATCAATATCAATGGAAGAGAATAATCCATTTGCCTATTATAATAGAAGTGTAGCTTATTATAGATTGTCAAATTTCAAACAAGCAAAAGCAGATATTGAAAAAGCATTAAAATATGATTCTCGAAATGAAAAATATAATGAAGAATATAATAGATTTTACAAGAATATTAGCTAATGAAAATATTAACTTTAATCTTGCAAAAAATAAAAAATTGTGTTAAATTAAGAACATAGTTATGGTGAAAAAACTCACATTTGTATATACATTCTTTTCAAACCATCGCTATAACTAATTTTGAAACGGATAATAAGGTGCTTTTGTGAGTGAGGTTTTTCGAATACGTCCTCCGCTAACGCACCAAACTGAAGTTGTACGAATTTCAATATGTTGTATAGGTGGTTTTATATTGTACATACCTATATAAAAGTAAAAAACTGGTAGAAATACTAGTTTTTTTCATACTTGAAATAATAAATTAGTTCTGTTTTTATCTATAGGTAAATATCCGATTTCATTTATTAAAAGTCTAGTGTATCTTTGAGTCAATTTTCTTTGTGGGTTATATTAATTTTATTATCAAATCATGACAATTAATAAAATATGTACCTATTCTTTTCTTATATTAATATATATTTTTAAATAAATGTTACAAAAATTTTTGAAAATTATTTGACTTTTTCATATATTTTAAATCTAATAATTATAGAAAGATGAGATACCACTTTAGATGTGGCGTATCGTTCGATTATTATTTTAAATTTAAAAATACATCTCTAACGGTTCAACAGAGATGTGTTTTTTTCATTGTCTAATTTTCTTACTGTAACAATTAAAGCTACAAATAAGGCAATAGTGACAACGGTTACTATTGCAAGTTCAAAAAATAATATGTATATAAAAAATGTGCAAAAGAATATATAGAATATAAGTATAATTAAACTTTGAAAGGTTTTTATGAAATAAAGATATATGCTTATGGTGCTCAAAAAGTAGTAACAGATGGTGTAGTAGAATAAAACTAATGCCAATCAAATTATTGAAAATGGATGGTATAAAACTGTATTTAACTATAGTGAGAGAAAGTAAAAATGAGTTGATGTGATAGTTGCAAAAAAATAATTAAAAATGTATAATAGAAACGGATAATATGTATTCAAATAGGACATAATGAAGTCAATAAAAACATTATCTAAATACAAAAGAAAAGGGGAAAAAAATAATGAATGAAAAAAAGGATATAACAATAAGTTTATCAACATTTTTTTTGATTATAGCAATACTTATTATAGGAATAATGGGAGTGTTTATATATAATCTTGATAATGAACAAAAGCAAGCAAATAGTAAAATAGAAGAATTAAATGCAGAAATAAATAATACACAGGAAAATGTTAATAACATTAATACCGTTGTAAATGAAACTGAAAGTGTAAATGAAATAAAAAATTCAACAGAAAAAGATATAAAACTTGATATAAATTCTGAGCAAATACAATTATTATATAAATATATACCAGCTATGAATACTAATAAAATTGAAGTGAATGCTTATCAAAATAAGAAAGTGACAAAAGATTCACTTTCAAATAAATACTTATTAGGCTATGCTTTTTCTAATTTTAAATTAGCTAGTTCTGAAAAAGAAAAGATTGATGGAATGGAATCAGATACTGAATGGTATTCATTTAAAGCATCATTATTGCAAAACAAAGCTAAGCAAATGTATGGAACAGTAATAAAAAATGAATCTTTTGATATTGGATATGGTGAAGAATGCAATTATGCAAATGAAAAATATACACATTCAATTGGGGGAACTTCAGCAGGATCATTGACTAATATAAGAAAAATTATGACAGCATATCAAGAAAATGATACTATATGTATTAAAGATAAATATATGGTTTTAATTCAAAATGGTGAAGAAAATACTAATATATTATACAAATCATCTGAACAAACGGATGTTATTGATTCAAAGGTTGATGTGAAACAAATTATGCAACAAGAGAATGAAAATACTATTAAACAAACTTCTGATAATTTAGTTTCAAAATATCAAAATAATATGAAAGAGTATAAACATATTTTCAAAAAAGATGTAAATGGAAATTATTATTGGTACAGTACAGAACCGATATAATATATATAACTAAAAAATCATGTCTAACTAGAAATAGAAAGACATGATTTTTTATTAACAAAACTTTACAAATCCATTTCTAGAAGAAATACTTCCAGAGATGGAGTAATCACCTCCTAAAAGAGACGAATTTTTAACCTTGGGAAAATTAAAAAGTAAAACCTTAAAAGTTCTAATATTTTTGATATGTGCATAAATATCAGCATTTTCACTACTAATATTTACTAGTGTATTAGTAACCAGCTTGGTTTCAATTCTAATATTACCATCAATAGTATTAATATATAAGTTAGAAAAATTAGCTAGTGATAAAACACTGCAAGATTTTCCTTCAATATTAATTTTTTTTGCATAAACAAATTCATCAATGAAAATGTTTGCAATTCTACTACTAATAGATAATGTTGTAAAAATCTTTTTAGGGACCACCACATTAATAGCAATAGGAGTATCAATTACTGAATTTCCATTTTCTAAAAGAATTCTTATTGATAATTCCTTACCAGACTGATCCACCAAAAAAGCAATATTCTTAAAGTTGTTATCAGCTATAAATATCTCAATGTAATTTTGTTTGTGAGTTAATACATTTACACAAACATCATCAATATTTACGTCAGCAGCTACATCAACATCAATATAAATAGAATTGATACTTGATGCAAGCGCTTTTTCTATTCTCTCATAATATGGATATTGAGAAAATTTTGGAAATGAAAGTTTGGTATTCATAAAATTATTCTCCTATGTACTGCACTAAAATAATGCCATCTGTTACAGTTTCAATGAACCAAAATTGTTCAGTAGCATGAACGACTTTTTGAATAATACCAGAATTTTTGGTAATTCTATTTGAAAAATGTAATTGAATAGTCTGATTGACATGAGGAAAATCCTCAGTCCACACTTTTTCGTTGAATTTTACAATGTTTTTAGGATAAGGTTTTCCATCTATAAAAATTGATGTTTTTCCTTCATCAGCATTGTAAAGTGTGAATGGCAATAGTCCTAATTTACCTTCCCGAGTTTTTAAATAAGCTAACATAGTTATGTCCTCCTTTTTAAGTACTATTTATATTTACAGTAAAAATTATATCATGTTCACATAAAGTATGCAAGCTTTTTTAAATATAAAAAATAAAACCTCCCAGAATTATCTGAGAGGTAAAGGTTTATCCAATATATGTTACAACATATACTGAATTAACAGTATACAGAACATATTTGTCTGATTTGATCCATTTAAATCCCTGGATTTCAGAAGCTCTATAGGCTTGGCCATTTTCTGCAATGATAATTATACAGCTACCTATTATAGGTTTCTGAACCGACCGTACTTCTGGAACTTCCTGAAAGAATTCCTTGGGTTGTGGAGAAATACCACCAGATAAAATATAATGGCCTTGATTTTCTAAGAAAACAGAATAAACCTTGAATGGAGTTAATTTTGTTCCTATTAAAGCTTTTTTTAAAGTGCACATTACATAAGTCATAATTATGACCTCCTTATTTATTTTACAAAATGAATTTTCAAGTTACCTTAATTATACCACATTTACATAAAACCTGCAAATTTGTAAGTTGTAAGCCAGAACAATCTGATGAATAATAAAGAATAAATTTAAATAAAAGTCATAATATAAAATTTGCAAAATATATATGAAGTAAATACATATTATGAAGGAGGGCAAATGAAATCTAAAAGGTTAAAAATATTAAGCTTATTAATAATCCTGATAATATTTACATATTTATGTCTTAATAATAAAAATAACAATACGAATGAAAATATAGAGACAGAAGAGATAAAAGAAAAAATAACTACATACAGTATGAGTAATAAAGAAATAGAAGAATTACCTTCTAAAACAATAGAAGTACAAAATGAACAAGATGAGGAGAGTATTGCAAAAGAGCAAGCAGTAGAGGGAGAAGTTTTTGAAGAACAAGGAGAAATAGCATATAATGGAACAATTGAATATCCAAATGTTACAATAGGAAGTTATAAGGGATTAACATATTATTCACAAATAGATAATAGATGGAAAAGCCAAATGTACTCAGCTATTAATAATAAATCACAGACTATAGGCACAAGCGGATGTGGTCCAACAGCAGCAGCTATGATAGTAACAGCGGTAAAAGGAACAATAACACCTCCAGAAATGGCTGACCTATTTTTAAAATATGGATATCGCAGTAAAGACCAAGGGACATACTGGAGTGCCTTTAGGTTTGTTGCAGATACTTTTGATATAAAATATCAAGAAACAAGTAATGTTGAAAAGGCATTGGAATTGTTAAATAAAAACAACTATATAGTAGCTAGCTGTGGCAATGGATTGTTTACTACTGGAGGACATTTTGTCGTTTTAACAAAATTAGAGAACGGAATAATAGAAATATATGATCCATATTTGTATTCAGGCAAATTTGATACTTCCACAAGGAGAGGAAAAGTAGAAGTAAATGGAAATAAAGTATATATAAGTATAGAAAATTTTATAAAATATGCAAATACGAAAAGATTTTTTTGCTATACAAATGAAGGAAAAAAGGTAGAAAATAATCAACCTGTTACAATACAACCATATATAAGATATGTAACTGCAAATATAGGTTTAAATATAAGAAATAAAGCAAATGGAGATAAAATAGGTATATTAGCCAAAGGAACAAAGGTGTTAGTATATGAGACTAATAATGGCTGGAGTAGAATAGGAAATGGACAGTGGGTATACAGTAATTATCTAGGAAGTTTGAATAATACTCAAGAGAAAAATAATGTACCAAATTCTATAGGAAAATATAAAATAAATGCAAATTTATTAAATGTAAGAACAGGACCAGGAACAAATTATAAAATAAAAAGATATACACAATTAACAGCAAATGCAAGAAATCAAAATAAAATATTAGGAAATTATTATGCGAATGGATTAAAACGTGGAGTAGTAGTAACAGTAACTAAAATTCAAAATGGATTTGGATTAATACCAAGTGGATGGATTAGTTTGAAATATTGTAATAAAGTTTAAAAAACCAAACTCCCCTAATTTTAATGATTAGGGGAGCCGGTTTTAGATTATACTGCCAGATAATATTCTGGCATGTTTTTTGTAGAATGGATTGATAACCAATCCTCCTTGTTGTTGAAGGAAACTTTTCGTAAATTTCCTTCTCTTAAGACACCATATTCAATTTTTGCTGTAGTATAATCTGTTAGTCTGGCCAAAATTGAGGTGCCTCTAATTGGAGAAACAATTTCTCCAAGCCGGTGGCCTGTACCTGCTGAGTAGATATCTCTCCCAACTAGTTCTACTTGATGAAATTTTACTGTTGTTGTCATTTTCAGACCCTCCATATATAAAAAATATTTTTTGTACAATTATATTTTACCATTTTTTGTAAAAAAATTCAAGACAAAACAATAAAATTATGTAAATATCATAAAATTTTCAAAATAATGTTTAAAACATAACTATAAATTTTATAAAGAAATTGCTTCATAAATAAAAGTACATGACTATACTTTTATTTACGAATATTTTAATAACGATGAAGAACATCTTCAATAACATCAGCTATTTCAGATACAGCGTGATCTGATTGAATTAAAAAATTAGGATGACCTTTGTATTCACTATTAAAAATAGAAATTGTAATTTGACCTACAACATTTCCTACAAGTCTATCATCTTTATCAATTGATTTTATAACATTCATAACCATACCTCCTTCGCTGTAAATATATAAATGGGATTATAGCAAAAATATAAACAAAAAAATGTCGAAACGTGTCGCAAATGCAAAAAAATATAAAAAAATTATTTAAAGTATGGAAAAATTTGAAATATAGGATATAATAAATAAAAAACACTAGGAGTTAATAGATGAAAAAGTTTATTGTTATAATATTAATATTATTAAGTATATTTGTTGGAATGTATGCATATAGAAAAAATAAAATTGAAGAAAATAGAAGACATACAATTAGTGCTACTGAAGTCAACCAAATAGAAACATATATACAAAAAATATATATGTGGAGAGAAGTAACAGAACAAGCATTACCAACATTTGATGATATAAATGATGCACCAGATTTATGGGTATGGGAAGTAGTTAAAAAAAATATAGAAGACTATGAATTATCTTATGACCAAATTGAAAATATGGCACAACAAATATTTGGAGAAAATTTTAAAAAAGAATTTCCGAAAGAAGGATATAAATATATGCAATATGATGAAACAAGCGATAAATATATTCCAGTAGGTACGGGACTAGATAATAAAGAAGATGTATTTTTATTAAATAATATAGAAAAAAATGATGATGAATATACAGTTCAAATTATAGAATATTTAGAGGATTATGGAGGAGAAGATTCATCTAATAATGTTAAAATAGAAAATTTAAAAGATGAAGTAATAGAAAATATAGCATCGACAGAGGAAACAAATATACAAAAAATAGTAAAAGAAAACATTGATAAATTTACAAAGAAAGAAATAAAAATAAAGAAAAATAATGAAACATCATTTAATGTAATAAGTGTAAAAGATGTATAAAAGGAAAATAAGAAATGAATTTAACAAAATGCGAAATATGTCCATTAAAATGTGGAATTAATAGAGAAGAGAATAAAGTAGGAAGATGTAAAAGTACAAGTAAAATAAAAATAGCTCTATATTCAATACATAATTTTGAAGAACCATGTATTGCTGGAAATAACGGTTCAGGAACTATATTTTTTTCTAACTGTAATATGAATTGTGTATATTGCCAAAATTATGAAATAAGTCAACAAGGAAAAGGAAAGGAATATTCAATAGAAGAACTGGCTCAGATTTTTATGAAGCAACAAAAAGCAGGAGTAGAAAACATTAATCTAGTAACACCAACCAGTTATACACTTCAAATTATAGAAGCTATAAAGATAGCTAGAAAGATGGGATTAAAGTTACCAATTATATATAATACAAATGGATATGAAAGAGTAGAAACATTAAAATTATTAGAAGGATATATTGATATTTATTTACCAGATTTGAAATATTATTATAATGAACTAGGAAAAAGATATTCCAAAGTGGATAACTATTTTGAATTTGCAACAAATGCAATAAAAGAAATGTATAGACAAGTTGGAGCACCTGTATTTAATGAAAAAGGAATAATGCAAAAAGGAATTATGATAAGACATCTAGTATTACCTAATAATATTGAAAATAGTAAAAAAGTATTAAAATGGCTAAAAGAAAATATGAATGAGAATGTATATATAAATATAATGGCTCAATATTTCCCTACATATAAAGCAAAAGATTTTACAGAACTAAATATAAAGTTGACTAAAAAAGAATATAATATTATAGAAGATTATGTATATGAACTAGGTATAAAAAATGGATATATGCAAGACCTAGGAGAGCATGAAGAAGAATATGTTCCAAAATGGGAAGAAGATAAGTAAGTTAATGGTATTTTAAAGAAAAAGTAATTAATCAGTAGAAAAAAAAGATTTATTGTGATATACTTCAATAAAAAAGTAGGAGGAATTCAAATGACACAGGCAGATGAACAATTTATAAAAACATGCAAGCAAATTATAGAACATGGATATTCATCAGAAGGTACTAATGTTAGAACTAAATGGGCAGATGGAGAAGAGGCAAATTATATATCAATCGTAGGAGTACAAAATAAATATGATGTTGGAAAAGAATTTCCAATGATAACATTAAGAAATAATAGTAAAACTATAAAAAATGCAATAGATGAAATATTATGGATATGGCAAAAAAAATCTAATAATGTAAATGATTTAAATTCACATATATGGGACCAGTGGGCAGACGAAAAAGGAACAATTGGAAAAGCTTATGGATATCAATTAGCTAAGAAATATAATTTTAAAACTAAAGAAGGTATAAAAGTGATGGACCAAGTTGATTATGTGTTATATTTATTAAAACATGATAAATCAAGTAGAAGAATTATGACAAATTTATTTAACCATGAAGAATTAAAAGACATGAATTTAGAGCCATGTGCTTATGGTACACAATGGTTAGTAAAAGGTGAAAAACTACACTTGATTTTAAACCAACGTTCACAAGACATGCTAACAGCAAATGGCTGGAATGTTATGCAATATGCAGCATTGCAATATATGTTTGCACAAGTGTCTGGGTTAGAAGTAGGAACTTTAACACATAATATAGGAGACTGCCATATTTATGATAGACATATACCACTTGTTGAAAAACTTATATCTGCTAAACCAATAGAAGCACATCCTAAATTAATTATAAAAAATCCAACGACTAATTTTTATGATTTTAAGGTGGAAGATTTTGAAGTTGAAGGATATGATTATAATAAAGAAGTTAAGATTGGTAAAATACCAGTTGCAATTTAATATAGAATAAATAGTAAGGAAGGAAGTAGAAAAATGTTAAGTATTATAGTAGCAAAAGCAAAAAATAATGTAATAGGAAAAGATAATAAATTATTGTGGCATATACCAGATGATTTAAAAAGATTCAGAAAATTAACAGAAAATCACACTATTATAATGGGAAGAAAAACATTCGAATCATTAGAAAATGTATTACCAAATAGAAAACATATTGTTTTTAGTCAAAATCCTGACTTTAAAGTTAATGATGAAAATGTAGAAGTAGTGCATTCAATGTTACAAATCCAAGAATATATAGAAAGCAATGAAGAAGCATTTGTAATAGGAGGAGCAATAATATATAATTTATTAATGCCTTATGTTACAAAATTATATGTAACAGAAGTAGATAAAGACTTTGATGGAGATGCATTTTTTCCAAGAGTAAATGAAGAAAAATGGAGAGAAATTAGCAGAGAAAAGGGACCAAAAGATGCAGAAAATAATTTCGATTATGAATACATAACTTATGAAAAAAATAAATAAAAATAAAGCTTTAGGAAAACATATAAAAGAAGGAAGTGATTTTATATGTTTAAACCTAAAGCTATTTATTTTGAAAAAGAAATTATAAATTATCCACTAGGAAAAGAACTAATGGATAAATATAAAGATATACCTAAGATAGAAATTGAAAATCATAACAATATAGAAGAAATGAGAAAAAAATCAAATAAAGAATTTATGGATATGAAAAGAAATTTGATAATAGGAGTACGAAAAACACATAAATTTGTACCAAATCATAAAACATCAGATTTTTTAGTTCCATATACTTCATCTGGTTGCACAGCAGCTTGTATGTATTGCTATTTAGTGTGCAACTATAATAAATGCGCATATTTAAGACTATTTGTAAATAGAGAAAAAATGTTAGAAAAAATTATAAAAACGAGTGAATCTTCAGAAAAGGAATTAACATTTGAAATAGGAAGTAATAGTGATTTAATTTTAGAAAACACAATAACCAAAAATCTGATATGGACAATAGAAAATTTTAAAGATGCCAAAAAAGGATATTTAACATTTCCTACTAAATTTGCAATGGTAGATGATATTTTAGAATTGAATCACAGAGGAAAAATAATAGTTAGAATGAGTGTTAATCCTAAAGAAATTATAAATAAAGTAGAATTTGGTACGTCTAGATTAGAACAAAGAATAGAAGCTATTAATAAACTAGTAGAAGCTGGATATAAAGTTGGAATATTAATAGCACCAGTCATTATGATAGATGATTGGAAAAAATTATATGAAAATCTGATTATAGAGTTAAAAAACAAACTTACAGAAAAAACAAAGAAAATGGTATTTTTTGAAATCATTTTTATGACATATAGTTTTGTTCATACAAAGATAAATGAAGAAGCATTTCCAAATGCAATACAGTTATTTGATAAAGAAAAGATGAAAGGAAGAGGAAAAGGAAAATATATGTATAAAGTAGATTTAATAGAAGATGGAAAGAAGTTTTTGATAGAAAAAATGCAAGAAAACTTTCCAGAAAATGAAATAGCTTACATTGTGTAAAAATAACACATATTGATAGTAGAAAAATACTTTACAAAAAAATATTGATAATGATATAATAGCAACAAAGTTAGAAAGATACAGAAGAGGGAGAAAAAATGGGAAATATAGTTTTATTAGATGATTTAACGATTAATAAAATCGCAGCTGGTGAGGTTATAGAAAGACCAGCATCAGTAATAAAAGAAATGGTAGAAAATTCTATAGATGCAGGAGCTACAAACATTACAGTAGAAATCAAAAATGGAGGAATTTCATACATAAAAGTAAGTGATAATGGAAAAGGAATAGCACAAGATGACTTAGAAATTGCATTTGAAAGACATGCTACAAGCAAAATAAGAAGTGCAAATGACCTAGATACAGTAACTTCTATGGGATTTAGAGGAGAAGCATTAGCAAGTATTGCAGCAATTGCGAATGTTGAGATGGTATCAAAAACACAAGAACAAGATATTGGATACAGAGTAGTAGTAGAAGCAGGAAATGTATTAGAAAAAGAAGAAGCAGGTTGTAAAACAGGAACTACAATAACAGTTAGAAATCTATTTTTTAATACACCAGTAAGATACAAATTTTTGAAAAAGGATTATACAGAATCTGGATATATTGAAGATGTAATTACAAGAATAGCACTAGTTAATCCTAATATTGCAATAAAATTAATAAATACAGGAAAAACAGTTATTCAGACAAATGGAAGCGGTCAAATAAAAAATGTTATATATAGTATTTATGGCAAAGATATAGCAAATGGGATAATGGAAGTCGATTACAAATATGAAGATATAAAAATAACGGGAGTAGTTGGAAAACCAGAAATTGCACGTTCAAATAGAACAAACCAATTATTTTTTGTTAATAAAAGATATATAAAAGATAAAATTTTAAGAGCAGCAACAGAGCAGGCATATAAAGGATTAATACCTATAGGAAAATTTGGATTTGTTATCTTAAATATAGATATGAGTCCAGCAAAAGTTGATGTAAATGTACACCCAGCTAAATTAGAGGTAAGATTTGAAGAAGAAAACAAAATTTTTCAATCTATATATCATGCTATAAAAGATACATTATTAAAAACAGAATTAGTAGCAAATTCTGAAAAGTCGTTACATAATGAGCAAGAAGAAAAAACACAAGCAACAGGTAGAGAATTACCATTTGAAGAAAGACTAAAAAAATTAAAAGAAGAAAAGCAACAAAGACAAAATTCTGAAGGATTATTTGCTTTTAGAAAACAAAATGCCAAACAAATTGAAAATTATACAGATGAAGAAAGTAAGATAAAAACAAATGTAGTAGAGGACGTGTATAATAATCATCAAAAAGAAGAGGTAAATAAAAAAATTGGTGAACCGATTGATACATCTGACATTTTAATGCAATTAAAGCAGATGAAAGAAAATTTGGAAAATGAATTAAAAGAAAAAGGTGTAGAGGTAAAAAATACATTAAAATTAGCAGAAGATAAAGTAAATTATAAAATAAATCAAAATTTTGAAGACCAACAAATAGAACAAAAAGAAAATAATGAAAACAATCCAATAGAGGAAAATCAAAAAGAAAAGCCAGAGAAAAAAATAGAAGAAACAGAAAACTTAAAAAACAAGGAGATAACAGAAGAAAAAGACACAAAAAAAGAACAAATTGTGGAAAACCAACCAGAAGAAGTGCCTAAAAATGAAACTGAAGATAATACTGAGGAAATTATTGAACAAATAGAAAATCCAGAGATAAAACAAGAGTTTAAAGAAATAAAAGAAAAAATGGAACAATTAAATGACAATCCTCAAGTAGTATCAGAAGATTTTAATGAAATGTATACTAAATTGTTTGGAAGACCACCTATTCAAGATGAGCCTGAAAATGAAGAACCAAAAGAAAAAGATATAGATATATTAAAAGATAATGTCTCAGTGTTTGAAGGTATAGAGGAATATAAAAAACCAGTTTACAAATTTATAGGTATAGTATTTAAAACATATATAATTCTAGAAATTGATAAAGAGATGTATATTTTAGACCAACATGCTGCACACGAAAGAATCATGTATGAAAAAGTCAAACAAAATTATTATAGCGAAACTGGAAAAGATTCTCAACTATTGTTGTTACCAGATGTTATTACTTTAACACATAAAGAAATGGATATAGCCAAAGAAAATATGGAAATGTTTAGAAAAGCTGGCTTTACATTAGAAGAATTTGGAGAAAATACAATTAAATTAACAGGTGTACCAACTGTTTGCATAGATTTGGATAATAAAGACTTATTTTTAGAAACTTTAGATGAGATTAATACAGTTGCTAGAACTGCAAAACAAGAAAAAGAAGAAAAATTTATTGCTACAGTAGCATGTAAAGCAGCAGTAAAAGCTAATATGGCATTAGATACTAAAGAAGTGGAAAGTTTAATGGATAAATTGTTAGCATTACCAAATCCATTTACTTGCCCACATGGAAGACCGACAGCTATAAAAATGACTAAATATGATATAGAAAGAAAATTCGCAAGAAAATAGACTATAAGTGTAGAGAGGATGAATTTATAAAATGACAATTATTATGTGTATTTCAATGCTAATATTGATTGTAAGTATTATATGGGTATGGCACAACTTAGGAAATATTGAAAAGAAAAATAAAGTAGCATTTATAGTTGCAGGTAATGTAATAATGTATATTTTAACATTAATAATATATAATGTTTCAAAAAATGGGGTTATATATCCAAGTGATGAAATAAAACAAGCAATATCAAAAACTTTAATATATATTTTTACAGGATTAAATTCACTTTTGTTATTACCTTATACTGCAAATATATTTGATAATATATTTGAAGAAGAGGCTGATAAAAAAACAATTCAGAAGAAAATTATTATACTAATATTGATATTTATTGTAGGTATAGGAATTGAAAACAATTATCTAAAAAATACGCAAAAAGGAATAATTGAAAATTATAATAAAGAGGTGCAAAATGCAGAAAGATAAAGTTATTGTGATATGTGGCCCAACTGCTTCAGGTAAAACAAGTTTATCTATAGCACTTGCAAAAGAAATAAATGGGGAAATAGTATCATCTGATTCAATGCAAATATATAAAGACATGGATATAGGTACTGCAAAGCCATCAGAAGAAGAAATGCAAGGGATAAAACACTACTTAATTGGAATAATAGAACCAGATAAAAGATACAGTGTAGCAGATTACAAAGAAGATGCAAAAAAAGCAATAAAAGAAATTTTGCAAAAAGGCAAAGTCCCAATAATAGTTGGTGGCACGGGATTATATATAGACAGCTTGATTTATGAAATTGAGTATCCTAATATCGAGTTTGATAGTAAATATCGAGCAGAATTAGAAAAACAAGCAGAAGAGCAAGGATTAGAAAAAATATATCAGAAGGCTAAGGAAATAGACCCAGAAGCTGTAAACAAGATAAGTTGTAATGATAAAAAGAGAATACTAAGAATATTAGAAATTTATCATGCAACTGGAAAAACAAAAACAGAGCAAGAAAAAGAATCACGTAAAAAAGAAGTAGAATATGATTATCAAGTATATGCGTTAAAATGGGATAGAGAAAAATTATATGAAAGAATAAATGCTAGAGTAGATATTATGCTTGAAAACGGACTTGTTGAAGAAGTAAAGAATATAATGAGAAAATATGATGAATTTCCTACTGCTATGCAAGGTCTAGGATATAAAGAAGTGGTAGAATATTTGAATGGAGACCTTACAAAACAAGAAATGGAAGAGAAGATAAAAAGAGAAACAAGAAGATATGCTAAAAGGCAAATGACGTGGTTCAGAAAAAATAAGCAAACAATATGGTTAAATGCAGAAGATGATACACAAAATAATATTCAAATTATTTTGGAGGGAATGAATTGGAACAACAAATAAATGAAAATAATGAGTATAAAGTAAAAAAAGAAAGAAATATCAAAAAAATACTTCTATATATAGTGATTTTTTTAGTACTAATATATGTAATTTATACAATATATTTGTTAATAAAACAGCCCACAGATGTTTTTACTTTAGAAGAGGGAACTTTGTATTCAGAAGAAACTGATATAGGATATGTAATTAGAGATGAAAATGTAATACAAGGTGAAAACTATAAAAATGGAATGGAAAAGATAAAGGCAGAAGGAGAAAAAGTAGCTGTAAATGAAGCTATTTACAGATATTATACTAAAAATGAAGATTCGCTAAAACAAAAAATATCTGATTTAGATAATAAAATACAAGAAGCGATGTCAAATCAAAGTGACCTATTAACAAGTGATATTAAATCATTAGAAACACAAATAGAAAGCAAGATGATAGGTCTTAATAAAGAAACAGACACATCAAAATTAAGTGAATACAAAAAAGAAATTAGTGAAGCAATCACTAAAAAATCTAATATAGCTGGAGATTTAAGTCCTCAGGGGTCATATTTAAAACAACTAATTCAAGAAAGAAAAAAATATGAAAATGAATTAAATTCAGGAGCAGAATATGTAAAAGCAGCTAAAAGCGGAATAGTATCATATAAAGTAGATGGATTAGAAGAAACTTTAAAACCAACAGAAGAATGTTTTTCAGCTTTAAGTAAAGATTATTTAGATAAACTAGAGCTAAAAACAGGAAAAATAATTCCAACAAGTGATGAGTGTGGAAAAATAGTTGATAATACATATTGCTATATAGCAACTATTACTAATTCGGACCAGGCTAAAAATGCGAAAGTAGGAGATAAAGTAGAAGTAAGACTTTCTAGTAATAATGAAGTACCAGCAGAAATTACTTATACTTGGCAAGAAGATAGTGGAGATATGGTTATTGTTTTAAAGATAGAAAAAGGTGTAGAAGAATTAGTAAACTATAGAAAAATATCTTTTGATTTAATTTGGTGGAGTGAAAATGGCTTAAGAGTGCCAAATCAAGCTATAGTAAAAAAAGATGATTTAGCTTATGTAATTAGAAATAGAGCTGGATATTTAAGTAAAATACTAGTAAAAGTAAAAAAAGAAGGAGAAAAATATTCTATAGTTAGAGCATATACTACTGAAGAATTAAAAGAACTAGGATTTTCTACAGAAGAAATTATCTCATATAAGAAGATAAGCTTATATGATGAAGTTTTATTAAATCCAGATTTAGATAAAGTAAATGATTAATATTACAAAAATATTACAAAAATGTTAAAAAAAAATTACATTCATAAAAACTATTGACAACAATGGAAAAAAAGTGGATACTTAATGCAAACGAATATAAAGGAAAAAATTTAGGAGGGTTTTTTATGGCAGGAGCATTAATGGATAAAGTTTGGGGACTTTTTGGAATGGACTCAGCTGAGCAAGAAGAATATGATGAAGATATTTATGATTATGATAATGAAGATGAACAAATAGATGAAGATAAAAAAACAACATTCAATAAAAAAAATAATAAAGTAGTTAATATGCAACAAGGACAAACAAATGCAATTAAAATGGTTATATCTCAACCTACAGCATTTGAACAATCAGACGAAATTTGTAGCTTTTTAAAAGAAAGAAAGTCAGTTATTGTAAATTTAGAGTATGTAAACAAAGATGTAGCTAGAAGAATTGTAGATTTTATAAGTGGTGGAGTGTATGCTTTAGATGGATATATTCAAAAAGTATCTAATTCTATCTTTTTAGTAGCACCATCAAATTATGAAATTACAAATGAAATGGCAAGAGAAGAAATAAAAAGTAAGTTATCAGTTTCATGGTTAAAAAACAATGGAGTAAATAACTAAAAATAAGACTTTATGTCTTTTTGTAAGGAGGAAATAATGATTACACCATTAGATATAGAAAATAAAAAATTCTCTAAACAAATGATGAATGGTTATAACGTTGAAGAAGTAGACGATTTTTTAGATGATTTAACAGTAGAATATAGTAAAAATTATAAAGAAATACCAGAATTAAAATCAAAAGTTGAAGAATTAACAAAAAGTTTAGAACATTATAAAAATATAGAATCAACTTTACAAAATACATTAATTATGGCACAATCAACAGCAGAAGATATAAAAAATGTTGCAAAACAACAAGCAGAACAAATAATAAATGAAGCAAAAGGAACAGCAAAAAAACAAGCAGATGACTTAGAAAATGAAATAATATTAAAGAAAAAAGAGCTAGAAGATGTAAAAAAACAATTTGATATATATAAAGCAAAAATGGAATCTTTATTAATATCACAATTAGAGTTAATAAAAGATGTAAATAAAGAAGAATAAATGCAAAAGACCGTCAAAAAAAGATGGTCTTTTATCAATTATATAGAAAAAAAGAATAAATGGAAGAAAAAAGCTAAAAAACCGGAAATATATTACAGAACTGTTAAATGTATGTTACATTTCTATTAATACTATTGACTTTAGAAATAAAAGGGTTAAAATGATAGTAATTAAGGGAAGGTTTAAAAATGAGAATTATATCAGGAAAAGCAAGAGGTACAAAATTATATACATTAAAAGGTGAAAATACTAGACCAACTCTGGATAGAGTAAAAGAATCACTTTTTAATATAATTCAAAATAGAATACAAGATGCAATCTTTCTAGATTTATTTTCAGGAAGTGGAGCAATAGGACTAGAGGCAGCAAGTAGAGGAGCAAAAGAAGCAATATTATGTGACAGTTCAAAAGAAGCATGCCAAATAATAAGAAAGAATATAGAAAAAACAAGTCTTGAAGATAAAATTAAATTATATAATACAAATTTTAAAAATGTTCTACAAAAACAAATAAAAGAAAAGGTAGACATTGTGTTTTTAGATCCACCATATAAAACAAATTTTGCTGTAGAAGCTGTAAAAATTATGATGGAAAATGAAATAGTAGATGAAAAATCATTAATAATAATAGAAACAGATAAAAAAGAAGATATTATAAAACAATTGGAAAAAGTAAATTGTGAAATTGAGGATGTTAGAAAGTATGGACGTGCTTACATTATATTCTTAAAAAGAATATAAATAGTAGAAAGGGGCAAAAACATGGAAATATTTACATTATTGGAAACGTTAGAGGATTTATTAGAAAGAAGTAGGAATTTACCTTTTTCTTCTAAAAGTGTTGTAGATAAAGATGAAATGTTAGATTTAATAAAAGAAATAAGATTAAAATTACCAGATGAATTAAAGCAAGCTAAATGGGTGAAAGAAGAAAGACAAAGAATATTAGCAGAATCACAAAAAGAAGCAGACGGAATTGTAAAAGAAGCAGAAAACAGAATTATAGCTATGATAGATGAACATGAAATAACAAGAAAAGCTTATGACCAAAAAGCAGAAATAATAGAAACAGCAAATGAGATGTCTAGAGAAATATCTAAAGGTACAAAAGAATATGCAGATAGTTTATTAGGAAATACAGAAGATGTAATGAAAGAAACATTAGGAAAATTAGAAACAAATATGACAGAAGCACTAAGATTAATGGAGATTTCATTACAAGATACAATAAAAACAATTCAAAATAGTAGAAAAGAATTGAAATAAATTACATAGTTAAAAGTCAGATTCAGAAGTCAAAAGAAATTATGACTTTTGCTTTCTGGCTTTAAAATTTGCTTAACGCATAAAAAGTTCAAGCAGGAGGGAAAAGAAAATGGCAAAAAGAAAGAAAAGTAGTAAAAAAAAGTCAAAGAAAACAGCGTCTAAATTAGATTTAGCAGTTATAACAATAATGATGTTTAGCATTTTGCTGGGAGTTTTAATATATACAAAATCTGGAGTAGTAGGAGTTAAACTAAACGATATATTAGGCGGAATATTTGGTATTATGCAATATGTGTTGCCGGTTGGAGGGATTGCGATATCAATAAAATTGGCATCAGAAGGAAGTGAAACTTTAAATTCTAAAATGTTGCAATACTTTGTATGTATAATAAGTATATCTATAGCTTTAAGTGTAATGCAAATTTCAGCAGGAGAATTGCAATCTGGTAAAGAATTATCAGAAGTAGTTAAAGATGCATATGCTTTGGGAGAACAAAGCAAAGGAGGAGGAGCAATAGGAGCAGTAGCAGCAGTACCGTTAGCTAAATTACTAGGAGATATTGGTGCAGTAATCTTTTGTTTAGGAATAGCAGTGATATTATTTGTATTTACATTTGGAATAAATTTATCAGAATTTATAAGTATGATAATAGAAAAACTAGATGATAAAAGAGAAGAAAGAATAATTGCTAAAGAAAACGAGGAAAAAAGAAATAAAAAAGCAGAAATGTTAGAAAAGAAAAAACAAGCTAGAGAAGAAAAAATGCAAGAAAGAGCTAGAATTAAAGCAGAAAAAATAGCTATGGCCGAAAAAAATAAAGATTTAATGGATAATCAAATAAAAATCAATTTTGGAGGAAGAATATTAACAGAAGAAGATAATCCAAGAGGCTTAAAGAAATATGACCATTCAAATGATAATTTAGAACCACTTACAAAATATAGCAAAAATAATATCCAACCAGATGTTATAGAAAATAATTTATTCAAACAAGAGGAAGAAAAGAAGGAAGATAAAAAGAAAGAAGTATTACAACTTGAACATGCTGTAGAAGTTGAAGATGAGCATTATGAATATCCTCCTGTAGAATTACTTAGCAAATCAAAATCAAAGACATTAAAAGGAGGAGCTAAAGCATTAACAGATACAGCAACAAAACTTCAAAAAACACTATATAGCTTTGGAGTTTCTGCTAAAGTAGAGAATGTTTCAGTAGGTCCAGCTATAACCAGATATGAATTAAAACCAGCAGAGGGAGTTAGAGTTAGCAAAATTGCCAATTTGGCAGATGATATAGCATTAAATTTAGCAGCAGAAACAATAAGAATAGAAGCTCCAATACCTGGAAAACAAGCTGTTGGAATAGAAGTTCCAAATAAAGAAAAAGAAACAGTACATCTAAGGGAAGTGCTAGAAAGTAAAGACTTTCAGGAAAATACATCAAAATTAACAATAGCACTAGGCAAAGATGTAGCAGGAAATGCACAATTGGCTGATATTGCAAAAATGCCACATGTTCTAATAGCAGGTTCTACAGGCTCTGGTAAGAGTGTATGTATAAATACAATAATAACAAGTATTATATATAATGCAAAACCTAGTGAAGTAAAATTAGTTATGGTAGACCCTAAAGTAGTAGAGCTATCAGTATATAATGGAATACCACATCTGTTAATACCAGTAGTAACAGACCCTAAAAAGGCAGCAGGTGCATTGGCATGGGCAGTACAAGAAATGGATGATAGATATAACAAGTTTGCAACTAGAGGAGTAAGAGATTTAAAAGGATATAATAAATTAATTGAAAAAGAGGGAGAAGGCGGAAAACTACCTCAAATAGTAATTATAGTAGACGAGTTAGCAGATTTGATGATGGTTGCAGCTAAAGATGTTGAAGAAGCTATATGTAGATTGGCACAAAAAGCAAGAGCAGCAGGAATGCATTTAGTTATTGCAACACAAAGACCATCAGTAGATGTAATTACAGGATTAATCAAAGCTAATATCCCATCTAGAATTGCATTTGCAGTATCATCACAAGTAGATTCAAGAACAATTCTAGATTCAGTTGGAGCAGAAAAATTGCTTGGAAAGGGAGATATGCTATTTTTCCCTGCAAGTGCACCTAAACCATCTAGAGTTCAAGGAGCTTTTGTATCAGATGAAGAAGTAGAAAAAATAGTAGATTTTGTAAAATCAAATGGAACTGCAACATATAGTGAAGATATATTAGAGAGTATAGAAAATAGTAATAAAACAGATAAAGAAATATCACAAGAACAAGAAAATGATGATGAAACAGACCCATTTTTAATGGATGCAATCCAAACAGTGGTTGAAACCGGACAAGCATCAACATCATTTATTCAAAGAAGATTTAAAGTCGGATATGCAAGAGCAGGAAGAATAATAGATCAGATGGAAGAAAGAGGAATTATATCTGGATACCAAGGAAGTAAACCAAGAGAAGTACTAATGAGTTTGGAAAAATTAAATGAATTAAAGATGGGGACAAAAGAAGAAATAAAAGTATAAGAATATAAAAATACTATGAAGGAGGAAAGATGCAAAATAAAAAAGAAAAATTTTTAGACAAAATTGTAAAAAAAGACTACAATAATGAATTAGAAACAGTTTTAGAAAATAAAGACTTTGATGAAAGTGCAAAAAACCTTCTTCTTAGTATAATATATAAAATAGAGGCGGCATATAAAGACTATCAAAAAGTAAAAAGAAATGTGAAAAGCAAAGAAAATTATATTGAACAGTTTATTAAAATCATAGACAAACAGTGTAAAACAATAAGAATTTGCAATATAAATTCAAACAATGAAAAACTAAAAAATAAAACATTTTTTGTAAATAAAAAAGATAAAGAAATTATAAGTTATCCAATTGAAAGAAAACTATTATATTGTGTTTCTAAGATTAATAAAAATGATATAATAGTAAAACCTAAATATAATGTATTGAGTAAAACATTATCAGATTTAATTAACACAGGAAATAATATAGACACAGTAGAACCACTTAGAGATTTTAATGGATATTCATGGACTACTGTAAAAAAGGAAATAGAAAGCATAAGTCATAACTTAATATATCAAAATTTAAGGATGCTTGTAGGATATGAGGTTTTGGAAAAATGGGTAGCAAATAAAGAATTTATTATAGATTATTTAGAGTGGTTTAAAGTAAAATTAGATGAACTTTATGGAATTACAAATGAAAAACAATTGATTGAATTAATAGAAAAAGTTTCGGTATTGTTAGAAATAAAATATGACCAAGAAGAAAAAGAAAAAATTATAAAAGAGAAAGAAAAAATAAAAGATGAATTGACAAAAATAAAAGACAAAGAAAATTTTATAAAAAATATAACAAAACAAAAAATAAAATTGAATAAAGAGATAAAAGTTATAGATGAGACTATAAATGATAAGGAGTTATTGCAAAAAGAATATATAAAACGAAATGAAAAATTACCATTAAAGAAAAAAATATTTAGTGCAAGAATATTATCAAATTTGATGATAAAAGAAAGAGAAGAAAAGATACTAGAGATTGATACATTAAATATGTTATTAAATCCTCAAAAATTTATAGTATATCAAAAAGAACTAGAAGAAAAATATAAATATTTGAATTTAGTAGAAACTAAAGATATAGATGATGAAATAGAAAAGATACTTATAAAAATACAAAAGGTTTTTCTTAAATGTTATAAAAAGAAAGTAAAAAACAGTATAAACAAAACAGAACTTATAAATATAATGTATGAATTTAGATATTATAATTTATTGCCTTATGATTATTATAAAAATATAAATGATATAGAGGAAATAGAAGAGGAAAAAAATGAAATTATAAATCTAATACTTAGAAAGGCAAGAGAATTAAAGATTATGCCAATTATATCTAAAAAAGAAGAAATAAATAATGAGGTTTTAAAACATATATTTAGTGTTAGAGCAATTTCTCTTGAAGAGATATATATAAAAATAGTAAAAGAAAAAGAACAAATATGTTTAAATGTTTTGGACAATGATTCTTATAATGAAAAAATTCTATTAGACAAATTAAATGGAATAAATAAAAAAGATTTAGAAATAAAAATAAACAAAAAAATAAAAATCTTTGAATAGATAGATGGAGGTATGTATGAAGATTACATTTTTAGGAGCAACAAGAACTGTTACTGGTTCTAATTTTTTAGTGGAAGCTTGTGGAAAGAAATTTTTAGTAGATTGTGGAATGTGGCAGGGAAATGCAGAAATTGAAAATCAAAATAAAGAAGAATTTTGCTTTGATCCGAAAGAAATAGATTTTATGTTATTGACACATGCACATATCGACCATTCTGGAAGAATACCAAAATTATATAATGAAGGATTTAAGAATAAAGTATATGCACATAAGGCAACTTGTGATTTATGTGCTCTAATGTTACCAGATAGTGGACATATACAAGAAATGGAGAATGAATGGAAAAACAAAAAAAGAAAACGTAGAGGAGAAAAAGAAATTCCACCACTTTACACTGCTGAAGAAGCAGCTAGAAGTTTGGAAATATTTGAACCTGTTCAATATGATGAAATTATAGAGATAACACCAGACATACATGTAAGATTTAATGACGCAGGGCACATGTTAGGATCTAGTATTATTGAATTATGGGTAAAAGAAGATGGAATGGAAAAGAAAACAGTATTTACTGGTGATATTGGAAATAACGATATACCATTATTAAGTCCGCCAACAATGATAGAAGATACAGATTTTTTGGTAATGGAATCAACTTATGGAAGTAGACTTCATTTAAAAAATGAACAAAAGGCAGAAATGTTTTTAAACATAGTATCAGAAACATTAGATAATGGAGGAACAGTTGTAATACCATCATTTGCTGTAGGAAGAACACAAGAAATTTTATATGAAATAAATAAATTGAAAGAAGTAAAAGACAACCCAGAATTTAGAAGAAAATATAAGACTTTAATGAAATCTGATGTTTATGTAGATAGTCCATTAGCAATATCTGCAACAGAAGTATTTAAAGAAAATATGGATTTATTTGATGACAAAACTAAAGAGGAAATGCTAAAAGGAGATAATCCACTAGAATTTCCAGGTTTAAAATTCACAAGAACAGCAGATGAATCAAAAGAATTAAATGAAGATAATACACCAAGTATTATTATATCAGCTAGTGGAATGTGTGAAGTTGGTAGAATAAAACATCACTTAAAACACAATTTATGGAATCCACAAAGCACAATATTATTCGTAGGATATCAAGCACCTGGAACATTAGGACATAGCATAGTAAATGGAGCTAAAACTGTAAAAATATTTGGAGAAGAAATAGCAGTAAATGCTAGAATTGAATATATAGAAGGATATTCTGGACATGCCGATCAAGAGTTATTAATGAATTTTGTATATTCATTTATCAAAAAACCAAAACATATATTTTTAGTTCATGGAGAACCAGAATCACAAGATGTATTGGCAAATAAAATAGAAAGTGAAACAGGTATAGGTGTAACAACACCAGAATTTGGTGAAACTTATAATATTGATGATACTATTAAAATGACTCATAAAATAGAAAGAAAGATTGATAATACTTTAAAAGTAGAAGTTGCTAAGAGATTAGAAAGATTAAAAGAAGAAATTAAAGATATGGAAAACTATGTTGCACAAGATTTAGACAATCAAAATCTAAAAGATGAAGACATATTCAGAATTAATGAGAAAATTAAAAATTTAGAAAAACAAATATTAAATGTAATAGAAGGATAGTTATACAAAAATAGAACAGTGGTTCTGATAGGTTTATAGGTGCCACCTTTATGAAAAACCTAAATATATTATACAAGGAGTATTTCATATAATGTACAAAAAACATTATATGAGTAAAAACAAATGGAAAATAAATATTTGAATGAAGCTATAATTGGAAATAAAAAAATATTAGCAACATATACATCAAAAGGAGAATTACAAAGACTATATTTCCCAGAAAGAGAAAATAGACAATATATAAGTTTTTTCCATACAGGAGTAAAAATAAATAATTCAGATTTGATTTATTTGCATCAAGATATAAATAATGTATATAAACAATATTATGACACTGATACAAATGTTTTAAATACAGAGATAACAAATACATATTTCAATTTAAAAATCGTACAAACTGATTGTGCATTGATAAAAGAAGACAATGTTTTATTGAAGCAGTATACATTTATTAACGAAGGAAAGATAGATTTAAATGTAGGATTTTATATTCATTCTGAATTATTAACTAGTGAAAATAATCATGTTGGATGTAAAATGTTTGATAATGGAATGCTACAATATGCGTATAATTTTTCGTTATCAACATTTGCTAAAGGATATAAAGTAGATAAACATCAAATAAATGGTAGTAAAGAAACGATAAAAAGAGGAGAAATTCAAGATAAAGATTATATTGGAATGTCTAATGATTCTAGTATGTGTTTTGATTTAGGAATAATTAAACCAAATCAGAAAAAAGTAATAGAAATTTGTATGCTGCTAGGAGATAACCAAAATGTATCAGATATGGAGGATATAGCAGATAGAATAGCTAGAAAAGATTTAAATAAAGAATGTATAGAAACAAGAAATTACTGGAGAAAATATCTAAAAGCACATAATGGATTAGGATTATCAGAAACTAAAAATACTTATGAAGAAAAAATATACGAAATTTATAAAAGAAGTATATTGCTATTTCCGTTATACACAAATGAAGAAACAGGAGGGATTATAGCAGCACCTGAAATTGATGAATATTTCACAAAGTGTGGAAGATATGCTTATTGCTGGCCAAGAGATGCAGTGTTTATAACAAGAGCAATGGATATTTTGAAAATGAATAAAGAAACAGAAAAATTTTATAAAAACTTTTGTCAGAAAACACAAAGCAAAAATGGTATGTGGGAGCAAAGATTTTTTACAGATGGAAAGTTAGCACCATGTTGGGGATATCAAGTAGATGAAACAGCAAGCGTTATCTATGGAATATACGTACATTATAAATATACAAAAAATGAAAAATTTGTCAAAGAGAATCTAAAAATGTGCGAAAAGGCAATTGAATTTCTAAAAAAATATGTAAAACAATGGTTACAAATTGAAGATTTTGAAAAAGATGTAGTAAAAAAAGAAATAGAACAGAGTGTATATGCGAAAAAAGAAAAAATACATATTAGTTATGATTTATGGGAAATGTCAGAAGGTATACATTTATATTCATTATCAAGTATATATGCAGCTTTTGAAAGTATGATTAAAATTTATGGTTTATTAGATAAAAATATATCAGACTTTGAAAACAATAGATTAAAAGGCGAAAAAGTTCTTAAATCTATAAATGAATTAAGATATTTACAAGAAGAAATAAAAAAATATATTGATAATAATTTATATGAAGAAAAAACAAATACATATTTCAGAAATATAGATGACAAAAAAATGGACATTAGTATATTAGGGGCTGTAGAACCATTTAATGTATTTTCTGCTAAAGATGACAAGATAGAAAATACGGTTGAAAAAATAAACTTAAGTCTTAGAACATATACTGGTGGATATCAGAGATTTGAATATGATAACTATATGAATGGGAATCCATGGCCAATAGCAAATTTATGGATGACACTATATTATTTAGAAGCAGGAGAAAAACAAAAAGCCAAAGAAACTTTTGACTTTGCTGTAAAGACTGCGGGTAAACATGGATTTCTAGGAGAACAAGTAGATAATAATACATTAAAACCTTGCTGGGCTTTAGGATTAGGTTGGAGCCATGCAATGTTTATAATTGCATTAGAAAGAATAATTGGAAATTTTGAATCTAAAAAATAGTGTAATAAATTATAAGATAATAGAAAACACTATAATAAAAATATATAAAGTAAAATAATAGTATACATATTATAATTATATATAGATACTATTATTTTATTTTGTCAATACTAATTAGTTTTATTCAATAGTACATGATTATGTATGTTAAAATGAAAAGCATAAGTATAGGTATTATAATTATCTATTTAATTAAAAAAATGCCGTATTATTTGTAAATTTTATTTTATTCTTACAATTAGTGTAGTGTAAAACTTAAATATTAATTTATATCTTAAAGTTTATTTTTATACTAATATATATTATGGGGAATTTACTTTGTAAATTTATGTGCAGTTACAACTTATAGCAGGAATATATTTTAAAAATTTTTCCATATAGATTCGTTATTTTATTTAAAACTTACATTTAAAGCTGTTAAAATAATACAAAGGTATGAATCGCGCAAAAAAAATTGAAAAAAAGTTGGGTGAATTGTAAAAGTTAAATCAAATTTGTAAAACTAAAATAGATTGTAAGATTAAAATAGAAAAATAAGCACTTT
>CAKPPS010000001.1 GCA_934177795.1 uncultured Clostridia bacterium | reverse complement strand
TTTTGCTTATAAATAGCATTTACTTGGTAACTAGAATTTACTTTTTCCAAATAGAATTTACTTTTTCAATTGACCATTCACATAAAATATGGTATAATTAACTCATAATGGCTAAATAGCTGTTTAGTGTAACTATTAACACATCATACAAACGAAAGAAAGAGGTAAAATTATGAAGAAAATGATGATGTTTATGGTAACTTTATTAACTGTAGTTCTTACTGCTGGTTGCAGTAAGACCACAACAATTACTCTAAAATCACAAGAAACCACTCACCAAGAAGAGTCAACGACTCTTCAAAACGTTAAGGCACTTCCAATGCTTAGGAAGCTCCTCACAGGAGTAACCTCTTCTGTTTCTTCCGAAAAAGAATCTACTGAAGAAACTACAGAAGAAGAAATTCCTTTTGAAGATAAGGAACAGGTAGAAAAAGCTCTCAAAAAGAGACAAGGCGAATTACCTGAAGAAATGGCAAAAGAAATTTTACCATTTAGATCAAAAGATGCTTTTCAGTATAAGGCTTTTGGATGTTATTACCTTTCAAATTGGTACTTAAAAGTTTACTCTTTTGAAAAGCCAAATAATTTTTATGAGGCTGTAATGCTGGATGATGATGATAGTTCCGTCATGTTAATCCATAATACTGGAACTATAGGCATAAGTTTCGCTGATGTAGTATTAACTACAAAAGGGAAATTTTATGGTTTGACTAATAATCATATTATTTTTCAGAAATCAGATAAGTCTTTAATTGCTGTTCCTCTCGGAGAGCCTGATACCTGGAGGTATGACGAAAGCAATAGCTTAAAGTTTTCTGAATTATCAGGTGTTGAAAAAGAGACACTTATCAGACCTATTAGTTCCTGCATGTATAATTTCTCAGAACCTAAAAACTCTGAAAAATAATACAATAAAGTAACTAAAAAAATTGTGTTAAAAGAGTAACCCCCCATAAACTATTTTATAGTTTATGGGGGGCTTTTTTATTTAGCATAATCCACTATTCTTGTTTCTCTTATAACATTAACTTTTATTTGTCCTGGATAATCCATTTCTTTTTCAATTTTCTTTGAAACATCACGTGCTAATATAGTCATTTTATCATCAGAAATCTTGTCTGGTTTTACAATAACTCTTATTTCTCTTCCTGCTTGTATTGCGAACGATTTATCAACACCTTCAAATGAATCAGCTATTTCTTCAAGATTTTGTAATCTCTTGATATATGCTTCTAGTGTTTCTCTTCTTGCTCCTGGTCTTGAAGCTGATATAGCATCAGCTGCTTGTACCAAGACAGCTTCTAATGTCTGTGGTTCTACATCTCCATGATGTGCTTCTACTGCATTTACTACTAGTGGATTTTCTTTGTATTTTTTCAATATTTCTACACCTATTTCTACATGTGTTCCTTCCATATCATGGTCTAATGCTTTTCCAATATCATGTAATAGACCAGCTCTTCTAGCTCTCTTTGCATCCAATCCTAATTCTTCTGCCATAATTCTTGCTAAATTTGATACTTCTATTGAATGGTTTAATACATTTTGTCCATAGCTTGTTCTATATTTTAGTTTTCCTATTAATTTAACCAAATCTGGATGTAATCCTATTACTCCTGTTTCTAGAACTGCTCTTTCACCTTCTTCTTTTATGGTTTCATCTAATTCTTCTTTTGCTTTTTCAACCATTTCTTCAATTTTCGCTGGGTGAATTCTTCCGTCATCAATTAATTTTTCTAGAGCTATTCTTGCAACTTCTCTTCTTAATGGGTCAAAACCTGATAGTACTACAGCTTCTGGTGTATCATCAATGATCAAATCAATTCCTGTTAATGTTTCTAGTGCTTTTATGTTTCTACCTTCTCTACCGATAATTCTTCCTTTCATATCATCATTTGGAAGCGGAACTATTGATACTGTCGTTTCTTGTGAATGATCTGCTGCACATTTTTGTACTGCATAACACAAAATTTCTTTGGCATTTTTATTAGCATCTTCTTTTGCTTTTTGCTCTTTTTCTCTGATTAATGTTGCTTTTTCTAATGTAAGTTCTTTATCCATTTCAGAAAGTAATCTCTCTTTTGCTTCTTCTTTACTTAAAGCTGCTATTTTCTGAAGCTCAATCATTCCTTTGTCATATAATACTTCTACATCTTTCTTTTTATTTTCAATATTTAGCCTTTCTTTTTCTAGTTCATGTTCTTTTTTCTCAAAATTTTCTGAACGTCTTTCTAAGTTCTCTTCTTTTTGGATTAATCGTGCCTCTTGTTTTTGTATTTCGCCTCTTCTTTCTTTAATCTCTTGATCTAGTTCTTTTCTATTATTCATAATTTCTTCTTTAGCTTTAAAAATTTCTTCCTTTTTTAAGTTTTCTCCTTCTTTTTTAGCTAAATCAATTAATCTTTTTGCTTCATTTTCTGCTCCTTGAATTTTAGATTCTGCAACTTTTTTTCTATATATAAATCCTATTAGAAATCCTATTGCAAGTGAGATTAAGATAGCGGCGATAATGATTACTGTATTCATAATCATACACCTCTTTCTTATTTAATTTTCAATGTTCGAAATAAATATATATAGTTTTTTATTTTCAATATATTTTTCCTACCTCATATATTTTATATTTATTATTGTAAACTGTCAAGACTTTTATAAATATATTGTAGAAAAAAAGTTACTGGTCAATTGAAAAAGTAAATTCTATTTGATTAAAGTACAATATAAATAAGTGTTACATTATATCTTATTGTAAGATTAAATTATAGTGATATAATTAAAGAGTAGATGTTTCTTGGGAAAGAAGGTTAATTATGAGTTTTAATGGTAAACATCTTTCTTTAGAAGATAGAAAAATTATTGAAGAAAACATCAACAAAGGATTAAGAAAATTTGAAACAGCAAAAGAACTCAATAAGAGTCAATCAACAATCGGAAAAGAAATAAAAAACAACAGAAAACATAGATATTCACAAACAGATGATGCTCCATGGAAATGTAAACATTATAAAGACTGTAAAATTTGTATTGGAAAATGTTCTGATTTTGAAGAAGTTCCATGCTTTAGAAGAGACAGATTTATTGGTGCATGTAATGGTTGCTCTGAAATAAAAAGTTGTAAAAAAACAAAATATTTTTATTACGCCAACATTGCACAGAAAAATTATGAATATTCTTTGAAAGATTCCAGACAAGGAGTTAATTTAAATACAACTGAACTTTTTGAATTAGCACATATAATATGCCCTTTAATCAAACAAGGACAGTCAATTTACACGATTTTACAAAATCATAAAGAAATTACACAATGTGAGAAAACAATTTATACATACATTGAAATGGGATTATTTAAAGACTGGGGTGTCACTAACATTGACCTAAGAAGAAAAGTAGCAAGAAAAATTCCAAAGAAAAATAAGCTTAAGAAAAGATCTGAATCAGCAGATTATACTGGTAGAAAATATGATGATTATGTTGAATTTGTAAAGAATAATCCGACTTATGCAACAACAGAAATGGACACAGTTTATAATCATCAAGGAGGACCATACATTCAAACATTCATATTTGAGAACACAGGACTCATGATAGGACGATTAAAACAGCATAAAACATCTGAAGAAATGTCTAATTCACTTAATTATTTTCAAGAACTTCTTGGAGATGATATGTATCAAAAATTGTTTGGATTATTATTAACAGACAGAGGCTCTGAATTTGCAAAACCACAACTGTTTGAAGTAAACACAGAAACAGGCGGAATAAGAAGCAATATATTTTATTGTGATGCACAAATGCCAAGCCAGAAACCACATGTAGAAAACAATCATGAGTTCATAAGAGATATTATATTGAAGAAAAAATCTATGTCAAATTTGACACAGGACAAGCTTGACCTAATGTTCTCACACATAAATTCTGTACCAAGAAAATCTCTTGGTGGAAAAACTCCTTATGAAGCATTTGAATTCTTCTATGGTAAAGATACTTTAGATAAATTAAATATACAAAAGATAAAAGAAGATGAGGTCACATTACAGCCTTATCTTCTTCAATTATAAAATAATCTTTTTAAATACAAACAAGAAACATCTACACTAACTACATATTGCCGCTGTTGCGAGCACAATTAAGTGAATAGAAATTAGTCTTACAGGTAAAAAAATCTCAGAAGTATCGTCTCTTTGTTCTAAACTTATATTTCTGTATTTTCTTCTATTAATTTATAATAGCCCATTATCTAGTAACAATTTTTTAAAATAATTTATCTATCAGTTTTTTATATTTATTTTTTCTTTGACTGTCCCATTTTTATATGCACAAATTAAATCTTCTAAATCTGCTATTTCTCTTTTTAGTTTTGTTCCAATATCTGTATCACTAACTCTTTTTCTTATTCCATTAGTTTCTTTTACTATAATTTCACTTATAATATCTTTTTCTTCTGTTATTGCCTTTTCTACAGATTCAAATGGTTTATTTTGACTTAATAATAATCCATTTGAATTATATGTTAAAATATAACCTGCATTTCCTGTTTTTTCTCTAAAACTCTTTGCCAATCCTCCATCTATTACTAGTAACTTACCATTTGCTTTTATTGGGCTTTCTCCATTTTTTACCTTGACTGGCATGTGTCCATTTAATATATGTGAATCTTCGCCCTCTAGTCCAAATTCTTTTAAAATTTTAATGCAAAAATCTTCATTTTCAGAATATTTATAATAAGGACTTTTTGCTTCTTTACTCATTGCTTTATCTTTAACAAAATAACTCTCATAAGTTGCCATTTTATCTTTTCCAAAAAATGGTGACTTAGGTGAAATCCATAAAAACCACATTAAATCTATAAGATTTGGTTGTTTTTTTGCAAATACTTTATTTACTGTTTCATTTATTTCATCAAAATATTTTTTTCCTTTTAGTTTTTTGCCTAAAAATTCTACTTCTTCTAGTTCACCATCTTCATCTACTGGGATACACCCATGAAATAATAAGTTATTATTAAATATTGTATACATTTCCCCTTTGTTATATAAATAATTTATATGTCTATTTAAACTACTACTGTGTTCAAAAGATTCTGCTAATCTATCTATTACCTCTTGTTCCTCTTCTGTTAATTTATATGGATTTTTTTCATTTATTGTAGGAAAATTATTATCATTTATTTCGTATTCTTTTCCTTGTATTTTTACAATTCCTTTTTCTATATTCATTTTGTCTAATAATAGTCGGTCATCTAAATGATATTCTGGATGTTTTTTTATCATCTGCCCTTCAAGTTTAAACTGAATTATTGTTATTGCTTTATGGATTTTGGCAATATTGTTTTTATCACTATTATCATATTTATTATAGTCAAATACTTTAGGCATAAAATTTGTACATTCATCATCAGCATATTTTTCTAAAGCAAATGTAGCTAGTGGCCTAATATTTATTCCATAAGAGTCTTCTAATATTCCTATATTATTATATCTAGCACATATTCTGACAACTGTTGCAATATTGGCTTTATTACCACATCCAGCACCCATCCATAATATATCATGGTTTCCCCATTGAATATCTAAACTATGAAAATTCATAAGTTTTTCCATAACTAAGTCTGGATGTCTTCCTCTGTCATATATATCACCTATTATGTGTAAATGGTCTATTGCCATCTGTTTTATTAAATCAGATATTGCAATTATAAAGCTATCTGCTTGTTCTAGCTCTATTATTGTTTTTATTATTTCCTTATAGTATTTTTCTTTATCTTTTTGATTATCTGCTTGTGAATGTAATAGTTCATCTATAATGTATTCAAATCCACTATTAATAGCTTTTCTTACCTTAGATCTTGTATATTTTGAACTAACTTTTCTTGCTACTTCTACTAATCTATAAAGTGTAATAGAATACCATTCATCTAGATTATCTGCTTCTTTTTTTATGAGTTTCAATTTTTCTTTAGGATAATAGATTAAAGTTGCTAGTGTATTTCTTTCCTTTTCTGTTATTCTATTTTCAAATGTTTCTTCTATTTTGCTTTTTATTATTCCAGCTCCATTATTTAAGATATGTGTAAAAGGTGCATATTCCCCATGTATATCACTTAAAAATACTTCTGTTCCTTTAGGTAAATTTAAAATAGCTTTTAAATTTATAATTTCTTCTGTAACTTCTGTCACATTTTTATATTCTTTGCTTAGTAATTTTAGGTATTTATTTTTGTCATATTCTCCCATAATCTTTCAATCCTTTCACATTAACTATGCCTGAAAATTCTTTATCATATCTGATATTTGTTCTACATCCATTGCAATTTTTGTTTCAATTCCAGTACTCATCTGTTTTAATGTTATTTCTTTATTTTTTATTTCATCTTCTCCAATAACAATTACATAAGGAATTTCTAATTTATCTGCATATTTGAATTTGGCTTTTAATTTTTTTGTATTTAAATATATTTCTGTATTTACTCCTTTTTCTCTCAATTTAGTTGCTAATTTTATTGGTTCTGATAAGTCTTCAATCATTGGAATTATCAATATATCTGAAATAGATTTTTTTTCTGCCTTAATAATATTTAATTCATTTAATTTATAGAATAATCTAGTTAACCCTATAGATACTCCTACTCCTGGTAATTTCTTATTAGTATAATATTCTGCTAGGTTTTCGTATCTTCCACCAGAACATACACTTCCAATTTCTCTATATTGATTTAAAAATGTTTCATAAACTGTTCCTGTATAATAATCTAAACCTCTGGCTATTGTTAAATCCACCTTAAAATTTTTATCTGGTACACCAAATAATCTGACATTTTTTACTACTTCTTTTAATTCAAAAATTCCTTTTTGGTATGTATCATTCTTTATATTTAGATTTTCTAATTGTTCTATTTTTTCGTCTGTCGAACCTTCTATTTGTAAAAAGTTTATAATATTATTTATCTGTTCCTCTTGTAATCCTATTTTTTGTAATTCTTCAATTACAGCATCTTTTCCTATTTTTTCAATTTTGTCAATAATCCTCAATATCTCAGTTGCATTTTCTTGTTGATTAATATCTTGAAATAATCCATTTAATATTCTTCTATTATTTATTTTTATAGTAAAATCATCAAATCCAAGCCATTTGAAAATATTATAAATTATTGATGGTATTTCTGCATCATTTATTAATCCTAGCTCTTCGTCTCCAATTATGTCAATATCGCATTGATAAAACTCTCTATATCTTCCTTTTTGTGCTCTTTCTCCTCTATACACTTTTCCTATTTGATATCTTCTAAAAGGAAAGCTTAAATTACCATAATTTTTAGCTACATATTTTGCAAGCGGTACTGTTAAATCAAATCTTAATGCTAAATCTGTGTCCCCTTTTTGAAATCTATATATTTGCTTTTCAGTTTCTCCTCCTGCTTTTGCTAGCAAAACATCTGCTAACTCTATAATTGGTGTATCAATTGGTAAAAAACCATATTTTTTATATGTTTCTTCTATTTTATTTTTCATAAGGTTAAATAAAATTTGTTCTTCTGGTAATAACTCCATAAATCCAGTTAGTGTTCGTGGTTCTATTTTTTTCATTTTTACCACTCCTTTCATTTAGTATTTTTTAGGTTTTAATTCTAAATATATTGGTTTCTCTTCTTTTATTTTTGTAGGTTTTCCATGGCCAGGATATACTATTGTTTCATCTGGTAAAATCAATAATTTTTTTGTTATTGATTGCATAATATCTTCAATACTTCCTGTTGGTAAATCTGTTCTTCCCCATGTTCCCCTGAATAGTGTATCTCCAGAAAATAGGCATTCTTCTTTTTTACAATATAAGCTACTACCTCCTCGTGTATGTCCTGGTGTATGAATCACTTTAAATTCTAAGTCTCCTAAATGTATTAAATCATTATCATCAACCCTAGAATCAGCTTCTAATTCTATTGGCGGTAAATCTATGATTTCTGAAAGGTTTATATTTACATCATATAAACCTTCAGCATCAAATCTATGGATTAAAACCTTGCCTCCAATTCTGTTTTTTAGTTCCATAACTCCACCTATATGATCCCCATGGCAATGTGTTAAATAAATATACTTTAGTTTTCCTCCTAATATTTCAATCATTTCTACTATTCTATCAACATCTCCAGCTGGGTCTATAACCATAGTTTCTTTACTTTTTTCATCAAAAATTATATAACAATTAGTCGGGTCTCCTATCCATGTATTAATTTTTAATTCTTTTAAAATCATTTTTCTTCCTTTCTTCTTACATCATATACACTATTTACTTTGCGTAATACTTTTTGTGCTTTATTTAATTCATTTACATTTTCTACTTCTACTGTTATGTCTATAATAGCTATTCTTTCTTTTGTTGTTTTAGTATTTACTCCTAATATTTTAGCTTTTGTTGTTCCTAACATCTTTAATAT
Organism: uncultured Clostridia bacterium; assembly: GCA_934177795.1. GTDB lineage: Bacteria > Bacillota > Clostridia > TANB77 > CAG-508 > CAG-269. Next base: position 147,545 of record CAKPPS010000001.1, on the reverse strand, counting down.
ATCAACTAATAAACCTGGTCTATCATTTGAGCAAATTTCTATTTCTGCTTGATATTCTGACTTTTCTTCTGCGTACCATTCTACATCTATCATTCTATTTTCTTCTGATATAAGTTCTTTAACATTTTGACAATCTTTTCTATGAACAGATACTCCTCTTCCTTTTGTTATATATCCCACAATCTCATCTCCTGGTAATGGGTTACAACATTTTGAAAGTTTTACTAGGCAATTATCTATTCCTTTTACTATAACTCCTGAGCTAGATGGTTTAGTCTTCTTTATCTTAGCTTTTTTTAGTTCTTCTATTTTTTTCTCTATATCTTCTTCTTGATGCTCTTTTCTATATTCTTGCAACATCTTTGCAATTACTTTAACTGATGAATTAGCTCCAAATCCAACTGCTGCATACATTTCTTCTAAATTTTTATATTTATATTTTTCAAACATTGGATTTATATATTCAGTCTTAAATAAGTCTGTATGTGATAGTCCTATTCTTTTTAGTTCTTTTTCTATTAACTCTTTTCCTCTTTCAATATTTTCAGCTTTTTGAGCCTTTTTAAACCAACTTTTTATTTTATTTCTTGCTGCAGTACTTTTTACAAATTTAAGCCAATCTCTACTAGGTCCTTTTGAATTATCTGAAGTTATTATTTCTACTATATCACCAGTTTTTAATTTAGTTACAATTGGCATCATTTTACTATTGATTTTACAACCAGTCATTCGATTTCCGATTTCTGCATGTATACTATATGCAAAATCTATTGGTGTAGCTCCCATTGGTAATACTTTTATAGCTCCTTTAGGTGTAAATACATATACTTCATCTTCAAATAATTCTGTTTTTAATGTATTCAAAAATTCTTGTGGGTCTTGCATATCTTTTTGCCATTCTAGTGTTTCTCTAAGCCATGCTAACTTATCTTCTTCTACTTTTACAGATTGTTTTTTTCCAAAATAACTTGCTTCTTTATATGCCCAATGTGCTGCAATACCAAATTCTGCTATTTTGTGCATTTCAAACGTTCTTATTTGTACTTCAAATGGAGTTCCCTTTTCACCTAATAATGTTGTATGGATTGATTGATACATATTAGGCTTTGGTACTGCAATATAATCTTTAAATCTCCCTGGCATAGGGCTATATAATTCATGTACAACACCTAAAGCTGCATAACAATCCTTTACCGAATTCACCAAAATTCTTAATGCAAATAGATCATAAATTTGATCTAATGTTTTATTATCTCTTTTCATTTTTCTGTATATACTATATAAATGTTTTGCTCTACCTGTCACTTCTGCATCTATTCTTTGCTTTTTTAGTGTTGCTCTAATATCTGCCATTATTTTTTCTATAAATTTAATTCTCTCTTCTCTTTTCTTATTTATTCCTTCTACTAATTCATGATATTCTTCTGGCTCTAAATATTTAAATGTTAAATCTTCCAATTCCCATTTTAATGAATATATTCCTAATCTATTTGCAAGAGGTGCATATAATTCTCTTGTTTCTCTTGATATTGCAATTTGTCTATCTCTTTTTAAATATTTAAGAGTTCTCATATTATGCAGTCTATCTGCTAATTTAATTAGAATTACTCTTATATCTTTCCCCATCGCTAAAAACATTTTTCTATAGTCTTCAGCTTGTCTTTCTTCAACAGTTTCAAATTGTATAGAACTTAATTTTGTTACACCTGCAACCATGTCTGCTATTTCATCACCAAAAATTTTTCTTAGTTCTTCATCTGTCATATCTGTATCTTCTACAACATCATGTAATAATGCTGCAGATATAGTACTTTCATCTAATCCTATATCTGCTAATATATATGCAACATTAAGTGGATGTATAATATATGGTTCTCCTGAATGTCTTTTTTGGTCACCATGTTTTTCTTTAGCTAAATTATAAGCCTTCATTATCAATTTCACATCAACTTTTCTTGAATGTTGTTTTCTTTTATTTATTACATCTTGAATTGTTATTTCTTGCGTTTCTTCTCGCATAAAAAAACATCCTCCTTTTTCTATATGGATTTCATTATATCTTTTAAATTTATTTGTACTGATTCGACACCATTAAAATGATTTATCTCCAAAACTCCTGCAACATCAACTTTATCTCCAATTCTATATTCATTAATAAAATGTCCCATATTAAAACCTATTGCATTAATCACTGTATTTCCTTCTTTTAGTGTTAATTTTAAATGTTTTCCATCTGATAATGACCTTATTGAATCAATCTTTAAATTTTTAAAAGCAAATATTGGCATTTTATTACCTTCTCCATAAGGTTCTAATTCTTTTAAACTATCTACCATTTCTTTATTAATATTTTCAAAATTAATTTTTGCATCAATTTTTATTATAGGTATAATATCATTTATATCTGCTTCTTCAGCTATTTGTTCAAATTGCTTTTTGAAATCTTCAAATTTGTCTTTTTTTATTGTAATTCCTATAGCCATACTATGTCCACCAAATTTTTCTATGGAATTATTACATTTTGATAATGCTTCATGTAAATCAAATCCTGGTATACTTCTTCCTGAACCTGTTCCTATTCCATCATCTTCAAAACTAAGTAATATACTTGGTTTAAAATACATTTCAGTTATTTTTGAAGAAACTATTCCTATAACTCCATGATGCCAGTTATGTCCTCCAACTATAATTGCAGAATTTTTTTGTAAATTTTCTCTTTCTATGGCTTCTACTGCATTCTCATATATGGCTTTTTCTGTTTCCTGTCTTTCTTTATTATATTCATTCAATTTTTGTGCTAATTGACATACTTCATTTATATTTTTTGATAAAAATAATTCTAGTGCATCTTCTGCCTTTCCCATTCTTCCACAAGCATTTATTCTAGGTGCAATACCAAAAGAAATACTATTTGAATCTATCTCTTTATATCCAGACATATTTATAATTGCTCTTAAACCTATATTTCTTGTTTGTTTTATTAATAATAACCCTAATTTAGCGATGACTCTATTTTCATCAACTAGAGGAACAATATCAGATATTGTTCCAATACATACTATATCAAGATATTTTAAATATTCTTCTTCTTTTAATCCTAATTTTATAGAAATAGCTTGTATAACTTTAAAAACCACTCCTACTCCTGCTAATTCTCTAAAAGGATATGTAGAATCTTTTCTTTTATTATCTATTACAGCCATTGCTTTTGGTAGTTCTTGCCCAGGCTCATGATGGTCTGTTACAATTGTTTCAATTCCTAATTGATTTGCATAATCTATTTCTTTAATTGCTGAAATTCCACAGTCTACTGTTATCATTAGGTCACAACCACGTTTTTTTATTTTTTCAACAGCTTCTATATTTAATCCATATCCTTCTGTTAATCTATTTGGTATATATTGTGCTATTTCTAATCCTCTTTCTTGTAAGAAACTTTTCAATACTGTTATACTTGTAATTCCATCTACATCATAATCTCCATATATTGTTATTCTTTCTTTATTTTCTATTGCTTTTATAATCCTATCTACAGCTTTTTCCATATCTTTTATTAAAAATGGATTATGAAAATCATTGCGTGTAGGATTTAAAAATAATCTTATTTTTTCTTCTGTTACAATCCCTCTATTATTCAGTATGGTAGCTAATAATTTATTAATATGATATTTATTTGATAAATTATCTACTGATTCTTCGTCCACATTATATATTTCCCATTTTTTGTTCATATTCCTCTCCTAATCTTTTTTTCATATTGTATACTATTTTTTTTAATTTTTAAAGTGTTTGTCGACAATTTTTTTGTGTATTTGCATATTTTGTATGATATAAATATCTTATCAATATTTTTTAAGGAGGTAATATTATGAAAATGTCAAAACTTGCACTTACGACCAGCAAAAGCCGGATAGATTCTGACGAATGTCTATCTTCTAGAATTCTATTACAGTCTGGTTTAATCTGCCGGTATGGTTCTGGTATATATGGTCAACATAACTTTTTAGTAAAAGTTCAAGAGAAAATCAAAAATATTATTAGAACTTCTCTTGATTCTTATGATTGTATTGAAGTTTCTCTTCCTATATTACAACCAAAACAAATTTGGGTAGCCTCTGGAAGATGGAATCAATATGTTGATTCTGACCAAATGTTTATTACCAATACTAAAAATGGTACATACTGTTTTGCTCCAACTGCAGAAGAAGCCATCTTTAAATTTGTAGAAAATAACTTAAAATCTTACAAAAACTTACCAGTAACTTTATATCAAATCGGACCTAAGTTTCGGAATGAAATACGAGTTAGAGGTGGGTTATTAAGAAGCAAAGAATTTTCTATGATGGATGCATATAGTTTTCACTCTTCTGAATCTAGTATGAAAAAAGAATATGCCAGAATAAGAGAAGCTTATTATTCTATTTTTTCTGAATTAGGTTTAAATGTTATTCCTGTTGCTGCTATTAATGGAGAAATGGGAGGTAAACTTTCTGAAGAATTTATGTTTATTTCAGATGCAGGAGAAGATACTATTCTAGTTGATGACACTAATCAGATTGGTTTAAATACTGAAATATTAACCTTGTCCAATTCAGCTGAATACTTAAAATCAAATTATAATATAACTAATTTATCTGACTTAAATAAAAAGCATTGTATTGAACTTGGTCATATTTTTCAGTTAGGTCAGTATTATTCTTCTAATATGAATTATACTTTTAAAGATTCTAACAATGATAACAAGCCATATTTCATGGGTTGTTACGGTATTGGGGTTAGTCGTACACTAGCAGCGGTATGCGAACAAAACTGTGATGAACATGGTCTAATTTGGCCTAAGAATTTAGCACCTTATATGATATCTATTGTTTATCAAAATAATAAAACAACTGAAGCATTTTCTTTGTATGATACATTACAAAATAATAATGTTGATGTTCTGATTGATGATAGAGATATTTCTTTAGGTTCTAAAATTAAAGACTCAAAACTTTTAGGCATTCCATACTTAGTTATTATTGGTAAAAATGCAAAAGTTGGTTTATATGAAGTAGAAGAACGTGCAACCGGACAGAAATCATATTTTTCAATTGATGATTTAGTTAAAGTCGTTAATTAATCTTTAAAAAGAGGGATTTTTTATCCCTCTTTAATTTATATATCTGGAAGTAATATTATTATTACCAGATATTCATATATTTTATTATCATTCTACTGCAGATTCTATTATTTTAAATGTATTAGTTTTTGAATTTATCTTAGCTTTTGCACCTATAGGCACTGTAATTATTGGATCACAATGGCCTATGTTCACATTAAACAAAATTGGAAATTCGTAATCTTTCATTCTAGTTATAATCATCTTTTTATAAACCTCTTTTTGCTCATCCTCATAGCCATAAGGTATACCTATTATCATGCCTGATATATTGTTAAATACTCCACTTAGTTCTAAATCTACTAAGTAAGAATCGATAATACCAATTTCTTCACCTTTGGTCGGTGAGCCACAACTTTCACAGGTTTCTAAAAACAATATACTGTTATTAAAATCTGGCCAATATTCAGTTCCTCTTAAATGTACTAAAGTTTCTAAACACCCTCCTAGTAAAATTCCTTCGGAAGTTCCCTCTTTCAGCCATTCCCAACCTGGATTTTTTAAATATTTTCTATTTCTCTTCAAATCTTTGTGTTCAAACCAATCTAGAAATTCACAAGTCCATTTTTCTGATGGATGTATATCTCCTATTGGTTCTTTTTTTATCACTGCTTTTCTAAAATAATCTATTGTATATTCAGGTAAAAATGGGTCTGCAAATTGATTTAAAACTGATGGTCCATAAAATGTTGAAAATCCACATTTCTTATGTATTGATAATAATAATATCGTCATATCTGAATATCCCATTATAATTTTGGGATTCTTTTTGATAATTTCAAAATCTAAATATTTTAGTAATTGATTTGTATTATATCCACCTATAAATGAAATAATTGCTTTTACTTCTTTGTCTCGAACAAATTCCATAATATCTTGAGCTCTATCTTCCTCTTCTCCGGCCGTATATGGTATTGTCTTTAATGCCTGTTTTCCTATTTTTATTTTATATCCAAGCTCTTTTAATTTTTTGATTCCATTTTTATACCTGTGTTCTACCATACCTGCTAATGGTGCAGAAGGACTAATTACTCCTATTGTATCTCCTTTTTGTAACTTCTGTACTTTCTTCACTCAATATTGTCTCCCTTCATTTTTGTCCAACAATATAAATTTGATTTCCTCTCGATGCTAAATCTGTATTATGTAATAATTTTTTCTCCATTTCATATATCTTATCAAAATTTTTTTTGCTTGATAATATGTTAGCTACGTGCATACTATCCCCCTCTATTTGTGTTTCTTGCATACTTGGATATATCGTTATCGGAAATCCAGATAATATATTTGTTTTTAATCCAACTTGTTGATAAATTTTTTGTATACTATCTGGTGTATACATATTCATTGCTGGCATATCTTTAGTAAATCTTCCTTTTTTAGTTTTCATCGTTTCTTCTGCTAATTGTATATCTCCTACAAATATATTAAAAAATACATTATGATATAAATTGGGTACTAATGATACTACATATCCAAATTTTTTAGTTACTCTATATAATTCACTAATTACTTTTTCTGGATTCTCTACAAATCCTAATACATTATGAAAATTAAAACTCAAATCAAATTTATTTGTTTCTATACAATCTATATTTTCTAAATTATATTCTATAAAATCTATTCTATTACTATATTTTTTATCATTCTGCATTTTATTTTTTGCTTCATTCAACATATCTTTTGAAATATCTATAATAATTCCTTTCGATTTCGGATACTCATCTAATATTTTTTGTGTCCACCTGCCTGTACCTCCGCCAGCATCTAAAAATATAAAATTCTCTGGCATTTTACTAAGAACTGTATCTTTAAAAATCTCCCATAATAATTTATCTGATAAATTCCAATATTTTTGTTTTTCAACTAAATCGTAGTCTTTAGCTTTATTTTTAAAATATGTAATTACTTCTTGCATATAAATTCTCCTCCTTTACAAATATAATTATAAAATTTTTACGGTATCATATTTTTCCCATTAAACCTTGGTAGTATTTGACAATCACGAATGTCATCATGCTTAAACAGCCACAAAATAAACCTTTCTATCCCCATGCCAAAACCTGAAGTTTGAATAGGATAATATTTTTTCATATCATAATACCATTTATAATCTTTCTTATCTACTTTATGTATTTCTAATGCTTCTTCCAATTCCATAATATTATTATGTCTTTCACCTGCTCCAACAGTTTCTCCAATACCAAATAACAAATCTGCATTTAAGGCTTTTTTCTTTGTGTTGTCAAACTTTTGATAAAATGGTACAGCTATATAGTCATAATGTGTAATCCAAACTACACCACCCATCATTTCAAGTATTTTTTTCTCCCCTTCTCTTGTTATATCTCTATAACCTTCTTGTTTTGTTTCGATATATTTAGGATTATTTTCTAACATTTTTGCTGCTTCATCAAATTCTATCTTTGGAATATTACCACATTTTTTTACCATCATTTCTACATGCTTTACATCTCCTGATATTTGCTCTACTTGAGTTTTGTATTTTTCTAATATTATTTCACATAAATATTTGATATATTCTTCTACCAATGCCATTACATCTTCTAATTTTCCTGGTATTTCAGCTTCACTATGATAAAATTGACATAGATGTCTTTTATCCGCTTCTTCACCTCTGAATGATGGCATAATATAATAAGCTCCATTACTAAACATTCTGCATGCATATTCCAGCATGAATTGCATAGAATCTACTAAATATGTATCAATCCCAAATAAATTTATTTTTACAGGTTTAGAATCACTTCCTAGTCCCATCGGACTACTAATTGAACTTGTTGTCACAGGTAAATGTAGTGTCTTTATCCCTTTTTCTTCATAAAATTTTACTGTATAAGTGTTAATCATATTTTCTATTTCTATTAATGTAATATACCATTTATCATGTATCAAATCTAAATAATGTTTTTTATCTTTCCATGTAGTTATTGGTTTTAACATATTTTTCCTCCAATCTTAATTTTTTAATAGGGGCAAATCAAAAATTTTTCTGACTTGCCCCTATTATATTTTCTTATGTTAGAGAATTAAAGTCAGAATGTGGAATCATCTATTTTTCTCAAAATCTCTTTTTTGAAAACTGCATCATTAGACCTGACTTCTACCGAATTTTCGGTAATTAAAATAAATGTATAGTTGCAATAAAATTCACTTTTAAAAAAATGTTTTTTTAAAGATGGTGATTTTGCGATAATAGATATCGAATATTCTTTTAACGCTTGTCTTATCTGTTCTATTTTATTCCATTTTTTCAAAATTATTCCATCATCAACTAAAATAATTATTTGTTTTTCTCTTTTTTTAGTTATAAATTGTGCTAATACCTGTACTCCAATTCCCATACATATAGCTGGAATTTCCTTGGTTGGATTGAATTTACTACATAAAGTATCAATTCTACCTCCATCGCCAATCAGATAGTTTGTACCATTTATTTCCATATAAATTCGATAATGTAACCCAGAATAATGTCCAGTTCCTTCTAAATTATGCAAATTAAAATATATATTATCATTTATTCCAAAATTATTTACTAAAATCCGCTGCACTTGTAATGCTTTTTCAAATTCAGTTCTAACTTCCACATTTTTTATATTTTTTACTTTTTTACATAATCCTGAAAAATCTACCATTTTCAACTCATACAATTCTTTTAAAATTGCTCTATCTCTTTCATTTATATGTGCTTCTTCTATATTTTCTATACCTTCAAACCTGATTTTTTCAGCTAAATTTGGTAATACAGCATTAAATATATTAGCATTTGATATTTCAATACAAACTACTTTTGCTTCTTGTATGCTTGATAATATTTGATAAGTTAAATAAATAGTTTCTGCATCTGCAAATAGAGATTTTATTCCCCATTCTCCTAAAAGGATTTGTTTAAATTCTCTTCTATATCCTGGTAAATTTTTTATCCTATCTCTATAAACTTTTCCAACTTGTACTAACTTTAATGCTGGAATATTGCCTGGTAAGTCAGCCACATATCTACTCATACTCATGGCTAAATCAGATTGTAATGCAAAACTATTTTTTTCTTTTGGTCTCCGTACTTCAAATATTTTACTATAATGTACCTGTGTAGCTTCTAAATATCTTTTTCGTTGTTCTACTCCTGTTGTCTCAATTTCTTTAAATCCTGCTTTTTCTGTTCGTATTAAAGTTTCTTGATAAATCTCCCGAATTATTTGTAATTCTTCATCTAATACATCATAAAATTGCGGTATTTTCGTTTCTCTACTAACCATAAGAAAACCTCCTTTAAATACAACTTTATAGTTTATCTTTTACAAATTGTGTTCATAGCTTATCATTATTTCCAATATTTGTCAATCCTTTTTTGAAAATAAAAAAATAACAAGTTTGCTTTATTTATACAACTTGTTATTTTTTATAATTTTAATACATATTTTTTAGTAATTTTCTGCTTTTATTTCAAAAAATGCTTTTGGATGACTACATACTGGACAAATTTCAGGAGCTGATTTCCCTATAACTATATGTCCGCAATTTCTACATTTCCATATTCTATCTCCATCACGGCTGAATACTAATCCACCTTCTACATTTTCAATTAATTTTTTATATCTTTCTTCATGTTCTTTCTCTATTTTTCCTACAGCTTCAAATAGATATGCTATTCTGTCAAATCCTTCTTCTTTTGCTTCTTTTGCCATTCTGTCATACATATCTGTCCATTCATAATTTTCTCCTTCAGCTGCTGATTGTAAATTTTCTATTGTAGATTTTATTTCTCCACCTTGTAATAGTTTAAACCACATTTTAGCATGTTCTTTTTCATTTTGAGCTGTTTCTTCAAATATAGCAGCTATTTGTTCATATCCTTCTTTTTTAGCTTTAGAAGCAAAATATGTGTATTTATTTCTAGCTTGTGACTCTCCAGCAAAAGCTTCCATTAAATTTTTTTCTGTTTTTGTTCCTTTTAAATTCATTTCCATTTATACCTCCTCCTTTAACTGTGTTACTTATATATCATATGCCACTATTTGTCAACATTATTTCTAAAATTCTCTTTATAGTTTAACCATTTTGTTCATTTTTATTTAGATTTATCATTGACTTTTTTATATTCTTCATTTCTCTTTATTTTATGTGTTGTCGTTTTTATTAATGGTTCATCTGTTAAAATCATCTGTGTTATATATTTATATCGTGGTAAAGTTTTATTTATTTCTTTTATCTCATTCCATATCTTTGTATATAATTCTTCTTTTGAAATTTCTCCATATTTCTTTTTTACTATTTCTTTATTATATACTACTTCTACTGCTACTTTTATTTTACTTTTGTCTTCTTTATCTTTCATGCCAAAGACATAAGATTCTTCTATATCTTCAGTTCTATTAATTAAAGTTTCTAATTCTTCAGGAAATACTTTTTTTCCATTTTTTAATACTATCATATCTTTTTTCCTGCCTGTAATAAATAGAAATCCTTCATCATCTAGAAATCCTAAATCACCTGTATAAAACCTTCCATTTTTTAGCACTTCTGCTGTTGCTTCTTCATTTTCATAATATCCAAGCATAACATTCGGTCCTTTTACTGTGATTTCTCCTATTCCTTTTTCATCTTTATTAACGATTTCAATATTAGCATGTTTCATTGGAATACCTACTGAGCCTAATTTTACATATTTATCATTTTCTGCTGCAATTACTGGAGATGTTTCTGTCAATCCATATCCTTGTACTATATGAATTCCAAATTCATTAAATTTCTTTTCTATTTCTTTATCTAATGGTGCTCCTCCAGAAATAATGAATCTCATTTTTCCTCCTAATGCATTTATAATTGGTTTAAATACTTGTCTTCTAACGTCAATATGAAGTTTCATTAATATATTACTAATTTTTATTGCTATATTAATTAGTTTTGTTTTTCCCTGTTTTTCTATTTCTTTTTCTATATTTGAATACATTTTATCTATAAGCAATGGTACACCAACAAATAAAGAAACTTGATATTCTATTAAATTTTGCTTTATATATCTTAATCCATCAGGAAATACCGTTTTAACTCCACTTGCTAGCATTACTATCATACCTGTCGAACCAAATATATGATGAAATGGTAAAAACGCAATATTTACATCTGTTGGTAAAAATGTTTCTACAATTTGCATATCGTAAACATTTGTTGCAATTCCATATTGAGATAACATAACCGCTTTTGATTTTGCTGTAGTTCCAGATGTAAATAGTAATATACTCATACATTTGGAGTCTACTTCATAATTTTCGTAATCATGATTTCCATCTTCAATAATTTTCTTACCTAATTTTAATAAATTAGGCACATTTTCATACTCTTTAAGTTCACTCATACAAATATATTCTTTTATATTAGTCTTCTTATTTGCTTTTACTATATTTATTTTTTCTTCTATTTTCTCATCAAATATAATTGCATCTACTTTACTTCTTATTAGCGATTCTTCTAACTCATCTAATTGCAAATCTTTATCTAAAGGAACTGATACTATTCCTCCCATTAAACATGCTAAATGAGAAATTGACCATTCATATCTATTTTTTCCTATTATGGCAACTCTTTTTCTTTTTAATTCTTTTTTATGTAACATTGTACCTAAAGAATTTATATCCTGCAATAATTTTTCATACGTTATATTAATATATTCTGTTTTATTTTCTACTTTTTTCTTTATTGTAAATGCTATATTTTCTGCATACAGCTTAACTGAATTATATATAATCTCTTTAATATTATCAAACTTTGGAAGTTCTCTTAATTGATTTTTCATACTTACCTCCTATCTAGTTTCTCAAACCAGATTAACACATCTTTTTCACTTTGTCAATATTGACTATCAATTCTAATTATGATACTATATAATAAATTTTATTATATGAAGGGACTTTTTATATTATGAATACTGAAAAAATAAATTTCCATCTTCCAAGATGGAATGAATTACCAAATATTAGTTTATATCTAGATCAAGTTGTAACTTTAATAAATGAAACATTAGCACCTTGTTTATTTTCTTTTTCTGCAAATGATGAAAACCTGATTTTAACTAAAAATATGATTAATAATTATGTAAAAAATAAAGTAACAGAACCTCCATCAAAAAAGAAATATTCTAAAACTCATTTAGCTAAATTTTTAGTTATTTGTATTTTAAAAGAAGTTTATAAAATTAGTGATATTCAAAAACTAATTAATTTAGCATTAGAAAAATCTAGCATTGAAATAGCCTATGATAATTTTTGTCAATTATTTGAACAAGCTTTAGAATGTGTATTTTTTCAAAAAGACTTTGTTGACAAAAGTTCAAAAAATGATGATAAATATCTTCTAAAAACTGTTTTATTATCTTGTGCTTATTCTATATATACCAAAGAAGAAATCAATAAAAATTAAATTTTTAGATAATGATATAAATTAGCTCTAAGAAGACTTAAAAATATAAGATTGAAATGAAATGTCGAATGTGCATGGAAAAATTTTAGAAATTCTATGTAATTTTAGGGAAAGAGTTCACGATAGTGGAAGGGTGCCCTAAAATAAATTAGAATTTCTTAAATTTTATAATAAACTGAGACATGTAATGAAAATCTTATATTTTTAAGTCTTTCTTGGCATTAATTTATAATAAAAACTATATCTTTGTATCTTTAATCATCTATTGTTGAAACTCCTAAAGTAATTTCTTCTAAAACATCTAGCAATACATTTACTGTATCTAAAGCTGTAAATGTTGCAATATTATTTTCAACTGCACATCTTTTTATTAATGCTTCATCATTTTCTTGACTTCCTGAATCTATATCTGTAGTGTTTATAACATAACTTACATATCCTTGTCTAAGTGAATCTAAAATTTCTTCACTTCCTTCACTTATCTTTTTCTTTATTCTCGTTCTAATTCCATGTTCTTTCAAGAAATCTGCCGTTCCTTTTGTTGCTTCTATATTAAATCCTAAGTTATAAAATCTTTTAATTAGCGGCAATGCTTCATTTTTATCTTTATCTGCTAATGTTACAAATATAGTTCCATAGTTAGAAAGTTTCATTCCTGTAGATTGAAGTGCTTTATATAATGCTCTTGTTAATTTTTTATCATATCCTATTGCTTCTCCCGTCGATTTCATTTCTGGTGATAATGTGATATCCATACCTGTTAATTTAGAAAATGAAAAAGCTGGTGCCTTTACATACCATTTTTCTTTTTCTTTAGGATATATTTCTGTAATTCCTTGCTCCTTTAGGGGCTTTCCTATCATTACTAATGTGCCTATATCTGCAATTTGATATCCTGTTGCTTTAGATATAAATGGCACTGTCCTTGATGACCTTGGGTTTACTTCTATAACATATACATCCTCATTTTTATCAACTATAAATTGAATATTATACAATCCAACAATACCTATTCCTATCCCTAATTTAACTGTATAATCTATTATTTTTTCTTTAACCTTTGTACTTATACTAAATGTAGGATAAATGCTTATACTATCTCCTGAATGTATTCCTGTTTTTTCAACATGTTCCATTATTCCTGGAATAAATACATCTTTTCCATCACACACTGCATCCACTTCTAATTCTTTACCTATGATATATTTATCTACTAATACTGGCTGTTTTGTATTAATTTCTACAGCTGTTTTTAAATATTTCTCCAATGATTTTTGGTTTGAAACAATTTGCATTGCTCTACCACCTAGTACATAACTAGGTCTAACTAATACCGGATATCCTATTTCATTTGCAACTTTTATTCCATCTTTTATTTTTGTTACAGCTTCACCTTTAGGTTGTAATAAATTTAATTTTTTCATTACTTCTTCAAAAGCTTCTCTATTTTCCGCTCTTTCTATTGCATCTACATTTGTTCCTATTATTTTTACTCCAAGCTTAGAAAGTGAACTTGCTAAATTTATTGCTGTTTGACCTCCTAATGCCGCAATAACTCCTATTGGTTTTTCTAATTCGATAATATTCATTACATCTTCCACTGTTAATGGTTCAAAATATAGTTTATCACTTGTAGTATAATCAGTAGAGACAGTCTCCGGATTATTATTTATTATAATTGCTTCATAACCAGCTTGTTTTATTGTTTTTATTGCATGAACTGTAGAATAATCAAATTCCACTCCTTGTCCTATTCTTATTGGACCTGCTCCCAAGACAATAATTTTCTTATTGTCACTTACAATTGATTCATTTTCTTCTTCATAAGTAGAATAAAAATATGGCACATAACTTTCAAATTCGCTACTACATGTATCAATCATTTTATATATAGGATGTATATTATTCTTTTTTCTAATAGCATAAATTTCTTTTTCTTCTGTATTCCATAATTTTGCTATATATCTATCACTAAATCCTATTTTTTTTGCCAGTTTTAATATTTTAATATTATTTATATTTTTAATTAATAAATTTTCCATTTCAATAATATTTTTTAATTTATCTAAAAAGAACATGTCTATTTTTGTTATATTGTTTATCATTCCTAAATCTATATTTCTTCTAATCAATTCAGCAATTGCATAAATTCTATCATCTGTTCCTTCTTTGATATATTGCATAATTTTTTCTGTTTCCATATCATCAAATTTGTTTGAATAAATATGGCATACTCCTGTTTCTAATGACCTTACAGCTTTTAATAAACTTTCTTCAAAAGTTCTACCGATACTCATAACTTCTCCTGTTGCTTTCATTTGTGTACTTAGTTTATTAGATGCTAATGTAAATTTATCAAAAGGAAATCTTGGTATTTTACATACTATATAATCTAATGCAGGTTCAAAACTTGCAGGTGTATTTGCTAATTTTATTTCATCTAATCTCATTCCAATAGCGATTTTTGCTGATACTCTTGCTATTGGATATCCACTAGCTTTAGATGCTAATGCTGATGAACGTGATACTCTGGGATTAACTTCTATTAAATAATATTTAAATGATAATGGGTCTAATGCAAATTGTACATTACATCCTCCTTCTATCTTTAATGCTCTTATAATTTTCAATGCACTATCTCTTAATAATTGATATTCTTTATTTGTTAATGTTTGACTTGGCGCTACAACTATAGAGTCTCCAGTATGTATTCCCACCGGATCAAGATTTTCCATATTACATACTGTTATAGCTGTATCATTTCCATCTCTTATTACTTCATATTCTATTTCTTTATATCCTTTTATACTTTTTTCTACTAATACTTGATGTACCGGTGATAATTTTAAAGCATGTTTCATTATCTCTCTTAATTCATTCTCATTATCTGCAAATCCTCCACCTGTTCCACCTAATGTAAATGCAGGTCTTAAAACAACTGGATACCCGATTTTTTCTGCTGCTATAATCCCTTCTTGCTCAGTTCCAGCTATAACAGATTCTAAAACAGGTTCTCCTAATTCCTGACATAATTCTTTAAATTTTTCTCTATCTTCCGCTCTTTCTATGCTTTCACTACTTGTACCTAACAATTCTACTTGACATTCCTCTAAAACTCCTTTTTTATGTAATTGCATTGCTATATTTAGTCCAGTTTGTCCTCCTATTCCTGGTAATATTGCATCTGGTCTTTCATATCTAATTATTTTTGCAACATATTCTAATGTTAGTGGTTCCATATATACCTTATCTGCGATACTAGTGTCTGTCATTATAGTTGCTGGATTGGAATTAACTAAAATAACTTTATATCCCTCTTCTTTTAATGCTAAACAAGCTTGTGTTCCTGCATAATCAAATTCAGCTGCTTGTCCTATAACTATTGGACCAGAGCCAATTACTAATACTGTTTTTATATCTTTTCTTTTTGGCATTTTTATTCCTCCTATATTACTTACTATTTTCTTTCATTAAATTAACAAATTGGTCGAACAAGTATCCGCTATCTTGTGGTCCAGGCGCACTCTCAGGATGATATTGCACACTGAAAATCATATCTTTTGTACATTCTACTCCTTCTATTGTTCCATCTAAAATATTTTTATGAGTTGGTTTTAGCTTTGTTTTTTCTAGAGATTTTTCATCAACTGCATAACTATGATTTTGACTTGTTATTTCTATTTTGCCATTTTTTAAATTTAATACCGGATGATTGCCTCCTCTATGCCCAAATTTTAGTTTATATGTTTTTGCACCATAAGCTAAACTTATTATTTGATGTCCTAAACATATTCCAAAAATAGGGTATTTTCCTTTTAATTCCTTAACTAAATTTATAACTTCTACGACATCTTCTGGATTTCCTGGTCCATTTGACAAAAATATTCCATCTGGCTTTAATTTTATTATATCTTCTATTTTTGTATTGTATGGTACTACTGTCACATTACAATCCCTTTTATTTAAACTTCTAACAATATTAAGTTTCATTCCACAATCAATTGCTACAACATTATATTTAAAATTTGTAGTTCTTGAATACCATTTTTTCTTACAGCTTACTTTTGCCACTGCATCACTCGGAATTTCATATTTATTTAATTTTTTAATTGCATCTTCTGTACTTGTATTAATATCTGTTATTATTACTTTTCTACTCCCTTTATTTCGTATACTTCTTGTTAGTTTTCTAGTATCAATTCCAAATATTCCAGGTATATTATTTTCTTCTAAGTATTCTGATAATGTTTTTGTATATCTAAAATTACTTGGTAAATCATTGTATTCTCTTACCACTAATCCGCCAATGGTTGGTTGTCTTGTCTCATAATCTTCATCTGTTATTCCATAATTACCAATTAATGGATATGTCATTACTACCGTCTGATATGTATAAGATGGATCTGATACTATTTCTTGATATCCAACCATAGATGTGTTAAAAACTATTTCACAAATACATTCTTTGTCTGCCCCAAATCCATATCCTAAATATTCTTCACCATCTTCAAATACTATTTTTTTGTTTTTTTCCTTCATTTTCATCCTCCATTTTTATATTAAAAAAAGCACAAAAAAATAAGGAGGTTAGTCCTTATTAAAAAACGAAAATAAATATGACAACTATTAATGAAATAGCTGTATTTCCTATTAAATTTGCTATTTTTTTATAGTTATTCATATTTATCTCCTCTTCTTTTCTATACTTTTTTTATTTATTTGATTATATATCTTTTTTTATTTATTTGTAAATAGTTATTTCTTATTTTATTTAAAATTTTTTACCTGTAACATTCTCAAAGAATTTATAATTGCAAGTATAGAAACTCCTACATCTGCAAATACAGCTTCCCACATAGTAGCAATTCCTACAGCACTCAATATTAATACTAATATTTTTACAGTAATTGCAAATATTATATTTTGTTTTACTATCTTCATAGTTTTTCGTGAAATTTTTATTGCTTTACTAATTTTTGATACTTCATCTGTCATAATAACTATATCAGCCGCTTCAATAGCTGCATCTGAGCCTAAGCCTCCCATTGCAATACCTATATCAGATAATGCTAATACTGGAGCATCATTTATTCCATCTCCTACAAATATCACCTTTCCTTTTTCTGTCTTTTTCTTCATTAATTCTTCTAATTTTTCAACTTTTCCATCTGGTAATAATTCAGTATATACTTCATCTAATTTTAATTCTTTAGCTACAGCTTCACCTACTTCTTTTCTATCTCCTGTAAGCATAATTGTATTTTTAACATTTAATTTTTTCAAGTCATTAATTGCATTTTTTGAGTCATCTTTTATTTTATCTGCAATTAGTATGTACCCTTCAAATTTGTTATTTATTGCCACATATAATACTGTTCCTATTTTTTGGCACTTTTCATAAGTTATATTTTTTTGTACCATTAATTTGTCATTTCCAACAAAAACTTCTTTTCCTTCTACTACTGCTACAATTCCATGACCACTAATTTCTTCTGTTTTACTTATTAATTCTTTATTAATTTCTTTACCATAGGCATTTTTTACTGATTCCGCTACTGGATGATTTGAAAAACTTTCAGCATAAGCTACTATTTTTATTAATTCTTCTTTTGACATATTAATAGATTTTACTTCTCTTACTTCAAAACTTCCCTCTGTTAATGTACCTGTTTTATCAAACACTATTGCTTCTGCTTTTGATAGCATTTCTAGATAGTTGCTTCCTTTTATTAGTATTCCTATTTTTGAAGCTCCACCTATCCCTCCAAAAAAGCTTAGTGGAATTGATATTACTAAAGCACATGGACAAGACACTACTAAAAATGATAATGCTCTATAAATCCATTCACTAAACATAGTATCTTTAAAAATTAATGGTGGTATAAAAGCTAATACTAATGCAATTATTACAACTATAGGTGTATAATATTTTGCGAATTTAGTTATAAATTTCTCTGATTGTGATTTTTTACTACTAGCATTTTCTACTAAATTTAATATCTTACTAACTGTTGATTCTCCAAATTCTTTTGTTACTTTTATTGTAATCATACCATTTTTATTGATACATCCACTTAATACCTCATCATTTAAAGTAACTTCTCTGGGAACTGATTCCCCTGTTAAAGCTGAAGTATCTAGCATTGAAGTTCCCTCTTGTACAATACCATCTAAAGGAATTTTCTCACCTGGTTTTACTATTATACTTTCTCCTATTTTTACGTCTGCTGGATTTACCTTTTCTATTGTTGAATTTCTACGCACATTAGCATAATCTGGTCTAATATTCATTAATGTTGAAATAGATTTCTTAGATTTATCTACAGCATAATCTTGAAATAACTCTCCTATTTGATAAAATAGCATAACTGCTACTGCTTCTGGAAACTCACCAATTCCAAATGCTCCCAATGTAGCAACTGCCATTAAAAAATTCTCATCTAATACTTCTCCCTTAGTAATATTTTCTATAGCTTCTTTTATTATTTTTAATCCTACTAGTAAATAACTAATAATATAAATAATATTATTAATTAATGGGTTTTCAAATTTTACTATCATTGAAAACAAAAATAATACTGCTGAAATAATAATAATATATAATCTTTTTTTCATAATGTTTTTATGATATATTTAACAATTATAATATATCATTTTCTCCCTTCTATACTTTATTTTTTATGTTCTATATGTTCTAGTGCTACTTCAAACACTTCTTTTATATGGTTATCATCTAATGTGTAATATACTTCTTTTCCTTCTCTTCTACATTTCACAATATCCATTCTTCGCAATGTTCCAAGTTGATGTGAAATAGAAGACTTACTCATATTTAGTACATTTGCTATGTCACATACACACATTTCATTTGCATCTAATGCAAATAATATTTTAGTTCTTGTAGTATCTCCTAAAATCTTAAAAAATTCTGCAATTTTATTAAATACATTCTCATCTGGCATTTTTTCTAATGTTTCGTGTACATTTTTTTCATGTATTATATTGCAATCACAAATAAACTCATTTTTTGACATTTTTTCCTCCTTTCAGTTGAATAGCTGTTCAACCATATTATAGTTGAATGTCTATTCAATTGTCAATGATATTTATAATTTTTTTATATATTTTTCTATAAATACTAAAAAAGAAACTTGTTTATGAACTTTACTTTTTAGTATATTGTTCATTTACAGTTCCTTTTGTTTATTACTTTCCATTTTTTGTACATTCTTATTTTATAATTAACAGTTTATTCCATTTCCTTTGTTCTTCTATATTTTTATACTATCTACTATAAATTTAACTACATCATCTTCATTATAATTTTCTTTATTATTCTTTTTATCATTTTCTGTCAAATCAACAAAATATTTGTCACATCCTGGCATAATTGATATAGAATCTAAAGGATATCCCGGATTTCTCTTTTTTGAAGCTTCATTTACTAAATAAAAATTGCCTTTGCTCCAAGTATATTTTTTCGTTTCTTTTCCATTATATACTACCATCCCATATACCCATTTTGCAGATAACTTTCCTCCATACTGACTTACTAAATTAGAATAATAGTCAATCATTTCCTCATCATTTAATTCTTTTCCATTTATTCTTCTTACATGAGTTCCTGGTTGTTTTTCATCTGGCAATCCTTCTATATACAAATTATTATCCATTCCTATTGTTGTTATTTTAGTTCTATCATAATATGCTTTTGCCTTTATATATGCATTCTCTATAGCATTTTTTCCAATTTCTTCTGGTTTCAAATTTATTCCTATATCTTTAATTGTTATTAATTCTACATTTTTTTCTCTTAATTGATTTGCATATTTATTTACTTTTGCAGGATTTGTAGTTGCAAATAATACTTTCATTTTTTTATCTCCTTACTTCATATTCTATTTTCTTGATTTTATCATATTTAAGTTTTATTTTCTATATTAATATTAATTTTTATGCAATAGTAAAATCCCCTTCTAAAATATTAAAAGGGGATCGGCAAAATTTTAAGTTTTAAAGAAGTTCTCGATATTCTTTAAGAATATCGTTGCTTATTGATTTTACGACTTCTTTTAAGAATTTTTGATATGCAGCATTTTGAGTATCATTGCTCATTTCTTGGCTGATTTTCCTTGCTTTTAACTGCAGCTCCAGTATATTAGATTTGCATTCTTTTTCTAATTCTTTTTCTAGATTAATAGCAAACCGTTTTTTCAGTATTTCTATAAAGTCTTCATACTCTATGTTTTTTAAAAATTTTTCTTTCCTCTCATTTTTTTGTTCTTTCTCCATTTTCTTTATGAGCTTTAAAAACTCTTTGTGCATAATGAGTATATTTTCTTCCAAAAATACATCTAAATTGGGCAAGACACCTAAATACTCAAATACTTGATATTTTATCAATTCGTTTTCTGAAAATACATAATTCATAATTCTGCCTCCTAAAAAAATAATAAAGTGTTTTTATGTACATTTTTATTATACCTCTTTAGTCAAATTATGTCAATCTATAATGCTTTTTATTGTTATTCATTATGTAAATATGGTATAATAAATATATAAGGTAAATACCTTTTTATAAAAATTTCTATTTAATTTAAGGAGGAAGAAAAATGGAAAAACAAAAAAAATCAAAAAACATATTTCGGGAGGTGGTTAATCTTATAATTAGATTTTTAAGACCTTGTGGAATTTCAGATGAAGTTCTCACAATCCCTAAAAATGTTAAAGTTATGGGATTTAAGGTAGGTTTTATGAATCTATTTATGACTATAATCTCATTAATCTTTGCATTCATGCTAAAAGCTACCAATATGGCTATTGAACATAAATTTATTTTACTCGGTATTATTTTATTTATGTTATATCGTGGTCAACAAGTAGTACAAGAAACTTTTCATTTATTTGAAAGTTCTGAAAGCAAAAAATTTGAACTTATCTTTAAAAATGAAATTACATTCATTGCAAGTCAAATTATTGGTAAAACATCTAATAAAGTATTAAAATACGATGAAGCTAATAATTTATATAAGATAATGAATAATGAATCAGTATTAAATACTATAAAAAATTATCTTAAAATTTTATGGCAACAAAAAATCCAGCACACATTTGATGTTTTTCAGATTATTAGTGTAATTGCTATGTTAATTGTATCTATACTAACCAATACATCCATTTCGCAAACAATTTTTATTCCTTTACTTTTAATATTTTCCTTTATCTCTTTTTTAACTTCTGTTTATAGTAGTTTTAACGAAAAAGAATATTATGAAAAGGATAGAGAATATAACAATGAACAATCTCTTATAATTAATGATTTGTTAAGAGTTCCTGTTATTGTTAAAAGTGACTTGGATATGAGAATTGAAAAATTCCAGAAAACACTTATGTCTAGCAACCACAATATTAATCAATTTCATAAGAAACTAAATTTCTCTAGATTATTTATTTCCATACTGGAAACATTTAGTCAATATGGAATTATAATATTTTATTTATCCAAAGTTGAATGGTCTACTATTAATTTAGCTACTATCACTCAAATTGCTGCAATATTAATAATTGTTGAAACAGCATTGGGGAATATTAGAAAAATTGCTAACACTCTTAATGCATATAATAAAAGATTAATAGTATTAGAAAAAGAAGAAAAAGATATGTTATTAATTTTAGATGTGTATCATAAAGAATCTTACAAAAATTATAACTATCAAGTTAATCAAATACTAATTG
Organism: uncultured Clostridia bacterium; assembly: GCA_934177795.1. Classification (GTDB taxonomy): domain Bacteria; phylum Bacillota; class Clostridia; order TANB77; family CAG-508; genus CAG-269. Next base: position 125,215 of record CAKPPS010000001.1, on the reverse strand, counting down.
ATCCTTTCACAATAAAATATGTAGAAGAGTCACAGAATGACAGACCTTTCACATTAACATCAAAAAATAAAATAAGTATAAATAAAAATGAGGTAGTCATTCTTTATGGTCCTTCTGGAAGTGGAAAATCAACGTTTATGAAAATGTTGACAGAAAGAATTCGACTAGAAAAAAGTGTCGATATACCTTCTACTTCAAGGTTTCTATTTTATGATGAAACATTAAAATTAGGTAGTTTTTCTATCTTCGAAGAACTATTTTGTTGCAGTCAAAATCCTAATCTTTTAAAAATGAAGGATATTTTAGAAAATTTGTTTTTATGGAATGAAATAAATTCAAACTGCTTTGACGTTTGGCAATGGATGAAAGAAAAGCAATTTAATCAATCCCTTTCAAATGGTCAAAAGCAAAGACTCATTCTTGCTAAAATTTTATATTGGTTGGATGATAGTATTGATGTCATTGTTCTAGATGAATGTACATCTGGACTTGATGATAAAAACAATTCTGATTCAGCTGATGCTGAAAAAATTTTAGCATATATTATACAATATGCTAACTTAGATAAAAACAGAATTGTAATCATTTCCACTCATCAAAATATTGATGGGGTTAAAGAAAGTTTGTCTCACCAATACAATTTTAGAAATTTTCAGTTTATTCAGACAAAAACTGAAAATATTATTCAAGAAATTTAGTTTTTTAATTTTTTAGTTTTTTCAATCTCAAGGTGCCGTTGCACCTTGAGATTATTTTTAATTATAAAAATCCTATAAATACATTATACATCTTTTAACTTCTATTTTTTAATCTAACAAATTCTTTTAAAAAGAAACTACAAGTAACATCTTAAAATTCTCTTCCCCATATACACTATGAGGTTTATCTTTTGACATAATTATTGTTTGGCCAGACTCTAAAAAATATTCTTTTCCACTTATTACAAATTTACCCTTTCCTTATAGTCTATAATATATTGTGTGCAAAATTGTTTAATTTATAAGTTCTTATTATTGCTTTCTCTTTCTTAGTATTATATAATATTTTAAGATTTATATTAAATGGTCAAATCAATAAAGATGAATCATTTGAAAATTATCTATTAAATATTTTATATCAAAAACAAGATAAAATCACTGAATGGATTAATACATATAATTCTAATTTAATATAGTTTCAAAAGCTATCATTCATGATAATAATTTATTTTAGTTAACAAATGGAGGAATTAAAAAAATGAAATTAAATATAATAGGATCAGGAAATATATTTTCCAAATATAATAGTGCAAGCTATTTAATTGATAATAACATATTAATAGATGTTCCGAATGGTACATGTAAAACTTTAAAAAATGCAGGAATAGAGCCAAGTGAAGTTAGTCATATACTAATTACCCATTTTCATGGAGATCATTTCTTAGATATACCTTTTATTTTACTAAATAAAATTTTCGACAATTCTGAACCCTCTAATATATATTGTGATACCACTGGAAAAGATAAAATATATGATATTACCAAATTAGCATTTCCTAATAAAGTAGAAAAAATCAATGGTTATTTTCAGTATATTCATAATGATAAATTTAGCATTGGTAAATATAAAATAGAAAGAATATTGTTAGAACATGAAGAAGGAATAAATGCTTATGGATATATATTTAATGATAATATTCAAAATATCGGATTTACTGGAGATTCTAGATTATGTAAAAATGTTGAGAAAATGGCAGAAAAATGTAATCATTTAATATGTGATTGCAATTCTATAATTGGAAAGAAATCACATCTAGGTATAAATAATTTAGAATATTTATCTACAAAATACCCTAATTGTATTTTTTATGCAACACATCTGGATGATACAACACGTAAAAAATTAAATGAGTTAAATATAAAAAATATTATTGTTTTAAAAGATAATGATGAATTTATATTTTAGAACTTATAGTAAAATACGAAGTCCCTGAGTTTATTTGAACTTTTTATGTAAAAGTGGTATAATAAGTATAGAGTAAATTTTTATTTAGAAAGGAAACTTTTTCTTTTCTACACAACCACAAGGAGGATACACATTATGAAAATCAAAAAAAATAATTTATACTTATTACTTTTGGGTGTTATTTTATCTCTTATCATTATCGCTGTATTTGTTGGTATCAATAAATATCAGCTCACACCTCACCGGGTGAGAGATAATGATAAAATAGTACAACTTGAAAATTCAGACCCAGAATATCTGGGCGACATTAAAGATGAACTTAAAGACATCATTAAGGAGAGATATAATGTCACTCCTTCCAAGGTAGGTTTCTTTGTTTATGCATTTGATAGTGCAGACAAATTTGATTTACAAATTTGTTACAAAGAAAAAAATGTTTGGAAAGAAATTACAATCAACCATCAATGGAGTCGAAAAATTCTTTCTAAAACATTATCTGACCAATTATGGGAAGTAACCGTCCGACCACAGATTAAATGATTAAATCCTTTTTCCCTCATTTGCAATGCAAATGAGGGATTATCTTTTTTATTTAAATTTTTGTTAATTCAAAACCTTCTTTACTATCTTTTATTTCAAATCCTAGTTTTTTTATTTCATCTCTTAATCTATCTGATTCTGTCCAATCTTTTTGCTTTCTTGCTTGTTGTCTATCTTTTGCTAAGTTTAATACTTCTACAGGTATATTTATTACTGTATTTTCTTTATCAATTTCTATACCAAGTACTGAATCAAATTTTAATAATATTTTAGCTACTTCAGGAGATTTTTTATTAAATTTTATCACTTCCCAAACAAAACTCATTGCTAATGGCATATTCATATCATCATTAATTGCTTTATGAAATTCTTCTTCTAATCTCTCTAATTCTTGTAAATCTTCATTATTTAAAATGTCTGTACCATTTATATTACTTTTATATCCATTACGCAATCTTTCTAATGTTTTTGAAGCAGCTTCTATACCTTCCCATGTAAAGTTTAATTTATTTCTATAACTACATGTATAGCATAATATTCTATATACTAGTGGGTCATATCCTTTTTCTTTAATATCTTTCAATAAATATACATTTCCCAAACTTTTAGACATCTTTCCACCATTTATTAATAGGTATTCACCATGAATCCAGTATCTTGCTGGTATTTTACCAGATATTCCTTTGCTTTGAGCTATTTCATTTTCATGATGTGTTGGTATTAAATCAATTCCTCCTGTATGTATATCAAATTGTTCTCCTAGATGTTTTCTTGACATAGCTGAACATTCTATATGCCATCCAGGATAACTTGGTCCCCATGGACTATCCCATTTCATCAAATGGTTTTCTGGTGCTTTAATCCATAATGCAAAATCATACGGATTTTTCTTTTCTAAATCTACTTCTACTCTTGCTCCAGCTTTTTGTTCTTCTAATTTATGATTAGATAACACAGGATATTGGTCTAGCTTAGAAACATCAAAGTATATTGCTGTTGATGTTTCATAAGCATATCCATTCTCCATTAATTTTTTAACATATTCTAACATTTCTGATATATACTCTGTTGCCTTACATATAATTTCTGGAGTTTTTATATTTAAATCTTTTAAATCATCAAAAAATAATTTTGTATAATGTTCTGCTATTTCTTTTGGAGTTTTATTTTCCTCTTTTGCAGATTTTATCATTTTATCTTCTCCGTCATCACCATCTGAAACTAAATGACCTACATCTGTTATATTCATTACATGTTTTACATTATATCCATTATATATCATCATTCTTTTTAATACATCTTGAAATATGTTTGTTCTCATGTTTCCTATTGTTGCATCTTTATATACTGTTGGACCGCAAGAATATATTTTTACTTCTTTTTTATCTATTGGTTCAAATTTATCTTTTTTTCTTGTTAATGTATTATATAAATATATATCCATAACTTATCCTTTCCTATTATTGTGTTGTTGTACTTTCACTTGGTGGTGTTGTATCTCCTCCTGGATTTTCTGTGCTTCCTGCATCTGTAGCGGTATTTCCATTATTTGAAGAACCTCCTCCAGTTGCTGTATTGCCACCTGTTGTTTCTGTTGTATTATTTTTTGTTGTGTTTTCATTTGTAACTGTATTTGTTGTGTTTGTTTTTTCTGCCTCTTTAGGTTTAGTATGTATAGTACAAGTTTCATTTATTTTTGTTCCTGATGAACTTTTACCATTTATTGGTGTCCATAAACCTAATTGTTCTTTTGGTACTACTGCACCATAATAATTTTGTCTAACTGTTCCATATTGTGAGCAATACTGTGTTGCTACTTTATTAGATATTGTACATATTGTTTGACTACCATGTCCTTGACATTTTTCTGGTAAATTATCTTGAGTAAATATCTCTTTATATGTATCTGAACATCCCGTTGATGCTAATCCTCCTGTTTTTCTACATACTGTTTGTTCCACTATTCCACTTGGTTTTTCAAATGTTGCACTTGATAATCCTTTATGTATTGCTGACATGACTGCACTCCATATTGAACCTGCAGGATTTCCGCTATAAGGATAAGAAACAGTTTCATTATTATCATATCCATACCAACATGCACCAGCATAATATGGTGTAAATCCGCAAAGCCATCTATCATAATTATCATCTGTTGTACCTGTTTTTGCAGCTACATCCATACCAGAAATAGCACAATATGTAGCTGTTCCTCCTGCTTTTACTGGTTCTTCTATAATAGTTTTTGCTATATATGCATTTTGTTCTGATATTACTCTAGTTTGTTCCTGGTTTGGAGTCATTACTGTATTTCCACTTGAGTCAACCACTTTTGTAAAAAATGTTGGTGTAATATATACTCCATTATTAGCTATTGTTGCATACGCTGCTGCCATTTCTAATGGTGTAGCACCATTTCTAGTTCCTCCTAATGCTAATGATAAATCATTATCTTCATTTTCTTTTATATTACTTAATCCCATTTTATTTAAATATGTAATTGCTTTTTCAGGTTGTAATTCTCTCATTATTTTTAATGCCGGAATATTTTGAGAAGTAGAAATAAATTTTCTGATATTTATTAAACCTTTAAATCCATTATAGTTTTCTGGTTTATATCCTCCTCCAAAATCAGTTGCTGCATCATCATACACAGTCGCCGCTGTTATAATTTTTTCTTCTAATCCTGGTGCTATAACAGCTAATGGTTTCATTGAAGATCCAGTTTGTCTCACACTCTGAGTAGCTCTATTTATTCCCCTAGTTTCAGTTTTTTCTCCTAATCCTCCAACTGTTCCTACTACATTTCCAGTTTTATAGTCTATTACTACCATTGCAGATTGTGAATGGTCATTTAATTTTTCTCCTGTTTTTTTATTTTTAGCTTTTCCTGCAACTATATATTTACTTTTCTTGAATTCTTCTTCCATTTGTGATTGTATATTAGAATCTACTGTTGAATATATTGTAAGTCCACTTCCATATACATAATTTTCAGCCATTTGTTGTGACCATTGTTTTTCTTGCATTACTTGTTTTATTACTTGGTCTATTACAGCTTCTGTATGATATGAATATGCTGATGTTGTAGAAATTGAACCTTTTTGAAATGCTAAACCATTATCCACTTCTGCTACTGCTGCTTCATATTCTTCTTCACTTTCTATATATTTTAATTCTTTCATCTTCTTTAAAGCTACTTTTGTTTGTTTTTTTATTAATTCTGTATTATCTTTACTTTCATCAAATGGATTATATCTACTTGGTGAACTGTTAATTCCAGCCATATATGCGCATTGGGCTAATGTTAAATCTTTTGCACTTTTATTAAAATAATATTCTGCTCCTAATTCTACACCATGTAAATTTCCTTCTCCACCAACATATAGTATATTCAAGTATAATTCTAATATTTGATCTTTTGAAATCATTCTTTCTACTTGATATGCTTTTGCCCACTCTTTTACTTTTCTTTTTACTCCAGCAATTCCTGCTCTATCATCATCTTTAGTTATATTTTTTACTAATTGTTGAGTTATTGTACTTCCTCCATACGAACTATTTCCCATGACTGTATGTATTATAGCTCCTGCTGTTCTTTTTAAATCTACGCCACTATGTTTATAAAATCTTTCATCTTCCATTGCTACATAAGCTTTAGGTAAATACGCTGCCATATCATTTAATGATACTATTTTTCTTTTTTCATCTCCACTTAAATTTGCAATTACTCCTCCATTTGAATCTACTATTATAGAATTAGCTGACCCAATTGATAATTCTTCCTTTGTTATTTCAAAATCATCACCAAATAATCCAAAAAATATTCCTACACCAATCCCTGCTCCTATAACACATAATAAAACTAATAATAATATAATTATTCTTGTTAATAAAACTAATTTAGGATGTCTATCTGAAAATTTCATTTTTTTATTTTTGCTTCTATTTCTTAATTTTTTATTTGTTTCTTCTTCCTTTTTAGATATATTAGGTTTTTTTCTTTTTTGACTATTGGCTTTTCTCTTTCTTTTTGCCTGCTCTATTTTATATTTCTTTGTTTTATCCATATTTCTTCTATTATTGGTTGGCATTTCTTTACCTCCTTGCCACTTTTAAATTAGCAATTACATTATATTATATTTTTTTAAAAAATGAAAGTATTTAATTTGAAATATTAAAGTTTTGTTCTTACTGCTACCAATTCTTTAATTTTTATTTTATCTTTTTTTATTTGAAATAATATTTTTTCTATTGGCTGTTTTTGATAAATCTCTGTTTCATATAAATCTTTCATAAAAAACTTATTAATTGTCTCTTTTTCAAATGGCGCATTTTTCCATTCTATTTCATAATCATTAATATTTAATCCATTAAATCTTTTATCTTTTATTTTTACATTTCCATTAAAATTTATAATTATAGCTTCATTATTTATTCTATATCTGTTTATTAGCTCTGTTGGAAAATCTAAATTTAAGACTATGTCTACATTTGAAATTACTTTTCTTTTATTGTTACTGATATGTATTAATATTCCTTCATTCTCCATAACTTTTTCTTCTATTTTCTTTAATTTTTCAATATGATTTGATACTACTTTCATATCTTTATACTTTTTTGCTAAATTATTGATTATATATATTGTCATTTCTGAGATATCATTAGTTAAAATAGATATAGACACATCTTTTTTTTCTTTAAATTTCTTATCTATTACATATTCTATTACTTCAAATACTAACATTTTAAATAACCATTTACCATCTACAATTATATAATTGTGAGCATTTAAGTAGTTCATATAAACTTCTTGTTGTTTAATTTTTTTACTTAAAACTACTTTTTGACTATTAGATTTGTCCAATATTTTTATTGTTTTTTTTGCATATTTATCTATTTTCTTTAATTGTTTTTTTTCTGCCGGAATAATAATTTTATTTTCTTCTACTTTTACAATATCAAATAGTCTTTCTATCAATCTAGGCTTGTCATTTTCTTGAATATAATACATAAAACCACCTCTTTGAATACTTTCTTTCTAAGTATATTAAGGTGGTTCTATTTATATTACTATATCTCTTTTCAATAACTGATTTTTTATAATTCCTATTCCTATAAATTTTTTGTCACTATATATTCTATATTGACCATCTATATTAAAATTCGTTAATTGTACTCCATTTAAAAATAACTGCAATTTTTTATTGTTTAATTCAATTTTTTCAGAATTATTAAACAATTGCTCTATACCAATTAAATTTTCTTCTATTTTTGTTTCATTTAGATTTGCTACAGATATAGCTTGTTTAATATTAAATTCTCCTACTTGAACTCTATTTAATTTTTTCATATATCCAACAGTATCTAATCTTTGAGCTATATCTTCACATAAGCTTCTTATATATGTACCTTTTGAACATTTCACTTCAAATTCTATTTCATCTGTATTAGTATCATAATTTAATAATCTTATTTCATATATTTCTATTTGTCGTGGCTCTACTTTAATTTCTTGATTTTTTCTTGCATATTCATATAATTTTTTTCCATTAACCTTTATTGCAGAATACATTGGCGGAACTTGCTCTTGTTTTCCTAAAAATGTATATAATTTTTTTTGTATATATTCTTCATCTAAAATTTTTTTATTTATACTCTTTTTTTCTATAACTTCTCCTTCTGAATCAGCTGTTGTTGTTTTTATACCTAATTGAACTGTTGCAATATATGTTTTATCATGATTTATCAAATATTTTGAACACAAGGTTCCTTTACCTATTAAAATTGGTAATACTCCTGTTGCTAATGGATCTAATGTTCCTGTATGCCCCACTTTACTTTTTGAAATTTTTTTTATCTTGGCTACTATATCATGTGATGTACAATTTAATGGCTTATTTATTATTATTATTCCATTCATTTTTTACCTCTTTATTTTTTACATAGAACAAAGCAACACAGTCTCCCTTTGTTCTTGCCCGATATATAAAAAAAGAGTAAATCTGTAAGCCGGGTTCTGTCTTTAAAAATAGTCATTTATCTAGGATATATATCACTATATATCTCAAGCCACGCAAGTCAAGAAGGTGCCAGAGCTAGCTTAATCTTCTTATTTAGGTGTTGCTCCAGATGGGGTTTACACAAACACCGTATGTCACCATACAGCTGGTGAGCTCTTACCTCGCCTTTTCACCCTTACCAAAATGGCGGTTATTTTCTGTTGCACTTTCCTTAGGGTCGCCCCCACTAGACGTTATCTAGCATCACGCTCTTATGGAGCCCGGACTTTCCTCTCGTAATTCCTTTCGGATATTTACCAGCGACTATTCAATTTACTCTTTGCATATTATATCATAAGCATAAATAAAAATCTATAAAATTAAAAATTTTCTAACGATTAATTTTTACAATATCAAATTCTTTGACAGTTATTTTCTTTATTTACAGACATACATGCATGGTCAATTGTACCTGTAATAAGATTACTAACTTTTAATACTATTATTTCTGGATTTTCATGCATTCCATTATCAATCCAGTTTAAAACTATTGATACAAATGCATATTTATAAAAATCTGTTATAAATCTTTTATCTTCTTCCCTTAGTCTTTTTCCTTTTGACTTTTCTAATATTTCATCATATATTATAGGATATACCAACCTATATAAATTATTTCTTAGTACTTCTACTGAAACAGAATTATAAATATTTTTCACGAATATTTTTTCTTCTTTCATTATTTTGAATACTAGTAAAAATTTGTCTTCCCACCTATCACATTCATCTTTTTTCTTTAAAATATTATCAACTTCATCAATACAAATCCACTCAACTAAATCTTTTATATCTTTAAAATGATAATAAAATGTTTGTCTATTTATATCACATTTTTTTGCTATATCATTAACTGTTATTTTATTAAATGGTTTTTCTTTCAACAAATCTTTAAAAGTATATGCTATTGCTTTTTTAGTTGTTAAACTACTCATATTCATCACCATAAGATATTATACATTAAAAAAAATATGAAATAAATATAATTACATAAATATTTCATATTTTTTATTATTGTTATAATTCATAGCCATATTAAATAAACTGCAAATTGTAACTATTATTTAAATAATCCACTTTCTTTCAAAAGTATTTCTATGTCTGTTCCTTTAACTTTCTTTTCTAACACTTTTACAAGTTGTTTTTCAGCAAATGTTAATGGAAGCTCTTCAACTGGCTTTTTATCTACAGCATAATAACATGCTCGTAATAATTCTCTAACATCATATTTACTTCCCCAAACTTCAGGTACAGCTCTATCTATATTTAAAAGTGTGTATACTGCTTCCATTCCAGTACGAATAGAATATTCAGTAGTAAATATTGTATCTCTAGGAGTTTCTGCAAATTGTCCAATAAAAGCAAAATTAATTGATTCTTCTGGTACAACAAGTGGTCTATCTTTTTCTTCTCTTGGTTGGAAAAATGCATTTATATATGGCATATAGCAAGTAGTTGTATTACATTTTTCTGCACTTTCTTCAATTTCATTATTGGGAATACCAATATGATATAACCATTCTTCACATACTTCTTTACCTGTACATGACTTTATTGGCTTTTTTATAAAATTCCCTACTTTATTTGTATTTAATGCATATACCCATACTAAAATACTATCTGGATTTTGAGACTTAAATTGTGGTTGTCTATTAATAGTCCATGACAAATACCAATTTTCTTTGCTATCTTTTACTGTTACAATTCCTCCTGTTGTTACTTTTCCTTTTCTAGGATCACGCTTACAAATATTTATAATATGATTTATTATATTTTCATCACTTACTTCTATAGTAGCACTCATCCAATTAGTTTCATCTACATGATTACAGAATTTATCTGGATTTCCGAACTCTCCATTAGTAGCTTGTGATGCTATATTTTTCCATAAATCCCATGATTCACCTTTTCCATTTTTTATTTTTGATAAATCTGGTGCATTATCTTGGTCTCCATAACAAGAAGTATCTGTACAACACCCATTAGTAATAAATACTAAATCATCTTCTATTAAATCAATAGTTTTTTCTTGATTATTGTTTTCATATACAATTTGTGTTGCTACTTTTTTATTTTGTTTAGACTCAAATATGACATTTTTAACATCTATTCCATACTCAATTTTTACACCATTACTTTCCAAATATTTTGTAAGTGGTAAAATCATTGATTCATATTGATTATATTTTGTAAATCTTAATGCTGAAAAATCTGGTAAACCATCTATATGATGAACATATCTACATAAATATCTCTTCATTTCTAATGCTGATGACCATTTTTGGAAAGCAAACATTGTTTGCCAGTATAGCCAAAAATTTGTCTCCCAAAATTCTTCAGGTAAAACATCAGAAATCTTTTTATTTTCTAGGTCTTTTTCTGGTGTAATAAACAATTGAGATAATGCCATAGCTGATTTTTTATCAAGTTTAAATAATTTATCAGTATGAGCATCCTCACCACAATTTATAGTTGCTCTACATAATGAATAATTTGGATCATGTTTATTTAACCAATAATATTCATCAAGTACAGATATATTTGGTGTTTCAATTGAAGGAACACTTCTAAACATATCCCACATACATTCAAAATGATTGTCCATTTCACGGCCACCACGCATATAAAATCCTTTAGTAATATCTTTTCTACCATCACATGACCCACCTGCTAAGTCTAATTTTTCTAGTAAATGTATATGTTCTCCTTTCATTTGACCATCTCTTAATAAATAAAATGCTGCTGAAAGTCCTGCTAAACCAGTACCAATTATATAAGCAGATTTTTTATCTACTCCTTCTGGTTTTTCTGGACGTGCAAATGCTTCATAAGTTCCAGCTCCATAATACATATATTATCCCTCCTTTGTATAATTATCGGTTAAATTATAATATTTCTTTATATTTCATGCAATAAACAATTTTTTTTACATGTAAAAAAACAATACAAAAAACCTGTTTTACTGTATTATATATATATTAGTAACCAATTGTAGTGTTTTTATACAAAAATATCTATGTGTATAAATTATTTTTATAATATTACATATTATTTATTTCTTCTAATAAATTTTTATATTTTATTAAAAATACATCTTTATCTTTTGTATCAACTACATTTTTTAACTCATTTAGCATTACATATCCTTTATTTACACTTGCTTGCTTATTATTATTTACTTCTGAACTTGTTAACAATGTAGTATATTTTTCTACGGCACTTGTCATATTATTGTTAATTTCTTTCCAATTATCTGTTTCCAAATTAGAATATGCTTTAAATATATCAAATTTAGTTTCTATTATAGTTTTATAAGTAATATCACAATCTACATTTTGAACAAATTTAGGAATATATTCATATACTTTTACTAAAGTATTTAATGTTTTTTGTTTATCTTCTGTTTGCACACTTGTAGTTAAATTATCTATTTCCTTATTAAAATTTAATATATCGTCTTGTGCAATATTTATTTTGTATAAATCTAATGTTATTGTTGGAATTGATGTATATATCAATTCCAATTCATTTTTATTTGCCTTCCAATCAATATTTTTGCTACTTGTTAATATTCCTGCCTGTGTCATTTCATAATTTTCCACTGTTTCATTTTTTTGGCTTTCTAAATTTGAACTACTTCCATTTTCCTTTTCTTTATCAGATTGTGAATCTGAACTTCCCTTACTGTTCTCTCCTTGTTTTGATGAATTACCTTCCCCTGTTACTTCTGTGCTTCTTGATTCTTCTGTAGTATCTGTATATATTCTATAATTTCTAGTTTCAATGTTGTTCATATTATTAAATAAATCAACTAATTTAGAATCTAAATATTTTATTTCTGCCAATACTTTTTCATTTTTTGTGCTTTCTTGATTTTGTTGTGTAGCATTAGAATATACAGTTAATATTATTCCAATTATCGCAAAAACTAATAATACATAAGCTATTATTTTAAACTTTCTCAAAAAAATCCCTCCATAATATTTTATTATTAGTATTTACTTTTTTTTCATATTTATTCTATGTATAAAAATTTTAATTTTTTTCATAATATTATTATGGTGAATATTATGTATGTTTCTGTTAATTTATATAGTGATATAAATGGTGAATTAAATAATTTTTTAAGCAAATTTTATAATACTAATCTAGATATTTCAGATAAGCTTTCATGGGAAAAAGAATATAATAATCCCATTGAATTAGCTGAAATTGTTGGGGTATATATTGATAATATTAATAAATTTTCTATAAATATGTGGATTTGCCTTGATAAAAATGTTTATGTTCAAGTAAACGAAAATAATGGTGATTTGATAATAAAATATTTATATGAACGATTTCCTTATTAATATATGCTTAATGCGAACATTAGTCATTATTATAAACTTTAATGTTCGCACCTTTTATATTTATTTTTCCATAATTATGGTCACTGGTCCATCATTTAATAAACTTACTTTCATATCTGCTCCAAAAATACCGGTCTCTACATGAATATTATTTTCTCTACATTTGTTACAAAAATATTCATATAGTGGATTTGCCTTTTCTGGTCTAGCAGCTTCTATAAAAGATGGTCTATTACCTTCTTTGCAATTTGCATATAACGTAAATTGAGAAACGATTAATATTTCACCATTTACATCTTTTAATGATAAATTCATTTTATCATTTTTGTCTTCAAAAACTCGTAAATTGCATAATTTTTTAACTAAATAATCTGCAGTTTTTTCAGTATCTGTATGTGTTATTCCTATTAAAACTAAAAAACCTTTTCCGTATTTTACTGATTTTTTGTTTATCTACTACAACTTCTGCTTCTGATACTCTTTGTATTACTAATTTCATTTTTTACTTTTCCTTATTAATTATATAATTGATTCTCCTGCATCTTCTACTTCTGTTTCTGTTATATCTTCTGTATCAGGATTAACTTCTACTTCTGTGGTTTTCTCTAAATTACTATCAGCTTCTTCTTTTATCTCTTCATTCTGTGATTCTATTTGATTTTCATTATCTGAATTATCTGAGTTATCCGAATTATCAATATCTTTTTCTATTGTTTCTTCTTTTTCTTCTATTTGTTCAGCACCACATTCTGGACAAAATTTCATGCTTTTTTCTATTTCATTTAAACAATTAGGACATTGTTTTTTGTCTTTTAATTCTAAACATTTATTATTTATATCTTTTATTTCTTTTGTCATTTCATCAATTTTATCACAAAATTCTGCTAAATCTTCATTGATTTTGATTTCCTCTTCTCTTACATGTTTTTCATATACTTTTTTACCAATTTCTTTATATTGTTCATCTATTTTATTCTTTAGTTCACCTATTCTAAATTTTAATTTTGTTTCTTTTGCGATTTTTCCTGTTTTATCTGCAGTTATTTTATATGCTTCTGATGCCTTTTTTCCTAATTTATCAAAAAATTCCATTTTCAACATTCCTTTCATCATATAACTATTATGATTTATTATTTCCTTTATACTACTATATTATTCACTTTTTTTCGCTCTTGTCATTAAATTATTAACTGCTTCTTTTGGGTCCAAATTGTTATAAATAACATTATATACAGTTTCTACTATTGGCATACGTACATCATGTATTTGTGCTAATTCATAAGCAACCTCAATATTATCAATACTTTCAATAACCATTCCTACTTCTTTTTTAGTTTCTTCTAATGTTTTTCCCTGTCCTATAAGTTTACCAGCTTTTCTATTTCTGCTGTGTTCACTTAAACATGTAACAATTAAATCTCCTAAACCACTTAGTCCATATAAAGTATCTTTTTTTCCACCTAAAGTTACTCCTAATCTTGTAAGTTCACCTAGTCCTCTTGTTATTAATGCTGCTAAAGTATTATCACCTAATCCTATTCCACTAGCAACGCCTGCACAAAATGCTACAATATTTTTTAGTGCTCCTCCTAATTCTACTCCTTTTATATCTGTTGAAGTATAAATTCTCATTTCTGAACACATAAAAGTATCTTGCACCATTTTTAATATTTGATCTTCTTTTGATGCAACTACTAGAACTGTTGGAATTGCTATTGATACTTCTTCTGCATGGCTTGGTCCTGATAAAACTCCTAATCTTACAGTTGGCATTTCTTCTTTTATAACTTCATCTAATGTTTTTAATGTTTCTTTTTCAAAACCTTTTGAACATATAATTACTGGTTTTGTTCCAACATATTGTTTATATTGTTTAAATGTATCTCTTGTAAATTTTGATGGTGTAACATGTAATATAAACTCCGCATCTTTTATAACATCCTCAAAATCTGTTGAACATTCTATATTATCTGGTAATTGAAGTCCCGGTAGAAATTTACATCTTTTTTCTTTATTAATTATTTCTTTTTCTTCTTCTGAAAAAGACCATAATTTTACACTATTTCCGCATCTAGCTAAATGTGTTGCTAATGCTACTCCCCAACTACCACTTCCTATTATTGCTATTTTTTTCATTTCTAGTTTACCTTCTTTCCTATTTCGCATATAATTAATATTTATTATTTTCGACTTTTACTTTAACCATGATTGTAATTATCACAAGAATAATCAATATCAATATAAAAAATAATGTAATAAAATTTATTTTTATTGTTGCTGGTTGTTTCAATTTGTCTTTAGTATAATTATATTCTATTTTACAAACATTATTTTCTGTTTTGAAATTATCTATATGCATAATATAATCTTTTTCGTCATTTGTTATTCTAAATTTCATATCTAATTTTTTATAATTTTCTAATATGTTAAATGTATAGTTACCTTCTGAATTAGGTTCTAATCTAATTTGTATATATTCAATTCCTGTATTATTATCTACATATAATTCATCATTAATATTATTTTTATTCACTTCTATTCCTATAATGTCATTATCCTTTAAAGTTTCTACTCCTTTATATTCAATATTTAAATTTGAATTGTTTATTGCATAAATAATATAATCTTTTGGAAGTAATATAGATAAATTCACTTTGTCTCTTCGTGTATAATCTAATATTTTTAAATTTAACTCTATATGTTTATAATCACTAGCTTGTACAACAGTTATCATAGTACTTGCTATAATTATAAATATAATAAAAATACTTAGTATTTTTTTCATTTGAATTTCTCCTTGTTTATATTTGGGCTTACTTTGAAAAACTTATTCTATTTTCTGTTCCTGATAAAATTCGTTTAATATTACTTCTATGATTAAATAAAATAAATGCTGCTAGTAATACACTATATATAAAATATCCACTGCCTTGTGTTACAATATAATGTTCTTTAATAAATAAAGTTAAAACCGGAAATAATACTGCTCCTCCGCAAGACCCTAATGATACCATTCTTGTTAATGCAATCAATACTATCCCAAACACTAAACATATTAGTCCTATTTGCCAATTACTCATAATCAAAATTCCTAAAGATGTTGCCACTCCTTTTCCACCTTTAAATCCAAAGAATATTGGAAATGTATGACCAATTACTACTGCTATTCCAGCTATTTGCACTAATAATGATTGATTTTCTACTTTGAATATATAGCCAATAAACATTGCTATTAATATTGCCACAACACCTTTTAAAACATCACAAATTAATGTTAAAGCTGCGGCTTTTTTTCCAACTGAGCGAAGCATATTAGTACTTCCAGCATTACCACTACCTTTTTCTCTAACATCAAATCCAGCTATTTTTTTACTAATTATAACTGAAAAGTTTATACTTCCTATTAGATATGCAATTATTGCTATTATAATATTAAAAATCATTTCTTTTCTCCTTTTCTTTCTTTTCTCTTATTATTATCCTAACAGGTGTTCCTTCTAGTCCAAATTCTTTTCTAATTTGATTTACTAAATATCTTTCATAAGAAAAATGAAATAATTGTTTATCATTTACAAAGATAACAAATGTTGGCGGTTTTGTTGATACCTGTGTTCCATAAAATATCTTTAATCGTCTTCCTTTATCTGTTGGTGGCTGAACAATTGCAATTGCTTCATTTATTACTTGATTTAATATTGATGTTGTTACTCTCATACTATTTTGTTCATTTACGTGATTTATCATGTCAAATAATTTATTTACTCTTTGTCCTGTTTTAGCTGATATAAACATGATTGGTGCATAAGATAAATATGATAATCTATTATATATTTCTTTTTTATATTTTTCTAGCGTTCCTGTTTCTTTTGGATATGCATCCCATTTGTTTACAACAATGATAATTCCTTTTCCAGCTTCGTGTGCTTCTCCTGCAATTTTGGCATCTTGTTCTGTAACTCCTTCTACAGCATCAATCATCATCAAACATACATCTGCCCTTTCAATTGCAAGTAATGTTCTCATTATGCTAAATTTCTCTATAGATTCTTTTATTTTACTTTTTCTTCTCACTCCTGCTGTATCAATTAATACATATTTTCCTTTTTCATTTTCAAAACTTGAGTCAATAGCATCTCTTGTTGTTCCTGCTATATCACTTACAATCGTTCTATTTTCTCCTAATATTTTATTTACTAATGATGATTTACCTACATTTGGCTTTCCTATAACTGCAACTTTTATAATATCTTCTTCATCTTCATCTATAGTTTTTTCCGGAAAATTTTCATATATTTCATCTAATACATCTCCAATTCCTATTGCATTACTTGCAGATATTGGATATGGATCTCCTAATCCTAGATTATAAAATTCATATATTTCTTCTTTGTCTTTTTCAAAATTATCAGCTTTATTGCAGACTAATACTACTGGTTTATTTGACTTTTTTAGCATAACTGCAATTTCTTGGTCTGCAGCAGTAATCCCTTGCCTGATATCTGTTAAAAATATTATAACATCAGCCATTGCAATTGCTAAATTAGCTTGTTCTCTCATCTGAGATAATATAATATCTTCTGAATATGGCTCAATACCTGCTGTATCAATCAATGTAAAATTTCTTCCTCTCCAATTTGTATCAGCATAAACTCTATCCCTTGTCACACCTGGAGTATCTTCTACTATAGATATTCTACTACCAACAAGATAATTAAAAAATGTTGATTTTCCTACATTAGGTTTTCCTATTATCGCTACTATTGGTTTTGACATTTAATATCATTCCTCTTCTTTCTATTTTATTCACTTATAATTCGTTTAGTTTCTTTAGCAATCATTAATTCCTCATTTGTTGGAATTATATATACTTTTATTTTAGAATCTTTAGTTGAAATTACTTTTTCTTCACTTCTAACATTGTTACTTTCTAAATCTAAGTCAACTCCCATAAATTTTAATTTTTCACAAATGCCTTTTCTTATGTTAATTTGATTTTCACCAATTCCTCCCGTAAATATTAAATAGTCTATTCCTTTCATTGCTACTGCATATTTAGCTATATAACTTGCAATAGAATAATTAAATTTTTCTATTGCTATTTTAGCATCTTCTGACCCATTGTTTGCTTCTTCTTCTATAACTCTAAAATCTGGAGCCATACCAGATATACTAGCTAAACCTGATTTTTTATTTAAAATATCTTCCATTTCTGAAGCATCTATATTTTCTTTTTTCATAATAAATGTTATAACTGATGGATCTAGGTCTCCACTTCTAGTTACCATTGGTATTCCTCCTAAAGGTGTTAATCCCATGCTTGTATCTATTGATTTTCCATCTTTTATAGCACATATACTAGAACCTTGACCTAAGTGACAAGTTACTATTTTTGTTCCTTCAAGTGAAATTCCTTCAATTTCTCCTAGTCTTTGAGATACATATTTATGTGATGTACCATGGAATCCATATTTTCTTACACCATATTTTTTATAATATTCGTAAGGTATTGGATATATATATTTATCTTTTTCTATAGTTGAATGGAAAGCTGTGTCAAATACTCCTACCATTTTTTTATCTGGCATTACTTCTTTACATGCTTCTATTCCTAATATGCATGCTGGATTATGTAAAGGTGCTAAATCAGTATATTCTTCTACTATTTTGATAATTTCATCTGTTATTAATACTGAATCAGATATTTTTTCACCACCATGTACCATTCTGTGTCCTATTGCATTAATTTCATCTAATGAATCTATTACTTTATATTCTGGATTTATAAATTGCTCTAAAGTAAAAGCTATTGCTTCTTTATGATTATATGCTGGTTTTTTTATCTCTACTTTTTTTCCATTTACTTTATGTGTTATAAAAGCTTCTTCTTCTCCTATTCTTTCATATTTTCCTGAAGCCATCACTTGTTCTGTTTCCATATTTATTAATTGATATTTTAATGATGAACTCCCACAATTTAATACTAATATTTTCATTTTTATTCCTCCAATTTAATTTTTTTATTTTGCATTTACAGTTTCTCTTGCAATCATTAATTCTTCATTTGTTGGTATTACAAAAGTTCTAACTTTTGCATTTTCACCTGTAATTTCTGCTTCTATCCCTTTAATTTGTTGATTATATACTTTATCTATTTGAACTCCTAGAACACCTAAATATTCACAAATTTCTTCTCTTGATTGTTGTCCTTTTTCTCCTACACCTGCTGTAAATGTTAATACATCTATGCCTCCCATTGCTACTGCACATCTAGCTACATAGCTTGCAACAAGATAATGGAAATTATCTAATGCTAGTATAGATTTCTCATCTCCTTCTGCAGCTTCTGCTTCTATGTCTCTAAAGTCAACTGATACCTCAGATATTCCATAAGCTCCTGATTGATGATTTAATATTTTCTCTATTTTTTCTGGTCCTATTTTTTCCTTTTTCATAATGTAAGTTACTACAGATGGGTCTAGGTCTCCACTTCTAGTCCCCATAGATATACCTCCTAAAGGTGTTAATCCCATACTTGTCTCTATAGATTTTCCATCTTTTATAGCACATACACTAGCACCTTGACCTAAATGACAATTCACTATTTTTAATTCTTTAATATTCTTTCCTACTAGTTCAGCTGCTCTCTGTGCCACAAACTGGTGTGATGTACCATGGAACCCATATTTTCTAATTCCATATTTTTCATAATATTCATAAGGTATTGGATATATATATTTATCTTTTTCTAATGTTTGATGAAAAGCTGTATCAAATACTGCTACCATTTTTTTGTGTGGAACTATTTTTTTACATGCTTTTATTCCTAATATAGCTGCAGGATTATGCATTGGTGCTAATTCTATACATTCTTCTATTTGTTTTATTACTTCATCTGTTATCACTACTGGATTTGCAAATTTTTCTCCTCCGTGTACCACTCTATGTCCAATTCCATCTAATTCATCAAAATTTTTTATTACACCATAATTTGGATTAGTTAATCTGCTCAATACAAATGAAATTGCTTGTTCATGATTTTTTGCATAATGTTCAAATTTATGCTTTTCTCCATTTACTTTATGTGTTAAAAATGAATCAGCTTGACCAATTCTTTCAAAATATCCTTTTGCTAAAACTTTTTCTGTTTTCATATCAATAACTTGATATTTTAATGATGAACTTCCTGAATTTAATACTAGTATTTTCATAAACATACCTCCATTCAAACATTTTTATTCACTTTCTTGTGCTTGGACAGCAGTTATTGCTATTACTCCTGCAATGTCATCACTATTACAACCTCGTGACAAATCATTTACAGGTTTAGCTATTCCTTGACACAATGGTCCATAAGCTTCTGCTTTTCCTAATCTTTGTACTAGTTTATATCCTATGTTTCCAGCATCTAAGTTAGGGAAAATTAATACATTAGCATCACCTTTTAAATTACTATTTGGTGCTTTTGATGCTGCAATTTCTGGTATTATTGCCGCATCTAATTGTAATTCTCCATCTACTATTAATTCTTTATCTTTTTCTTTAACTAACTTCGTTGCTTCTATTACTTTTTCTGTTAGTTCTGAATGTGCACTTCCATGAGTTGAATATGAAAGCATTGCAACTTTAGGTTCTTTACAAACTAATTGTTTAAAACTTTTACTTGAAGAAATTGCTATTTCTGATAGTTTTTCTGCATCTGGATTTTCATTTAATCCACTATCTCCAAATATAAAAACTCCGTTTTCTCCATATTCACATTCTGGTACAACCATAACAAAAAAAGCAGAAACCAACTTTGTATTTGGTGCAGTTTTTAAAATTTGTAATGCTGGTCTTAATGTATCTGATGTAGAATGTGCAGCTCCTGATACTAATCCATCTGCTTGATTATCTTTTAACATTAACATTCCATAATATACTGGATTTAAAACCAATTCTTTTGCTTTTTCAATTGTCATTCCTTTGTTTTTTCTTAATTCAAACAATAAATTGACATATTTTTCATAAGCTTCTGATTTTTCTGGTTCTATTATTTCTGCTCCCTCTATATTTATACCGTTAGCTTTTGCTTTTTCTTGTGTATCTTTTTTATTACCAATTAAAATAATTTTAGCATATTTTTCTGCAATTACCTTTTCTGTTGCTTGTAATACTCTTATGTCTTCTGCTTCTGGTAATATAATTGTTTTAATTGTTTTTTTTGCTCTTTCTTTTATTTCTTCTATAAATGTCATTTCTATTATCAACTCCTTTTGTTTAAGGTTATATATAATTATTTATATGTAACATTATATAATATAAGTGATTAAAAGCACAAGTCTTTTTTGCTTTTTTTGTATAAACATAGGTAATCAATCATAATTATATAGAAATTAGCTTGAGGTTCCAATACGTTGTTTTGTTGACCTCTTACATAAAATATGTAAAACAAAAAAAGTAGTACGACAACCATCATGTTATCCACACTACTTTTGTATTATTAAAATCAATTTACACACCAATCTTGAAAAGCTCAATTGATAGCATTGCTCAGCATTCTCCTTAAAAAATGCACATCTAGGATAGAAACCTTTATGTTTCTTTGTGTATCGAAGCATTATAACACGAGCACAGGACGAAATCCAACAGTACTGTAAGCATAGTTGTTAGCAAGACCATAAGTAAAAGATGTACACAATATACCTGCGGTATCAATGTAATGGAAAACGCCACCACGTAAAATAAAAGGTGCAGCTACATGTCCAATTAATACTCCATCAGAATCCCATGCCCTAGCATACTTCTGATTTATATCTTTATCCTTAGCTGGTTCTTCTGCTGTCATAAACCAGCCTCTATTTTGTTTATCATCATAAGGCGCATAATATTGTATCTTACTATCTGATGTACTGTTTCCATATTTATTTAGATTGTTATTTCCATTATCTAGATAACCCGCTACTCTTTCCCACGCTCCACCATTCATATCATATATTCCTGTTGTATTTCCTGTAGTGCTAGCAAGTTGTCCGTTTGTTGTATTGTAATTATGAGTATCATCCGTTTTTTCATATCTTCCTTCATCTTTTTCCGACTTTGGTCCTTGTCCTGTATACGCATCATAAGTATACCATGGACTCTCTATTAATGTTCCTGAGGCATTTATTTTGGGTACACTTCCATATTCACTATAACTTAAATATGCTACTGCTCCCCATTCACTATTTTTTATTAAGTGGCTACTTGCATAATTTATTCCGAATTTAATGCTGTTCCTCCTAAGTTAAATCCTGGGTATACTAATTTTGTTGTTTTTGTATCTACACTTTCATCTGTTGTAAATGTTTCTCCATTTACTCCTTCATTTGTATTCCCTTTTACAAATGTTACATTCATTTTCTTACTAGTATTATCTACTGTATACGCATATCTTGGTATCCACACATACATACTTCCTAATTCATCGTCTTTTACTACTTGTTCGACTTGTACTGTATCTGATTTATACTTTCCATCACTTAACATTATATTTGCCCATTTTTTATCTTTATTAGTATAACTGTACCATTCATTATCATCTTGACTACATACTTGCCAATTTGTTCCATTCCATTGTACAATTAAAGCACAGCTTCCCCCTCACCAGAATAAACGGGCTTTTAGAGTATTATTCAATTGTTTGGGTTTAGCTAGTATTTGGAATTAACATATGACCTTTTTTACAGTGTGGACATAAGTTAAAGTCCTTTCCTAGCACTTTCTTTAGTAGTTCGAGAGCGGGAAGCTCTTTTTTCTTGTATATTTTTGTTCTTGTTAAGATTTTACATTTTAATAATTTTTTCTTTTTATTTCTGTTTCCTAATATTCCATAATATCTTATCTTCATAAATTTGGGCGGTAATATATGTATCAAAAATCTTCTAATAAATTCTTCTACTGCTACTGTCATTTCTTTCATCTTGTTTTTATCTTTGTAATCTTTCCATTTAAAAGTTACTTTTTCTTCTTCTACTTTTACTATTCTTTCATTTGAAATTGCTACTCTATGTGTATATCTCCCTAAATATTGGATTACACTATTTGCATTTTGAAATGGCTCTTTGCAATATACTATCCATTCTTTATTATACATTTTATTTATTAGCTCATTATATATTGCTGGATTTCTAACTCTTTATTTTCTCCGTAAAAATCAATTTTGCTTTCTTTTAGATAGCTTAAAAACTTTCCTCTAAATTTCCTAGACATTACTTTTACAGGTATGAAAAAATCTTCTTCTTTTTCTACCCATTTTCCTAATTCTGTTAGCCCCCCTCCTGTTACTACACAATGTATATGTGGATGATACATTAAATTTTGTCCCCATGTATGTAATATACTAAAAAATCCTATTTCTCCTCCTAAATATTTTTTATCTTTTGCTAGTTCTTGTAATGTTTCTGCTGATGCCTTAAACATTATTTTATATATCTCACTTTGATTTTGTATTGCTATTTTATATATTTCGCTTGGTATTGTAAATACTGCATGATAATATTTTATATCTAACACTTCTTCTTTTCTTGCTTCTATCCATTTTAACTTTTTTCCTGTTTGACAATTTGGACAATGTCTATTTCTACATGAATTATATGCTATTTCTTCATATCCACACTCATCACATACATACTTATGGGCTCCTAATTTGTCACTTTTACAATTTCTTATTGCTTTTATTACCTTTTGTTTATATCCTATTGTTTTATTTCTTTCTAAATATTCTTCTAATCCTATTTCTAATATTTTTTGTATGTTTGTCATTTCTTATTTCTTTCCTTTCATAAATTCGTCTAATGGATTTTCTACTGATAATTCCATTTTTGCTACATGTATATATTCCATTGTACTACGTATATTACTATGTCCCATTAATTCTTTTACTTCTAATATACTTGCTCCTCTTTCTATCAAATCTGTTGCAAATCCGATGCCTTAAACTATGAATTACAAATTTGTTATCTATTTTTGCTTTCTTTCTATACCTTCTAAAAAATACTCTTGTTCTTTCTATTTTTAATCTATTTCCTTCTCTATTTAAAAATATATATCCTTCTGGATGTTTTGGTTTGTACATTTTGTAATATTTTCTTAACATTTCTAAACTTGTTTTTGGTAATACTGTATATCTATCTTTTCCTCCTTTTCCTGCTCTTACAAATATTCTCATTTTTCTACTATCTATATCTTCTATTCTTAAATTTACTGCCTCTGATACTCTTAATCCACTTCCATATATCATCATAAATATCGTTTTATACATGTAATTTTCACAAGCATTAAAAAAAGTGCTTAACTCTTCTTTTGTTAGCACATCTTTCATTTTGCTTATTATTTGTTCATTTGTCATTTCAAAAAACCTCCTGTTTAATATATTTGCAACTATCAAGTTACATAATTATATTATACACGAGGTTTACCATATTTTCAATTTTTTTCCACTTTTATTCATTTATACCATTGCGAGGAACGAGCAATTTAGTACATATATTATATCAAAAAAATCACTGTCTTGTCAATAGCTGAACAGTGATTTTTTTACTTATAAATTCAATTTTTTACATTGGAATCCAGAAATCTGATTTTGTAACATATTCTTTTCCATTATAAGTCAAAATAATATCTGCATCTAGCTCTTTATCTATAGATAGATCTAGCTGTTTTACCTCCTCATTAAATTTAGGATAATAGTCTGTTGTTTTTAAATGTTGTGTCAGATCAAAACTTTCTGGCCCATCATACCCTTCTCTATATATTGCGTTTTCTGCTCTTGCTTGTTCAGGATTCACAAAATTTCCTATACCTGCTAACATAGTCTTACATTCTAAGCCCCAAGATTCAACTATACATGGATGATTCTCATCTATTGTTATTGTAATGTTCCCCGTTGTTTCTTTATCATTTTCTAAAAATTCAAATGTATAACTACCATTTTGAGTTATTTCGTATATATAGGCATATGATTTAAAAAGTCCATCTCCATGTTGGTCAACTTCTATATCATCTGTTGATATTAATGCTTTATTACCATCAGGATCTATTATTTCTCCTTCTATCTGTTCTTTTTTAAAATCTTTTTTTGTTATTCCGATATCTGAATGTACTTGATAATCTTTAAATCCTACCGCTATCCCATATTTATTATAATAATGATCATACATAACTTTAGCTACTAATTCAACTTTTTTTTCAAATATAATTGTTCTACTTCCTATTTTTATTTTTCCTCTTCTTTTTATTTCTATTACTTCATCATTTGTCAATAACCCTTGTTCTCTCAATTCTTCTAATACATCATCTAAACTTTTTGCTGAATTTAGTTTTTTTTCCATAAGCCATAAGTTTTTTGCTTCTTCTACATTCGCCCCTCTTGTTTCCATTTTTGCATTAGTTGTTTGAGTTAATATTCCATTGTCTCCATTTAATACTGCTATTGTTACTCCTGCTAATATTAATAACACGATGATCGTTATCACCAAAGCTATTAATGTTATACCTTTGTTTGTTTTTATTTTACTTTCTTTCACTTCTTTTGTTTCTCCCTTCCTTTTATTTTTTTCTTCTTTACTTTTTTCTTTGCAATTTTTTTGTAGTCAAATACAATACTTTTCTGACTTTAAACCAAGATATTCTTTTTTCAATGTACTTGACTATTTTTATTGCTATTTTCTTTTGACTTTTGTTGTCTTTTAAATTATACATTATATCTTTATACTTTTTCAAGTCTTTTTTACTTTTTTATTTAAGTTTCGGTTACAGGCAAAATTTTTCATTACTTATTGAAAATTATGTTGACTTTTTGATATAATATTTGTAAAATAATAAGAGTTTTGGAAATGAAAGGAAAATTATCAATGAGTAGATTAAAAACATTCTTAAAATATATTTAATGATATGCAAAATTAGCCAAAAAGCCTGTAAATCCCTATTTTCATATATAAAACCAAAAGTGTTTTTATGCAAAAATTTTTTTACTTTTTGTCAATTTTTTGTTGATTTTACCTAACATATTATTGCTATAATAATAAAAAAAGACTGAAATCCTTTAAAGTCAAAGGTTATCAGTCTTTTACTCTTTTATAACTGTCAAATCTCAGATTATATAATATTAATAATTTTTGGTAAAAATATAATAAAACCAATAATTGCTGCAATTATTGCTGAAAACAGTACTGCTCCTGCCGCAATATCTTTAGCATTTTTTGCCTTTTCATTATATTCTTCTGTTACTAAATCAACTGCATTTTCTATAGCTGTATTGATTAATTCTAAAGATATTACTAGTCCAAATAATATTAAAACTATACTCCATTCTGTTGTATTTATTCTTAATATAACTCCTGCTATGATTACCATTAGCATAATAAAAAAATGTATTTTTAAATTGTCTTCTGTTTTCCATGCTGTCTTTATGCCACATAATGCGTATCTAAAACTATTTATTAGTTTTTTATTTTTTTTTTAATATTTTCAAATTTATTTTTATTTATCATTTTTATTTCCTTCTTATTTTGTAATTTTGGTTTTATTATATTTGTAAACATTATTAAATAGGCTATTGATATTGCAAATCCACCAACCACGTCACTTGCATAATGAACTCCTAAATATATTCGGCTAAATCCTATCAAAAATATAAATATTCCTAATATTCCTGTCTCTAAATATTTAATTTTTTTATTTTTTACTAATTTCCATATTAGATATATTATAAAACCATAAAATGCCATACTTGCCATAGAATGTCCAGATGGAAAACTATATCCATTTTCTGTAATTAGTCTATATCCTTCTGGTCTTGGTCTTTGTATTATACGCTTTAACAGTTGATTTAATAATGTTACAATAACTAAATTAGATGTTATACTTATACCTATAATTTTATTTTTTATAAAAAGTATCGATGCTACTGCTATTGCTATCAACACATAAGCTGAAGCCAAATTGGTTACAATTTTCATCAGAGCTGTTAGTTGTTGATTTCTAAGATTTAAAACCACTAATTTGTATATAAATACATCAATTTTTAGTTGTTCATTTTCAAATATATCTTCTAACATCATAATCACTATTATCAAACAAAGGAAGATGATAATCCATTTATAATTTTTTTCTACTATTTTCTTTAACATTTGTTTTCTCCATTCATTATTTTTTATAATCTTCTTTTAAAATTCTATTAATTTTTCCCATGTTAGTCCTTCTTTTCCAAAATGTCCATAATTAGTAGTTTTTGAATATATTGGTTTATCTAATTCAAGGTATTTAATAATTCCTGCTGGTGTTAAATTAAATTTGTCTTCTATTTTATTTACCAAATCATTTTCAGATATTTTTCCTGTTCCAAATGTATTAACATTTATTGATAAAGGATTTTCCATTCCTATTGCATACGATATTTGTATTTCACATTTTTTTGCATATCCATTTGCAACTATATTTTTAGCAATATGTCTTAACATATATGCTGCTGACCTATCCACTTTACTAGCATCTTTTCCTGAAAAGGCACCACCTCCATGTCTGCTATAACCACCATAAGTATCAACAATTATTTTTCTTCCAGTTAATCCAGTGTCTCCCAGTGGACCTCCAATAACAAATCTTCCTGTTGGATTTATATATATTTTGGTATTAAAATCTATCAAATCTAAAGGAATTACTTTTTTTATTACTTTTTCTATAATATCTTCTTTTAATTTTTCTTGGCTAATGTTTTCTTCATGTTGTGCAGAAATTAATATATTTTCTATTCTTTTAGGCTTATCATCTTCATATTCTACTGTCACTTGTGTTTTTCCATCTGGTCTTAAATATTTTATTTCTTTATTTTTTCGTACTGCTGTTAATTTCTTAGCCAACTTATGTGCCATAGATATTGCAAGTGGCATAAATTCTGGAGTTTCGTCACATGCAAACCCAAACATTATTCCTTGGTCTCCTGCTCCACCATTGTCTACTCCTAATGCAATATCTGGACTCTGTCTTTCTATGTTTACTTCTATTTCGCATGTTTTATAGTCTATATCTGTATCTTTATTATCATATCCGATTTCTTTTATTTTATTTCTTACTATTTGTTCTATTTCTATATCTTTTTTAGATGTTACTTGACCTGCTATTACTATTTTATTACCTGATGCAAATGTTTCTACAGCCACTTTTGATTGAGCATCTCCTTTTAAATATTCATCTAGTATGCTGTCAGAAATTGTGTCACATAATTTGTCTGGATGTCCTTCTGTAACACTTTCAGATGTAAAATAATATTTACTCATTTTTTTATTCCTTTCTACTATCTATTTGCTTTTTAGCACTATCACAAATCGCTAACTCAATCGCTTTATTACAATTTTCTATATTTACAAAATTCAAGTTTCCTGCATATTCACCATCTATTGTCCAATCTACATTTTTTGCTGTTGTAATTGTGATTTTATTTGCTTTAAAATAAACAAAATCTCTATTTGCCATATAGTCTTTATTTTTAAAATCACTCAACAATCTAAAATATCCAGATATTCTTTTTGGTTTTCTTATAAAAAGTGCCTCGAATTTTCCATCATCTAAACTAATATCTTCTTGATTATACCATTTAAATCCTGCTATTGATTCAGAGTTGCTTATCCCACCATAAATAAATTCTCCTTCTATTTCTTCATCATCGAATTTTATTTTAGTTTTTGTCTTATATTTTCTTATTCTAAATGATTCCCCAATTGCTCTTAAATAATATGCTAATCTACCATATTTATTTTTGGCTTTTTGTGACGTTTTGTATGCTACATCTGTTATAATTCCAAAAGCTGCTACATAACAAAAATATTTATTGTTAAACTTGCCAACATCTAATACTTTGGCTTTTGATTTTAATAAGTTTTTAGTTACTGATATATCTTTTATTGGTATTTTTAGACTTTGAGCTAAATCATTTGTTGTTCCCATTGGGATATATGCAATACTAATATCTTTAGTTTCTAATTCCATTAGTGCTGACACTGTTTCATTAAATGTTCCATCACCGCCACAAACTAGTATTAAATCTGTCTCTTCTATATTATTAATAACGATTTTTCTAGCATTATATTCTTTTTTGGTAAATTTTACTTTTACTGTCATATTTTGTTTTTCTAAATATTTTTTTATTTGCTCTACATATCCTGTTATATTTCCTCGTCCTGATGTTGGGTTTATAATGGCTAAAACTCGTATTTCCAAATTATAATTCCTTCTTTCCTTTATATATCTACACGATTCTATCACATTTTTAAATAATTGTAAATATTATTAAAAACCTGTTGTTACAATATTTTCTTTTATATTTTTCTTTTCTTTGGAGATACTATTATATAACAAAATATTATAATTTATAACATCTAATAGGAGTCATATTATGAATCAAATTATTAATACTGATTTAAACAAAAATAAAATAGACCAAGAAAGTGATTTAGAATTATCTAACAATAATAAAAAAAATGTTAAAAAAAGATTTAATATTCAATTAATTCTTTCTATTACGGCTATTATAATAATTTCTTTTTGTTTTTTTTATTATAAAATCTCTTTAAATTCAAAAGAAAATCTTTCTAATTTATTGATTTCTAATTATAATATAACCCAATTATATAATGATAATTCTTCTTTTAAAAAAAATAATAGTCAAAGTAATTCAAATCTTCCAGCCAATTATGTAATAGGAATTATCAAGATACCTTCTATTGGACTTTCTTATCCTATTTTTAATGGTCTTACAGATGAATTATTAAAATCTTCTCCTTGTAAATTTTTTGGTAAATTGCCTTCAGAAGCCAAAAATTCTTATGATTATAATTTATGTATTGCTGGACATAATTATAATAATAATAAATTTTTTAGTAAAATTATGAAATTAAAAATAAATAGTGAAATTTTTATTTTAGATAACTCTAATAATTCTTTTAAATACACTGTTTTTAAGAATTATGAGGTTAAAGAAAATGATTTTTCTCCTATTTATACTTTAGAAACTAACAATAAAGAATTAACTTTAGTTACTTGTAATAATTTTTCTGGAAATAGAATTATAATAAAAGCAAAAATTGAAGATGTTTAAACATCTTCAATTTTAATTAATCAATATTTCTATAATCACTAACTTTTTTATATGCATATATAGCTGAAATTCCAAATACAACAACTAATAATACTGTTGGTAAAGAATCTCCCATTCCTGTTTTTGGTAAATTCGCATTTATATTATTATTTGTAGTATTATTTAATGAGTTTAAATTTTGTACATTATTTGTATTATTGTTTGTACCATTTGTATTATTGTTTGCTTGATTTGTATTATTATTTGCATTATTTGTGTTATTATTAGTATTTGTATCATCTAATTCTTCAATACCTAAATCATCGTCATCATCTGCTGCATATACTGATGATGTTGATGTAACAACTGTTAATGCAATAAGCATAGCCATTAAAATTACTAAAAATTTTTTTAAAATAATTGATTTTTTCATATTACCTCTCCTTACTTCAAATAGTATATTCCTATTTTTATCTCAACAATTATTATTATAACACTTTTATAAATTAATTGCAAGTGGTATAGACATACTATTTATCATTTGTTCTTTTCTAAATTTATTTTTATATTACACTTATTTTTTTTATTAGTCAATAGTTTTTATATTTTTTTATTTTACAAATTTATTACACATTAAATTTAAATAAAACTATATCTCCATCTTTCATAACATATTCTTTTCCTTCTGCTCTAACCAATCCTTTTTCTTTGGCTTGCAACATTGAACCTTGTTCCACTAAATCTTTAAATGATACTACCTCTGCTTTTATAAAACCTCTTTCTATATCTGAATGTATTTTTCCCGCTGCTTGTGGAGCTTTAGTTCCTTTTTTTATTGTCCATGCTCTTACTTCAGGTTCTCCTGCTGTTAGAAAAGACATTAAGCCTAATAAATCATAACTCTTTTTTATTACTTTATCAAGTCCTGATTCATCTATTCCCATCATTTCTAACATTTCTTTTTTATCATTTTCTTCTAGTCCTGATATTTCTTCTTCAACTTTTACACATAATGGTATAACTTCTGCTTTTTCATTTTTAGCATAGTCTCTTACTTGTTTTATTACTGGATCTGTTTTTTCTTCTGCTAATTGTTCTTCTGATACATTTGCTATATATAATATTGGTTTAGTTGTTAATAAGAACATTTCTTTTACTAATGCTTGTTCTTCTTCATTAAATTCTAAAACTCTGGCTGGTTTTCCTTCTTCTAAATTGTCTTTTATTTTCTGTAACAAATCAATTTCTTCTTGGTATTTCTTGTCAGCCTTTAAATTCTTTTTTGCTTTATCTAATCTTTTATTAACAGTTTCTATATCAGCAAATATAAGTTCTAAATTAATTGTTTCTATATCCCTTATTGGATTTACATTTCCATCTACATGAACAACATCTGAATTTTCAAAGCATCTGACAACTTCACATATAGCATCTGTTTCTCTTATATGTGATAAAAATTTGTTTCCTAGGCCTTCTCCTTTACTTGCTCCTTTAACTAATCCTGCAATATCTACAAATTCTATAACTGCATGAGTTACTTTTTGTGGATTGTACATTTTAGCTAATACATCTAATCTTTCATCTGGAACTGGTACAATTCCCACATTTGGTTCTATTGTACAAAAAGGATAATTTGCACACTCTGCTCCTGCTTTTGTTATACTATTAAATAATGTACTTTTGCCTACATTTGGTAATCCTACTATTCCTAATTTCATATTTTTCCCTCTTCTTATTTAAATATTACCAAAATATTTTATCACACATATATTTTATAGTCAAATTATTTTAAATAAATATTAGGGTCTACTTGTATAGAATTTTTTAATATTTCAAAATGCAAATGTGGCTCATCTGCAACTTCAAAGACTGCACTATTTCCAACAGTTCCTATAGATTGTCCTTTTTCTACTTTTTCTCCTTCAACAACAAATTCAGATGTTAATAAATTAGAATATACTGTTTGATATGTGCTATCATGTTCTATTACAATTGTTAGCCCATATCGTGGATCATTTTTTATTGATTTTACTGTTCCAGCTTCTGCTGCTTTTACTACTGTTGTTTTATCTGCTTTGATATCAATTCCATTATGTGTTGTCCATTCTTCTAAAGTTTTAGAATATACTAAATTTTCTTGAGCATATTCTTGCATAATATCACCTTCAACTGGTTTTTGAAATGCTAATGTTTGTTTTTGTTCTGCATTTTTTTCTTCCTTTGGTACAGTTGTAGTTGATTTTGCTGATGTTGAAGAATTTACATTGGTATTATTAGTAATATTTTTACTTTTAGTATTTTTATTAACTTTATTACTCGTATTGTTTGTGTTTGTAGTATTATTTACAGTATTATTTTTTTCATTTATTTCATTTTTACTTTCTTCTACAGTTTTTCCTAGCTCTGTACTAGCACTTTCTGTTTCAGTATTATTTTTTTCTGTAGAATTATTATTTTCTCCTATCACTGTTGTCATCTTTTCTAATGACATGGTTTCATCTTTTACATTTTCTTTTATCTTATGGCTATACATTAGTAATCCTATAACTATAATCGCTAAAATCCCTACTCCTCCAGCAATATATAATGCTGTATTATTTTTTAATTTGCTATCTTTTCTCATATAATCCTCCTCTATGTTTTAATAACTTTAGTATAAAAATACTTGTTATTACAAGTATTTCCTTATTTTAGAGAATTATACATATACAATTATATTTTGTTATAAATTATATTGAATTAACATCTGTTAATTCTACTCCTGTATAAAAATGTTTTATTATTTCCTCTGCTGTTGAACCACTTTTGGCCATACTATCTGCTCCAGTTTGACTCATTCCTACTCCATGTCCATATCCTTTTACAATAAATTTTATTTTTTCTTCTTGTTTTTCAATTTCAAAATTAGTAGACTTTAAGCTTAATAGACTTCTAACCTCTGTTCCAGAAAGATTGTGATTTCCGAATTTTATTGTTTTTACTCTTCCACTACTTGTATATTCTAAAATTTTTATATCTTCTGCATTGCTAAAATCAATTTGGATATCTGAATATTTTTGTTTCAACTTATCTAAAAGTTCTTGATTTGTAATTTCTACTTCTGAACTATACTGTTTGTATCCTTCTTCTCCTGCAGTCTCTACGACTTGCAAATATGGAATGGAACTATTTCCTCCCCATACATCAGTTGGTAATTCTGTTTTGCCTCCACTATTAGAATGAAAAAATGCATTAATTGGTTGATTCTGATATGTTATAATTTTTCCTTTTGTTTCATCTACACATTGTTCTATTTTGTTCCATTTATTTTCAACATCACTTTCCCATCTTTTAAATCGTTCCTCTTTGTCTACCCATGCTTGGCAACAAGTAGAATCATCACATATATCTGCGTTATCATGTTTTTTGTTATTTATTTTGTATATTGTATATGTTCTAGCTACTATTGCTTGAGCTTTTAATGCTTCTTTTTCAAAATCAACTGGCATTTCTGCTGATACTACATTACACAAATATTTATCTATTTCTACCTCTTCTACTTCATTTGTTTTTTTATGTAATAATTTTATAACTCCATACTTGTTATAGGTATATCCATCTTTTTTTGCACTTATCATTGAATTATCTTCGGTATTTACTATTTCATCATTTGATGATTGCTTTGTTTTTGTGTTCGTTAATAATGCTGGTAAAATAAAACATAAAAATAAAATTGCAATAAAATAATAAACTGTCTTTTTCAAATCATCTCACCTTACTTCATATATCTTTTCAATAATATTCATGTAACTATATTTTATCTCTAAGATATCAATTTTCTTCTCATATTTTCTAGAATTTTTCTTTCTATTCTTGACACCTGTACTTGATTCATTCCAAGTATCTTTGCTACTTGAGATTGTGTCTTGTCTTTATAAAATCTTAATAAAATAATTTCTTTTTCTTTCTGTTCTAATCCATCTATCAATTGTTTTATTGTTAATTTGTTAGCTATTAATTCTTCTTCATTTTTGCTTGTAGAAATTTTTTCTATTAAATTAATACTATTTCCATCTTTATCAGATGTATATGCACTTTTATCTATGGATTCTACAGTTACACTCGCTTCCAACGCTAAAACTATATCTTCTGTACTTATGTTTAACTCTTTTGACATTTCTTCAATTGTCATTTCTTTTCCTTTTTTATTCATGTTTTCTTTTTGTAATTCTTTAATCTTTATACCTAATTCCTTGATACTTCTACTTACTTTTATAGCACCATCATCTCTAATATATCTTTTTATCTCTCCTATCATAT
The DNA here is from genome assembly GCA_934177795.1 of uncultured Clostridia bacterium. Taxonomy (GTDB): domain Bacteria; phylum Bacillota; class Clostridia; order TANB77; family CAG-508; genus CAG-269. Next base: position 90,932 of record CAKPPS010000001.1, on the reverse strand, counting down.
AAGGTACTGCATATGTAGACAATTTCACATCATAATTTGTATCAAATCTCTTTACAGCTTTTATGAAGCCTATACATCCAATCTGGTATAAGTCTTCTACATCAAACCCTCGTCCATTAAATCTTTTTACAATACTCCATATTAGTCCGATTATTTTCTTTAATCATTCTCTCTAATTCGTATTTGTCACCAGATTGAGCCCTTTTTATTACTTCTATACTGTTTTCAAACATCTTATCCCTCTATTCTTTTGTAATCATTTCAAACTCTTCATCTGCTTCTTCCTCTTCTGTTTTACTTTTAATAATCTTACTCATTGTTACTTTTGTTCCTAATCCAACTACAGATTCAATTGTTACTTTATCCATAAAACTTTCCATAATAGTAAATCCCATTCCTGACCTTTCTAAATTTGGCTTAGTCGTATAAAGAGGTTCTTTTGCTATTTCTACATTTTCAATTCCTTTACCTTTATCTGATATTTCTAAAATAATTTCATTTTTTCGTAATCTACCAAATATTTTTACAATCCCTTGTTTTTTATCATACCCATGAATTATGCAGTTGGTAACCGCCTCTGAAACTGCTGTTTTTATGTCTGCTAACTCTTCTATGGTTGGATCTAGTTGTGATGCAAAAGCTGCAACTGTTATCCTAGCAAAAGCTTCGTTTGAAGATTTGCTAATAAATTCTAATTTCATTTCATTTTCAAATTCACTTTTCATTTATAAATTTCCTTTTTACTATATTTAGGTTTTTGGTTAACCTATCAACCATTTTAAGAAACTTCCAAACTAGTAATAGGTATTAACCTTAATATTCCACTCATTTCAAATATTCTCTTTATACTACTAGTTAAATTTGCTAATTCAACTGTACTCCCTATAATTTTTGCAAATTTATATCTTCCTATTACTAATCCTATCCCTGCACTATCCATGAATGTAACACTATTAAAATCAAATATAACTCTTTTTGGCATATATCTTTCAATCTCATAATCTGCTTTCCTCCTTATCTTTTGAACACTATAATCATCAATTTCGTCAGTTATTTTAAAAACTAATAACTTGTCCTTATCATAAAATTTCGATTCCATTGCATCCTCCTTTGTTTTTCTTATTGTATTATAGTTCTTTTTCCATTATTTTCCAAGAGAAAAAAATAAGAAGTTTTGTCATATTTTGATTATGTTTCAAAATATGACAATTTCCTATATTATACATATTATTCATCATCTAAAGTCTCATCATATTCATATTCATAAGTAATTTCTTCTGTTGGTTTTTCTTGTTTTTTATTTTCTTCTTTTGTCTCATAATTTTCATTTACATTTTTGGTAACTGTTTTCTTTCCTTTATTTTCACATTTTGAATTAGAATTTAATTTTTCAACCAAATTATTGGCTTTTTCTATAACATCTGGTATATAATCTAACAATTTATCTAATGATGAGGTATAATTTACTGGCATTAATTTCACATTATCACCTTGAATAATTAAAAAAGCCATTGGATTAATTGTTACTCCTGCTCCAGAACCACCTCCAAAAGGTAATCTATACTGAACCTCTTCTTCTTTTTCCTTTTTTCTATATTCATCTACTGTTTCACCTTTAAATTCACTACCTCCTGCTGCAAATCCAAAAGAAACTTTTGATATAGGTATTATTACAATATTATTAGTAGTTTCTATTGGCTCTCCTATTATAGTATTAACATCTACCATATCTTGAATACTATTCATAGCTGTAGTCATAAGTCCTTCTATCGGATGTTCGCTCATATTTATCACTCCTCCATTTCTTCTTTACTATACATATTGCATGTATAATATGTATCATTTTAATTTGAAATATACCTGCAAACTTGACATTTATTAGATTTTGATTGCTAAACATTGGTTTTATTTGATATATAAATTTTTCTTTTCCATTATATTTTATAGACATAATAATTGAAATTACACTTGAAACTATTGATACTATCATTGATGTTAATAACGCATTTTCTGTGCATATTACTATATTTATTTCCATACTTTTAATATTTATTTCTTTTAACAGTTCTTCTCCAATTGTTTTTAAAAATTTCAAATATGAATTATATCTTTTTTCTTGTATTTTTTCTTCAAATTTTTCTATTTTTTTATCTACATCAATTTTCGATAATATTTTCTCTATTTTATTTTGAGTAAATGTAATTTTTAATATAGTAATTTTTGATAAAATTTTTAATCTTATAATATATTTATAATTACTATTAAGTTTTTTTTTATTTTGAGAATTAAAATCTATGTTAATAATCTCTAATTCTAAATTTGAATAGCTCACTACTACCAATAATAATATTATTAATACAACAAAAAGAAAAACCAATATACTTGCCTCCTTTTATCTAGCAATTTATATTAGTTTTTCCTTTTTTTTCTATTTTAAACAATTTTCTTTTTTCTTTTCTCTACAATTATGTCTCCAAATATATCTTCTTGATTAGTTTTTACTTTCATTCTTCTTGACATTTCTAGTAAGCCACTAAATGCTGTAACCACTTCTTGTTTATTACGTTTTTTTACTGAAAACATTTTATTAAATACAAATCTTTTTTGTTTTATTAAAACTTTGTACATTTCTTTTACTTTACTAGCAACTGTATAATTTTCTACTAATGCTATTTTTTCAATATTTTTTGCGTTTTGGTTTAATCGAGTACTCGTTCTTTCTATGACTTTTGCATATGTCTCTGGAATTATTTTGGTATCATAATCTTTTTCTATTTTTTGCTGTGGTAGTTTTATATTTTCTGCCTGTTTATAATATCTATTCCCAGCAATTTCATAACTTTGTTTGAAAATCTTACTAATTTCTTTAAACTTTTTATATTCAATTATTCTTCTAATTAATTCTTCTTCTGATATTTCATCTTCTTCCTCTTCTTGCTTAGGAAGTAAATTTTTTGATTTCAAGTATAGTAAAGTAGAAGCCATAACAATAAATTCACTTGCTATTTCTAGATTCATTTTCTCCATTTCATTTAAATATTGTATATATTGTTCTGTTACTTCATTTAAATTAATATCATATATATCCATTTTATTTTTTTCAATTAAATGACATAATAAATCTAATGGTCCTTCAAAATTTTCTATTTTTATTGCATACTTTTTTGTTTCTAATGTTATTATTGACATATTTTTCTCTCCGTTCTAGAATTTTTCTAAAGCTATATTTATATTGTCTTTTTGATATCCTTTTTTTAGCAAGTATTTCACTATCTCTTCTCTTTCTAGTGATGTATTTTTCTTTATAAAAATATTTCTTATAGAATTTATTTCATATTGTCGTAATTCATCCTTATTTTCATACATATAGTTTTCGATATCTTCTTTTTTTAATCCTTTACTATACAATTTATATTCTATCTCTTTATTTGATAAATTTTTTAATGCTATGAAATTATTTACTGTTTTGCTAATATATTCTTTATCATTAATGTAGCCTGCTTCTTTTAAATATTCTATAATATCTTCTAATAAATTTTCTTCTATTTCTTTTCCAAATTTTCTTCTGATTTCATTTTCACTTCTTTTTTTATATAAAATATATTTAAGTACTTTAACCTTATATTTTTCAAATTCTTCTATTGTATACACTAATTATTCTTCCCTTCTTCCGAATCTAAATAGCTATAAATTTATATACTGCTTCAGCAAACCCACCATTTTTTACAGTGTTTTTCGTTACATAAGAAGCTACTTTAGTTACTTCTTCATAACTCCCACCTATTGCTACTCCTACTCCGACATTTTTTATCATTTCTATATCATTTATGTTATCTCCAACTGCCATAATTTCATCATTATTTATTTTGAGATATTTACTTAATTCTCTAAGTGCATCATATTTAGTTACATTATGTGGTACTATATCTAGATATTCATATTCTTGATTTATGATATCATCTTTATATTCATTATATTTTCTTATTTGTATTGCCGAAATATTTTGTTTTTGTTCTATTTGTTTTTTTATTTTTTCCAGATTTTTTCTTCCTGAAATAACCAATTTGAATATATTAGGATTATTTTCTTCTATATATTTTTTTAAAGAAGGTACTACTTCGAATTTTATTTGTTTTTTATATAATTCATAATTTCTATATGCCATATATTGTAAACTACTTTGAGCTATAATTTTATCTTCTGTATATATATGAACATGTAATTTATTTTCTCTTGCTATTTTTAGACATTGTAAAGTATTACTTATTTTTAATGTATTTTTTGTTATTTCTTTGCCTGTTTTTAAATTTATAATTTGTGTTCCATTACCAAAGATACCATAAGTAGGTTGTAACTTATCACATAAATCTTTTATCATCGCATAAGTTTTACCTGTACATATAGTAAATTGCAAATTTTCTTTATTTATTTTATTAATAGCATCTATATCATAATATGATATCTGGTTATTATTATCAATAATTGTTCCATCTAAATCGCTAGCAAGTAATTTTATCATGAAATCCCCCTTCTAAGCTGTTAGTTTATTGTTTTATACATGTTCATTATATTATTATTCATCATCATCCATATCTATTTCTGGTATTTCTTCTCCTAGACTTTCTTCAAATACTTTTGCAAAGTCTGCTCTGACTTTTCCTTCTATTTCTGCCAACATGTCTGGATTTTCTTTTAAATATTTTTTCACATTTTCTCTTCCTTGACCTATTCTAGTTCCATTATAGCTAAACCATGAACCAGCTTTTTCAACAATATTTAAATTTACCGCCATATCTAGAATATTTCCTTCTTTAGATATTCCCTGTCCATATACTACATCAAATTCTGCTTCTCTAAAAGGTGGTGCCACTTTATTTTTTATTACTTTTACTCTAACTCTATTTCCCTTTACCTCTCCATCTTGTTTTATGTTTTCTACTCTTCTTATATCCATACGAACTGAAGCATAGAATTTTAATGCTCTTCCTCCTGTAGTTGTCTCTGGATTTCCAAACATTACTCCTATTTTTTCTCTTAATTGATTAATAAATATTAATACTGTTTTTGACTTATTTATAGCTCCTGCTAACTTTCTTAAAGCTTGTGACATAAGTCTTGCTTGTAATCCCATGTGTGAATCTCCCATATCACCATCTATTTCTGCTTTTGGAACTAATGCAGCTACAGAATCTACTACAATAACATCTAGTGCCCCACTTCTAACTAAACTTTCTGTAATTTCTAATGCTTGTTCTCCTGTATCTGGTTGTGATACTATTAAATTATCTATATCTACACCTAATTTTTTAGCATATACTGGATCTAATGCGTGTTCTGCATCTATAAAAGCTGCTTCTCCTCCCATTTTTTGTGCTTCTGCAACTATATGTAATGCTAATGTAGTTTTTCCTGAAGATTCTGGACCAAATATTTCTATAATTCTTCCTCTAGGAACCCCTCCTATACCTAATGCTATATCTAAACTTAAAGCACCTGTTGGAATTGCTTCGATTTCCATTGCTTTAAATTCACCTAATTTCATAACTGAACCTTTTCCAAATTGTTTTTCTATTTGACTCATTGCGACTTCTAACGCTTTTTTCTTTTCTGTATTTTCGCTCATCTTTTTCCTCCTTATTTTTTGAACTTTTGTTTGATATTGCTATTATATATCAAATATTTGTTTTGTCAAGACCTATTTTTATAATTTGAATTTTATTTATACCATGTTTCTATACCGCAAAGAGAATTATACCAATTAGATTTTATTTCTCCTGCTAAAGATGTATTATATGCTACTGTATGTTTATTGTTGTATAGACTGATATAAGGTATATCATTTCTATATATTTCTGCTAATTTAGAATAATCTTCTTTTATTTTTGCATCATCTGTTGTATTTTTTATTTCTTTCATTAAATCACTTGATTCATCTGTATAATAATTTGCTAGGTTATTATCTCCAAAAAATATTGACATATCTGGATTTGGAGATAGGTTTATTCCACATAAAATCATGTCATAAGATTTACTATTGATTGCTATATTATACTGTTCATCTGAATATTGTTGAATATTAATTATAATTCCTTGATTTGCTAATTGTGTTTTAATATTTTGTGCAACTGATATTTGTTGACTATTTGATGCTTTAACAATACAATTGAATTCTAATTTTTTTGTTTTATAATTTTCTGTTTTTTGCCAATAACTATTTTTATAACTCCATCCATTTTCCGTTAATAATTGATTTGTTTGTTCTGGATTATATCCTGCACTTGAATTTTTATCTTGATATACCCATGAGCCATAATCTAATGGAAAATTAGATGTATAATACTTGTTTTGAAAAACATTTGAGACAATATTATTTTTATCTATAGCATAAGATATTGCTTTTCTTACTTCTTGTTTGCCTAATAATTCATTTTGCGTATTAAAAGCTATAAAGTCATGTTGTCTTCCTTTAAATTCTTTCGTACTATAACCTATAGTACCAATATATTCTTGTATATTACTATTATCTGTGGTAATTATATCAACATTTCCTAATTTAAATGCATTATATAATTCTCCGATTGATTCATATACATTTATACTTATTTTCTCAAGTGATAATTTTGTTTCTCTATCCCACCAATTTGTATTTTGAGTAAATGTTATAAAATTTGCTTGAATATTATCTACTTTATACTTTCCTGTTCCTATTGGTACTATACTAGTATTGTTATAATCTTGAGTATCATAGAAAGTTTTAGACAAAATTGGAAAATTTAAATAATATTCAAAAAATGGTACTTCCTGATTTAAATATATTTTTAATGTATAATCATCAACTATTTCTATATTATTTATATGTGCTACATTATTAGAATATATAGAATTATTTTCTTTTAATTTGTCACAAGTAAATTGTACATCTGCACTAGTAAACTTGTCACCATTTGACCATTTCACATTTTCTCGTAATTTAATTATATATGTTGTATCATCTTGCTTAGCCCATTCTTTGGCTAAGACAGGTGTAGCTTTATAATCTGATGATATATCCACTAATGGTTCATACACTAATCTTGTTATTTCTTGTACATTTTTATTTTTAGTTAACAAAGGATTTAACGTATCACATTGTGCCATTCCTAATTTTATTTCTCTAACTACTTCTTTACTTTCACTCGATGTGGTTTCTTCTTTTGTTTCTCCTTTTTTTTCATTTTTTTTGATTATAAATACTGCTACTATTACAATTAAAATTACAAATACTATAAATAAATATTTAAAAATATTAGATTTCATAATTCACCTCTACCTCTATTATCATACATTATCTGTCACTTTTTTTCAAGTTAAATACAGAACAAAAATAAAATAATCTATATAACATATTCAAGTTATATAGATTATTTTATTTTTATTATTCTGTTGTTGTTTCTTGCTCTTGACTATTTTCATCCTTATTTGTGTTGTTCTTATTTTCATTATTTGATGAATTGTTTTTAGTAGTATTTGTGTTATTTGTATTAGTATTACTATTGTTTGTAGTTTTATTTGTTTTTTTATCACTATCATCATCTGAAGTGGTTTTAACTCCTAATCTGTCTAAATAATCAGATACGTCATATTTTTTATTGTTTGCAATCATTATATACTGTTTTTTTCCACCACTAATTTTCATATATATATCATCTACAAAAGCTTTAATAGGTCTTTCTCCTGATGCATTTAACAATGTATATCTACCATCAACAGATGCAACCATTACATTGTAATTTGGTATTACTAGTAAATTTGTGGCTTCTTTATTGTTATTAGCTATATATCCAAAACTATCATAGTCAAAATCAACAATCTGTTTTCCATCTTTACTATATAATCCCCATTTTTCGTTTCTCTTTACAGGAATTAAATTTCCTAATAAAATATATTCACTTTTTAAATCATTTTCAGCAAAATTAGATATATCTATTCCAATTTGGTCATTTTCTGGATATATTTTATCATTACCTTTTAAATCAATAACTCCATATTTTTTATTTTTTTGTACTAAATACAATCCTGTATTCAAATCTTCTTGGTAATCTATTAATTTTATTTGTTCATAAAGTAAATTTATTTTTGTTTTCTTGTCTGTTCCAATAACTCCGTATTTTCCATCACTATTTACTATAAAATCACCTGTAGCTTCTTGATATACGATATCATCATATTTACATTCTAAGATTTCTGTACCATCAGAAGCATCTATAACTCCAAAGTTTTTCCCATTTGTAACAACTAGCATATTTCTAACTGCTGTTTTATTATTCTCAAATTTTTCACTTAATTTTTCATAACCATAATCTAGAACTTTTTTCGTATAATTCTCTATTAAATAATCTGTTGTAAATATTGATATTCTATTTTTACTATTATCAAAATCAAAACTTATATTGAAAACTTTTTCTAGTCCATCTGCTGTTACATATAATTCCCCATTAATTGCTTTAACTGGTTTATCCATATAAATACATGCATAATTATTGCTTGATGATTCATTTGAATCATCTATATTTAACTTATATATTTCATTAGAATTTAAACTAATATTTGCAACTTCACCATCACATTGTACATAACATTTACTATTTTCTTCTGATTTATTAGTATATTCACCATTGTATGAACTATATCCAAATATACTAGCTATAGATTTGACTGGTGCATATATTGTTCCATCATCTTCAATGACTAACATTTTTTTAACATCTTGGTTAGATGTTCCATTAACTAATACTTTTAATACTGTTGATTGTAAATATGACATATATCCTAGTATTCCAATTATTATTAAAAATGTTAATATAATAAATACCAATACTACTTTTAAAATTGTTTTATTTGATTTTTTGTCTTTTTTTTCTTGAAAATCTTGATCTAATAAATTCATATATGATCCCCCTTACTTTGTATATCCATACTTTTTATAAAATTCTGTTTTAAAGCTTCCTAAATTATCTTCCTCTATTTCTATTCTAACTCTTTCCATTAATTTAGTCAAGAATCTTAAATTATGTATTGATAATAATCGTACTCCTAATATTTCATTTGTTTTTACTAAATGTCTGATATATGCTCTTGTATAATTTTTACATGTATAGCAGTCACATTCAGAGTCTAATGGTCTCCAGTCCCTTTCATATATAGCATTTCTTACAACTACTTTTCCATTCCATGTCATTGCAGTTCCATTTCTAGCTATTCTTGTTGGTAAAACACAATCACACATATCTATACCTGCTATTGCTGCTTCTATTAAGTAATCTGGTGTTCCTACTCCCATTAAATATCTAGGTTTATTGCTAGGCATCAAAGGCGTTGTAAAATTAAGCATTTTTAAAAATTCTTCTTTAGGTTCACCTACACTAATTCCTCCTATTGCATAACCAGGTAAATCTAATTCTATAAGGTCTTTTGCACTTTGTTTTCTTAGGTCTTCATAAAAACCTCCCTGAATTATTCCAAATAGAGCTTGATTTTCAGTAATATGAGCCTTTTTACAACGTTTTGCCCATCTAGTTGTTCTTTCCATTGATTGTTTTGTATATTCATAAGTTGCTGGATATTCTACACATTCATCAAATGCCATTATTATATCTGCTCCCAAGTCTTCTTCTGTTTTCATTACACTTTCAGGAGAAAAGAAATGTTTACTTCCATCTAAATGTGACTTAAATTCAACTCCTTCTTCTGATATAGTTCTTAAATCTCCTAAACTAAATACTTGAAATCCTCCACTATCTGTTAAAATTGGTCTATCCCAATTCATAAATTTGTGTAATCCGACCTGCCTCTTTGACAATTTCTTGTCCTGGTCTTAGATATAAATGATATGTGTTTGATAATATTATTTGTGCTCCTACCATTTCTTTTAGTTCTTCTGGTGTCATTGACTTGACAGTTGCTTGTGTTCCTACAGGCATAAATACTGGTGTTTGTATATCTCCATGTGGTGTATGTACAATTCCTCTCCTTGCTCCTGTTTGTTTACATTCATGTAATAATTCATAAGTTACTGCTGGCTTCATATTTTTGTTCCTTTCCAATTTATTTTATAAACATTGCATCTCCAAAGCTGAAAAATCTATATTTATTTTTTACAGCTTCTTCATAAGCATTCATAATATAATTTTTTCCTGCTAACGCAGATACTAACATCAATAATGTAGATTGTGGTAAATGAAAATTTGTAATTAATCCATCTAAACATTTAAATTTATATCCTGGATAAATAAATATTTGAGTATCTCCTTCTGTTTCTTTTACTAAGCCTTTCTCATCTGCTATAGTTTCCAAAACTCTACAAGATGTAGTTCCTACTGCTATAACCCTTTTTCCACTCTTCTTTGTTTCATTTATTTTATTTACATCTTCCTGTTTTATATAATAATGTTCTGAATGCATTTCATGATTTTCAACAATTTCTTCTTTAACTGGTCTAAATGTACCTATTCCAACATGTAAAGTTACATTTGCAATTTTTACTCCCTTTTCTTCTATTCTTTTTAGTAACTCAGGTGTAAAATGCAAACCAGCTGTTGGAGCTGCTGCAGAACCTTTATATTTTGCATATACTGTTTGATATCTATCATTATCTTTTAATTCTTCATGAATATATGGTGGTAATGGCATTAGTCCTATTTTATCTAAAATCTCATTAAATATCCCATTATAGTTAAATTTAACTTTCCTTGTTCCTCCTGGCATAATCTCTAAAATTTCTGCTATTAGTATTCCATCTCCAAAGATAACTTTAGTTCCTACATGTAATTTATTTCCTGGTCTAACAATACTTTCCCATATATCTCCCTCTATATTATTTAATAGCAAAAATTCTACTTTGGCCCCTGTTTCTTTTTTTCCATATATTCTTGCTGGAATTACTTTTGTATTGTTTCTAACTAAACAATCTCCTGGCTCTAAATAATCAATTATATCTTTAAATTTTTTATGTTCTATTGTTTCATTTTTTCTATCCAAAACCATTAATCTTGATTCATCTCTTTTTTCTAATGGTGTTTGCGCTATTAATTCCTCTGGTAAATTATAATCAAAATCTGATACTTTCACTTTTCTTCTCCTTATTCTTTATTTCTAAAATTACTATATTTTTTCTAAAATTAATTCTACATTTCTATATAAATTTTTAAAGACACCTTTTATTTCTTCAATGATATTTTGAGGTTCTTTATAATAATCTAATTTATATGGATATAAAAAATCTGATTTCTTAGGTGGCTTATATTTATATACTTCTTCTGGTAATCCTATTTTCCCTGAATTAGTATTTATTTCTTTATTCATGTAATCTTGATACCATTTTTTTTGCCCTATTAAATTTTCGTTTTTATACCCATATTTTTCATAAGCGTGTAATTCTGGAATTTGATATCCATATTCTGTAGATGTTCTTTCTAATGAATGTAAAAATTCATGTAAAAATACTTCTTCTGGAAATTGATTAATCTTTTGGCTATATTTATATATGTAACTTTTCGAACTATTAGGTAACCTTATATTTGAAAATCCTATTCCATAATAGTCCATTGCACCTAGCCCTATCCAATCCTTAATCTCTATTTCATTTTCATGCTCTTCATTTCCTAGCCTTACAATTATAAATATATGGTCATAATTATTGTTATTTATAATATCTTTTATTTGATTTTCTACATTTTCTGGTGATACATAATATCCAAATTCATCATCATATGATAGTTCTGTAATCGGATCTTCCATTTCATAAATATCACATTGAGCTGTCATTTTTTCTTTTGATAATGTTTTACAACTTTTCTCAAATCTTTTTATTGTATCTTTTATGTCTTTTACATCACTCTTAGTCATCTGAATATTAACTTCATTATTATTAATATTAACTTTTGTATTATCAAATATAAAACAGCCAAAGTTCCAATTATTGTCATCATCTGATACTCCCTGTTCACAAGAAAAATCTGAGAACCAGGCAATTCCTTTTGCTTTTCCTTTTACTCCACCTAACCTAAACGCCACATCTACAGTCTCTCTATTTTTAGAATTAAAAACTAACTCTATTTCTTGCCATTCACTATCACCAGATATTGCTACTGACCTTTCTGTTGTATCTGCTATTGAAATCTGTGCCCCAACACCTTCATTGTTATTTTCTCCAGATACTCCTTCTGTTTTTACCATACATTTTATTTTATATGGTTTGTTTTTTTCTACCTTTATTTCTTTTGAAAACATAGCATCATTAAAATCATCTGAAGTAATTTTATAACTATAGGATTTAGAATATTTAATTTTCTTGTCTCTTTTAAATTCTGATGTGTTTATTTTTGCTTCACTTTTTATAAAATCATTAAAATTATTTATTTTATAAAATTGATATGCAAAATACAGAGCTATTCCTAAAATAGTAAATGTTATAACATTAGTAATTAATTTTTTAAAATCTAATTTTTTTATCATTTTAGTATATTCCTTTTATTATTTTTTTTCTAACAGTGCAATCGTATAAATATAGTCATGATAATTTGTTTCAAATTTTATAGGTTCATTAATAATCTGTAAATTTTCTTTAGCAAAATCATTGTATATATCACAATTTTCTGAATCAATTAGCCAAATCTTACCATGATAATCTTTCAAGATATCTTCATAATTATAAACAATTTTCATACCTGGAGCATATGCCTTATATGCTTCTTCTACATCCCAATGTTCTTTATTATAAAAATATTGTTTATTGTCTGGAAAAAATGCTGATATTACTCCTCCATTTATTACATTTGAGTATACAATAACATCTTCTGGTTTAATATTATCTTTTAAATATTCTATTTCTTTCATATTACTTGGATTATAATTTATATTTATATTATTATAATTACTAATACATCCTAATATAAATATAACAGCACATATTATTACAGTTATATATTTTTTTCTTTCTTTTGCCATAAAAAATGATATTGCAAAAATGTATAATCCTGTTGTTACTATTAAATATCTAGCCAATAATATTGATTGCTTCATAATTAATGAAACTATTAATATTGCTAAGATTACTATAATATATATTCCTCCAGATAAAACTCCTGGTAATATTTCTTTTTTGTCTTTTTTTGTCTTATATATCATAAATATAAGATATATGTACATAGCTGCAGATGCTATTAATGGTATTATTGTATCTGCATTCATTGATAAATTAGTATCTAACTGTCTTTTAAATTGAAGTGTTGGTATTTCAATTAATGTATTTAATCCTATACTTATCCAAAATCCACTTTTTACATGGTTTACTTGTCCCATTAAATTTAATAACCATGGACTATATAACAATATTTGGATAATAGCTAATATAATAAATTTTTTTAATATTCCTAGATTGTCTTTTCTGTTTTTTATAATATAGATTAATAGCAATAAATTAATTATTCCCGCCGATACTAATCCATAATAATGTGTATAACATGCTGATATACTAGCTATTCCAAAAATAATTAAATTTTTATTTTGTATTTTTACATTAGTTTCATATTTTATGTTTTTATATACTCTATATGCATATATTGCTAATAAAGTTACAATTAAACAAGCAACTGCATACATCCTTATTTCTTGACCATAAGTACACATTACTGGTAAAAAATATACTAAAAATGAAAATACTATCCCAGTTTTTTCTCCAAAGTCTTTTCTAACATGAGTATATCCCAATATTCCTAATAAAATCATTGCTAATACTGAAAGCAATCTAAAAGCTATAATATTATTACCAAATACCATCCATATTATATGTAACATCCAATAATATAATGGTGGATGGACATCATGTCCAGTTATTTTCCAAATATCTATAAATTTATGTTTAGCTATTGCTACAGAGTAACTTTCATCAAACCAGATATTTGTATGAAATGCTGATAATAATAAAAATATGGTTCCTATTAATATTATTGCTATATGTAAATATTTTTTACTTATTTTTTTTAGTTTGTCCATTGTATTTATTTCCTTCCAAAAAAATAATAAGTGGTACATTTATTGTCTTTTCAACAGTTTAAATGTCCACTTATATTATATTAAATTAATTCTTTTTCCGTCTGTTCTTTTTCTTCAGAAACATCTGATATTTTTATGCTTCTTACATGGTTTATTTTTTCCCAAGATGTATTTCTTATAAATAAACATTTAAAATTAATGCATATCCATGTTAGCAAGAACAATGGATAACAAAGTAATCCTTTAATCATTGGCTTAATCTTTCTTCCATCTAACCACATTGCAAATATTCCCACAAATATTGGTAATATGAATGTTGGTGCTAAATAAAATATTATATTTTTTATTAATTCAGCTGATGTTATTGTTGATGCATTATACATTACAAAATTTGAGAATAACAATATCATTGTTATAATAAACATTGGAATACTTCCAACTATATATAATAAACCATCAATATTTATCATATTTTTATTTTCTTTTGCAGCTATTGCTAATTGTTTTGTATATTTACTCATACATTGAATATGTCCTACTGTCCATCTGCTTCTTTGTGACCAACTTTGTTTGAATCCTGTAGGTTGTTCATCATAAACTATTGCATCTGTCGCCCAACCTAATTTTTTTCCTTTTATAATTCTTTTTAATGAAAATTCGATATCTTCTGTTAATGTTTCTGTGTCCCAACCTTGTGGCTTTATGACATCAAATCTAACCATAAATCCTGTTCCATTTAGCAATGGTGATAAACCAATATTATATCTTGCTAAATGATAAAATCTATGCATTTGCCAGTAGAATATTGCATATCCTGCAGTAATCCAATTGTCTGATGGGTTCTTAATATCTCTATAACCTTGTACTACATCTTCACCTTGGCATAATTTTTTATTCATATTTTTTATAAAGTTTTTATCTACTATATTATCTGCATCAAATACAAAGAACGCATCATATTCTGCATTTTCTTTTATTTTTTGTTGTAAAAACCAATTTAATGCATATCCTTTTGTTTTTTTAGTTTCATCAAATCTTTCATATACAATTGCTCCAGCATTTCTTGCTATTCTTGCAGTATTATCTGTACAGTTATCTGCAATTACATATATATCATATAATTCTTTATTATATGTTTGATTTTTTAAACTTTCTATTAAATTTGCTACAACTGCTTCCTCATTATGTGCTGGTATAATAGCCATAAATCTATGGTCTTTCTTTACCTTTAAAGGCTTATCTTTTAATTTTATTAATGAACACAAACTAATAACAACTTGGTATAACCAAAATATTGTCACTGTCCATACTAAAGCTTCTCTTAGTATATATAAATAATCCATTTTTTTACCTCACTTTTTAATAACATCGTTATATATTATTATACTTCCTTTTACATTATACTATTATTGGCAAAATATTGCAACTTTTTCATAAGATTTTTTTATTCTATTAAATCTGTCTTTCCCCCTTCATTCTTTCTGCATCTGCTTCTATTTTATTCTCTATTTTTTCTTGGAAATCTTCAAGGCTATCTGTATTATTTTTATAAGCTTTTTCAACCATTTCTTTAACTTCTCTTTCTGTAAATTTATCTTTTATTTCTCCATTTTCCATAAGCTTTTTAACAGTTTCATCAATATGATTATGTGATGAACTTGTATTTAAATCTCCATCTATATCTTCTACTTCTAATTCTTCACAAGGTTCACCATTATTTTTTTCATGTTTTTTTGCCTCTTCATAAGATTGCTCTACTGAACGATATCCGTCTTGATATTCCTGAGATAATTTCATGGTTGCTTGATTATTTCCTTTTAAAACATTTTTAGAATTTGATGTTTCTATTTGTTTGTCTAAACTTTTATTTCCTTCAACACCTTCTCCTCCAATTGTTTTATTATGAGAATGATATACTTTAACTTCTCCATATTGACCTTTTTCTATTCCTATTGTCTCTTCTCCTTGAATCTTCAATCTAGTTACAACATCTCCTTTTTTTGTTGTACCATTTTGATCTACTTGATATATTTGTTCATTAGGATTTGTTCCCTCTTGAGTATCATTTTCAATATCTAAAGGTTTTACTACTTGTCCTCCATCTTTTGCAGTTTGATTTGTTATTACAACTGCTTGATATCTAGAAGAATGACCATGGAGTCTATTTCCTTTTTCATCTCTCAAATTATCCATCTGGTCTGACTCTACTATTCCCACTTTTGCATGTTTATCATTCCCTTTTATCTTACCTGCCTTTTCTAATCTTTCACCTAAAGAATCCATATCTGTAACCATTGTATCCATTTTTATTTTTTGTTTGATATTTATATCTTTTGTAGAGTTTTGAACTTGTTCTTTTTTTGCTATTGTTTTTGCTTTATTTATCTCTTTATTTTTTTCTCCTTGTTTTTCCTCTTTTTCTTCTTTTTCTACAGACTTACTTTCTTTAATTCTATTATCTTTTGTATGTTCTCTTTCTTCTCTATCAGCTATTATATTTTCCTTTCCTGCTTTTTCAATTACTTGAACTACACTATCTCTTATTTGTGAAGATAATTCATTTTCTATTGTATTTTCTCTAAACACAATTAAATCATCTCCCATAACTTTTGGATTATATGCACCTATGCATTCATTATCAAGAAAATATTTATATGTCTCTCCATCTTTTTGTACAGAAACTTGTTTTATTTGTCCATTTATTTTCACATTTCCTAAACTTTTCATTTTTTTCCTCCTTTTTCTTCATAATCTCTCACACAGCTATCTTTATTATATTACATATTACAGTATTCTTCAATATTTTTTGATTTTATTTTCAAAATATGCTATAATTAATGTATAGTTCACTCTTGATAGGAATTTATTATATTATATAAGAGGTATTTTTTATATGGATGATTTAAAAAATAATATAGATAATGAAGAATTTTTATCTATAATAGAAGAAATAATAAATAATAAAACTGTTCAGCAGATGAAAAACTATAGGCAACATTATGAAACCACTTGTTTTGACCATTGTTTTATGGTTTCATATTTTTGTTATATAATCTGCAAGAAATTACATTTAGATTATATTGCTGCTGCTAGAGCAGGAATGTTACATGATTTATTTTTATATGATTGGAGAGTTAGGCAGCCTGGTCGAAAAGGTTTTCATGCATTTACTCATGGAAAACTTGCTTGTAAAAATGCTAGTAAATTATTTGATTTAACTCCAAAAGAAAAGAATATGATTATAACACATATGTGGCCTGTTACTTTACAAATTCCATCATCACTAGAAGGATTTATCTTAACCTTTGTTGATAAATATTGTGCTATATCAGAAACTTTTAATGTTATTAAATCAAGAATTCTTATGAAAAAGGCTTTTCGTTATGCATACATATTTATGAGTTTACTTATTATTAGATTTTAATATTTTTTAGTATGAATTAATTTTCATACTTTTTTTCTTCATATTATTATAAATTAATATTCAGAAGACTTAGAAATATAAGATTTAAATGAAATGTCGAATGTGCATGAAAAAATTTTAGAAATTCTACGTAATTTTATGGAAAGAGTTCACGATAGTGGAAGAGTGCCATAAAATAAGTTAGAATTTCTTAAATTTTATAATAAACCGAGACATGTAATGAAAATCTTATATTTCTAAGTCTTTTTGAATATGAGCATTTAAAATCATTACTCACTAAATAATGTCAAAAAAATTTATTCAGCTCTTCTCTTTTGGCACTTTTTATAATATAATTACAATGTATAAAAAATATAAATATATTTTCTATCTACTATTAAAAAATCAGGTGATTATATGAAGAAAATTTTATTTACAGGCTGTGGAACAGCTATCAGTACACCTTTTGATAACAATGGTGTAAATTTAACAGAATTCGAAAGATTAGTTGAATTTCAAATTAATAATGGTGCAGATGCACTTATTGTGTGTGGCACAACAGGTGAAGCCTCTACAATGACTAGTGAAGAAAAAGATTTAGTAATTTCTTGCGCTGTCAAAACATCAGGTGGTAGAATACCTATTATTGCAGGTACTGGAAGTAATAATACATCTCAAGTAATACAAAATTCAAAAAAAGCAGAAGCCTTAGGAGTTGATGGCCTTTTAATTGTTACACCATACTATAATAAATGTACACAAACAGGTTTAGTTGAACATTATACTACTATTGCCAAAAATACTTCTTTACCTATAATCTTATACAATGTACCAAGTAGAACAGGTGTCAATATATTACCAAAAACTTGTTATGAACTATCAAAAATTGACAATATAGTTGCTATTAAAGAAGCAAGTGGGAATTTATCTCAAGTAGCTGAAATTGCTCACTTATGTGGTGATAATTTACATATATATTCAGGAAATGATGACCAAGTTTTACCAGTTTTATCTCTTGGAGGATTAGGGGTTATTTCGGTTTTATCAAATATTAAACCAAAATATACACATGATATGGTTCAAAAATTTTTAGACGGAAATATTAATGAATCTATAAAGTTACAATTAGATGCCTTGCCTTTAATTAATGCTTTATTTTGCGAGGTAAATCCTATTCCTGTCAAAGCTGCACTAAATTATATAGGATTTAATTTTGGAATTCCACGATTACCACTAACAAAAATGTCTGAAGAAAAAGAAAAATTGTTAATTAAAGAAATAGAAAAATTGAATTCAAAATAATAACTAAAAAATATATGGAGGTTTAAATATAATGTTAAAAGTATTAATAAATGGATGTAATGGAAAAATGGGAAATGTACTATGTAGTCTCATTAAAGATAACAATAATATGGAAGTAATAGCTGGTTTTGATAAAAATATACCTGATAATCCTGATTTTCCAGTCTTTACAGATATTGATAAAATTAATATAAAACCAGATGTTATAATAGATTTTTCTTTACCTATTGCCACATTAAACATATTAGAATATGCTAAATCAAACAATATACCAATTGTAATTGCAACTACTGGATTTAGCGAAAAAGAAAATAATTATATAAAAGAAACTAGTCAAATAATCCCGATTTTTAAATCTGCTAATATGTCTTTTGATATTATGATTATGAAAAAATTGGTAACTTGGCTTGCTCCTTTATTAAAAGATACTGATATAGAAATTATAGAATCTCATCATAATAAAAAAGTTGATAGCCCAAGTGGTACTGCTCAAATGCTAGCAGATAGTATTAATACTGCTTTAGGAAATAACCTTCACTGTGAATATAATCGTCATAATAAACATGAAGCAAGAAGTAAAAATGAAATTGGTATGTCTTCTATCAGAGGTGGCAATATTGTTGGAGAACATACTGTACAATTCATCGGGAATTTTGAAACTTTTGAAATAAAACACACAAGTTTTTCTCGTAATGTATTTGCAGAAGGTGCTCTAAAGGCTGCTGAATTTATAGTACAACAACAACCAGGTTTATATTCTATGGAAGATATGTAAAAAGTAAAAAAATAAGAATCAAATAATTATTATTCGATTCTTATTTTTTCTATTCAGCTGTTGGTGTTTCTTCTTTTTCTGCTTTAACTTCTGCTTTTTCTTCTACAACAGGTTCTTCTGTAATTTCTTCTTTTATTACAATTTCTCTGTCTTCGATTCTAGCACCTATTTTTTCTTTTGTCTTAGCAGCTTTACCAACTCTATCTCTTAGGTAATATAATTTAGCTCTTCTAGCTTTACCAACTCTTACTAATTCTACTTTTTCAACTAATGGTGAATGTACTAAAAATGTTTTTTCAACACCTACACCATAAGAAGTTTTTCTAACTGTAAATGTTTGGTTAACTCCTCCACCTTGTACTTTTATGATGATTCCTTCAAAAACTTGGATTCTTTCTTTATTTCCTTCTTTTATTCTTACGTGTACTTTAACTGTATTACCAACTTTTAGTTCTGGTATTTTATTTTTCAATTGCTCATGTTCAATTGATTTTATAATATCCATTTTAGAAATTCCTCCTTTTCTTCTATTTTTTATTTAACAATTCTGGTCTTTTTCTTTTTGTTATTTCTATGGATTGTTTTTTTCGCCATTCATTTATATTTGCATGATGCCCAGACAATAATATTTCAGGTACTTTCATACCTTCAAATATTTCCGGTCTTGTATATTGTGGATATTCTAGAATTCCATCTGAAAAACTTTCTTCCTTAGTAGATTCCTGATTTATTACTCCATCTATATATCTACTAACCCCATCTATCAAAACCATAGCTGGAATTTCTCCTCCTGTTAACACATAATCTCCTATAGATATTTCTTCATCAACAATCTTATCTAGTACTCTCTGATCTACTCCTTCATAATGCCCACACAATATAATTAAATGGCTTTCTTTGGACAATTCTTCTACTTTTTTTTGATTTAAAGTCTTTCCTTGTGGTGACATATATATAACTTTTGCATTGTTATCTTCTATAGATTTATATGCATCATATATTACATCTGGCTTCATAACCATTCCTGCACCACCACCGGTATGGAGTATCATCTACTTTTTTATGTTTATCTTTAGAAAAATCTCTAATATTTATTAAATTAATATCTATTAGTTTTTTTTCTTTTGCTTTCCCTATAATGCTTTGATTTAGTATTTCAAACATTTCAGGAAATAGTGTTAAAACATCGAATTTCATAAAGCACTCCTTTTAAATCAAACCTGGAATTAAATGAACTATCATTTTTTTATTTTCAATATCAATTTGTTTTATAACTTCATCTATTGCAGGCAAAAGTATCTGTTTTCCTTGTCTATCTTTTATAACATATATATCATTACTACCTGTATTAAATATATCATCTAAAACTCCTAATAATACATCTTCATCTGTATACACTTCTATTCCAAGCATATCTACAATATAATATCTTCCTTCTTCTAGCTTTTCTACTTCGT
Organism: uncultured Clostridia bacterium; assembly: GCA_934177795.1. GTDB lineage: Bacteria > Bacillota > Clostridia > TANB77 > CAG-508 > CAG-269. The sequence goes on along the minus strand of CAKPPS010000001.1, from coordinate 69,964 downwards.
CTCTAGAAATTGTTAAATATGTATTACGTAATAATTCTGCTTGTTCAATATTGTCTATACCTTTGAATTTTATTAGTACCATATCTTTATGATATTTTATATCTTCAATCATATATTCATTTTTAGTAGTTCCATTTTGAATATATACTTTTTTTAAATCATCAAATCGTTTTATATCATCTGTAAATGGTTTTATTTTTACATATCCTTTTACTCCATGAGTATTTACAATTTGACCTATTTCTAAATTAGGTAACATAATTTTTACTCCTATTACCCTATAAATTCTACTGTAGCTTTTTTATGTTCTTTATTAGCAACAGCTTTCATTACATTTCTAATAGATTGAGCTATTCTTCCTTGTCTTCCTATTACTTTTCCCATGTCTTCTTTAGCTACTTTTACTTGAAATGTAACTGTTTTTTCATTTTCAATTTTTTCAATATTAATAGCTTCTTGATTTTCTACTAAATTTGAAATAATAATTCTTAAAAATTCCTCCATAAAATCCTCCATATCAGTAATTAATTTTAAAAATTATTTTACTTTTTCTATTAAAGCTTTTACTGTATCTGTTGGTTTTGCTCCATTTTTTATCCATTTTTCAACTTTTTCTTTGTCTAAAACTATTGTAGCTGGATCTGTCATTGGATTGTAAGTTCCTATTTGTTCAATGATTTTTCCATCTCTTGGAGATTTTGAATCAGCAACAACTATATGATAGAATGGTGCTTTTTTCTTTCCTTGTCTTTGTAATCTTATTTTTACCATCTTTTTCACCTCCCACGGATTCTGATTTACTTACTAATTTCTATTTTAGAACTATAAGAAATCTTTAAATCCTATTTTTTATATAAATTTAAAAACTTAATAACTTATTAAAACTTAAAATTCTTTAAGGCATTTTCATCTAGTCCATTTAGCATTTTCTTCATGCCACCTTTATTATTTTTCATCTGTTTCATCATTTTTTGAGTCATTTCAAAAGATTTAATGAATTTGTTAATATCTTGTACTGTTGTTCCACTCCCTTTAGCTATTCTCTGTCTTCTACTTGCATTTAATAGTTTAGTGTTTCTTTTTTCTTCTTTTGTCATAGAACATATTATAGCTTCAATCTTCCCAAATTCTTTATCATCAACTTTTAAATCTTTTATTTGATTCATCCCAGGTATTAATTTTAATAATGATGAAAATGACCCCATTTTCTTTATTTGTCTAATTTGTGCTAAATAGTCATCTAAATCTAAACCTTTATTTTTCTTTAATTTTTTTTCTAACATTTCTGCTTGTTCAAGGTCAAAAGTTTCTTCGGCCTTTTCAATAACAGCTAAAATGTCTCCCATCCCAAGAATTCTTTGAGCCATTCTATCTGGATGAAATACTTCTAAGTCACTCAATTTTTCTCCTGTTGCTGCAAATTTTATTGGTTTACCTGTTATTTTCTTTACAGAAAGTGCTGCTCCACCTCTAGTATCTCCATCTAGCTTAGTTAAAACTATACCATCAATTCCAACTTCTTCATTAAAGCTTTGTGCTACATTTACAGCATCTTGCCCTGTCATACTATCAACTACTAATAATATTTCAGTTGGTTTTATATTAGTTTTTACTCTTTTTAATTCTTCCATTAATTCTTGGTCTATATGTAATCTTCCTGCTGTATCTAATATTACTACATCATTTAGCTTTGACATTGCAACTGATAATGCTTGTCTTGCTATTTGTACTACATCTTTTGAAGTTTCATTTGCAAAAACTGGTATGTTTAATTGTTTTCCAACTACTTGCAATTGTTTGATAGCTGCTGGTCTATATATGTCACAAGCTACAAGTAATGGACTTTTTCCTTGTTTTCTAAATAAATTTGCTAATTTCCCAGCCGTAGTTGTTTTTCCAGACCCCTGCAAACCTACTAGCATAACTATTGTTGGTGGATTTGGGGTAAAATTAACCTGACTTGTTTGTCCTCCTAGTAATTCTACCAATTCGTCTTTTACTATTTTTACTACTTGTTGTCCTGGAGTTAATGCTTTTAATACATCTTGTCCTAAAGCCTTTTCTCTTACAGTTTCTATAAATTCTTTTACTATTTTATAGTTAACATCTGCTTCTAATAATGCAAGTTTTACTTCTCTTAACATTTCTTTTAAATCTGATTCTGTAATTCTTGCTTTTCCTTTAATTTTTCTTGTTATTTCTTGTAATCTAGAAGATAATCCTTCAAAAGCCATTAAATTCAACTCCATCCATAATTAAACTTTTAAGTATATTTTTTGCTTGCAATAAATTTTTTTCTGATTTTGCATCAGCACATTTAATTTCATCAAGCTTTATAAAAATATCTTTTAATTTACCTTCATTTTCTGACATTTTTTCCATAAATAAAAGTTTTTCTTCGTAATCCAGTAATTTTTTTTCTACCTTTTTTATGCTATCTCTAACTGCTTGTCGTGTTATTCCATTGTTTTCCGCAATTTCTGATAAAGATAAATCTTTGTTATAATAGTCATCTATGAATTTTATCTGTTTCTCTGTTAAAAGATTTCCATATAAATCACATAATATACTGATTTTTACATTTTTATCCATATATAACTACCCCTTAATATGTAATGCTAATATACTTTACACCATTTTTTATAATTTGTCAATACTTTTATTTTCTTTTTAAATTTTCTATTTTTTCTTTTAAAGTCCATTTTTTAAATTCAACTTTGTCTTTTATATTAGGAAATGCATCAACAAGTCTTCTATGAAATATTGATTTGTTGTGAATAATCTTTCTAACTTTCTCTGATATTTCAATTGTATTATCTTTTACTTCTTTAGATACTTGTTTTAAATTAAGTATAATTTTATATGAAATTATATTATCTACAACATGGATTAATAACAATATTATTATTATTAAGCTTTGTATATTTTGTGGTATTAGATTAATTTTTCCTATAATAAACGGATTTACTATATATACAATAATACAACTAGCTATACCGAATAATACTAGATTTTCTAGGCATATTCTTCCATTTATATTAAATTTCTTTTGGCTATAGTCCCACCATCTAGCTTTAAATATTTTTTCCATAAAAAAGCTCGTGAAGTACTCTAATAATCCACATATAATAATTGACATACAAAATGTTGCAACCATATCTTCTTGATATTTTTTTAGTAATACACTTACTAATACAACTCCATATCCATATATTGGGCATATTGGTCCAACTAAAAAACCTCTATTTACAAATTTTTTATTTCTTATAGAAATTGTTGTTGTTTCCATTATCCAACCAGCTATTGCATATATAAAAAAGATTAGTATATATAATTTTATTTCTTCCATTTTTCCTCCATATTAGTGTTGTGATATAAATTTGTTTATCTCTGCTCCTAAAAATATTATATAAAAACAAGCATAAGTCCACATCATAATTAACATTAATGTTGTCAAGCTCCCATAAGTTATAGAAAATCCTTTAAAAATATCTAAATATTTTGAAAATATAAATGATACTATATTTAATGATATTGCTCCAAATGCTGCTCCATATATTTGACTTTTAAAAGAAACTCTATGTTTTGGCATATACTTATATAATAATAAAAATATATTAAATGTAAGTAACACAAATCCAATTTGTGTTACTACTGATAATATTATATTATAATTGTCTATTTCTCCAAAATATTTTTGAAACAATGTAATTAATCTATTTCCAAATACTAATCCTGTTAATCCCATAACAATTAGTACAATAAACAAAATAGTTTCAAAAAAGGCTTTTATCCTCATATAAATATATGAAATGCTTTTACCATTATCTGTATGATAAACTGAATGCAACCCACTTGCCAGAGCAAACAGCCCTTTTCCTGCTGCCCATATAGTGAATATTATTGATACAGAGATTGTACCAATAGATTTAGAATATACTTCTTGCACAATTCCTAATACCATTTCATTCATATTATCTGGTATAACTTTAGATATTGCATCAAATAATGTTTGAGGCTCAACTCCTGTATATTGAACTAGCGTTATTACCAATATAATAAATGGTATAAATGATAAAATAGTATAATATGAACATTGAGCCGAACATTCACTTACATGATCCTCTTTCATTTTGTCTAATATTTTTTGAATTAATTTTAGTTTTGAACTAATTTTTATTCTATTCATATCTTTTTTAACTTAATTCCTATCTCTCAATTTTGCATTTAATGTTTTTTCTAATTCAGATATTATATTATTCATAATTCCATTAATTTCTTCATCATTCAATGTTTTTTTAGCATCTCTAAATATTAATGAATATGCTATACTCTTTTTGTTTTTTCCTATCTTTTCATCTCTATAAATATCAAATAATTTTACTTGTTCTAATAATTTTTTGCCTTTTTTAGTTATAATTTTTTCTATTTGTCCAACTTCTATTTTTTCATCTACAATAATTGCTATATCTCTTTCTATTGCTGGAAATTTTGGTACTTCTACATATTTTTTATTTTTTCTTGAATATTTTTCTAACTTTGTAATATTAACCTCTGCTAGATATACTCTTTTTTCTATTTCATAATTATTAAGTACTATTGGATGTACTTCTCCTAATGTTGCTATTATATCTTTTCCAATTTTTATATTTGCACATCTTCCTGGATGGTATGAACCATTTTCTTTTTCTTTTTCTATTTCATATCTATTTATATAATTAGCATCTAAAATGTTTTCTATAATTCCTTTTAGTACATAAAAATCAATATCTTGTCCATACATTCCTATTGTTAAAATATTTTCTTGTAATGGTACTTCTCCGTTTTCTATTTCTTTATTTATATTTTTATAGCTTCGTGAGATATCAAATAATCTTACATCTTGATTTTTCTTATTAGCATTATTCGCTAATATTTGCATCATACTAGGAATTGTTGATGGTCTCATTAGCTTAAATTCTTCACTTAATGGATTTTGAATTGTAATACATGTTTTTTTCAATTCTTCATTGATATTTGATTTTTCTAAGTCTTTTTCACTTAAAAATCCATAAGTATATACTTCAGATAGTCCATTATTTACTAATACTTCTTTAATTTTTTGTTCTATTTTTTGTTCTTTATTTCTAATTCCTAATGTAGTATCACATTTTATCAATGTTGATTCCAATTTATCATATCCATAAAATCTTAATACTTCTTCTGCTATATCTGCTAATTGCTCTATGTCTGTTCTGAAATATGGTGCAATTGCTATATCATCTTGTACTTTTATATCTAATTTATTTAAGATATCAATCATTTCTTCTTTTTTTATATTTGTTCCTAATAGTGCATTAATTTTATCATAATCTAATTTTACTTTATTTGTTTTTTGTTTAGTTGGATAGATATCTATTTTTCCCTCAACAACTTCACCTATGCCAAGTTCTTTTACTAGTTCCACAGCACGATTTACTGCTCTTAAAGCATTTTCTGGAGATAATCCTTTTTCAAATCTTGAAGAGCTTTCAGTTCTTAATCCCACTTTTTTTGCTGTTTTTCTAATGGCTCCTCCATAGAAAACTGCCGATTCAAATACAACTGTTTCTGTGTCTGCTTCAATTTCTGAATTTAATCCTCCCATTACACCAGCTATTGCTACTGGTTTTTTCTCATCTGCTATAACTAAATCTGTTTCGTCTAAAACTCTCTCTTGTTCATCTAATGTTGTTATTTTTTCGTTTTGTTTAGCTCTTCTAACTGTTATATGTTTTCCTTCTATAGAATTAATATCAAATGCATGCATTGGTTGTCCCATTTCTAGCATTACATAATTTGTGATATCAACTATATTATTAATACTTCTTATTCCACAAGCATTTAACCTTCTTTTCATCCATTTAGGTGATTGTCCTATTTTTACATTTTTTACTATTCTAGCAATATATCTGTAACATAAGTTTGGTGCTGTAATATCTACTTTTAATCCTTCGATTTCATTTTTATCTATAACTTGCAATTCATCAATATTTTTTCTAGGATTCTTAAATTCTTTATTTAAAGAAATAGCTGTTTCTCTACCTAATCCTTCTATAGATAAACAATCTGGTCTATTAGGAGTTATTTCAAAATCTATAATATCTTCTTTTAACTCTAATACATCTACAATATTTTTTCCTATATATTTTTCGTATTCATCGTCTAATATAAATATACCATTTACTACTTTATCTGGATAATTGGCTGGTTCTATTCCCAATTCTTCCATTCCACACATCATGCCTTGTGATTCTATTCCTCTTAATTTTCCTGTTTTTATTTTAATATTGTTAGGCAATTCTGCTCCATCTTTAGCTACTGGAACAATTTGTCCTGGTTCGCCAACTTTTATATTAGTTGCAGCAGTTACTACTTGTACAACTTCATTATTACCAACATCTATTTTAGTAACCACTAATTTGTCTGCATCTGGATGTTTTGTTACTTCTAATATTTTTCCAACCACAACATTTTTTATTTCATTTCCTTTTTGTTCAATAGTTTCTACTTTAGAACCTGTCATTGTTAATATATCCCCAAGTTCTATTGTACTTACATCTATATCACTATATTCCTCTAACCATTCTCTGCTTGCTTTCATTTTTTATTCCTTTTCTATTTGTAATAATATTTAGGTTTTTATGGTTTCACCTATAAACCATTATTTTGCTTACAAGCTCATACCTGTACCATATTTTCTTTGATAATTTTTACTCGTTTTATAATTATTGCATCTTACAACTCTTCCTGGTTTATTACTTGCACTTACTATTCTTCCATTATCTAATTTTCTATATTCTCCATTACCTGATAACTCGTCTAAGAAACTATTTCTTTTTATAGCATTAGGTTCTTTTTCTCTTTGTTCTTCCCTTAACCAATATTTAGTTTCCGGTTTTCCTGGTTCAACTTCTACAGGCATAAAATTAGCATATTTTTCTGTTCCCAGTAATTTCATTGCTTCTCCTAATGTATATTCTTTTTCCTTTCTTCTGAAAAGTCCCATTAAAATCCTCCCTTATATTTTGTATTTACATTAAAATTGTTTTAAAAATCTTATATCATTTTCAAATAATAATCTCATATCATCTATTCCATATTTAGCCATTGCTATTCTCTCTACACCGAATCCAAAAGCAAATCCTGAATATATATCTGAATCTATTCCGCAATTTTTCAAAACATTAGGATGTACTTCTCCACAACCTAATAACTCTATCCATCCTTCACCTTTGCATACTCTGCAGCCTTTTCCTCCACATACAAAGCATGAAACATCCGCTTCTGCTGATGGCTCTGTGAATGGAAAATGATGTGGTCTAAATCTTATTTTCGTATTTTCTCCTAAGCATTTTTTAGCAAACATTTCTAGAGTTCCTTTTAAATCTGCCATAGAAATATTTTTATCTACAACTAGTCCTTCAACTTGATGAAATACTGGTGAATGTGTTGCATCTACACTATCTGATCTATAGACTGTTCCTGGACATATTATTTTTATAGGTGGTTTTTGATTTTCCATAACTCTAGCTTGAACAGGTGAAGTCTGACTTCTTAATACTATGTCTTCAGTTATATAAAAAGTATCTTGTAAATCTCTAGCTGGATGATCTGGTGGTGTATTTAATTTATCGAAATTATATATTGATTTTTCCACTTCTGGTCCATCTGCAATTTTATATCCCATTCCAAGAAAAATTTCTTCTACTTCTTCTATTATCTGTGTTATTGGATGTATAGACCCTAAGCTAATTTTTTTGCTTGGTGCAGTTACATCTATATCTTCTTGTTGCAATTTATTTATTAATTCTCTTTTTTTAAATTCTTCTTCCATTTTTTTTATTAATTCTTCTATATCAGTTCTAACTTCATTTACTAAACTTCCTACTACTGGTCTTTCCTCTGGTGTTAAATCTTTCATTCCTCTTAGTATAGCTGTTAACTCACCTTTTTTACCTAAATATTTTACTTTAACCTCATTCAATTCTTTTAGATTTTGGCTTTCTTTAATCTCTTTAACTGACTTTTCTTTGATTTGTGCTATTTGTTCTTTCATCTTTTTTATTCCTTTCATTATATCGGTTTGTATTCTCCAGAATTTTTATATTTTCCATATTCTCTATTAAATAAAGACATTCTTTTTTTACTAACCTTTTGATTTTTTTGAATTAAATTTTTCACCTTTTTGTCTGTTCTTTTTCTTTTTATTTCTGTCATATATTTTATTTTGTCTTTAAAATTAATTTTTAATATATATACTCCCCATTGATTTAAAAACAATTCTGGTTCGATTTTTTTATTTGGAAACTCTATTTGAGCTTCTTCTATATTTTTTATTAATTCTTCCTTTGTAAAAGTTTTTGAATCAAAATAATATTCAATACATTTTCCTTCATCAACCATATTATCAACATCCTTTATTAAATTTTATTTAAAATTTAAACATTGGCATTTCCCATAAAAAAAGCCACTTCTCCCTATATATTTTTAGGACGAAATGGTTATTATTCGTGGTACCACCTAAGTTTATTAGCATATAGCTAACCTCATTATAGTTTTAACGGTTCAACCGTCTTCTTCTACTTTATTCAAAAAAGAACCTAAAAAGTGAAATTTCTATATACTCTCTATTTAATGGTTTCCAGCCAATGACCATTTTCTCTTTTAAACTTGTAATATATATACTTTGCTTTCTATTTGGTTTTATTTATTTATGCAGTTAATATTTTATCATAAAAACAGCTATAATTCAAGTGTTTTTCGCTCTTTAATATAACTTTTTTAAAAAATCGAAAAGTAGTTTACTTATTATGTAAAAAATGGTATAATGGATATATGTTACTATTTTATTATTTTTTTATGGGCAGTGCCCAAAAGGAGGAAAAACTATGAATAACGAAGACACTATGAAAAAAGAAAACACTGTAAGCAAAGAAGATATCATACGGGCTGTAAAATTTTTTGGATTAGTATTATTATTGGTAAATTCTTTCATTTTAGGAGGAATATACTCAATACATCAGCTAGCTGACAATGAAAACTTTATAATACTGACAAAACCTGCCGTAGTTTTACAGTACTCTGATACAGACATGAAAGAAATGTCTGCTGATTTAGAGCAAAGTGTAAAAGAAAACGCAGCCGATTTTCTTCAAACTGAAGATATGAAAAAATATATGGAAGCAAAACAAGCGTATGAAGAAAATCCATCAACAGAGACAATGACTGAACTGTATAATGTCATTTCTCAAACATATACTAAATTTTTTAAATTTCAAGTAGAAAATTCTTTATAGAATTTTCCTCCCAACTAACCAGGTGCAAGTAAATTCTTGCATCTGGTTAGTTATTTTTTTAATTTCATAAATAATTTATTTGTAAATCTTATATTTCAAATCTTTTATCTATTAAGAAGTCTACTCCATAATCTCCAATTGATTCAGTTGCAACTTTAACTGCTGTTTTTGCCATCATTGCAAGAAATACTCCTGCAACTACATATAATACTCAAACCATATTTATCTCCAAATTAAATATATTTTTTTATTGTTTATGTTATAATTTATATATATTAATTTATTTTTAACGAGGAGGACTTTTCATGCGAAGGTCAATCAAACACAAACCGCAAGTTTTCAGTATATTACTTGGAGGTATATTTGAGTTGGGATTATATGGATATTTATTTTATATGCTATTTATTATAGCTTCAATATTTCTTGCAAAAGTTATATTAAAGACTTGTGTACATCAAAATTTTAAATATAGTAATTTACTTGTATTCTGCCTTATAGGATTAATTTTATCACTTGTTCTAAAATTATTTAAATTTGATTTATCAAAAGAATACTTAGAAACACTAGTATGCTTATTTTTTAATATTATATTTTTTATAATATTAAAATATATAAAAAATATAATATAATTGTAATCAATGCTACAGGCCTCCATTTTCACAAATATATATAATAATCATCTCAAAACATAAATTCATATTTTGAACTTTACTTGTTTTAATAACTTCATTCTTTTTTCTGCATTTCTAGTCATATTAAATTCTCTGTAAAATTTCATAAATATTTGATATTCACTATCATTACACTTTGGAAAAATTGTTTTATTTTTATCATATATTATTTCTCTATTACCATACCAGCACAGATAAATTTTGTTAATATATTCTTTAGAAATTTTATGTAATACTTCAATAAAATCTCTATGTGAAATTGGAAAATACTTTCTCTGTTCATATAGCTTATATAGTAAAGTATATGGTTTTATATTAATAGGAAATAAATTTACTTTATCAATATTATTTTTAAAACACCAATTTATACTGTTTATAGTGTCTATTTCTTGTTCTTTAACTGTACAAAAAGGCATACCAAAAATAACATTTACTTCCACTTCAAAACCATATAACTTTATTAATTTAACTTTATTGATAAAATTTTTATTGTTTATATGTTTATTTAAACATTTTTTTCTTTTTTTCTCGTTACTGCTTTCTAGTCCAAGTTCTATTACCACATCTTTATTATACAATTTTTGTTTTATTAATTGAAGTATTGAATCATTTATAGTTAAATAATGTGTTTCAAATACAATCACATCTATATTGATATTAGACAATTCATCTAGTAAAATATTTATATTTTCTATTGGCATTTCTTCAGTATCAAAAATACTTCCCAAACTATTTATCAGCAACACTTCGGGAAATTTTTTCATACTATTAAATACTTTATTTAAAATTTTTTTAATATCTTTTGGTTTTAAATTCTTTTTTCTTGTTTTTCCATAATCACACATTATACAATTACCACATTTACTATATTTACAACCTTTACTATAGAAACATATTTGTAATACTTTTCCATCAAAAAATGTACTATACTTTTTATTTGTAAAACCCTGTTTTCTTTTTTCTTTAATATGCCATCCGTATTAAATCTTTATTTAAAAAATTATTCTCTTTCATTATCTATTAATTTATTTACCTTTCCAATAAATTCTTCATATCTAATTTTAGGGTTTTTACCGTCACTTTCTTTAAGTTTTTCTTGAAATTTATTATAACACCCACATTCTAAATTTTCAGCTTTTTTTAATAAATTTTCTAACAATTTTTTTCTTTCCTTTCGATTAAATGTTCCATTTACTTTTCTAAAAAAATCTATTATTAATGATTTACACTGTGTACAAGTATAACAAGTTTGTTCGTGAATATACGGATCTTCCTTTTCTCCAAACCATGAAAAAGTAATTAAATTTTGAATATTCTCATCTTCCAAAATTTCTTTTGTTGTTTCTACTAATCCCCATGGGTTTGCTGGCTTATACATTCCATTTTTTTGCATATATTCCATAATAGTATTTTCCTTAACACTCATCAAAAATAAAACTATTTCCGCTTCTGGTAAGTCCCTATTAATATTTTTTACTGATTTTACAACAGCTTCTATCCTTTCTTGTTCATTCATAAATGGAAATCCATAAATTAAATTTATTCCTAAACTTACCCCATATTTTTGTAGCATATTATAAACCTCAGTTAATTTATTATTTTGAACTCCAATTTTATTTATTAATTTTCTATTTTCAGGATTCATATCTTCAATACCTATTTCAAATCCAATTTGTTTTCTTCCATTGTTTATTTTGGCTATATACTGTACAATTTCTTCAGAAATTTGACTTAAATGTGTTTCTATTAATATATGTTTAAATTTTTCATTTTCTATTGAAGTTCTTATTATTTCTTTAAATACATTATCATCAAATTCTTTGGGATCTGTTATACTTCCTAATGATTCTAATACTAATACATCTCCATCTATATTTTCTAAACCTCTTTTAAATGCTTTTATATATTGTTGTGGCGTAATCAAACATTTATCACTAACTCCATAATTACAATTCCAACAGGAACCAGCCTTTTTCATTCTACATCCCAATGTTTTAAACTGCGCCTGTATTACTTTTCTATTACCATATATATTTTCTCTAATATGAACTATTAACTCATCATGTTTTTTCACATTTTTATATGTTTTATGTTGAAGCTTTTTATCAAATCCAGCTATTTTCCTTAAAACTTCTTTTTCTTCTGAATTAGGTAAATTAACTTTTATACTATTTACAAAGTTTTTTTCTTTCATTTTCTTCCCCTATTATTAAAAATTCTTTTTTATATCTTCCTTTTTTTAGGTTTGCTTTATTTCTATATCCTAATGCAACTCCACACATTAATTCCTTATCTTTTAATCCTAAATATTCATTTATAACATCATCTATAAATAAAACATCACAAAGCCAAGTTGTATCTATTCCTAATTCAGTTGCTTTTAAGACAATATGCTCTACTGCTGCTCCAACAGATAATGTATCTGCTTTAATTCTGTCAAAATAGTAATCATGCATTATTACCATATTTTCAATATCTTCACCATTTAACAACTTTTGAGGATTTTTAATTTTATCAACATTATTTGAATCCCATTTATCACTATAAATCAAAATACAATTTCCTACTTTTTTTATTAAATTTGCACTTCTTTTTATTGTCGTTACCAAACCTGTATTATTTATCCAATTTTCCATTTTATCTGCAATATAATTTTTTTGTTCATCTGTTAATATATAAAACCTCCATGGCTGTCTATTTTTAGCTGATGGTGCAATTATTGCACTTTCTATAATTTGGTTCATATTTTCCTCGCTTATTTTTTTGCTTGTATAATTTAATGTTGTTAGTCTGTTTTTAATAACTTCTGAAAATTCCATTTACAATATCCCTCCACAAATTAATTATACATTTTTGTAAGTAAATTTCTTAACTTTTTCGATATCATTAAAGTTAGTTTTATGTTATAATTAGTATAAATTTTTTACGGAGTATAAAAGTATGAATAATTTCGATAGATTAAATGAAGTAATTAAATATATAGAAGACAATTTAACTTATGAAATATCAATAGAAAAAATTTGTCAGATTTTATGCGTTAATGAATATTCTTTATATAGAATTTTTAACTTTATAACTGGAATTTCTCTTACTGAATATATTAGAAATAGAAAATTGAGTATGGCTGGCCTTGAACTTATAAACTCTAAAATTAAAATAATAGATTTAAGTTTAAAATATGGCTATGATTCTCCTATTTCATTTTCAAGAGCATTCAAAAAATTTCATGGTATAAAGCCAAGTGAAGTAAAACAAAATTCTAAATACCTAAAAAATTTTGCTCCATTCACTTTTACTAATAACACCTCTAATAATATTGAACTTGATTTTAAGATACAAAAAAAAGATGAACTGCATTTCTATACTATTTCAAAAGAATGTAAACTACCAGACATTAAAGTCATTGCTCCTAAGTTTTGGAAAAATTTAGAATCTAATAATGATTATATAGAACTTTTTACTGATACCACTTTTGGAATTATTGAATATGATAATTTTTTTCCTAGTCCTCAAACAGCTAAATATCATATAGCTTCACAAAAATGTTTTTTTAATAGTACCAAATTTACTATTCCAAAATCAACATGGGCTATTTTTAATGTAAAAGAAATTAGTGGTGAAGCTATGTCTAATCTAAGTTTCTATGTTTACAAAAATTGGATACCTTATTCTGGATATAACATAAAAAATATTCCAGAAATAGAGGTTTATTATAAAAATCATACAGAATGGTGGTTACCTATAGAAAAAAATTATAAAATATAAATTTTATAAAAAATCACTCTAATATTTTCAATATATGTTATAATAGAATAAAAAAGTAATTTGAGGTAAAAAAATGAATAGTAATGAAAAATTTGAACAAATTTATTCTAAAATCGTCGAAAATAATTTTGAAGATTTAGAAATTTCAAGATTTAAAGCAAAAAATGAAACTATACGAAATATAACTATAATAATTATATTAATTATCATCGGATTTGTATTACACTCTTTTTTATATAAAACATTTTATCCTAATGATGAAATTGCTAATTTTATAATATTTATCTATATCGTTATTGCTTTTCTTATTTATATAAAAGCAACGCCAAAAGGCCAAAACTCTAAAATAACTCAATATAAAAATGATTTTAAAACAAAAGTTGTAAAAGCCTTATTAGACTCTTTTGAAGAAAACATTAATTACTATCCTTGCAAAGGAATAAGTTCATCTTCATACATTGATGCTGAATTTGAAAAATATGATAGATATAGTTCGGAAGACTTAATGCAAGGTATATTAAAAAACAATTGCAATTTTTCAATGTCAGAAGTTTTAACTGAATATGAAACTACCGATAAGAATGGTAATATACAATATCATACATTATTTTGTGGGATTCTGTCAAAAGTTGAAACACCTAAGCCTTTCAACGCAAGTCTATATTTAAGAAAAGATAGAAAAGACAAAAATATATTAGCTAGAACTTTTAGTTCTAAACTTCCTTTTGATAAACTAAGAGTTGAACTAGATTCACAAGAATTTGAAAAAATATTTGATGTATATTGTTCCGACAAAATAATTGCAATGCAATTATTAACAGCAGATATAATGCAATTATTGATTGAATTTCAAAAAGAAATGAATATGGAATATGAGCTAACCATAAAAAATAGTCTAATATATATAAGATTTATGTCAGGAGAAATGTTTGAAACTGCTAATGTTATGAAATCTTCTTTAGATAAATCAACATTATATAAATATTATAGAATGCTAGATTTTACATTTACATTAACAGATAAATTGATTCAACTTATAAAAGATACAGAATACAATAATTAGGAGGAATACTATTATGTCATTACCAATTATAGGAATAATTATTTTATTTGTTTTAATAATATTAATAGTTGTTCAATATAATAGTTTAACTAAATTAAAAATAAAAATAAAACAATCAAAAAGCTGTATAGATGTTTACTTACAACAAAGATTTGATTTAATACCTAATCTAGTAAACACTGTAAAAGGTTATATGAATTATGAAAAAGAAACTTTTGAAAAAATAATAAAATTGAGAACTCAATATAATGAAACAAAAGACCTAAAAGTTAGTGAAGAATTAAATAATCAAATTAATAAAATATTAGCTGTAGCTGAAATTTATCCTAATTTAAAAGCAAGTGAGCAATTTTTAGAACTTCAAAAGAATTTGTCTAAAATAGAAAGTCAGTTACAAGCTGCTAGAAGATTATATAACAATGATGTAACAAAATATAATACAAAAATTCATGTTGTTCCTTATAATCTTATAGCAATGCTATTTGGATTTAATGAAGAATATTTATTTCAAATTAATGAAAATACAAAACAAAATATAACAATTGATTTGTAATATATTCAAATTAAAAAAGAAAGGAAGGTTTTCCCTCCTTCTTTTTTAGTTATTAACATATTGGTATTCACTTGTTAAATAAAGTTGTCCTGTTGGATATTTTCCTCCAAATCTACCTTTTGCAATTACAACATATACTGAATCTCCAGAAGAAATATGATAATATGTATTTTGGCTAACAGGCATTTTTCCATTATTGGTTAGATAAACATAGTAGGTTGTATCTCCATCAGCTGTAGTAAAATCAGTTCTTGCTACAGTATCAATTACTACTTCAAAGCAGTTATTTTTTATCGAAGATTGTATTGCACTATATTTTAGAGAATTTTTAAATGCTGGAACTCCCATTAAAAATGCAATAAAAATCACACCTATTATTATGCCTTTTTTTCTTCTAGAATTTTGTTCTCTTCTTCCTTTCAAAAAATATATGATTCCAAAGACTAGTAAAATTATTGCCGATAATATAAAATCTAATCTCATAAAAACAAAATTTTTGTTAAGACTTTGGATTATCATTTCATTTGTTAACTGTGTCATTTTGTCCTCCTTATAAATTACTCATAACAACAAGAAATAATTCACCCACCAAAATCTGCAATAGGTGAATATACTTTATTTTCCACCTCCTCTTTCATATGATATAAAAGTATGATTTAATAAAATCTTACCATAAACGATTTTTTTTGACAATACTTTTTTATTTTTGTTTAGAATAATTTTATCAAATATTACATTTTCAACATTTACAATAACTTTCAAAAGTAAATGATTATTCTTTCAATACTATGTATTAATTTTATTATTTTCCTATCTATTATTTTTTAGTAAATTTTTCAAAACAAAGAGGCTAGTATTCACTAACCTCTTTGCTCTGAAAAAAATTTAAGCTCTTTAAAATTACCATTTTTTTCTGGCAATTTCATCATATACTAAAGCATAATATCCCCAGCTTACGCCGAAGCTCTCCATTTCCTTTACAAGCTCTTCCCCCATCAAAGCCACCAAACTTCGATAGTTTGTATCACTATTATGAGTTCGAAGATTGCAACAGTAATACGCATCATCACCCCAGATATCCATCTTTTCTCCTTGTTTTACAACTCTCATCAGAAAATCGTCTGTAATCGGATTTTCTGGATTCAGAAAGTTGTATTGTGCGATACGCATCGCGAACTCTTCCCACATGTATGGAATCTTGTTCTCGAGACGCCATGTTTCATCATGCACCATTCTTTTTTGTTCTTTTTTTGTTAATGATGCAAAATCAACTTTCCGATAGACTGGTGTTTCCACCACGTTCTCTTCTTCTTGATTTTTTGTTGATACGTTATAACCTGCTTTTTTGAGTGTTTCTTTCATATTATTCATAATTTTTCTCCTTTTGGGCAATGCCCATATGAAAAATTCAATAGTTACTACATTCATTATACATCTTTTTACATAATAAGTAAACCTGATTTTAATAAATTACAATAAATATTTTATAATTTTGTTAATATCTTGTTTTGGGCTCAAAAAAAATCAATCATTTCTGATTGATTTTTTATCTGTAATTCAAATTAATTGTCTTCTTGTCTTGTAAAATATTAGTTTTTTTCATTATTATTCATATTAAATAATCCTTTTATCTTCTTCCAAATACTTTTAATAAAGCTATGATTTTCAACTATCTGAGGCAAATTAGAATGTTCACTTTTTTCAGTTATATCAGTATGTGTTTTTACCTTATTGTGAATATTTTTAAAAATATCATTAGCATTATATTTTTCATTTAATTCATTTTGATATTTTTGCTCATTTTTATTCCAACATTTTAAAATTTCTTTTTTATCATTTTCATTTGCTACATAACTATAATAAATTAAAGATATCAAATCTTTACAATCCTCAGTTATTTCTTGTTCTTCCAATTTTTTATCCCTATCTATATTTACAGCAATTTGAGATGTTTCAGCTATCATTTTTAAATTTTCTAAAAATTTATTTGGTATTTTAGATACAAAATCAGAATTAAAATATTTTAAAATATCTAAAGTTTCTTTGGCAATATCATCTACTTTGATCATAGTTTTCTTTATCTTCTCCTTTTGATTTTAGTACACTAGATTTTGACTTTATAAATTCTTTAAATTTAGAAAACATTTCTTTTATTTTACTAAATTTTCTACTAGTAGCTAAGCTCTTAGCATCATTGATAGTAAATGGAGTTGTATTTTTGTTATCTATTAGTTCTTCGTTTTCCTTTTGTATTGCTTTTCCGTGAATTTCCAAATATTTCTGATTTATCAAACGTTTCTACTATGTTTATTTCATTCATTCTGATTTCAGGTATATCCATATCAGTAGGAACATTAGCAATAAAACTAGATATACTTTCAGAAATATCTTTTTGGGTTGAAACAAAAAAACCGCTTGCTCCATTTTGAGTAATACTGCTCTCGTTAATTCCTGGTAGAGCCTTTACCATATCTAAATTACATATTTTAGGTACAAAATATCTAACATCTACATTATCCTTATCACTAGAATCTATATCTATAGTTAAAGCATGCCCTCTATCTCTTACCATCATTAATGTTCGATCTTTCATAGAAACTATATCAGTATATCCTACATCTAAATCAAGAGGAAGATTTAAAAATATTCCTTTTGAAACTTCATTTTCTTCACCATATAAAGTTATATCATAACCAAATGAATTTTTTTTAGTTTCTAAAACTGGCATAGATTGTAGAAGTTCATCATCATTTATGATTGATGAATGAGTAATATGAAGCAATTCATTTATACTTTCTACATCATTTATCATACTAGATGTCTCCCCTAGCCCTCCATACATTGTGTATCCGCAAAAAAGTTTGCTTAGCCTTCTCCAATAACTCTGGTTTCATATCTGCAAATATTTTTTGATAAATTTTCTGAAGACTTTCATTTTTACTACCATATCCTAATTCAGAAAGTTCTTTTTTCGCTCTATCAAAATAAGTATTAAAACTATCTTCCAATTGTTCTTCCATATTAAAGCTTCTTACAATTGCCTTAAATTTAAATTCCATATCCTTTAGTCCAGAAAATAGTCTATCTAAATAGTCCATTCTGCTGTCTTCATTATATTCATCAATTGGCTTTGGAGCTAAATTCATTAAGCTTCTAAACTCATTTTAGAATCTTGAACCACAGCTGACTGTTCTTGAGATGTTTCTATTTCTTCTTTCATTTCTTTATTTGGTTTATCCAATATTTTTTCCTCCATACTTTATAATATACTATAAATATACTATTTATTTTTTTAAATGTCTATAAAATTAAAGAAATTTTTTTAATTGACATTCTCATTTCTTTAATTTTATACTATTAAATTCAAGTCTCTGCTTTAGACATTCTTCAAATTGTAATTCTTGTTTAATTATTTTCAATCTTAACACCATCCTTTCGTTTTGGATGATTTTAATATTGTTTTTAAACAGAAAAAAATCAATCCGATTTATTTTCTGATTGATTTTGGTATTATCTGTTCTAATAGTTTGAACAAATACGTCATTGGTGCGGATGAAGGGGCTCGAACCCCCACGCCGTGGCACTGGTTTCTAAGTACAGTTTTGAGTTCTTTATTTATTAATTGTTATTGATTTTTAGTGTTTTATAAAATCGTTGTTGCTGTAAGTGTTTTTAAAGCAAATACTTACTCTATATTTACTTTTTGAGTTTTTTAAGTTTTATGAAAAATTTCAAAAGTGTTAGAAACTTGAATTAATTTTGTTAGAAAATATAATTTTTAAGTATAACAGATACTGCCTATAGCAAAATAAAAAATATTTCAAAAAATATAGACTTTTATCGTAATAGATGATATAATAGAACAAATGTTTTTAGAAGGGCGGTAAATTTATGAATAATACTAATAATGATATTGAAAATATAAAAATAAATTCTATAAATCATAAGGATTTATGCTTAAAACGATTAAACCAAAGTTTTGAAAAACATATAGATTTAGAAGAATATAAAAAATCTGATATTTTAGCTTATTGGATTAATGACTTTGCTAATTATCATGATGAAGAAAAATCTTTTGATTCTACTAAATTAAAAAGATATAAACGTGGAGATATTATAAAAGCCAATTTAGGATTTAATGTAGGTCGGAGAATTAGGTGGATTACATTATTGCATTGTACTTAATAAAGATGATAAACCATCATTTGGCACATTAAATGTAATCCCACTTACTTCTATTAAGGAAAATAAAACATATTATGACAATACTGTAAATCTAGGAGAAGAAATTTATACTATTTTATATAATAAATTTCAGAAAAATTTTAATGATACTTTTAATAAGTTATCTGCTATTAGTAAAAACAAAATTGAAAAATATGAAGATATACAAGATGAATTAGAACAACTTCCTATATTATCTCAAGAACTTGAATTCTTAAAAAAGTTTGAAACTGAAATTACTAAAATGAAAAAAGGAAGTATTGCATTACTTAATCAAATTACAACTATTAGTAAGCAACGAATTTACTATCCTAAAACATCTAAAGACTTATTAGCTGGAGTACATTTATCTAATTCTAGTTTAGATTTTCTAGATAAAAAAATGATTCAACTTTTTACAAAATGAGTATATTTTTATTGACTTTAACCATATTATATAGTATAATCTAATTAAATTAAGCCATGTGATTTTTACATCGGCATTAAGAAGATTAAGAGTAGTTCTTAGCGAACTACTCGTTTTTTTCTTTTAATTACTTTCAAACATTTATATAATACTACTCTATTCCTTTTATAATTTTTCTTATACACATTTTAATCTGTTCGTCTGACAACTTGATTTTTTTCAAAATCATCATATAAATTATAGCTCTAACTAAATTAACATCAAAATATTCTTGATTTGATAGCTCATACTTAACATTACCATGGTCTAATGCATTTCTAGCATTCTTAAATCTATTTGGCATATTAATATAATCTTTACCAAAATCAAAATTTACTTTTCCACCGCCAGATTCATAAATTTTTATAAATTCTTCTAACGCATATTGTAACTTTGATTTTAACGTATCATTATAATTTTTTATTCCATTTGTAATATTATTCATTTCTTCTAATTCAGATGTATTATAGTTATTAGGCATTATTTTTAAATATTCTATAATTTCCTTCTTTACTTTTTTAAAATCTTTATTTTTGAAATTCGGATATGTATTATTAAATTGACTTTCAAAACTAGCGCATATATTCATTATATCAACTGAATTTATTTTATCTGATTCATAATTAAATAAAGATCTAAAGCAAATATTATTGTCTGCAATTTCTTGTAGTAAGTTACTCAAATTATCTTTAATTAAATCATAAGTTATTATATTCCATTTGCTTGGTTCCATTAATTTAAAATTATTTAGTTTAACTGTTCCATTAAAATCAAAACTCTCATTTTCTTTCATTATGAATATCTCATCAATGTCTATAACTCTTCTATTTGATATAAATTGTAAAAATAGTCTAATCAAATTAACTAAATCATATAATTCATCAAGATTTATGTTCTTAGAACTTTCAATATTTAATGTTGAAAAAATATTAAACGGAAATCTTTTTTCAAATTCAAATCTTCCTATAGTCATAAAGTATAAATTATATTCATTTCCTTTATAAATAAATTTATGTTTTTTAGGCTCCTCGATTTCATCATCATTGTCTTCATCATTCTTAAACTTAGATAATATATTTATAGATTTATCTAATAGTCCATTTTTATGCCCAATAAAATAATCTATTGCTAATGAAGAAAAACTTATAGATTTAAAAGTACCAGGCTTTTGCACTTTTTTATTAAAATCAGGAAAATATCTAACTAGACATGTTATATCAAAACACATATTACCTCTATGTACATGGCCATAACCAAGCAAAGCACTAAAATTAACAAGTTCATCTCCTTTTAAATATATCCATTTTCCCATTAATTCTTTTACTATAGAAAACTCATTTATTTCCTTTGAATGGGGTATCAATATTAATTTATTATTATCTTCATCTAAAGAATAAGTATATTTTCTTCTTTCAATATAAACTATATTACTAAAATTAAACATTATTTTTAATGACCTTTCTTAAATCTTTTTAATTATCTACAGAAAATATAGAATTATTACATTTATATCATATTTTTAATAGAATTACTAGTAATTCACAAAATGAACTACTATGTAAAATCTCTTACATTTTAGTTCACTCGGTGAACCTTTATCAAAATTTCAAGTTCACTGAGTGAATTTTTTATTGTAATTGAGTTCACCGGATGAACTACCTTTAATTATTGACACTCTTTAATAATTATTATCACTTTTTAATTAGTTCACCTGGGTGAATTTCTGCATCAGATTTGCTTAAAAATTTTGTTCTTTGATTAACTCTAGAAGGCTTGTCCTTCTATGTGTATATGCGTTGCGTGATGCACGCTATCCTGCCTTTAGAGTACACTCAAAGCTCACTCGAAAAAATAAAAAAAATCTATAGGCAATTTATTGTGTTATGCCTTATAGATTTTCTTCATCTTAAATATCATATTTTAGATATACATTTTTTCTATTTCTTCTATTACATTATTGGAATATAGATACGTTCTTGCACTTCTTTCACTTTTAGGATTTGCTTTTCTTTCATAACAAAATTTAGGATTATTCTTAATTTCTTTCATAATACTATTAAATTTTTCACCTTTTTTAAAACCTACTATCCTTAGCTTACAAGATTTCCAAACATCTCCATATGTTAATGGGTAAGTATAAATAATTTCTTCATCACTTAATTGCATTATTGGTGCATCTTGATCATTTACAATTTTTACTTTTTTTCTTTGTCCTAATTTTATATCCGCATCATCTATGCTAGTAATTGCCGCTATCAAGTCACTATTATCGCATTTTTTTATACTTTCCATATACAAACTAAAACCTAATACAATAGAATCCTCAATCCCTTCGTTCTTTAAATTATTAATCTTCTTTACTATATTGTACATGAAATTTTTTGCTTCTTCTGTTTATAAACTAGTTGCGGCTTTATTTGATAAGAATTCTTCTGGTTTAAAAGGTAATTTAAAACCTAATGGTAATATAAAAAGACCTTCTTCTGACATAATATCTTTATTAAAATACTCTTTTAAAAATTCCACATAATTTAAGGCTGATTTAGCAACAAGCATAAATATATATGGTTCTAATTCTTCATTATAAAAATGAGTAATATTATTTCTGTACTCTTCAATTGACTCTATATTTTCCTTTATTGCTATAAATTTTTTGGTTTTTTCAGTGTTTATTTTCTCATTAACATAACTCAAAGCCTTATCTAATGTAATTGTATGTCCGTATGTAGTAAAAATATTTCTATTCTTTATATATTTTCTTATAAATGATTTTAGTGCTAATTCCCATGCATTTATAATTAGTAATGTTACAGTTTCATATCTATAACTTATATTTGGCTTGTTATGAATCTCTATCATAGCAAAATAAGCTGATATTGAATTTTTTAATAAATTATATTGTATCATTTTTCTTTTCATCTTATCACATCCTATTTTACTTCAATTTTCTTGCAACTATAATCCCGACATCTGATTTATTAATTCTCGTCGCTTCTATATCTTCTAAAATTTCAAATCCATTATAAATTAATAACGTACTTATTTCTTCTGTAGAGTAGTTTACAGCATAATATTTGTAATTTCTATCTAATGGTTCTTCTTGTATTCCTTCTTGTAACGAAGTGGTAAATACTGTAAAAAATATTCCATCTTCATTTAATCTTTCACTTACTTTTTTTATAAATTCATTTATTTTTTCTTTTGGTATATGAACTAAAGTAAAGGTAGCGCTTATTGCATCAAATTTTTCTTGTAATTTATCTATATCATACAAACTCATATTAATAACCTTTGGATTAGGTATTTTAGTTTTAGAAATATTTACCATTTCTTCTGAAATATCTATTCCTGTTGTCCTAAATCCTTTATCATTATAATATTTTAGTAATTCTCCAGTACCACAAGCAATATCTAATATAGAATCATTTTTATGAATATAATTTAAAAAGTTATCAACATATTTCTTGTCTTTCCAATCTTCTTGTGCTTCTTTTTCATATCTTGTCGCAATTGCATTATATGTTTTTGTCATTTCTCTTTCAATTTCAAGATAATTCATTTTAACTCCTACCTTTCAAATTCTCTGTTCACTAAAAAGTCTACTCCATAATTTCCAATTGATTTAGTTGCAATGTTAACTGCTGTCTTCAACGATTGCTCTGGATTTTTTATTTTAGCCATCATTGCAAGAAATACCCCTGTAACTACATCTCCAGCACCTGTTTTATCTATCACTTTCTTTTTTTGTGTTTCTGCAATAAACTCCTTATCTCTATATTCATATTTACATCCTTTTTTGCCCATTTTTATTATTTTAACTGGTGCTTTACAATCTAATAATTTAGTATACTCTTTATCTATAAATGCTATATCGACACTATCAAAAATCTCTTTTATGAAATCAGATTCTTGTTCCATGTAAGCTTCATGAGTATCTATACTTATAATAGTTTTTGACCTTTTTCTAATCATATCTATAAATTGCTTTTGCATATATGGAAAATTAGTTGCTATATGTATATAATGTGCATCATAATACTCTTCTGGAAAGTCCTCTAGTGTTATTAATGTTGCTTCATATACTTCTGGTTTAAATGTTCTAGTTTGTTCGTCATCTGTCATATAGGTGTGATGAAATTTTGTTGTAGGACTACTTTCTACTACTTTTAATCCTATTAAATCTATATTATTACTTTTAAGTGTTGAGATGTCAAAATCGTTTCCCACTCTTGCAACAATTCCTGTTTTTGTAAACAAGCTTGAAGGAATTAAAGAATAGTATCCCGCACCCCCTTTATTTACAACTATTTTATCTTTTCCTTCATTTCTATTTTGAAAAGTATTAACATCAAAAGCAATATTTCCTACTATTACTACTTTTACATCATTCATTGTTATAGCCTCATTTTTAAATCTTTTAAATAATACCATAAAATCCATTAATTTACAACAAATGACAAACATATTTATCCTTACATTTGCTTAATTACCACAAAATCTCCAATATAAATAATGTCAAGAGCGAACGGTAGTGAGTTTATTTACTCTTGATGTTATTTCTATTGGAGATTAAAATGCTTTTTCAAATGTATAGAAAAAAGGGAAAAAAAACGGAATTGATTTTCATAGCTCTACCATATTATACTTGTACTAACAAAACTTATTTTTTGAAAGAAGGTGCACTACTTATGAACAATTCAATGTTTAATGATTATCCAGATTTAGTGAATTTTAACCAAATGAGAAAAATGCTAGGAAATATTGGACCTACACTCGCTTACAAACTTTTAAGAAATGGAACAATCAAATCTATTAAAGTTGGCAGAGCTTACAGAATTTCTAAAATAAATATAATTAATTATCTAATGCAAAATCACTAGGAATTTTATACAAACCTATGGTATAATGCAATTGCTATAGGTAAGTAAACTGTTATACAGGAAGGAGGAACATTGGTAACAGGTATCTTACAAGTAAACGGGCTAGTTTATTATATTGTCTTGAATGTGTATCCAAATAATAAGAGAAATCAAAAATGGATACCAACTACAGTTATAGCTAATGGTAAAAAAGTAAATCAAATAAAGGCTGAAAAGTTACTTTCAGATATTCGTATGATTTACGATAAAGATTCATACATAGACAATAAAAAAACAGCCGAACAATTATTAGAAGAACAAAATCAAAGCAAACCTACAACATTATCTTTATTACCTAAAATCAATAAAGATAATAAAACAGAACAACTTCGTTTAAGTAATCAAACTTTATCAAATGAAGAAGAATTAATAATTACCAAATGTTTATCTGCTTGGTATAACATATCAAAGGAAGAAATGATAAATTTCCTAATAGCAATTATTAATGAAAATCCAAATACTCATTTAATTAAAAGGATTATTACAGATTTAGTTAATAAATTATCAGATGATCCACGAGAGCAAAGACTTCAAAAAATGGGACATTATCGTGATATGCTATTTAGTGACTATATTAGAGAATGGCTTAAATCTATTGAAAATCAAGTTGCTAAAAGTACATATAAAGGATATTACGACCATGCTAATGGCAGAATGATTCCATATTTTGAGAATGAAGAATTACTTTTAAAAGATGTAACTTTAGCTGATATTTATAACTATATTGAATACCTTTTTAGCGAAGGGCTAAAACCTAATACTGTAAAACATCATAGATCTATTCTATCTTGCATATTTACTAGAGCAGTTGAACAAGAATTATTTGAATACAATTTTATTAATAACTTAAAACCTATTAAGGCAGACCATTATATTGGTAATTTCTATAAACACGAAGAACTATTACATTTATTTGAAGTTGTAAAAAATACTACTATTCGCCTAGAAGTTATTATTGCAGCAGTTTATGGATTAAGACGCGAAGAGGTTTTAGGATTAAAATGGGATTGCATTGATTTTAATAGAAAAACAATTACTATAAAACATACAGTTCAAAGATTTAAAATTAATGGTAAAACACAGTTTGTATTTAAGAATAAAACAAAATCACAATCATCTTATCGTACTTTACCATTATTTGATTTTATAGAAGTTTTATTAAATGAATATAAAGAAATGTATGCAGAATATAAAAAGATATTTGGTAACAACTATTGTAACAAATATAAAGACTATATTTGTTTAATGCCAAATGGTGAACTTATGAAACCTGGATATTTAAGTCATACATTTTCAAAATTATTAGAAGATAACGAATTAAAAAGAATCCGTTTACATGATTTAAGACACTCTTGTGCTACTTTATTGGTACAAAATAAAGTTCCAATTAAAGATATTCAAATATGGCTAGGACATTCTAATATTCAAACTACTATGATTTATACTCATATGGATGAAACAAATAAAGAAGTTTCAGCACAAGTATTAGTGGCTAAATTCCAATATATTTTAACTAACTATAACGAGAATGAAATTTATGAGATGGAAAAACAAACTTTGAATAATCTTTATGAAGATATGGAAAGTTTAAACCAAATAAAAAATGTTGTTGTGACTGCTTAATCTACAACAACCAAAAGTGTTAGAAAATCTTATTAAATTTGTTAGAAAAAAATAAAGTTTTCATATTTTTTAATTTCTTAAAAAACTTGAAAACCTTACTTTGGTGCGGATGAAGGGACTCGAACCCCCACGCCGTTGGCACTGGTTCCTAAGACCAGCGCGTCTACCAATTCCGCCACATCCGCATTTATTTATTAACAATGAATATTGTAGCACAATACTACTTTTAATGTCAATAGTATTTATAATTTTTTTACTTTACCATATACACTATAAAAGCTCCTAGCATAGCTATCATAAATCCTAGTATTTTTAACCCACTTGATGCTTCATTTTGGTCTCCAAATCCAAAAAATCTTTTGGTAATTATGCGTGCATCATAGATTAAAATAATCCCCATTAATATCATTAGTATTCCCAACAATTTTACTACAAGTTGAAACATTTATATCTACATCCTTTTCCTTATCTGCCTATATATTATTATCTTTTTTTAAAAAAGTCAATAGCTATCGAAAAAATCGATAGCTATTGTCCGAAAAGATTCGACAAAGCAAAGCTTTTACTTATTTTCTTCCTTCTTGCAAATAATTGCAAGGAATTGAAGAACTTTTCTTTTTCGATAAGATTTTAAGTTTTCATTGTCTCTTCTCTTCACATTCAACTCTTCCTGTTGATAGTAAATATTTCGACTCTTTTTCTCTGCTTCAGGATCAAGTGGAACATATCGTCTTGATTCATAGGACTCATATATGTCCTCAAAATCGCGTTCTGTCAGCTCGTCTTTTGTCTTTTTTCCTGTTAGAATTTCTTTGATTATAGCTGTTCCTTTTAACTCTCGAGACAAATCGAACGCTACAATCTTGCCAGTTGCTTCGCTTTCCTTAATTCTCTTTTCTGTTGTAGTCATAACGTTTCCCTCCATAAATTATATTTGAAAGGTTATCTAGTTGCTTTATGTAAAGTATTATATCATATTTTTCTTAAATTTTCACTATTTTTTCCAAAAAAAGTAATTTTTTTTATAAAATTGTTAATTTCCTATTTTTGTAAAAGATTTATTTTACTTTTTTCCTTATTTTTCCATTTTGTATTTTTATATTTCAATTCTTTTAGTAAATTTTTCATTTACTAGTTTTTTTAATTTATTATTTTCTTCTTTTTCTAATTTAGGATCATTATTTATTATTTCACTTGAAATTTCTTGTACTAATTTTAAAATTTTTACATCTTCAAATAAGTTTGCTATTTTAAATTCTGGTAAACCATGTTGCATTGTTCCAAAAAAGTCTCCTGAACCTCTAAGTTCTAAATCTTTTTCAGATATTATAAATCCATCATTTGTATCACACATAACTTTCATTCTTTTTCTTGTGTTTTCATTTTTACCTTCAAACTTTAAAATACAATATGATTTATACTCTCCCCTTCCTACTCTTCCTCTAAGTTGATGTAATTGTGCTAATCCAAACCTTTGAGCATCTTCTATCACCATTATATTGGCATTCGGTACATCTACTCCAACTTCAATTACAGTAGTAGAAATTAATATATCTATTTCTTTATTTTTAAATTTTAACATAATGTCATCTTTATCTTTTGCTTTCATTTTTCCATGGATATATTCTACTTTATATTCTGGAAATACTTCTTTTTGACATTTTTCATATAGTTGCTCTACTGATTTTAAGTCCAATTCTTCATTTTCTTCCACAAGAGGGCATACTATATAAGCTTGTCTTCCATCTTTTAATTGTAATTTAATAAAATTATTTATTCTTTCTTCTAAGCCTTTGGTTACAGCAAATGTATCTATCTTTTTTCTATTAGGTGGTAATTCATCTATAATAGATATATCTAAGTCTCCATATAGAATTAAAGCTAAAGTTCTTGGAATTGGAGTTGCTGTCATTACTAATACATCTGGATTTTGTCCTTTTTCTACTATTGTCGTTCTTTGTTTTACACCAAATCTATGTTGTTCGTCAGTTATGACTAATCCTAATTTTTTAAACTTTACATTTTCTTGTAATAATGCATGTGTACCTATAAGAATATCAATTTCTCCAATTTCTAGTCTTTCCAATAATTCCATTTTTTTCTTTTTCGTCATTGCTGAAATAAGCAATTCACATTTTATATTTAAATCATCAAATAGTTTTTTAAAATTTTCCAAATGTTGTGTAGCTAATATTGCAGTTGGTGCCATCACTGCTACTTGATATCCAGATTTAACTGCTTTAAAAGCACTACACATAGCTATAACAGTTTTTCCTGAACCTACGTCTCCTTGTAATAACCTATTCATTGATTTTGATGATTCCATATTATCGTTTATCTCTTTTAATACTCGATTTTGTGCACCTGTTAATTTGAATGGTAGTTTATCTATTATATCAGACATTTTTACCTCTTTGCTAAATTCTATTCCTTTTTCTTCTGTTAAATAGCTATTTTTTAAACTTAATAATGCTAATTGCATTGATAGTAATTCTTCAAATACAAGTCTATTTTTTGCATTAATAAATTCAGAAAAATCTGCTGGAAAATGTATATTTCTAGTTGCTTTATTTATTTCTTCTAAATTATATTTTTTTAGTATATATTCTGGTAAAGTTTCTTCCAATTGATTTTTTATTTCTTTTATTCCATTTTCCATTATCTTTCTGATTGTATTTTGTGATAAATTAAATGTTAGTGGGTATATTGGTACTATTTTACCTGTATTTATTTTCATTCCATCTTCATCAAATACTGGTGAATTAATTGTAATTTTCCCAAAATAATTATGAATCTTACCATAAAAAGTATATTTTTTACCCTCTTTGATTTTATTTTTTAAATAACTTTGATTAAACCATGTAATTGTCGCCATTCCTGTTTCATCTTTTATCACTAGCTTTTGCATAGTTTTTCCTTTTAGCCTTATATCATTTACAGATGTAACTGCATATCCTGATATTAATGTTTCTTCACCATCTATACATTCGATTATATTTTTAGGTTTACTCCTATCTTCATACGTTCTTGGATAATATGTTATTAAGTCTTTTAAAGTATATATTCCTAACTTATTTAAAAGTTTTACTCTATTAGGCCCTACACCTTTTATATATTTAACATCTTTCTCTAAATCTACCATTTTTTCTTGTATGATATATTTAATAACTTAAATACACCATACACTCCTCCTATATTAATTACTACTATTTGCACTGTATATCTTTGATATTCATTTTTACTATTTACAAAATCTATGTTTTCCAATTGTAACTGTCATCGGTCTTGACCATATCCATTTATTTGTTGCTGTTGATGGATTAAAATAATATATTGCACCATAACTCGGATCCCAACCATTTAAAGCATCTTGGGCTGCTTTTTTAGCTGTTGAATTTGGAGTTAGATTAATTTGCCCATCTTTCACTGCATCAAATGCTCCTGACTGATATACAACTCCTGATATAGTATTAGGAAATGAACTACTTTTTACTCTATTCATTACAACTGCCCCCACAGCTACTTGTCCTGTATAAGGTTCTCCTCTTGCTTCTCCATAAATAACTCTAGCAAGTAATGTAACATTGCTTGAACTACTGCTTGATGAACTTGTAGATGAAGTCATTATTCCCATTGCTTTTAATGTGGCTGGTCCTGCAATTCCATCTACTGTTAATCCATTTTTTCTTTGAAAATATTTTACTGCTTCTTGAGTTTTAGTACCATAAATTCCATCAACACTTCCAGTATAATATCCCCATCTTTTTAGTTTAGTTTGAATTTGTGTTACTTCACTACCTCTTGACCCATATTTAGATAATGCTTCTACTTTATCTGTCTGTATAAAAATAAATGCCATTATTATCATTACTGACAATATTACTGCTATTATAATCTTTTTCATAATAAATTCTATTCCTTTCTCGCTCTGCTAAAAGGCTCATATAGAACTGTCGCCCTTGCTAAAAATACTTTAATGTTATTTTTAACAATATTGGCATTTATTATACATTTCTTTAATTTTATTTTAACAATATCTACATAATATTGATTCTAATCCAACTTGCAAATCTATTAATCCAATCTTATAATTATAATCTAAATCTCTTAAATTTTGTAATATTTCTTTTAATTCTATTTCTTGAAAGTATCTTGACTGTGTTTTATATTTATTTACTAAAAAAGTTTGATTTGGCTTTAAATTTAAACTAGTAATTATATCTAAATTATTTCTTATGGCTATTTTAGTAATATATAATTTTTTAAAATGATTATATAATGTAATTAATATTTTCTGTAATGGTTCTTTCGCATATATTAAGTTTCTTAACACTTGTAATGCCTTTCCGAGTTTCTTTCTTTCCTAAACTGTCTGTTAAATCAAAGATAACACTTTCTAATTTTTTTATACATAAAATGTCTATGTCTTCCTTTTTTACAATTCCATTTGTTCCTGCATATTCAATAAGTTTTCTTGATTCATTAATTAATTCTTGCATATTAGTGCCTGCTGATTCAATTAAATATTTTATTTCTGCATCTGTTATATTTACTTCATATCCTTTGAATATAGCTTTTAATCTTTTTTCTAACTGAATTGGTTTTTGAGTTTCAAAATTACAAACAGTACCATATTTATCTAATACTTTATATAAATTATTCTTATTATCTATCACTTCTTCTATAATTACTATAATTACATTTTTTTTAATTATCTCATGATTTTTTTCTATGTATTCTGCTAAATTTTCTTTTAATTTAGCCATTTCAGCATTTTTTCGCTTACCTTCTTTTTTTAAGATTCCTGAATTTCTTACAACAATTAATTTTTTTTCATATCCAAATGCTGGAGTTTCTATATCTGATATAATTCCTGTTAAATTAGTATCATCTATTTGTATGTAATTGATTCCTTTTATACATTCTCCAAATAATTTTCTAATCTTTTTTAATGAATTTTCTAATAAAAAAAGTTCTTCTCCATACAATAAATATATACAATCCATGTTTCCTTGATTTAGTTTTTTTTCTAATTCTTCTATTTTTATCATACCTCAATACCTCCAGATTTCGTTTATTATACAATCATTTTACAATCTTTGAGCAAATTTACTTGAATGAGCATGACATATTGCCATTGCCATACTATCTGTAATATCATCTAATTTAGGTAATTTTTCTTCATTTAAAATCATTTTTACCATTCGCTGCACTTGTATCTTATCTGCTCTGCCATATCCTGTAACAGCTTGTTTTACTTGTAATGGAGTATATTCGTATATACTTAAATTATTTTGCCTTGCTGTCATTAATATAACTCCTCTTGCTTGCGCCACATTAATTGCTGTTTTAGCATTATTATTGAAAAATAATTCCTCAATAGACATTGCATCAGGTCTATATATTTTTATCAAATTATCTAATTCTTTATTTATTTTTTCTAGCCTTAATGGAAATGATGTTTTTGCTTCTGTTAAGATTGCTCCTGAAGTTTCTAACTTAAATTTATTTCCTACATATTCGACTACACTATATCCGGGTTATTGCAAATCCAGGATCTATACCTAATATTCTCATTTGTTTCTGCATGATTTCTTATATATATCATGCACTCCTTTCTACTTTTACTTTATATTTTTTAATAGGGATTTAAGGCTTTTATACCTTTAATCCCTGATTATTCTAAATATTTCTGCTATACTCCATGCTTGTGCTATTGCTCCTTTTGGTAATTGTGGTTTAGTAGAATCATATATTTCAGCAATACTTCCTATACAACCATTTTCTAGTATTTCTTTTTTAAATGTTTTATTAACTTTGTCTTTGAATTTCTTTATTTTTTGTTCTATTTCTTCTTTTTCTTTTGTTTTATTTTTTATATTTATAAGTGAATTATAATATAATCCTAGTAGCCATGGCCATGTAATACCTTGATGATAACTAGCATCTCTATGTGCACCATTACCTTCATATATTTCTATATAATCAGGTTCTCCTTTAGCTAATGTTTTTAATCCATAATTATTTAATAATTTTTTTTCAACTATATTAATAATATTTTCAGCTATTTCTGAATCTGCCTCTATAACTTGATGTGTTAAACTTAAAGCAAATAACTGGTTTGGTCTTATCCTATCATCTCCTATTACATCATCAAGACATTTAGTTTTTGGATTGTAAAACTTAGTTTTAAATGCTTTTTTACATTTTTTTGCTAAATCTTTATATTTTTTTATTTTAAGCAAATCTCCCATTACTAATGTAAGATTAGCCATTATCATATTTGCATTATACCACATAGCATTTATCTCTACAGCTTTACCATTTCTAGGTGTTATTGCTACATTTCCTACTTTTGCATCCATCCATGTATTTTGTGTTTCGTCTGTACCTGACACAATTAGACCATCTTTATCTAAATAAATATTATTTCCATCTACATTATTTCCACTCACATAATTATCTATAATGCTTTCCATTTTAGGATATATTTTTTCTCGTATGAATTTATAATCTTTAGTATATTCTAAATATTTATGTACTTGCTCAAATAATAATAATGATGCATCTACACTATTATATAAAGGTCTATTATCATATCCTGAATATCCATTAGGAACTAAACCATATTTTATATCTTTTACCATTGTCATTAATACTTCTTTTGCTAGGCCATATTGTTTTGTACATAATAATAATCCTTCAAATGAAATTAATGTGTCTCTTCCCCAATCTAAAAACCATGGATATCCCGCTATAATTGTATGTAGTCTAAAATTAGGTCTATATACTATAAAATTATCAATTGCCTTTATATAAGTTTTTATTAATTCTTCTTTTTCTAAATCTTTTTTAGCCTTCTTTTCTTTTTTTTCTATTAACTGTGTGCTTTCTATAAATTCATTTATTCTACTTTTTTCTTTTTCCATTAAGTATTTTGCATCTTTTTCTTCTATATTTTCTTCCATTGAACAAATAAATGATACTTCTTTTTCTTCATTAGGTTTTATTTCTATCTCAAATATGCCTGGTACAGCATGATTTTCTTCTGGATAAAATCCTCTTTTTTCCTCTTCTATATAAAACATATTTTTAAAACTATCATTTTCATGTTTTATATATTTTCCTTCTGATGTACACATATATATAGGTACTTGTGAATTATTATCTACTATTAATTTTACTTTTTCTTCTTCATTTACCTGCTGTCTTATATCAAAATTATGATTTGTACTCATTGTATGAAAATCTCTAAAATTTACTATTGGTGCTAATGTTAATTTTGCTTTAAATTTTCCGTTTCTTATTTTATAATATACTCCAACTGTATTTTCACCATATTCCATAACAATGCTTTTTTCAATTTCCATTCCTGGAATTTTATATTTATAAGTAGGATATATATCTTTTTCAAATTCTTCCAAATATTTATATCCTTGTGATATATAATTTTCACATACATTTGTATATAAATCATACTTTTTTCCATTTGATTCTATAGATTCGTCAAGTTTTGATAAAATCAAATATCTACTAGCTGGTGGTTTTAATGGTGCAATTAATAAACCATGATATTTTCTTGTATTTGCACCTATAATTGTTGATGACGCAAAACCACCTATACCATTAGTTATCAACCATTCTTTAGTAAGTCCTGTTTCTAAGTCTAAATTTTCCTTTGTAAACTTCATATTTCTTCCTTCTTTCTTATGTACTTTTATTTTTTATAAGAACTATGTTTTAATTTTTCCATCATCTCTCTTCTTAGTTCTTCACTATTTATTTTTCCATCCACATTATTCTTTGTACTTTTATGACTATGTTCACTTGTTTTTTTACTTTTAGTTTTAGCCTTTTTATCTGCTTCCCTGATAGATTCTATTCTATCCATATATTTATTACTAAATTTGCTTTTTCCTCTTTTGTTTTTCTTTGTTGTTTTTATTCCAAGTTTATTTTTTCTCTCTATAGATTTTTTCTTTCTATTTATCCTTTTTTCTTCTCTTAATTTTGTATTTAACATTAAGTATTGAGGATCTTTTTCTTTATCTCTATATTTTAGGTCATCACAAATTAATTCTATAATTGAAGCAGCAACTAATTCAGGGTCATGTCTAATATATTCATTATCTACTGTAGATAAATTTCTTTGTAAAAATTTTATTCCTTTTACCTTGTTTGTATTTTGTTCTACTATTTCTTGACCTTCTCTATTATATTTCTTTATAAATTCTGGTATAATTTCGCCTGTATCATAAATACAATAATCTATGATTCCTTGTCCACAATGTTCTATGATTGCATTTATATGATCTGCTACACTATAATTATCAGTCTGACCTGGTTCTGTCATTATATTACTTATATATACTTTTATCGCTTGGCTTTCTTTTATCGCTTTATTAACTCCATTTACTAATAAATTAGGAATTACATTTGTATATAAACTTCCTGGTCCTATAATAATACAATCGGCATTTTGGATAGCCTCTATTACTCCTGACGCTGGTTTGCAATTTGATGGATTGATTGTAATTCTATTTATCTTTGTTATTTTATCTGCTACTACCTCTGCTATTCTTTCTCTTTCTTCTACTACATATCCATTTGCTAGTTCTGCTATAATTTTAATCTCATCTAATGTTACAGGGATAACCTTGCCTACCATATTTATAACATTATTACTTTGCATTATAGAATCTGCAAAATCATTATTTATTTCTCTCATAGCAGTAAAATAAATATCGCAAAAATCTAATCCACTAATTCTTCCTGTTTTAAATTTATAGTTAAATAATTTTCTTACTATATCTTCATTTTTTGATAATGAGACTATACTATCACGTATATCATCAAGTGGTAATGTTTGTAATTCTTTTCTTGAACTTGACTGTTCTTCTCCATAATCAGATACTGTTACAATTGCCGTTACATTACTTGTATAATTTTTGATACCTGATAAAACTGTATTTAATCCTGTTCCTCCACCTATTACTACAATTTTAGGTCCTTTATCATATATTTTTCTATTAAAAATTAATGAATTGATATTAACATTTTTTTTATTTTCCATTCTTGTATCTGTAGATTCTACTATTAATTCTAAAGTTCTTTTATTTATATATACTACACCGATTACAATTGATATAAATCCAACTACAAAAATAGCAACAATTTTTCCCACTTCTTGAAATGATATTTCTTTTAGCACTAATATATCTACTATCCCATAACAACACAATATTATTCCTACTAATATTAAAAATATCCATCTTTTTATTTTAGTATTTGCTTTAAACCAATGCATAAACCCACTCATTTTATTTCAGTCCTTTCCTTTATTCATCACCTATAATTTCAATTTCTAACTCTATTTTTTTCTCAAATTCTTTATATATTTTATCTTGTATATATTTTATTAACTCTAGTATATCTTTTGCGGTTGCATTTCCTTTGTTTATTACAAATCCAGCATGTTTTTCTGATACTTCTGCTCCTCCTATGTTATATCCCTTTAATCCTGCTTCGTCTATTAACTTTGCTGTTATAAAATCATTTCCTCTTTTAAATGTACTTCCTGCACTAGGATATTCAATTGGCTGTTTTTCTTTTCTATATTTTGCATATTGTGCCATTTTTTCTTTTATTTCTTCTTCATTTCCATTTTGAAACATCATTTCTACTTCTATAACGATATATTTTTTATCTTTTAATATGCTTTTTCTATATTCAAATTGCATATCTTTGTTTTCTAGTTTTACTATATTTCCATCATAGTCCATACAGGTTACATTATTTACAATATCTTTAAATTCTTTACCATGTGCACCTGCATTCATTCTTATTGCTCCTCCTATTGTTCCAGGAATTCCTGATAATTCTTCAAATCCTGTTATTCCATTTTTTAAGAATAAATGTCCCAACATTGAAATTTTTACTCCAGCACCTATTTTTGCAAATATTCTTCCATCATAATTTACTGTTTCTATCTTATTAATTCTTATATTTAACACAATTCCTTTTATCCCTTTGTCTAAAACTAGAACATTGCTTCCATTTCCAATCACTGTAATTTTTATGTTATTGTTTCTCGCATATACTAGTACTGTTCGTAAATCTTTCATGTTATCTATTTTTATAAAACATTCAGCTTCTCCACCAACTTTAAATGTTGTATGTTTAGCCATATTTTCATTAAATAAAATATTCGTTTCTTTTAAGCCTAACTCTAAGATTTCTTTTTTTTGCTTTTCTGTCATATACTTCCAATCCTTATATTATAATATTTAGGTTTTTATGGTTGCCTATCAACCTATATATAATAATTTACCATTTTTAGTTACTTGATTAGTATAATTAATAACTTCTCCTGTTTTGTAATTTACTATATAATCACTATCCGAATTTGTAATTCCTAGTTCTTCTAATCCTCCATTAGACGTTGATAAAAAATAATAATTATCTAAATTTTCATCTTGCAATTGTATATTGTTCTCGTCTTTAGCTTTTTTACTATTCATCTCTTCTATTACTGAATTTATGTCTATACCACTTTGTGATATTATTACTCCTGGATAATTTTCACCAGTTAATTCTACTTTCGTTTTTCTTTGTAAAATCGCATTTTGTACCATTGCAATCTCTGTTAATGCTGCATTATCTTCTGCAAACTTGGTATCTTTACTTCCTATTTTTAATGTTATTCCAGCTAGTATTATAATTATTACAATTGTTACCACTAAAGAAATTAATGTAACTCCTTTTTCTTTTTTATTATTAATTTTCATATACAAATTCTCCTTTGTAAAATTCCCTTTTACTATATCATTTTTTTGGCTTAAATACAAGTTTTAATTTCGTTAAAAATTTTTGTTTTGTTACAATATAATAGTTAAATTGTTTGGATTAATATGACTTAGAAATATAAGATTGCAATTACAGGTCGAATGTGCATGAAAAAATTTTAGAAATTCTATGTAATTTTAGGGAAAGAGTTCACAATAGTGGAAGGGTGCCCTAAAATAAATTAGAATTTCTTGAATTTTGTAATAAGCCAAGACATGTAATTGCAATCTTATATTTCTAAGTCTCTTTAACCTTGATTTATAATCTTCTCTTATCTTGTAACTTTTGGGAGTATACTACTTAATAAATTATAGTGTAAATTATTTATGACAAATTTAGCCAAAACTATTTATTTTTTCCTTATTTTATAGTATAATTAATTTATCGTGGTAATAAAAGTGGGAAGTTTTATGTGGCAATTTTGGCTTATTGCTTCTGGAATATTTTTCATTGCAGAAATCTTAACTACTGGTTTTTTAATATTTTGGTTAGGAGTTGCAAGTCTTATAACAATGATTGTAAGTTTATTTACAAGTAATGTATTCATACAATCTTTAATTTTTGTTTGCTGTTCAGCTATTTTAATTCCTATTACTAAACCTTTTTTAAACAAGTTTGTTTCAAAAACTGTTACTACTACCAAGACAAATGTTTTTTCAATGATTGGAAAAAAGGCCTTAGTAATTGAAGATATTAATTCTATAAATAATTCTGGGCAAATAAAAGTAAATGGTGAAATCTGGTCTGCAGATAGTATAGACCATGCTAATATTGAAAAAGGAACAGAAGTAGAAATAAAAAAAATAGAAGGTGTTAAAGCTATAGTTTTTCCAATAGAAAAATAATTTATTATTTTATATATAATTTTAAAAGGAGGCGGTTTTATGTTTTTTTTAAGTTTCTTACTTATTATTATTTTAGTTATTGCATTCATGTCAATAAAAATCGTAAAACAATCAGAGGTATATATAATTGAAAGATTAGGTAAATTTTATAAAGTTGCAGATGCTGGTCTTACAATTATAATTCCATTTTTTGATCATATTAGAAGTGTGGTTAGTTTAAAACAACAAACAATGGATATTCCACCTCAAAGTGTTATTACAAAAGATAATGTTACAATTACAATTGATACTGTAGTGTTTTATCAAATTACAGATCCAGCTAAAGCTGTTTATGAAATTCAAAGTTTGAAAAAAGGTATTGAATATTTAGCTATTACAACAATTCGTGATATCATTGGTAAAATGGATTTAGACGAAACATTTAGTTCTAGAGATGGTATTAATACAAAATTAAGAGTAGTTCTAGATGAAGCTACTGATAGATGGGGTTGTAAAATTGATAGAGTTGAAATCAAAGATATTGAACCACCAGCAGATGTTAGAGATGCCATGGAAAAAGAAATGAATGCTGAAAGAAATAAAAGAGCTTTAATTCTTGAAGCTGAAGCTCAAAGACAATCAGCTATAACTATTGCTGAAGGTAAAAAACAAGCTGCAATATTAGAGGCTGAAGCAGATAAAGAATCTCAAATAAGAAGAGCAGCCGGTGAGGCCCAAGCTATAAAAGAAGTTGCAGATGCTAAAGCAAAAGAAATTCAAATGGTTTATGATGCAATAAAAAACGCTAATCCTGATGAAAAATTAGTTCAATTAAAATCTTTAGAAGCTTTGGAAGAAGTAGCTAAAGGTGAAGCTAATAAGGTATTTATACCTTTTGAAGCCACTTCTGCTTTAAGCAGTTTAGGTACTATAAAAGATGTTATGACTGATTCAAAAAAAGAAAAACATAAAAAATCAGAATAATACACAATAAAAGTAATAAAAAATAATGTTTCACTTTTTTAAAAGCGAAACATTATTTTTTAATTTGATGACCATCTTAACATTCGTATATCATTATATTTTTTTAATACTTCTTTATATTTTTGATATTCTTCGTCCCATAATTCATTTGGAACTTTATCAAATGCTTTAAATATTTTTTCAGCTTCAGATAAATATATAACTTGTTCTTGTGCTGTCATATTTTCATATTGTTTGGCAAAAATATATAACTTGTCTAACATTTGATTTGCTTCTATAAAGCTCCAAAAATCTTTAACATTCATTCCAAACATTTTTATTTGCATAACAGCATATATTATAAGAGCAAATATTATAAGTATTAGCATATATATTATCATAAGTATTATCATTTTTATTACCACCTTTATAGCTTTATACTTTTTTATTATAACATATAAGATTTATTTTTGTAAATACTATAAATATTGCATTAATTAATTTTTATTGTTATACTATTTTCAAAGGAGGGATTATATATGTCAACACCACATAATGAAGCAAAACTAGGAGATTTTGCTAAAACTGTAATAATGCCTGGAGATCCACTACGTGCAAAATATATATCAGAAAAATTTTTAGTAGATTCTCAATTGGTGAATACTGTAAGAGGTATATATGCTTATACTGGAACTTATAAAGGTAAAAAAATAAGCATTATGGCTTCTGGAATGGGAATACCTAGTATGGGAATTTATTCTTATGAATTATTTAAATTCTATGATGTTGAAAATATTATAAGAATAGGTTCTTGTGGAGGTTTATCTCCTGATTTAAAATTATTTGATATTGTATTATCTAATTCAATTTTTAGTGAAAGTAATTATGCTTTTACTTTTAATAATGATAATTGCCATATAGTCAATGCAAATTCTGATTTAAATAATATTATCTACTCTACTGCTACAGACCAAAATATTTCTATAATCAAAGGAAATACTATTTGTAGTGACTGTTTTGATGGCTATATGAGTCCTGAAAATGTTAACAATTATATGTCAAGATTTCCAGATAATTTTAATCCGTTGTCTGCTGAAATGGAGGCTTTTGCTCTATGTTATAATGCTCAATTATTGCATAAAAAAGCTGCTTGCCTTATGACTATAGTGGACTCAAAATTTGTTGAAGGTGAAGTTTCGTCTGAACAACGTGAAAAAGGATTAGATTCTATGATAAAACTTGCTTTAGAAAGCGCTATAAAGCTATAAAAAAATATAGCAGACCTTTTAAATATGGTCTGTTATATTTTTTATTTCTTGATTGATAAAATTTTATATTTCATAATTCCTGCAGGTGCTTTTACTTCTACTGTTTGATTCTTTTTAGCTCCTAGTAATGCTTCTCCTAATGGTGATTCATTAGAAATTTTATTTTCAGCTAAATTTACTTCTGTTGAACCAACAATTGTATAATCTATTTTCTCATCAAATTCAATATCTAATACTCTTACAATATTTCCTATTTGAACTGTTTCTGTGTCTATTTCCTTTTCATCAATTATTTTAGCATGTCTTAATTTATTTTCCAATTCTGCTATTTTTACTTCATTTTCTGCTTGTGCATTTTTAGCTTCATCATATTCTGAATTTTCTGACAAATCTCCAAATCCCAAAGCTACCTTAATTCTGTCTGCTATATCTGCTCTCTTTTCTGTTTTTAAAAAATTTAATTCTTTTTCTAAATTATTATATCCTTCTTGTGTTAATATAACTTCTTTTTCCTCCATAGTGAGTTCCTCCTTATAAGTTTTAAGTTTTTGTACTTTAATATATTACGGCAGAAAGTTGAATTTGTCAATACATATTTAATCTTTAATATAATTTTTGATATCTTTCATATAATTCCAACCTGAAAAAATAGTTGCAATTGTCTGTATTATCATCATTATAGTTACTATTAAATTTAGTATAAATTCTCCTCCTGACAATATGCCTGTAAAGCAATCTCCAAAAGCATTTAAATCAATAAATGCCAATATAATAGCAATCATCTGAGTCACTGTTTTTAATTTTCCCCAAACTGATGCAGCTACCACTTTTCCTCCTTGTTCTACTGCAATTAATCTATATCCAGATACTAGGAATTCCCTAGATAATACAATTATAGGAATCCACGCTGGTAATTTTGCTGCTTCTACTAACATTAGCATAGCAGATAAAACTAGTATTTTATCTGCTAATGGGTCTAAAAATTTTCCAAAAGCTGTTACCTGATTATTTTTCCTTGCCAAATATCCATCTAATTTATCAGTAATTGATGCTATTATAAATATTAAATCCACTATCAAATATGTTATTGGTATGCCTAAAAATTCTCCATCTATTCCTAAAAATGGTATTATTACCATTATTGGAACTAAAATAACTCGAAATATT
The DNA here is from genome assembly GCA_934177795.1 of uncultured Clostridia bacterium. Classification (GTDB taxonomy): domain Bacteria; phylum Bacillota; class Clostridia; order TANB77; family CAG-508; genus CAG-269. The sequence continues at coordinate 28,317 of CAKPPS010000001.1, read as the reverse complement.
GTCAATTTATTAGGTAAGTTCATTTTTACTCTCTCCTTGCTACTAATTTTATTTTAATAATTCAATCGCTTTTTGTAATTGAGTATCTTTTTCTTTTTCAACATTTAAAACATTATCTATATCTGAAGGTAATTCTACTTCTTCATCTGGTGATATACCAACTTTGTGTATTGCAGTTTTATTAGGTGTTAAATATTTTTCTGTTGTTATCTTCAAGCCACTACCATCTGGTAATGTTAATATTTGCTGTATTATTCCTTTTCCATAAGTTTTTGTTCCTACTGTTTTTGCCTTTCCTAAATCTTTTAAAGCTCCTGCCAATATTTCTGATGAACTTGCAGTATTGCCATTTGTTAAGATTACTATCGGCATATTTATTATAGGTTCATTTTCTGATTTTTTTACTGTTTCTTTATCATTTTTATCAACTTCATATAATAATACTGAGTCTTTATCTGCTATATAATCAGCTATTTTCAATGCTTCATCTACAATTCCCCCACCATTATTTCTTAAGTCAATAATTAATGAATTTATTCCTTTATCTTTTAATTTTTCAAATTCACTTTTAAATTGTTCTGATGTATTTTCATCAAATGAAGAAAATTCAATATAACCTATATTGTTATCTAATACTTCTCCCTCTACTGGATTTACAATTATGTTTTCTCTTTTTATTTCAAAATCCATTTTTTCATTATTTCTTTGTATTTGCAATTTAACTGAAGTATCTTTTTCTCCCTTAATTTTTGTTGATATAACAGTTAAATCATCACCTGAATATTCAACTCCATCTACAGTTAAAATCAAATCTCCTGGCTGTATTCCTGCTTTCTCTGCTGGACTATTTTTTATTGGAGATAATACTTTTATTTTATTAGTTTTTTCATCTTTTACCATATAAATTCCTATACCAACAAAATTGCCTTTTGTATCTTCTAAGTAACTGTCCATATCTTCTTTTGAAATATATTCAGTATATGGATCATTTAATCCTTCTATATATCCTTTAATAGCTCCTTCTTTTAATTTAGATTCATCTACATCTCCTAAAAAATATTTGTCTATCAATGATTTATATGTATCTATAGTCTGTGAAATATCCTTACTTTCATTAGATGTCATTAATGTTAAATATTTATTTAAGCTTTTTCCTTTGACAAAATATTGATAAAATCCTATAGATGTTATCATAAATGTTATAAAAGCCACTAATATAACTAACATAATAACTCTATAAATTCTATATTTTTTTTGCTCTTTCATTTAAAAAATCATTTCCTTTCTGTAAAATTTTATGGAATTAAGGATATTCCTTAATTCCTGCTAAAAATATTGATTAGGATTTACTCTGCAATCATCACCATATTTTCTTGCACTATAACTATATGTATAAGGTGCTTTTCTAACTTCAAAATGTAAATGTGGTCCTCCTGAATGGCCAGAGCTTCCACTTTTCATTATCATCTGTCCCTGTGAAACTATCTGTCCTGGAGATACACAAACTGACCCAGGTGTACCATGAGCATACCATGTCTGTAATCCATTTGCATGTTGTATTACAACATGAGTACCATAACTCGTAGTTAAATTTTTAACTGTAAGCACTACTCCTGTTGCTGCTGCATATACTGGTGTTCCTAAACTAACGCCATAATCTATTGCACCATGAAATGCTCCGCTTGAAGGATAGTATCCATTAGCAGTAATTGTTCCACCATTTACAGGCCTTATAAATCCATTTGGGTTAGATGTATGTCCTCCTGAGCCACTATTAGAATTTGAACCTGAGTTTGACCCTGAGTTTGACCCTGAATTAGAGTTAGGATTACTATTAGTATTGTTTTTATTATTATTTTTTCCTGAATTTGAACTATTAGATTGTTGTTCTTGTTGCTTTTTTGCTAATTCTGCTTGTTTTTTTAGTTCTTCAAGCTGTTTTGCATATCTGGCTTGTGCATCTTGAATATCACTTAATATTTGTTGATTATCTTTTGTTAAATCATCTATTTCTTGTTGTAAATTTTGTTCTTCTTTTGACAATTGAGAAACATATTTACTTTTCTCTGTTTTAGCAGTTTGTAATTGTATTGATGTACTTTCTTTTTGTGCTTTTGAAGCTGTTAAATCTTTCTTTGTCTCTTCAAGCTTATTTTTTGCTTCTTCTATATCTTTCTTTTCTGATTCTATGTTTTTTATCAAACTTGAATCTGCTTCTGCTATTTCAGAAACTAAATAATAGTTTGAAATTAAATCACTTATATTTTTAGAAGATAGTATTACATCTAAAAATGATGTTGTTCCAGCTTCATAAGTTGCTACTAATCTTTTTTTAAATAAATCCTGATGTTTATTATAATCTTCTTGTTTTTGATTTATTTGTTCTTCTGCTTCAGTTATTTGACCATTTAAATTAGTTATTTTACTATTTAAATTTCCTATTTCATTTTCATAACCAGAAATTTGTTCATTTAAATTATCTACTTGCTGTTGAACATCTGTCTTTTCTTGTGAAACCTGACTTTTTTGCTCTTTAGTTTCATTTATTTTCTTTTCATTTTCTTCTTGCTTATTTTGTAATGAATCTATTTGATTTGCAGCATATACACTTACATTATATTGTAAAATACTAATAATAATGATTCCACTTATTAATGTTTTTAATAATACTTTCTTCATAAGTTTTTCCTCCTTATATTAAGGTAAATATGGTGCTGGATTTACTGGTGAACCATTTACTCTTACTTCAAAATGTAAATGATATCCAGTAGAATTTCCTGTAGTTCCTACACTCATAATTTGTTGTCCTTGGCTTACTGATTGTCCTGCGCTAACTAATCTGGATCCTGGTGCTCCATGAGCATATAATGTCATTGTTCCATCATGATGATTTATAACTATATATTCACCATAACTTCTATATGAACCATTAGAATTTTTTAATGCTGTAGAAGTTACTACTGTACCTGATTTTGCTGCTAAAACTGGTTTTCCTGAAATTCCTCCTCCTGTAAAATCAACTCCTGTATGTCCTGAATATCCCATCCAGCCACAAGTAATACCATATCCTGAAATTGGTCTGATATATCCACTTGCACTAGGATTACTTATTGTTGTTGTTCCACTATTAGATTTTGATGAATTTGTATTATTATTTGATGAAGTATTTGCTTTTTGTTTTGCAGCTGCTGCAGCGGCTGCTTCTTGTTTAGCTATAGCAGCTAATTGAGCTGTTATTTCTTTTTTATCTTTTTCAAATTGTTCTAACTCTGCTTGTGTATTTTTTTCGTCTGCACTCAATTTAGAAACATAACTATCTTTTTGTGCTTTTGTATTTTTTAATTCAGTAGTTTTTGCTTCTTTTTGTGACTTTACACTATTTAACTCCTGTTTACTAGTTTCTAACGTTTGCTTTGCTTTCTCAATTTCTTCTTGCTCATTCTTTATTTCTTTCATCAAATTTTTATCATTTTCTGCTACTTCGTTTATCATATAATAACTTGAAATTAAATCACTTAAACTTTTTGAAGATAGTAAAACATCTAAATATGAAGTTTCTCCAGCCTCATAAGTTGCTACTAATCTTTTATTTAATAATTCTTGTTGTTTATCATAATCATCTTGTTTTTGATTTAATTTATTTTGTGCATCTTCTATTTGTGAATTAATATCTGATATTTTATCATTTAAACTATCTATATCTGTCTCATATCCAGATATTTGAGCCATTAAATTTTCGACCTGCTTTAATGTTTCAGATTTTTCTGCTCCAATATTATCTAACTCATCTTTGGCCTCTTGTATTTTTTTATCAGTTTCACTACTATCTGCATTTAATTGTGTTTTAGATGCTGCAAAAGCTATGTTATATTGTCCTATAATTATTGCAACAATACATACAACTAAAATTTTTAAAATTATTTTTTTCATTTGATTTATCGTCTCCTTAATATTGGTTTGATTGATTATTTTCTGTTGTTTCTTCATCTTTCTTATGTGTTTCTGGAACTACTCCATTTGTTATATATTCTATAGGATTAGTTACAACTCCATTAATTCTAACTTCAAAATGTGCATGTGCACCAGTTGAGTATCCAGTTGAACCAACTTTTAATATTGGATCATTTCTTTTTACTGTTTGTCCTACTGTAACTAAAATTTCTGAGCCGTGTGCATATAATGTAGAAATACCTCCACCATGATCAATTATTACCATATTTCCATAAGCCACATTATATCCTGCTTTAGTAACAATTCCATCATTTGCTGCTACAAAATTCGCTCCTATTGGTGCACTAATATCTACGCCTGTATGTAATTTATATTGTCCTGTTATAGGATGTACTCTCATGCCATAATTAGATGTTATTTTGGTATATCCTGGAACTGGCCATGCAAGCACTCCTCCTATATATGCTGTATCTACTCCTGTAACCGCTAAACTCAAAATTTGTTTATTTATTTCCTCATATTGTGAGGTTATTTCATCAATTTGTGTCTGTTTTGCCTTTTCTTCCTCTGATAATTTTGATATATAATCTTCTCTTAATGTTTTAGTATTTTGAAGTACTACTGCTGTTTTATTTTGATTTTGCAAAGCTACTGCTAAATCTTGTTGATTTTTATCTAGTTTCTTTTTTGATATTTCTATATTATTCTTTTCTTTTTCTACATTTTCTAATAAGTTTTTATCCATAGCTGTAATTTCTGTAATCAAATAATAACTAGATAAAAAATCTGAAATATTTTTTGATTTTAATAGTACATCTATATATTTTGTATCTCCTGCCTCATAAATAGCTACTAGTCTTTTTTCCATTATACTTTTTTGCTCATCATAATCTTTTTGTGCTATATTTAATTTTCCCTTTACTATAGATATTTCTTTTTCTAATTCACTAATTTTATTATTTAATGATTCTACTTTATCTTCTGATTCTTTAATTTTATCGTCTAATTTAGCTATCTGTTGCAAATTATCAGACAATTGACTTTGTACTTCCTCTAATTGTTGATTTGATTCAGTTAATTGATTTTGTAAATCTTTTTGTTGTTCTTGTAAATCTGTTATATCATTATTATTTTCTGCACTAACAAATGTTGTATAAGTACATATTATCATAAAAGCTAAAACAATACATAAAAATTTACGCATGTCTACTCCTTTATACTTTTAAATATTTTCTCATAGAAATAATACTTCCTAATGCTCCAATTCCTATTCCTAATAGCATATATACAAATATAATTGAGCTAAACATATCTGAAAAACTAACTAAACTAACTCCTACTGTTTTCATAAAGTCTGAATTTACCATCTGTTCAGCTATACAATTATAGGCAATTGCTACTAAAAATATTGAAATTGCACTTGAAATAATACCTATTATCATACCTTCTACTATAAATGGCCATCTTATAAAGCCATTTGTAGCTCCTACATATTTCATTATAGAAATTTCTTTTCTTCTAGCATGTACTGTTAATTTTATAGTATTAGCTATAATAAATATAGAAATAATAACTAACAATACTAAAATAACTCCAGTAACAATTTTTACACCATTTGCTAAATCTATTAAAGTTGATACTGTTTCATTAGAACTTGTTATTTTTTTTACATAATCTAATTTTGAAATTTCATCTTGAACTTGTGTACTCAAATTTAAGTCTGTTAATGTAACAATGTAAGAGGCTGTAAAAATATTTTCTTCGCCCTCATATCCTGTTAACAAATCTTCATTTCCTGAAAATTTTTCTTTCATCTGGTTTAGAGCTTCTTCTTTAGATTTATATTCTATTTTATTAACACCATTTATTTTTCGAATATTTTCTCCTAATTCTTTTACTTGGTCATCTGTTGCCTCTTTAGTTGCAAATACTTGAATTCCTTGTGCAGACTCAACTTCTTTAACAAAGTGATTAATATTTTCTCCTAAAATTAGGAATACACCAAATATAATCATTGTTGCACACATTATCATTAGTGATGCCCCTGTAGATTTTTTGTTTTTAAATACATTACTAAATCCTTCTCCAATTAAATATCCTAATATATTATATTTCACAATCATACCCACCTTTTTTATCGTCTCTTATTATTTCACCTTTTTTTATGTGAATAACTCTTTTTTTCATTTGATCTACTATATCTTTTGCGTGTGTTGCAACTACAACAGTTGTTCCTCTCATATTAATATCATTTAACAATGTCATAATATCCCATGCTGTATCTGGGTCTAAATTTCCTGTTGGCTCATCTGCAATTAACATTGATGGATTATTTACTAGTGCTCTTGCAAGTGCTACTCTTTGTTGTTCTCCTCCTGATAACTCATTTGGATACATTTTAGCTTTACCACTTAATCCAACTAATGAAAGTACCATTGGTACCTGTCTTCTAATATGTCTTGGCGTTGCTCTTACAATATACATAGCATAAGCTACATTATCATATACTGTTTTATCTGGCAATAATCTAAAGTCTTGAAAAACCACTCCCATACTCCTTCTTAAAAATGGTATTCTACTTGGTTTTAAAAATGTTGTATCTTTTCCATTTATTATGATATTTCCTGATGTTGGTTCTTCTTCCTTCAAAATTAATTTAATTAAAGTTGATTTTCCACTTCCAGATGAACCTACTAAAAATGCAAACTCTCCTTTATCTATTCTAAAGTTAGCATTTTTTACTGCTTTTGTTCCTGTATCATAAGTTTTTGTCACATTTCTAAATTCTATCATTTTAGTTCTCCTTGTCTATTTTTTTACATAATAATCTATTATTTTTATCTTATCCTATCATACCAATAAAGTAGAAAATTTGCAATAGTTTTTACATAAAATTCACTTTCAAATTATTCCAAAATTATAGTTCTATAAATTGGAAAAAAAGAGCTTGCAAATACAAACTCCTTTATTTCGACAAATAATTTATTTACACAATATATCAATTATTTTATCACTTGCTATTTCAAAATATTTCATTAATTCTACCGCATTTCCAGATTTTCCAAAAACATCTTTTATTCCTAGTCTCTCTAATTTGCAAGGGTATTCATCTGTCAATACTTCTGATATGGCACTTCCAAGTCCACCAATAATATTATGGTCCTCTAATGAAATCAATCTTTTAGTTTCTTTTGCACATTTTATAATCATATCTTTATCTATAGGTTTAATCGTGTGAACATCGACAACTCGTATATCTATCCCTTTAGCTTTCAAAATTTCTTTAGCTTTTAAAGCCTCTGAAACGGTTACTCCTGTAGCAAAAATCGTAGCATCTGTGCCTTCTCCAATTTGAATTGCCTTACCTATCTCAAATTTTTGATTTTCTTCATATATTGTAGGTGTTGCTAATCTAGCTAATCTCATATATGCAGGACCTTTTATTTTTGAAATTTCTTTTGTTAAAGCTTTTGCTTCTACACTGTCTGAAGGTGATATTACTAGCATATTAGGTAATGCTCTCATTAATGCTAAATCTTCTAACATCTGATGAGTAGCACCATCTTCTCCTACTGTAATTCCACAATGTGTAGCGCATATCTTTACATTTAGATTAGGATAACACACACTTGATCGTATTTGATCATAAGCTCTTCCTGCTGCAAATGCTGCAAATGTACTTATATAAGGAATTTTTCCACAACTTGCCATCCCTGCTGCTATCCCTACCATATTTGCTTCTGCAATTCCTATATCGAAAAATCTTTCTGGGAATTTTTTCGCAAATATACTTGTTTTTGTTGCAGCTGACAAATCAGCATCTAAAACAACTACATTTTCATTCTCATTTCCTAGTTCTTCTAGAGCTTCACCATAACTCTGCCTAGTAGCTTTTTTTTCTTCTTTCATAATAATCTCTTCCTTTCATATTTTTATAATGTTGCTCCAATAAGTCCAGCATCATTATTTAAAATTGCAGTTTGAATATTTACATCATTGCGTTTATTAAATAAAAGATTATTGCTTATTATTTTACTTTTTAGCTTATCTACAAATATATCTTTATAAAATACAAAACTCCCACCTATTCCAATTGCTTCAGGTTCAAATATATTTATCAAATTTGATATTCCTAAACTTAAATAATTTATATATTCATCAATAATGTCATTAATTACTTTATAATTTTCATCTTCGGCATTATTTTTTCTGATTATATCTAATAACTCTTTTCCGCTAGTTTTTTCGTTTAGTCCCATAACTTTTCTCATACTATCTTTAAAAGCCTTCATTGATGCTACTGTTTCCCAGCACCCTTTTTTTCCACATTTGCACAATTTACCATCTTTTTCTATTACAATATGTCCAAATTCGCATCCAGGATAAATACCAGTATCTAATAACATATTATTTATAATAACAGCTCCACCTATTCCAGTTCCTAATGTTAAAAAAATACTTCTTTTATATGGCTTTAATGTTCCATATATATTTTCTGCAATTGCTGCACATTTAGCATCATTTCTTATTTTTATAGGTATATTTACTTCACTTTTTATACTGTTTATCAAATCATAATTTTTTAGTCCTAAGTTTACTGATTTTTCAATAATTCCATCTTTTATAGTTCCTGGAATTGCAATTCCTATTTCTGTAATTTCATATTCATTTTTTAGGTTTTTAACTTTTTCTATTATATATGTTTCTATTACTTTTTTTATATTATTTTTTTCACTAGCTAGTATTCTTTTTTCAACTTTTTCTATTATTTTGCCTCTTTTATCAACTACTCCTATTGCTATATGACTGCCACCTAAATCTATACCTATTTTCATTACTATAAATCCTTTCAATTAGAAAAATTTCTGAATTTTCATATCTCTCTATTATACACCATAAGCTGAGAACAAGAAATTTCCCATATATACTTGAATACATGGTACTAATACTACTAATACAAAGAATATTAATACAACACCAACAATTGCATATACTATTTGTGGTAAAACTTTCATTATTTTTCCCATTATATTATCTATATCAATTTGCATATATTCAACTAATTTTTGCATCATCTCTGCCAAATCTGTCTGCATTCCTATTTTTAACATTTCTGTAATCATTGGTTTAGCTAGACCTGATCTTTCAAATGGTTCTATCCAAGATGAACCAGTTAATATATTATTTATTGATGTTTCAATCATAGATAACATAACGTAATTTTTTATTACGTTTTTACTTACATCTATTGACTCTTGAATTCTCATACCATTTTCCAAGTTTAACAACATCGCTTTCAAAAATCTAGAAAAATCAAGTGCAAATATTAATTCTCCAAAAACAGGCATTTTATATTTGAAATAATGGAAATTATACTTACCTTTAGGCGTTCGGATATAAAATATTATTGCAGTAGCTATAATTACTATTATGGCTACCGGAATATACCAATAGGCAACCATATTATCGACGACTCCAGAAAACCAAATTGTTACAGCTGGTAATGAATCTTGAGTACCTAACTCATCAAATACATTTTGTATGGCAGGAATTGCTACCAAAGTTCCTACAAATAACATTACTAAAAGTAGTACAAACTGAGCAATATTAGGGATTAATATTGATTTCAATTTTCTATTTAATGCATCTGATTCATCTAAATATCTTACTGCTTGTTCTAGCGAATTTGTTAACGAACCAGACAATTCTCCAACTTTTATCATATTTACATATATATATGGGAATACATTAGAATAATATTCCATTGTCGTATACATATTTTCTCCCTCTTCAACACCTGCTAATATATCTTCTAGTATTCCTTTAAAAGATATATTTTCTGTACTTTGTATTATGGTATTTAATGCATGTATATTGTTAAAGTTAGCTTTTTTTAATAGATAAAAATTTTGTGTAAAAATCATAATATCTCTAGTTTGAATTTTTTCTGTTGCTGCAAAATATAAACTGATTTTCTCTCTTGTTGATAATTGCTTTGGCTTGCTTTTTCCTATATTAGTTGTATTGACATTTTTCATTATTTCATCAATATTTGTAATATTTTTCTTTGTCTTTTTTTGTTGCTTTCCCACATATCTAATTTGCATAACATCTATTGGTAATAGTCCATTACCTTTTAATGTTTTTAATAATGATTGCTTATTAGGTGATTCTATCTTATTTTTTACTACCAATCCTGTTTTAGTCATAGCTCTATACACATAAGTTGGCATTTCTTACCTCCTATAAAATACTTCCTGTTCCTTTTTTTATTTTTAATTGCATAATTGTTCTATTTAATATTTCATAATTTTTTTCTTCTATTTGTGCTTTTGCTTGATCTAGTGTTATTTTATTATTTACAAAAAGTTCAGCTAATGAATTAATCAATCCTATACTTCCTTTTTCTAGGTTACTTTGTATTGCATCTTCTATTTCAGAAACACTTAATTTTTCTTTTCTTATAATTCCAGCTACAATATTATCTACAACCATTACTTCTGGAACTAAGACTAATTTGCCATCAATTCCTTTTAACAATCTTTGTGAAACAACAAGTTTTAATAATGATGATAATAAATATTTTATACTTGCTTGGTCTCTAACTTCATAAAAGTTTATCATTCTATCTATAGTTTCAGCACAAGATTTTGTATGCAAAGTACCTACAACTAAGTGACCAGATTCTGCCATTTCTATTGCTGCTTCCATTGTTACTCTATCTCTAATTTCTCCTATTACCAATATATCACAATCTTCCCTTAGAGAGTTTTTTACACCATCACTAAATGTTAATACATCTCTTCCTTTTCCAACCTCTTTTTGAACTATAAGTGATTTTTTTGAATGATGTTTATATTCTATTGGGTTTTCTAAGGTTAAAATCTTTTTGTTTTGATTTTCATTTATATAATCTATCATTGAATTTAATGTTGTACTTTTACCAGAATTTGTTTTACCTGTAACTAATATTAACCCCTGTGGTTGATATGTCATTCTTCTAACAATATCTGGTATTCCTAGTGTTTCATAAGGTGGTAATTCATTTTTTATAAGTCTTAATGTGCATGTAGGTACTTCATCTGCTGAAGAAATATTTACTCTTAAACGTATATTTTTAAATTCATAAGAAATATCCAGTTTTCTTGTATTACTATATATTTCATCTTTATCAACATTACCTCTTACTAAATAATCATATACTTCTGCCATATCATCTTCTGTTAAAGGCTCCATATCTTCTATTTCGATTAAATCTCTAGATATTCTAAGAATTGGCCTATTACCACATATTAAATGAACATCTGATGCATCTTTTTCAATAGCCATATCCAAAACTCTATCCATATTCATATTTCTTTTCCTCCCTTGTTATTTTAGAAAAATAATAATTTTTTGTTTAACTCTTCTAGAGTTGTTTCTCCTCTTAAAACTTTATTAATACCATCTACTATTAATGGTTTATATCCTTCTTGTAATGCTTTCTTTCTTATATCCATACTTGAAGCACCTGTAACAATTAATTCTTTTAATTCCTCTGTTATATTCAAGAACTCAAAAATACCTATTCTTTCAAAAAATCCTGTTCCATTACAATAATCACATCCACAAGCATCATAAGTTTTCTTTCCTTGTAAATCAACTTTTTCTCCATATTTTTCTAAAATACTTTCAATTATTTGTTTTTCTTCTTCTGTATATTCTCTTTCTCTTTTACATTTTGGACATATTCTTCTTACCAATCTTTGTGAAATAGCAGTAGATAATGTACTTGCAATATCATAATCAGATACTCCTATTTTTCTTAATCTGTTTATAACTTCTATACTATCAATAGTATGAATAGTTGACAATACATAATGTCCTGTTTGTCCAGCTTGTATAGCTATTTCTGCTGTTTCCTTATCACGTATTTCTCCAACTAGTATAATATCTGGATCTTGTCTTAAAACTGTTCTTAATGCTCCCGCAAATGTTGTTCTATTATCAATTTCAATCTGATTTAAACCTGGAATTCTTATTTCTACTGGATCTTCTATTGTTGTAATATTTATTTCTGGTTTATCTAAATATGCTATAATACTATATAAAGATGTTGTCTTTCCTTCTCCTGTTGGTGCTGCTATTATTGTTATACTATTTCTTTTATTAATACTTTTTTCAAATACTTCTTCTTCTCCATAAAAACCTAAATCAAATATATTTTTAATATTAGCATTTTTCTTTAATAATCTTAAAACAAATTTTTCTCCATAAACATTTGGTTGTGATGAAACACGTATATTGTAGTCATCATAAAGTAAAATTCTACCATCTTGTGATTCTTGCTTTTCTTGATGCATATTTGAAATAGCTTTTAATCTACCGATTATTTGAGATTGTTTTTCTTTATCAAGATTTGCTGCTGTAAACAATTCCCCATCTATTCTATATCTTACTCTTATAGATGTTGCCATTGGTTCTATATGAATATCACTTGCTCTTTTTTCTATACCTGTCTTTATTATGCTATCTACTAAATTTACAACTGTAACCCCGTTTTCATTTATATCTGTCGTTGCTTTTCCTTCTAAAGATTTTAGTATATTCATAATATCTTTTTCAAAAGTAATATATGTTTCCATTATTAGACCTTTATTTAAAAATAAAAGCCTCATTGATTCTATATTTTTCCTATTAACAGTACTTGCAAAACATACTTTTATTTTTCCACCTTCAATATCAAAAGGTATTACTTTATTCTTTTTAGCCATGTCTAAAGATATATAATCTGATATATTAATTCTTATAAGACCTCTATTTAATAAAATCCCTTTTTCTCCTAAAATCTCACCTATGCTTGTTATTAAAATATATGGATCACAGGCTTCTATTTGATATAAGCAATCCCCTATTTTAGTATCTGGATGATCTTTTTGATATTCTAAAGCCTTATCTATATCACTTTCTTTAACAATACCTCTTTTTACTAACTCTACACCTATTGGTTGTCTTCTTTTCAATTCCATATTAACACCTCTTTCGCAGTTTAATCTACTAAAGTATATTCAGTAGTTTTTTGAAAATTTTTTTCTCCAGTTATAGTCACTTTTACTATTGTTTTTTGCCCTTTAGTAACCTCAAATATGCAATCTGTTATATTCTCGGCTATCTTTATTTTATTTATATATATGGCTTTATTACTCTTTACATAAGTATATTGATTTCCACTCGTAAATAATATAAATCTCTGAGTCATATTACCATTTTCATCTTTTGTTTCTTCTTGTCTTGCTACTGCATTTCCTTTTTTATTTGTATCTTCTAAAAAAAATGAATTAAATTTTGTATATTGTTGATTTAAATTTGAATTTACTGAATCTGTATCTATATTTTTGTAAAAATATGTTGTGATACTTGTTATAGCTGTTACAACTAATAACATGACAATTATATAAATAGTCATTGATATCATTGTTATTCCTTTTTCAGATTTCATTGCAATCTCCTTAATTTTTAACTATAACAGTAGATAAATCAAATTTTTTTACATCTTTATTTTGTTTATATGATATTTCTACTGTAACTTTTTTTACTAATCCTTTTTCTACTGTCTTTCCTGCATTTTGTGGTAAGTCAGCATAATCTTCTATAGAAATTTTTTTATAATATCCTTCTTTTCCTTGTACATTTTCTCCATCTGTTTTTAGGCTATCACTTTCTTCAAAATTCACTGATTTTACCTTTTCTATTTCATTTATAGCTATATTCATAGCTTCTGCTCTTCGTTTAGTTTCTTTTGTGTTGTTGGTTATATTGGTCATTAATGTTGCAATTAATGAAACAAATAATGTTATAATAATAATTGAAATAGTTATATCAATATTTGTTATTCCTTTTTCGCTATTTATTTTCATAAAAATTCCCTTCTTAGTTTTCAACTAAATAAAAAATTTATACCATCCTAATACAAATAATAAACTTAAAATATTTGAAACTCCTAAATAAAAACCATATTCTACATCTTTTCCATAATTTTTTTCTTCTCTTCTTACTTTTTTTCTTATATTTTCAATTTTATGTAATAATAAATTAACAGCCACAGCAAGTGATGTAATAATGATAGTATTTATTGTTACATATTCTCCTGTAAATATCGTCATTGTTAATGCTGTTAATATAACTCCATTAACATAACTGTTTTTAGCAAATTTTTTTAATGTAATAGTATCTAGAGTTAGAATTAATATGTAAAATATTAAATATATAATATATCTATATATACTAGCTTTTTCTATTACACATAGGTATATTATATATGCAATAGATATTATAACACCATACATTGAAACTGATTTTTCTATTTTCCTATTTTCTATATCAATACCTGCCATCAAGAATACAAAACACAAATAAAGTGCCATAAATGCACTTTCAGCAAGAACTGTTGTATTTAAATTTGTGATACTAATATTCATTACATAAGCCATTGCCAAAAATACTAAACCTGATAAAATTTCTATTATACAATATCGTGGTCTAATCTTCTGTTTACAATATCTACATTTTCCTAATAAAAAAATATAGCTAAATACTGGTATCAGGTCTAAAAACCCTAATTTATGATTGCAATTAGGACAATATGAATGTGTGTGTGTTATATCTTGTTTTTTAGGTATTCTATATATTGCTAAAGTATAAAAACTTCCAAATACAGTTCCCATTATAAATATTAATATGTATAGTAATATATCCATTTTTATCCCTTTCTTTTATAAGTTAAGCCATACACACTTAGATGTGTATATGGCTTATTTTTATTTAGTTTACTACTGCTCTTGTAACTTCATATTTACCATCTTTATAAGTTATTTTTCCTGACACATCACTATAAGTTGTTGATGTGATTGTCAAAACTGTTTCACCTGTCATAGATGTTCCTGGTTGAATATCAAATTCACTAGTAGTAATTCCATTAGTTTTTGCAATTTCATCTGCTGTTGCAATTGCGCTATCACTCGCACCTGACATTTTCCCATCTGATAATATATTAGCATATTCTGCATTTAAAGCCATATTTATTTTATCAGCTGCTTCTCCTTTACTTGTATTTGTTTTAGCTTGATTTGTTTTTGTTAAAATTCCGTTATCTCCTGTAAGCATTGCTATTGTTACTCCTGCTAAAATTAATAATACGATAATTGTAATTACTAAAGCAATTAATGTAATACCTTTATTATTTTTCATTATAAAACTTCCTCCTTATTATTTTACTTTTGCTTTTTCAACTTCATATTTATTATCCGCATAAGTTATTTTTCCTGTTACATCACCATAAGTTTTTGATGTGATTGTCAAAACTGTAGCATCTGTCATAGTTGCTCCTGGTGTAATAGTAAATTCACTAGTAGTAATTCCATTAGTTTTTGCAATTTCTTCTGCTGTTGCAATTGCGCTATCACTCGCACCTGACATTTTTCCATCTGATAATATATTAGCATATTCTGCATTTAAAGCCATATTTATTTTATCTGCTGCTTCTCCTTTACCTGTATTTGTTTTAGCTTGGTTTGTTTTTGTTAAAATTCCGTTATCTCCTGTAAGCATTGCTATTGTTACTCCTGCTAAAATTAATAAAACGATAATTGTAATTACTAAGGCAATTAATGTAATACCCTTTTCTTTTCTCATGTCGTTTTTCCTCCTTTTCTTTTGAAATAAATTTATATATATAATTTATGTTTTAAAAAACATAACGTTGAAAACTTTTATTTTGTTCCCTTATCAGGCAAATATCCTGAATTATTAGTTGTAGTGCCTGTTGTATTATTTCCTGTATTTGAATTATTTGTATCATTATTTGAGCTATTATTATTTGAATTACTTGAATTATTATTTCCAGAATTAGTATTGTTTGAATTAGATTGATTGTTATTTCCTTGTTGATTTGAACTTGTTCCGTCTGAAAATGGATTTTGTTTTCCTGGTACATAAGTTTTTATTTTTTGATAATTATTCAAATCACTAGAATTTATACTATAAGTTAATATAACATTATCATTATCTACATCATCACTTTTGCTTAATTCTTCTTTAATATTTTCAGGTGCTGTATAAGATACTTCATCAGGAATAATTTTATTACTTGGTACATATTCATATAACAACACTCCAAGAACTAATATAATTGCTAAACACAATAATAGCATAATAATAATTTCTTTTATAATATTTTTAGCCATAGTTATCTCCTTTACTGATTTGTTGTCGTAGTGTTTTGTGTTGAAACTGCATTACTCGTTGTTGCTGTATTACTACTATTCGTTACATTCGAAGTATTTGATGAGCCTGTATTTGTACTAGAATTGCTAGTTGACGCATTATTTGTTGTGTTGTTTCCATTTTTTTCTGTTGTAGTAGCAGGTGCATCTATCGCAGAAACTCCTTCTATCGGAATATTTTTACATACAAATGTTGCTTTTAATTGTGATGTTGATTCTCCTGCTGACATTGAAAACCCTTCAATTTTAAATGCTAAATTTGAATCATCTTCAATATCTCTAATAAATTCAGAAATTCCTACATAAGCTCCTACTGCTGTAAAATTAATATTATATGTGTCTTTATCTCCTGATCCTTTTGTCAATGACATATCTATATTAACACCTTCACCTGTTGCATGTGTTCCTATTCTTGCCCATAAAAAATCCAAATTATATTTTGATAATTTACTTGCTGTCTGAACATCATCTGAATCACTTACTGCTACCATGTCTTCATAGCTTTTTTTCTTTGTTTCTAAATTTTTCATACTAGTATTTAATTCACTTATTTTACTTGGAAAATTTGAACTAGCCAATTTAGTTGCTTCTGTAACTTTCCCTTCTAGTTCTGCATTTTTATCTTGTATTTGCTTAAGTCCTAAAATCTGAAGACCACCTATATTTAAACCATTCATAAACGTAAAAATAGTTAATGTTAAAATAAGTGCAATTAATATTAAGATTAATAATTTTTTCATGGCAAATCTCCTTCTATTTTTACTTTAATAATATTATTAGATTGTTGTCCAGATGTAGAAATTACATTTGATAAATACATTCCTGTATCTAATTTTGCTTTAAACATACCTAATTGCTCATATTTATTAGATTGAGCCTCTATAACTATATGTGTTCCTGTAGTATTTTGAATTGAAGTAACCTGCACATTTTCTGGTACTATATACATTATAGAATTTAATAAGTTTGGAATTGCATCTCTAGTTTTATTTGCATCTGCTATTTTATCATTTAAATCTTGTAAACTTTGAATCATTGTTGCATAATCATTTGTTCTTGAATCTATTTTAGATTTATCATTATCTGCTAATTGAATTTGTGCTGTTGTATTACTTATAGACTGTTTTGCATCATTTTCTTTTTTATCCATTTGTTTATTTAATAAAGATGAAAAACTACTATAAACTATAAATAATATAGCTAAAGCTCCTGCCGTTCTCAATAATCCAATTTCTGTTTTATCTAATTTTTCACCTAAATCATTTGTGAACCATCCTGACTGTGCTAACTTACTTTGTTTTTCTTTTCCTGGGCTTATCTCTATTTTCATCCAATCTGGAATTTTATCAGCAAATCCTAATTTTTTAAAGTTAATTCCTTGAACCCCATTTCCTAATCCAGACATAGCTAAAGAAAGCGCTGTATTTACCTCTATATAATCTTTTATATTAATATCATTTGTTGCATTAACAAAATAAGGTTTTAAAATCTCACAATTAACTTCACTCAAATATTCTTGGAAATATAAATCAATGTTATTAATTAATGTAGCTGTCCCTGTCAAATACACTTTTGAAATTTTTTCTTCACTTTCATTTATTATCTTTCTTACATTTCCAACAATATTATACAAAGTTGGCATAATGTCTTCTAAATACCCTATTTCATTTTCTTGTAATTCTTTACCTTCTGATGTATAAATCGTAGTGTTTTTGCAAATTTCATAGGCTTTTGCTAAAGAGTTTTCTTTTAAATTAATTTTCGTTAAAAACTCTTGGCAGCCTATATCAAAAGTATTTATATCATATATATTTTCATCAATAATTGTTGTTACTGTTGTATTAGCTTCCATATTTACTATTAAATAATTTTCTTTTGGTCTTGTCTCTATTAAATTAGTTATTGTTAATGGTGTTGGTAATATATTTTTAAAATTATATTTTTCAAATGATTGTACTTTTTTATTTAATTCTATTTTATTAGCAGCTATATGAATAACCTTTAGTTTTTCTTTGTCTTCTGGATTTTTTGAAACAACATATCTTGTTTCAAAAACATTTGGATTATATCCTTGTTCACCACAGTACATATCAAATTCTGTTTTTATAGCTTTTATTAAATCTTTATTTGTTAACATTGAAAACATATCAAAATAATTATAAATTTCTTCTGATAAATTTATACTAATTGGAACTTTATAACTATATGTTTCATCTATTATCTGTTTTACAGCTGTTTCCAAATTGTCATAAAACTTAACACCAAAAGATTCAACTTTAAGTTGATCATGATCTTTTGACATTTTTGCATATTTAATTATGTTGTTTTCTACATATAATCCTAAACAGTTAGCCATTTTTTGCTCCTTTTTCATTTATTCTATTTATATTTTTTACACTAGCTAAAAATTAATACTTGAACATTTATCTATAAAAAACTCTTTTTTACAATATTCCTAATTAGTTCTAATTAATTTTAACATTATAGCTATAAAAATCAATAGCTTTAATATAATTGTAATTTAACTGTAATGTAAATGTAACATTTATTTTTTTCTTAATTTACTAATGAAAAATCCATCATTTTCCATGTTTTGATACAACTGTAAATTGCTTAATTTTTCGTACTTTCCACACATAGTTCCAAGATTTTCAGTGTGAAAATCTTTATGTTTTTTTAAAAAGTCATTTATTACTTTTTCATTCTCTGCAGGCAAAATACTGCAAGTTGAATACACCAAAATTCCTCCTGATTTTAAATATTGCGAACAATTTTCTAGTATTTGCTTCTGTAAATTAGTTATCTCACAAATATCTTCTTTTTTTCTTTTCCATTTTATATCTGGTTTTCGTTTCAATACGCCTATTCCAAGACAAGGTACATCTAATAAAATTTTATCAAATTTCTCTTTATATTCTTCTTCATATATGGTTGCATCCTTGCAATATGCTTCTATTATATCAATACCTAATCTTCTAGCATTTTGTTTAACAAGTTCTATTCTATGAGGATATAAATCATTTGCTATAATTTTTCCCTTATTATTCATTAATTCTGCCATATAAGTTGTTTTACCTCCTGGGCTACTACATGTATCTAATATATAATCCTCTGGTTCTGGGTTCATAGCTAGTGCTATTAGACCTGCTCCTTCATCTTGAATTGTAAAATAACCATTTTTAAACAAATCTAATTTTTCTATATTTTTGACTTTTTCTAAAACCAAAAAATCATCAAATTCACATTCTCTAAATTTTATATTTCTATCATTTAATAATTTTATAAAATTATTTTTATTTGTTTTCAATCTATTTATTCTTATCATCAAACTTGGTCTCTCATTGGAATTTTGACAAATTTTTTCAACAAATTCTATATTGATTGATTTTTTCAACTCTTCAATTATCCATATAGGCATAGATGTTGTTTTTGAAATTCTTTCTATATCATTCTCGATATCAAAAAAGTCTTGATAGTCTTTTTTAGTTACCTTTCTTAAAATGGCATTAACAAAATTCGAACTACTCTTATGTCCATATCTTTTTGCTAAATTCACACTTTCATTTACTGCAGCTGACTTCGGAATCTTGTCCAAAAATATTATTTGATAAATCCCCATCCTTAATATATTTATAATCCAACATGAAATTTTCTTTAATCTAATATTAGAATATTTTTTTATTATTTCATCTAGCGTTAGTCTCCATGTAGTAACTCCATAAACTAATTCCGAAATAAAACCAATATCTCTATCATCTATTTTATTTCTATTTTCTTTTATAATTTCATTTAAAGCAATATTAGAATATGCCTCTTCTTTATCTATTTTATATAATGTTTTTAATGCTATTTCTCTTATTTTATCCATTACCATTCCTTTTATTATGATATTTAGGTTTTTATTTGGTTTTACCTATAAACCATAAATTGTAATAAATTATTTTAATTATTGCTATTATATAATTTTATTAATATTTTTTCTACCAATTCTGTATATTTTTTTACTTTTAGGAAAAAATATTATCAATACAAATTAAAGAAAGGAGACGTATGATTATATCATACAATATTTTATATGGATATTAAAAAACATTTAATTATTACTGGTAATTCGACAGTTTCATGGAAAGATGCTATCGTTAAAGCTATAGCTGAAGCTTCAAAAACAATTGACTATCTTACAGATGTTAAAATATTAGAGCAAAGAGCTTCTATTAGCGGAGATAAAATTTCAGAATATTTTGTAGATTTAGATATTTCTTTTTCTATAGATTTAAATAGAAAAGACAATAAAGATTCATGAAAGGAATGTAATTTATGAACAAACCAACAGAAACAGAAAAAGCATATCAAGATTATGTTGATAAAAAATCCCCCAACTCACCAATTGTAAAAAATTGTTTTAATGCTTTTTGGGTTGGTGGATTAATTTGTACCATCGGTCAAATTATACTTAATATTTGCAAAAATAAAGGATTTGATACTCAACTTTCAGGTACAATTGTTTCCATTTTATTAATTGGATTATCTGCATTTCTTACAAGTTTAAATATTTTTAATAAAATTGGAAAATTCGCTGGTGCAGGTTCTTTAGTTCCTATTACTGGATTCGCTAATTCAATTGTTTCTCCAGCAATGGAATATAAATCTGAAGGTTATGTTATGGGTGTTGGCGGAAAAATGTTTACTGTTGCTGGACCTGTATTAGTTTTTGGTATTTCAACATCTATTTTAGTTGGAATAATTTATTTAATTTTTAACACTCAAAACATAACTTTAATTTAATAAAGGAGTTGATTTTTTTGCAAAAGTTAGGTAAGCAAACAATAAAATTTGATACTCCCCCTGTCATCCTAGATTGTGCCTCTATTGTTGGTCCCAAAGAAGCTGAAGGCCCTTTAGCTAAATATTTTGATAAAACATTAGAGGATGAATTTTGGGGAGAAAAAACCTGGGAAAAAGCTGAAAGTAAAATAATAAAAGAAACCGTAAACACTGTTATGCAAAAAGCTGGCATTGCAGCTAATGAAATAGATTGTATGTTTGCCGGAGATTTACTTAATCAATGCATTTCTTCTAGTTTTGGTTTACGAAATCTTAATATTCCATTTTTTGGCGTTTTTGGTGCATGTTCTACTTTTGTTGAATCTCTATGTTTAGGTTCTATTTGTGTAGAAAGTTTCGCCAATAATGTTTTGTGTGCAACTTCTAGTCACTTTTGTAGTGCTGAAAAACAATTTCGTTTTCCATTAGAATTAGGTAATCAACGTCCACAAACTAGTCAATGGACCGTTACTGGTTCTGGTGCTGCTATAGTTTCTAAATCTGGCAATGGACCTTATATCACACATATAACACCAGGAAAAATAATTGACATGGGAATAAAAGATGGAAATAATATGGGTGCTGCGATGGCGCCAAGTTTTTCTGACACTTTAATTACTCATTTTTCAGATACCGGAAGAAATCCTAGTTATTATGATGCTATCATTAGCGGAGATTTAGGATATGTTGGTAAAGACATTGCTATTGATTTGCTAAGTTCAAATGGATATAACATAAAAAATAATTATAATGATTGTGGTGTTTTGATTTTTGATAAAGAAAATCAAGATACACATAGTGGTGGTAGTGGTTGTGCTTGTTGTGGTACTGTTTTCTCTGGGTATTTTTTCAAACAATTAAAATCTAGAAAAATTAAAAGAATTTTACTAGTAGCTACTGGAGCACTCATGAATTCCACTAGTTCTCAACAAGGAGAATCTATCCCTGGTATAGCACACGCAATTAGTATAGAAAATCTTTAATTATGAAAGGATGTAATATTATGAGTCATATTAACTGGGCTACTGTTTTTGAATGGTCTGCACTATTAAAATGTTTTGTAACTGGCGGACTAATTTGTGTTATTGGACAAATTCTAATAGATAAAACAAAATTAACTCCAGCAAAAATCCTAGTAATGTTTGTAACTCTTGGTGCTATTCTGGGAGGTCTTGGAATATATAAATATCTAGTTGATTTCGCTGGTGCTGGTGCCACAGTTCCATTAACAGGTTTTGGCTATAATCTATCAAAAGGTGCAATAGAAGAAGTCAAAAACACAGGACTTATTGGAGCATTTACTGGTGGTATTAAAGCTGCTGCTGGCGGTATCTCTGCCGCTATATTTTTTGGATATATAGCTTCTCTAATTTCTAAGCCTAAAATGAAAAAGCAATAATTTAAAAAAAGCTTCTGAAGTAAATATTTTTTATTTCTTCAAAAGCTTTTTATCTATTTTTTATTATTTATCTATATTTTTATATCTATAGAATGTAAATCCTCCAAATATCATTATTGTGAACAGTAATAATACTTTAAACATTGTAGAACCTGTTCGTGGTAATATTTTTTGAGCTACCGTTTTGTCTGTCTCGCCTTCCATAGTATTATTGGTATTTTCTTTTTGTTCGCTTCCATTATCAATTAAATCTTTAACATTTCCTATTTTTTCATCTTCAATATATATCTCTGTTGAATCATCTTTCTTTGCTGATAAAGTTTTCACTTGTTCCTTGTTATATTGTCCTAACTCTGCCATTTCTTTTATATATACATATAAATTATCTGATTGTACAATTTCAGAAAAATTATCTAAATCTTGTGATTTTGCATTAATAGTTAAAATACATTTCCCATCAACAATCTTACTTTCTGCTGTTTTCCAATTTGTGATATTAGTATCTCCTTGTGTACCAGAAAGATGATAATAATATGTATATTTATTAGTTGTATTCCCAATCTCAATTCCTGATATCTCTATAGTCACTTCATCATTCCCAGCATTTTTTGAATTTTTATATATTTTCATTTTTTTAATTATAGCATTAGCATTATTGAAGTTTGATAATTCTGGTTCTTTCTCCTCTGATTGTGCTTTTTTAGTTACAGTTACACTTTGAGTTACTGTCTTAGTCACGCCATTTTCTGTATAAGAAATCGTAACAGTTTTAGTATCTGCTGTTAAGTTGTTTCCACCGATAATTTCATAATTTGTAATTTCATTACTTGTATTATCATCATATTTTGCTACAATTTTCATTCCAGTCTTATCAAAGTTATCTCCTTCTGTGTAACTTATTTTATCAGGTGATTTTTCTATTGAGATGCTATTAAGCTTTTTAGTTGTTGGCTCATTTGTTTTAGTAGTATACGCTTTTATACATAAGTTTCCTTTTGCATCTTCTCCGAAACTCGCCATATCACGCCACTGATTTTGTGTAAATCCATCAGACGTAGCATAAAAACTTTCTCCCGTATTTATTTCTGCTTCTTTCCAAGTTCCAGAAGCTTCTTTACTTTCTATTGTTACTTCCTTAACTCCATTTCCCACAACTTGTGCCACTACTACAAATGCATCTCCAGTTAACGTTACTGGACTAGAAAATTCTAATACATGAAAACCAGGTTTTAATGTAACAGTATCTCCTTGTTTTAAACTAACATTTTGCAAATCATTTTTTGCTTTACTATCACTATTAGGATTTATCATTATTTTGTAAGTATGTTCTGAGAAATTATATATACTAACTTTATCAAGTGTTTCTTTTTCGTTTGAATCTCTTTTAAATACATTTGCTAGAAATATATCTCCTGTTGATGAATCTCCTAATTTTAATTCCACATTCCCTCCAAGTAGGTCATGTTGATATATATTATCATAATCTTTTGTATCTGATACCTTTTGAATTCCTGATAATGATGTATATATTACAGCATCTTCATAAGATACATACATATATCCTTTGTCACCAACTTCAATGGTAACTTTACCATCTTGTAATTTTACTTTATCTGTTCCATAAGCTGCTTGTAGTCCTGTTAATACAATGTTATCCGGTATACTTTCTGCATTTGTTATTCCCATTGCAATCAACTCTTGTTTTTTTTGTTCAAATACTAGCTTCTTCACTTCTGACATGGTTTTACTTATACTTTCTCCCCAAGAATTCTTTATAATCCATGCACCATTACTTGAAGGTTGACAATTTGTTTTAAAGTTTTCTTTTTTAAAGTCATCATCCCACCCCACAATAGTAACAGCATGATTATATTTTAATGATTGATTGCAATATAATGCTGCTGTAGCATTATTATAATATGAATTTATATCATTACTTAAAACACTTTCTCCTATTATACCTGCATATATTCCACCATAATTCATAATATGTTGTTTCATTGTTTGAATTACATCATTTTTATTTTCTTTACTAGTTCCATTAAATTCCACTGTATCATATAAAGTTGTTTTTACTTCTTTATTTTGTATTTTTGAAATATCAATATCATTTGAGTTATTTTCAAATGGCATATCCGCTTCATTTATCGCCCCTTGTCCATTTGTCAAATATGCAAGCGCAATATAGAAATTACCACCATTTTGTGATTTTCTTGAGAATCCATATTTATTAATCATATTATTTAAAAAAGCATTTCTTGATGTAGCATAATCTAAATGTCTTTCTGAGAAATCATATTCAACTGCTGTTTTTGAATTGTTTTTATTATTAACTGCTAATGTAGTTTCTAAAGTTCCAAGTGTTGCAAATGCCCAGCAAGCATTTGTTGATTGTTGATCTTTAACTTTGCTATTTTCTGGTACAACTGTTCTCAAATCATATTTATTTTCCAATGAAGCTTTCATTAACTGATTAACTCTAAATAAATTATTAATTCTATTTAAATATGTTGTATTACTTTCTGATTTTACCTCATATCGTCTTGGTTCCATAACCTTACTTTTTTCTTCATCACTTAATTTTTGCCAATTTTGATATTCCTCTGTATACTCTTTTTTCTTTATATCAACTGTATACTTATCTTTAGCCTCTACTTTGTAAAATGATAATATTAATATAATTATAAAAAATATAGATAATATTTTTGAAATTTTATTTTTCATATTCTTCCTCCATTTTTATCTTCACATTAAGAATATCATTTTGATGGATTATTTTCAATGGCAAGATATTTTTTTATTTAAATTTAACATATTTGTAATTTTTTTGTCATATTAGTGTAACAAAAAAAGAATATCCAGTATTAATTTTATATAATACTCAATATTCTATTGATTTTTATATTTAAACTATTATGCTTTTTTTGCAATTTCTGCGATTTCTGTAAAAGCTTTAGGATCTGTTACAGCTATATCTGCTAGCATTTTTCTATTTATAGAAACATTTGCTTTCTTTAATCCTGAAATTAATTTGCTGTATGTAGTTCCATTCATTCTTGCTGCCGCATTGATTCTTGCAATCCATAATTTTCTAAAATTACTTTTTTTATCTTTTCTTCCTACATAAGCATAAGCTAAAGATTTCATAACTGCTTGATTTGCATTTCTAAATCTATAATGTTTTGCTCCAAAATATCCTTTAGCTTGTTTTAATATTTTTTTATGTCTTTTTCTTGTTATTCTTGCTGTTTTTACTCTTGCCATTTATTTCACCTTCCTTATTATTCTATTATTAGTTACCATAAGGTAATAATTTTTTAATTGTATTTTCACATGATTTATTTGCATAAGCATTTTGAATTTTTCCTGATTTTTTTTGTCTTTTAGTTTTGTTTGCTAATAAATGTCTTCTGTTTGATTTTGTTCTTTTTACTTTTCCTGTTGCTGTTAAAGAATATCTTTTCTTTGCAGCTTTATTTG
Source organism: uncultured Clostridia bacterium (assembly GCA_934177795.1). GTDB lineage: Bacteria > Bacillota > Clostridia > TANB77 > CAG-508 > CAG-269. The sequence continues at coordinate 2,403 of CAKPPS010000001.1, read as the reverse complement.
TTTTTAATTTTGGCATGATAATATTCTCCCTTCTAAAATTTATTTTTCAGTTTTTTTAGCTAAAATAGTAAACATGTTTCTTCCTTCTAATTTAGGAGCTTTTTCTACTGAAGCTACTTCACTTAAATTTTCTATGAATTTTTTTAGTACTACTTCTCCAGCTTTTGAATTGTTTACTTCTCTTCCTCTAAATCTAACTGTTATTTTTACTTTATTTCCTTCTTGTATAAATTTTTTTGCATTTTTGGATTTAAAGCTAAAATCATGTTCTTCAATATTTGGAGTTACTCTTATTTCTTTAATTTCAAAACTTTTCTGTTTCTTTTTTGCTTCTTTTTCTTTTTTAGCTTGTTCAAATTTATATTTTCCATAGTTCATAATCTTACAAACTGGTGGATTTGCATTTGGAGCTACTAAAACTAAATCTAAATTCTTTTCTTCTGCTTTTTCTAGAGCTTCTCTTAAAGATATAACCCCTATTTTTTCTCCATTGTCACCTATTAATTGAACTTCTTTTGCTCTTATTTGACCATTAATTGGTAATTCTTGTTTTATTAAAAACACCTCCCAATAAAAAAAAATTTGACTTTTGTTACAAGTCAAATACAAATAAACAATATATTTCTATATTATATTTATTTAATTATTCTAACCTTTTGTCTAAAAAACTAAGGTGAGAAGTTTACCTTCTTCTTGTAACGAATAACATCTTATCATACTTTTTTACCGTTGTCAAGCATTTTTTGTTTTAATTTTACTCATATTATTGCTCTTTTCGACTTTCCTACCAAGGTCACAATAATATTATATTCATTTTTACCATAATGGAAGGAACAAACATCTTTAATATCTAATAACTTTATTGGCAAGAATCCTTAAATTCTATACATCAAAAATGATATTAAAGTAGAACAGAACCCATAATTGCTATTGGCATTGCCTGAATTTCAATTGGTTTTAGTGGACAATATTTCTTAATAGTCCTCAAAAAATGAGTGAAACAATTTCACTCATTTTTTATAATCTCATTTATGTTATAAAACTACTTTTTTACAAATTTTAGTTTTACGGCTTTAGGGTTCAGCTTTTCAAGAATAAAGCAGGACGAAAACCGAGGTTATCAAGGCTGTTAGACGGAAGATAGAAGTTACGATCAGAAGCTGGATAGCTAGAACCTGTATATTTATAACTGCCGCCTCTGCCAACTCGATTAGCAGAATTGTAAGACTCCATAGTCCATTCGCTAACATTTCCGGCTAAATCATATACTTTTTTGACTTGGTTTTTTCCTCCATTTAAATCTATTCCTGTTTTATGCTCAGAATTTCCTGAAACTCCATCATACCATCCCATTCCTGTACTGTCTATAATATATTTTTTATCTGTTGATGTAGCACTCGAATTTTCTATATCTTTCATCCAATTCATCACAGCATCCCATTGCACGCTATAAATTAATGTACTTTGTACAGTTTTATAATTATTTTCTTTGGCAAAATTTCTTGATAATTCTACAGCTCCTCCGGTTGTTGCTGTTTCACTTTCTTTCATTGCTTTTGTTGATGACCATTGCATACTATTATATACATTAGCATTTTTTTGCACTACTACCTTTCCATTTGTATCTTTTCCTGCCTCATATCTTCCTATATAAAATCCTCCATTTGCTTTTACACTTTCATACATGTCTTTTGCTTCTTGTTTAGTTGTTGCTGTTTCTGTTATTTTAGTATTTGTTCCGTTAGAATCTGATTCTCCACATTTAGAAATCATAGAATCTAATTTTCCATTATAATATCCTTCTCTTCTCACAAATTCACTTTCAAAATTTTCTTTGCTTACTGGTACCCACACAAATTGGTTTCTATTAGCATCTTCTATTACTATTCCTTCATCTATTGTTGTTCCACTATCTTCTGCTACCTTAAATCCCGCTGGGATTGTTACTGTTCCATCTGTTACTTTTAAATTTGAATTCTCTGTTTTATCCTTCATTTCGTCTTTCTTGGCTTCAGTTATTGTAATAGTTCCTCCTGTTGGTGGTGTTACTGGTGTATCTGTACCTGAAGCTGTTGTTGTTCCATTTTCTTCTATTGTTACATCATATCCATCTACTGTTACTGTTGCTGGCAAACTTGCTATTTTATTACTATCTGTTATTGCATTTCCGTTATATTTTATTCCACTTATATTTTGTAAATTTTTATTTAATTCATCTATATTTATTTTCCCATCTGTTCCATAACTTGCCATTACCTCTGTTTGCACTTTTTCTTTTGCTGTTGCTTTTGCTGTTTCACTTTTTGAATTATTTGCTTTTGTTAATATTCCATTTTCTCCTGTTAACATTGCTATTGTTACTCCTGCTAAGATTAACAATACTATGATTGTTATTACCAATGC